>DAHVAL010000010.1 GCA_027314645.1 Nitrospirota bacterium
TTTTCCTGATTTCTATGGCGGAAAGTTCGCTCCTTTTTTTCCCAAGGTCTTTAAGGACCTTGTGTTCGATCGGGAGACCGTGGCAGTCCCACCCCGGGACGTATCGGATGCGCATTCCGCTTTTTAACGCGATCCGGTTGATAATATCCTTCAATATTTTGTTCATTGCGTGGCCCATATGAAGGTGGCCATTTGCGTAAGGAGGACCATCGTGAAGGAGGAAAAGGGGTCGATTCTCTGATTCTTCGACCATCCGGGAGTAAAGATCCGCCAGGCCCCATTCCGAGAGGTACTCCTGTTCTTTTCTCGGAAGATCGGCCTTCATGGGGAAGTCGGTTTTCGGAAGGTTCAGGGTGTCCTTGAAGTCCACGATGGCTCCTTAGTTCTCTCGGGATCATGGTGATCCCTTGAATTGTGTCTTTAAATTATTTAGAATCATGGCTTCTCTGGAGGGCGATTAGCTCAGCGGTAGAGCACTGCCTTCACACGGCAGGGGTCACAGGTTCGAAACCTGTATCGCCCACCATTGTCATTTTAATCCACCCCTCAGGGGATTTCTTTCCGGTCGCTTCCCTTCCCTATCCATTCGAGACCCGATACACGTTGGTCCAGGACATGGGATACCGCCCCTTTTCCTTGAATTCTCCCAATCTCTTGGCCGTACAGGCGGGGCGTTCAAGGCGGAATTCCTCGATGGTCCGTTCTTCTGCTTCCTCGTCCCCCATTTTTGCCAGGAAGACATGCAAGGGCGATTCCGTCCTCTGAGCCCACCAAAGGCAATCCTGGAAATATCGGTGGGAGGCGAAGCCTCCCCACAACGCAAGATCGATCCCCAACGGGCCTAAGAGGCGTTCTAAAGGGAGTTGAAGGGCGATGGAAAGAACCTGTTCCAGGGCCTTGACGTCTTCTTCGGCCCGATGGATCCGTTGTTGGACCACTCCGAGCGAGACGGCGAGATTCCTCAGCTTGTGGCTCTTCTCCATAGGAAGAAGTTTTCTGAGAACCGGGACGGTGTCGATTCCGGGGTTTCCCAACGGAATTTGTTCCTGGCGAAGGATTTCCCGATTGAGCATTCCCATGTCGAAAGAGAGATTGTGGGCGACGATGGTTTTATTCTGAAATAACGTCCCCCGTTCTTTCCAAAATTCCGAAAAGGTCGGCGCGTTGCGCACCATCTCGTCGTCGATTCCATGAATTTCGGTGTAATGGACCGGAATTGGTTCCTGGGGGTCGATCAACGAGGTGAACCGCGTCCTGTGGCCTTCCTTGGTCCAGATGGAAAGGCTAATTTCCACAATCCTTGCGTTCGGGTGGAAAAGCAGACCTGTGGTTTCGACATCCAGGAAAAGGAGATCCTGGAATGGGTTATCCATGGGGTTCACCATTTGATTGTGGGCTCAGGCGATGATTCCAGAACCGATGAGAATTTCATCACGGTCGTAGAACGCGGCCACCTGGCCAGAAACAATTCCATCGTGAGGGGTGTCCAGGTGAAAACGTGTTCGCACCGAACGATCCATTCGGCATTGAACGGGGGCCATGGTCGATCTCAGGCGGACGCTGAGCGGCCTCTCCTCCGGGAGAGGATCTCGAATTTTGCCCAGGGGGTCCTGGATTTCGAAATGGGACGCGAAGAGATCCTCCCGTTGGCCTAAAATGACTTCCCGCAGGCCTGGATTGACGGAAAGAACATACAACCTTTCCCCTCCTGCAATTCCATGCCCTCTGCGTTGGCCACGAGTCAACCCCAGACCTGTCCTCATGGTTCCCAGGAGGTTCCCCTCTGGCGACAGGGCCTTCCAAGGAAGAGGGTCCGAGCTGTCGGTCAATGGAACGAGGAATGGCCCGATCCGTTTCTCGGAGATAAAACACGCCTCCTGATTTTCAAGCATTCCCGACACGGGGAATCCGGCGGATGCCGCCATAGACCGGACCTCCTCCTTGGTGAGGTCCCCCAAGGGAAGAAGGAGATTCCGGGAGGTGATCCCTTCGGTGCGGGCCAAAAAATAAGATTGGTCCTTGCCCCTGTCCCGGCCAATTCTCAGGCCTTCTGTTCCATAGTCGGACGATTTTGCCCAAGAGGCATAATGGCCAGTGGCGATTGCGGGAATGTTTCGCTCCTTCGCCAAATTGAGAAGGGTCCGGATCTTAATCTCGGCGTTGCAGGTTGTGCAGGGATTGGGGGTCCTGGCGGACTTGTATCCTTCCTTAAAGGGGGCGATCACCTTTTCTTGGAAAGATTGCGCGGATTCATGGATTTCATGGGGGATTCTGAGAATATTCGTGCAAAGATAGTCCACCATGGGGACATGGCAACAGGTCCGCTCGGTCCAGGGGCGTTCTGTTTCCCCTTCCGACTCCCATAGGCGAAGAATCATCCCATGAACTTCGTATCCGGCTTTTTTGAGGAGCCAGGCTGTCATCGCGGAGTCGACTCCCCCGCTCAACCCGACTAGGACTTTTTTATTCACGGCCCTTCGTTTCGGCCACCGGTTTTTGGATTCCGGTATCCATTTCACATAGACCGTTGAAAATGACGCCCTCTTCGATGACGAGAGCAGGGGTCTTGATTTCGCCCTTGACGTTCGAAGGCTTTAAAAACTGAATGGAATCGGCCGCGTTGATCTTTCCTGTGACCGTTCCACCGCATACGACCTTTCCGACATTGATCGTTCCTGAAATTGTGGCCCCGTCCCCAATGATCAAAGTGTTTTTTGAATGGATTTCCCCTTCGAGGATTCCATCGATTCGAACTGTCCCCTCAAATTGAAGGTACCCCTTGAAATGGGTTTCCTTCCCCAAAAAAGCAATAATGTTTCCTTTGGACGCGTCGGGATTGTTACTCCTCATGCAGAAATCCTTCCTTTTTCGGTTCCAGATTTTCAGAAAGGCGGGTTATCATGTTTTCAAGCTCATCCATTTTATTAAAATTTAGCTCAACCTTCCACCCTTTTTTCTTTTTAACGATTTTTGCTCGGCAGGAAAGGGTCCGTTCAAGGGACTGGCTGTTTTCCTTGGCCCATTCCTGTGTGGATTCATCAGGGAGAATCTTTGCCCGCCGTTTCCTGGCCAGGCGTTCTTCGAGGGCTCGGACCGACCATTCCTTCGCGATGATTTCTTTCGTCCATCCGGCTTGGTCACTTGTGTCGAGAGCGGAAAGGACCTTCGCATGGCCGAAGGTTATGGTGCCCGTGACCAACGCGTCGCAAGTTTCTGGATGGAGGTCGAGGAGGCGGAGATAGTTTGCCACCGTGGAACGTTTGAATCCGATGTAATCCGAGAGATTTTCCTGGGTCCAGTGGAATTCGTCTGAAAGGCGCTTCATGCCGGTCGCTATTTCCACCGGGTTCAGGTCACTTCGTTTCAGATTTTCTACCAGAGCGATTTCAAGGAGATCCTGATCGGTCAGATCCTTGATGATGGCGGGGATCTCGGTCCATCCCAACGCCTCTGCCGCCCGGAACCTTCGTTCCCCCGAGACAATCGTATAATCTGGCCCTTTTTGAACCACAATGATGGGATGAAGCAGACCATGACGCTTGATGGAGGCGGTGAGTTCCTCCAGGGCCTCCAGGACGAAGGCCTTCCGGGGCTGATAAGGGTTCGGGCGGATCGCCCGGATGGGAATGTTGTTCGCCGGTTCGTCCTTCTTTTCGTCCCCATACAATGAATCGATTCCTCGTCCCAGACTGATCTTAGCCATATGCAAGGATCTCCTTGGCGAGATTGATGTAGGATTGGGCCCCCTTGGACATCACATCGTACAGGATCGCAGGCATTCCGTGGCTTGGAGCCTCCCCAAGGATCACGTTCCGGGGAATAATGCTGGAGAAAACATCCGCGGGAAAGTGTTTCTTGAGTTCTTCAAGAACTGACATGCTCAAACGGTTTCTCGTGTCAAACATGGTGGGAAGGATTCCCTCGATGGACAGGGTTGGGTTCCATCGCTGCTTGACCCGTTCCATGGTGCGCATCAATTGCCCCAGCCCTTCAAGGGCAAAATATTCGCACTGGACAGGGATTAAAACGGAAGTCGCCGCCACAAGGGCATTGAGGGTGATAAACCCGAGGGACGGTGGACAGTCGAGGATGATGTAGGTGAATTCCTTTATGGCTTCGGGGTCCATCGAATCCTTGAGTATCCGATGGCGTCCAGCGGGGTCGATCGAGGCCGCCTCTGGTTCAAATCCAGCCATTGAGACCGAACACGGGATTGCGCTCAAGTAAGGCAAGGCGGTTTTTTGGAGTAATTCCGCGAACGGGTATTTTCCCGTGAGCAGTTCGTAGGAAGAGTGGGAGGGAGTTCCTGCTGTGATGCTCAACCCGCTGGACGTATTTGATTGCGGATCCAAGTCGATCACCAGAACTTTTTTTTCTTCGACAGCAAGCGATGCTGCAAGATTAATTGTTGTCGTCGTCTTTCCTACGCCACCTTTTTGATTTGCTATTGCCACAATGTGTGTCATCGGTCCTCCAAAAATGTTCCACGTGGAACAATAGGGAATTAGCCAATGTGGATGGACTCCGTAAAGATCACTGACCGAGTAATTCCCCACGCCTTGACCCCCCCATTTATGACATAGGAGGAAATCGGATTGCAAGAAGGATGACGATCCGTTCCGAATCGAAGAAGGGTCCAGGGAGGAGCGGCGAAAACTTTGATGGTAGGTTCTGCGAAAAGATCTGAAAGTGTGATCGCCTTCATGAGAATGATAGGAGGGCCGACGGGAGCAGAAAGCGCTGGGAAAATGCGAAGATTGGACACGCCAAGACGCATCGCCGCATATTCGAGAAAAACGCGTTTCTTTTCAATCCGTTCGAGGAGGGTGACCTGACGCCCAGGGTTGGTAAGTGCGATAAGAAGACCCGGAGCCCCGTTTCCTGATCCGAAATCAATGATTTCGGAGGATCCGTGGTGGGAGAGAAGGGGAAGGGACAAAAATGATTCCAGAATAAGATGGGCCCGGATTTCTTCGGAGGTCGAAAAGCCGGTCAATCGGATTTTTTTGTTCCATTCGAGGAGAATGGAGGCATAGAGGTCGGCTTTGTCGAGAACAGACTCGGGAAGGTCGATCCAGCCCAAGTCCACGGAGGAGGTCATGCCCCGGTATTCTGTCGGTATTTCAAAATGGAGATGCGGAGCAAATCAATTGCTCCGGGGGTAATCCCGCGAAGTTCCTGGGCGGCTGAAAGGCTCGAGGGTTTTTCTTTCCGAAGGCGTTGGCGGACTTCCCTTGAGATTCCGGGAAGGTCTGACTCCAGAAGATCCGGAGGAATCGGAAGATCTTCTATGCGGGACCAACGATCCTTAGAAATGCGAACATACCCCTCGTACTTGATCTCTTGTTCGAGGGAGGAGACCCATGCTCGGGGGATGTCGTGAAAGCGTCCTGGAAAATGCTCCTCAAGGACAGTGTCAAGGACGCAGTCCGGGGAACGGAGCCGATCGAGCAAGGAACGGCCGTCTTTTCTTGTTTCCGAAAGAATGGAACGCAAAGAAGAGTGAACGGTTCTTCGACGCTCGAAGGTCAGGGCCTTATCAGGGGGGAGAAGGCCGAGTTGAATCCCAAGGGGGGTCAGCCGGTCTTCGGCATTGGCGTTCCGAATGTAAAGACGATTTTCCGCCCGGCTTGTGAACATCCGGTAGGGTTCGTCCACCCCGTGGGTCACAAGATCATCGACCATGACTCCCAGGTAGGAGGAGGCTCGGTCAGGGAACCATGGGGGTCGTTCCAGTGTCAGAAGGGCGGCATTGACGCCAGCGACCAGCCCCTGACCCGCAGCTTCTTCGTAGCCGGTGGTTCCGTTAATCTGGCCGGCGAGAAAAAGATTGGGAATGGTTTTAGACCGGAGGGAATGGTCGAGCTGATCGGGAAAAACGAAGTCGTACTCGACGGCATATCCGGGGCGTTGAATCACCGCGTGTTCAAGGCCCGGGATAGACCAAACGATCCGTTCCTGGACGTCGAGGGGAAGGCTGGTGGAAATCCCGTTTGGATAATATTCGTCAACATCGAGCCCTTCGGGTTCGATAAAGACATGGTGGGTCAATCTGTGGGGGAACTTGACGATCTTGTCCTCAATTGAAGGACAGTAGCGGGGTCCAACTCCGTGAATTTTTCCACTGTAAAGGGGGGAGCGATCGAGGTTTTCCTCGATAATGTCCCTGGTGCGCTCTGTGGTGGATGTCAGAAAACACGGGAGTTGGGGGCCCTGATAAAAAAGAGAGGCCGAGGAAGAAAAAAGGGAAAAGAAGGGGATCGGCTCGTCTCCAGGTTGGATGTGCATTGCCTCAAAATTGATCGACCGTCCGAGAAGACGAGGGGGGGTTCCGGTCTTCATTCTCCCAAGCGTCAGTCCACATTGATCGGACAACACAAAAGAGAGACGGGAGGATGCGCGTTCCCCTCCTCGGCCTCCCGAGGAGGAGTCGAGTCCCACATGAAGCGTCCCGTTAAGGAATGTCCCCGTGGTCAAAACCAGGGCACGGCATGAAAGGGAGGAGCCATCATGGAGAAGGATGCCTTTGATCTGGCCGTTGGAGAGTTCAAAATCAACGATTTCTCCCTGGCGAAGAAAAAGGCTGGGTTGTCGATCAAGAATTTTTCGGGCCTCGATCCGGTATCGCGACCGGTCGCATTGGGCTCGGATCGCTTGAACGGCGGCGCCTTTTCGCGTGTTCAGCATCTTGAATTGTAGCCCGGAATGGTCCGCCAATTCGGCCATTGCGCCGCCCATGGCATCGATCTCACGAACAAGATGGCCTTTTCCGATCCCGCCGATGGAAGGATTGCATGACATTTGGCCGATCAGGTCAAGGTGCATTGTGACGAGCAAGGTCCGCTGTCCGAGTCTTGCCGAGGCGTAAGCCGCTTCGATTCCGGAATGACCCCCTCCGACAACGATGACATCCCACGAATTTGTTGATATTCCCATCGGGTTACTTCCCAAGACAAAACCGTTTAAACACTCTCTCGTATACTTCGGAAGAGGGAATGAGACCTATTCCATCATCCAACACTTTTTTCCCTTCTTCAAGAGAAGAAAGAGCAAGGTCGACCTGTTGGGCGTCGATTCGAGCAATGGCCTCCCTTATCAGCTTCTGAAGGGCTTTGAGGCTGTCTCGCTGGCGTTCGGATTCAATGGAGGAGCGGTGGGGGTCGGAGGCCAGATAGAATCCGTGCGCGAGGGAGCGGAGACGATCAAGAAGAGAGGAAATCCCTTTGCGCGTTCGTGCGGACACTACATGTTCGAAGGAAGTCCCGGACCCCGGAGAATCGATATCCGCTTTGTTCCAGACGAAAAGAACGGGACCTCGTGATCGATGAAAAAATGTGGGAGATGGAAGGGAAGGGTGCTCGGGAGAGGAGACCCAAAGGATGCAGTCGACGCGGGAAAGGCTTTGGCGAGTCCTTTGGATCCCCGCTGATTCAAGGGAGTCCGAAGAAGAGCGAAGGCCGGCCGAGTCGAGGAAGATGATATCCCCGAAAGGAAAAGAAAGGTGGCCTTCGATGAGGTCCCGTGTGGTTCCGGGAAGGGGAGAGACGAGAGCCCGGTTGTCTTTTAGAAATCTGTTAAACAGGGAAGATTTCCCGGAGTTCGGGTGCCCGGCCAAAAGGACGCTGAATCCATGATAGGAGCGATGGCGCTTCCGGTAATCGAGGAGAAGCGACGACAGGGTTCGATCGAAAGCCCGAAGGTCATGGGAAAGGGAGCTGGTGGAAATGGTGGAAATGTCTTCTTCGCTGTCCGGGTGATCAAGGAGCGTGAAAAGGGAGGCAAGCAGATCAAGGAATTGATCTTGTACATGGGCGAGGGGATGGGTGGCGGGATCGAAAAAATGGTGATGGGCAGCCTGGAAGTGGGCGTAGGAGGGGGCGGAGATCATCCGGTGAAGGGATTCGGCTTTGAGAAGGGAAATCTTATGATTTTGATAGGCGCGAAGGGTAAATTCCCCCGGTTTGGCGAGGCGGATGCCGTGATCGTGAAAGAGTGCCAGAAGTTTCCGGATATTGTAGGGATTCCCATGGGCGTGGATTTCGATGACATCCTCGCCTGTGAAAGAGTGAGGGGACTGAAAATAGAGAAGAAGACATTCGTCGAGAGGGTGGCCGTGCTGGACAGGCATGGCACGATAAATTTTCCGGTGTTCAAGTGGGTGCGGAAGGTCGGGAAAAAGGAAGCGGATCCGGTCAGGGAGATTTGCTCCAGAAAGCCGAAGGATTCCTACAGGCTGGGGAATTAAAGCGGTGACCGGGGCAATGATTGGATCCATGGGGATTCACCAGGTTTCCCCGTCAGGCAGGACGGGTTTTAAATAGATATCTCATGGTGAAATACTGTTGCCCGATGGTCAGGACATTATTGACGATCCAGTACAGGACGAGGCCAGAGGGAAAGTTGAGGAAGAAGAAGGTCATGACGACCGGCATGAACATCATAATGCGCTTTTGCATCGGGTCGGGGGATGAAGGAGTGAGCCGTGTCTGGATGATCATGGTTACGCCCATGATGATTGGAAAAATATAGTGGGGGTCCTTCAGGGAAAGATCGTGAATCCAAAAAAGGAACGGGGCCTGCCTCAATTCCACAGTGTTGTTGAGAATATTGTAGAGCGCCACAAATACGGGAATTTGGACGAGAACAGGAAGACAGCCTCCGAGGGGATTGATGCGCCGTTCCTTGTACAATTCCATCATAGCGGCATTCAATTGATTTCTGTCATCCTTAAACTTTGCCTGTAACTTCTTGATCTCCGGCTGAAGTTGTTGCATTTGAAACATGGATCTATAGGACAGATAGGTGAGCGGGGAAAACAAGAGTTTGATAAAAAGGGTCAAGATAATGATCGCAAAG
This sequence comes from Nitrospirota bacterium, assembly GCA_027314645.1. Lineage (GTDB taxonomy): Bacteria > Nitrospirota > Leptospirillia > Leptospirillales > Leptospirillaceae > UBA4572. The sequence goes on from DAHVAL010000010.1 coordinate 8,857, forward strand.
CCATAATTGGCCATATGCGCATAAAGGTTCGATAGAATAAGGAAAAGAAACTTGGCCAGAAAGCTGACAAGGTAGATTCGTCCAAAAAGGAACCATCCGAAGTCGACCGTATCCACAAGGCCGGGCTCTGCCGACTTGAGAAGGCTGTACCGTTTTGGACTTCCAGTGATGGCAAATCGGGAGTCGCCGGGGGGAAGAGTGAGTCGAATAAAGGATGACACCTTGTCTTTGATGATGTCTGTGGAAGCCGAAAGCCCCGAAAGGGAGAGATATCCGATAAAATATTTCGTTTCGTTTCCTGCCCAGGAGAGTGATCCGGGTGGGAAGGTTTCGGCCTGGTCCTTTTTGAATTCATTCATTTTCCCTGCAGAGGTCCCGTAAATGGGTCCTTGAAATTCGGTCCCATAAGATTGCACTTCATCGGTCATCCCGAAATCGAGGCCAGGGAGAAAGGTCAGTGGAAGCTTGTCGGGATTCGATACCTGAATGTCCACCCGGTATCCGGAAGCAGGAACGGTATAGGACAGAGAGGCAGAATGGCCGTTGTATGAAAAGTTTTCGGTCAAGGTAATTCCCGCGGAAGGGACGGAAATTAAATGGGATGTCGGAGCGGTTCCGTTGACGGTGATGGACGTGAGTGACAACGGGAGAAGGCTGTTTTTGTCCCGGACGACGAGTCCGCCCCCCATGAACCCGGGTTTTGAACGAAGGAGATTTATCGGGGCCTTGTGGTCGCCCGCGAGAAATTTAGGAAGGGACCATTGCGTCAAGGTCCCGGATTTTTTGGAAAAGGAAAGTCTGAGATCTGAAGAGGCGAGAGTCAATAAGTCGTCTTCGGTATCATTGACCATCGGGACGGAAATGAGTTTCGAAGAGATAATTCCCTTGCCTGAAGGAGGGCTCTGGTTTTGTGTTTTGTGCGTTGAAAAATAGTAGTAGAGAAGAAAATTGAACCCCAAAACGATAGCAATCAACGGAAGCATTCTTTTGAGCATCGAAAAGTCCATTTCGCGTTAGAGGGAACCAGGGGCCAGTGCGAACATCCCTCAGGGGTGATCGATCCCTCCAGGATGAAAGGGATGGCAACGAAGGATCCTGAAAATCGATTTCACCAAGGCTTTCGGAAAAGGGTATTTTTCAAAGGCCAACCGGGAATATTCGGAGCAAGAAGGATAAAACCGGCAGGAGGGGGGGAGAAAAGGGGAAATGAACCGTTGGTAAAAACGGATCCCGTATTGCATCAATCAATCCTTCATCCTGTTCAGCATCCTGCAGGCCTCAGCCATCTGATCTAAAAGAATCCGGAACGGAATCTTAAGAGACGGTGTCCGTCCCAGTAAGGCGAAATGCCCCGTGGAAAATCCCGGGGTCAGCCGAAAGGCTTCTCGAAGCCGTCTCCGGATGCGATTACGGGAGACGGCATTACCGAGTTTTCTGCCGACGAGAATGCTAAGCCGGTTATCAGAGGACAAACGGCAATAAAGGACAAAAGAAGGGCACACAAATTTGATCCCCGGAGATGCGATGATCGACTGGATCTGGGTGCGTGTAAGAGGTGTCGCCTTCAATTGTCGGAGCCGGTTCAAACCGTAAGGCGGTAGCGGCCTTTCGCCCGTCGCTTCTTAAGCACTTTTTTTCCCGCGGTGGAGGCCATTCTTTTCCTGAATCCGTGGGTACGGACACGCCGAAGATTGCTCGGATTAAACGTCAAAGACATAGAGAGACTCCTCAATTAATAAAGGGGAAATCGTGCCCCCATCCGCTCCCGAAAGGGGAAGGGAATTATTCGGAAACAACCTCGAGCGTTAGCGTCGCATGAAGGGAGTGACCCAAATTGACCGGAACGGAATAAGAGCCAAGATCGCGAATAGGAGGTTCGATATGGACCTGCTTCTTATCGAGAACAATCCCTTGGGCGGATAGAAGATCGACAAGATGCATCGCCGTGACCGAGCCAAAAAGTTTGCCATTGTCGCCGACCTTGACGGGGACCTTTAGGGTAAGCTCGGCGAGTTTCTGTGCAACTCCGGAAAGGTGTTCCATTTCCTTGAGGGCTTTTTTCCGGATTTGTTCTTTCCGGACCTTTAACGCGTTCAACTCCTCCTTACCGGCGAGAACGCAGAGATTCTTGGGAAGGAGGAAGTTTCGTGCGTATCCAGAGGACACGGAGACGAGATCCCCAGCGTTCCCGAGACTCTCAACCTGTTGCTTCAAAATTACATCAATCTTTCCCATGCGAACCCCGCTTTTTAAGAGTTAAACCGTGTTATTCTACCAAAAGAAGTGCTTGGGAATCAATGGTCCCCCCAGCGTAGGGGAAGCGGACGATTGAAGATCCCGGGGAACACAGGGTAGACTTAAACACGGAACGAACAAGAAGCGGAGTCTCAGGGAGAACGACGTGAGAACGGGATACACAACCGGCGCTTGCGCCCAGGCGGGAGTCAGGGCAGGTCTTGACGCTCTCCTGACCGGCCAGCGGCCTGAACAAGTGAAAATCCGTCTTCCGAACGGACGAAATGTGGAGTTCCCGATCGCCCGAAGCGACTCCGGGGTTTTGGATGGAAGGCCATGGGCGTTGATCTCTGTCATCAAGGATGGAGGAGACGACCCCGATTGCACGCACGGGGCGGAGATCGTGACCGAAATCCGGATCGACGGGAGTGGATCGGTGAAATTTTCGGCAGGGAAGGGGATTGGAACAATCACGAAGCCAGGGCTTGCAATTCCCGTGGGGGAACCGGCGATTAATCCGGTCCCCAGGAAATTCATGACCCAGGAATTTCTCTCTTCGTCACACCTGATCTCAACAAAACTTGGATTCAAAACGCCGGGAATCGAAATTACCATTTCGGTCCCGGATGGGATTGAACGCGCAGAAAAGACATTGAATGCCCGCCTCGGAATTATGGGAGGCCTTTCAATCCTGGGAACAAAAGGAATCGTCGTCCCCTTTAGCACGGCGGCCTATCGGGCAAGCATCACCCAGGCTATCGATGTTGCCAGGGCAAGGGGGCATGACACCCTCGTCATGACGACGGGAGGTCAGAGCGAAGCCTTTGCAATGCGTATTCACCCGGAAATTCCTCAGGAGGCATTCATTCAGATAGGGGATTTTACGGGACATTCGGTTCGCCATGCGGCGAGGTCTGGCATCAAAAGGATCATCATGGCGGGATTTTTGGGGAAATTCTCCAAGCTGGCGAAGGGGGTGACCCAGACCCATGCGGCGGGGTCCCAGGTGGATCTGGACTTTCTTGTTGATCTCGCGAGGGAAACAGGGTCCGGGGAAGAGGTGTGTGCCCGTATACGGGAGGCCAACACGGCCCGCCACGTTGGGGAAATTCTGGAGAGTTCGGGAAACAAGGATTTTTTTTATCTCCTTTGCAGGCATATCCTGCATCATCTCAAGAAAATCTCTCCCCATCCACCCGAAATCCTGATCTTGCTGTCGAACTTTAAAGGAGAATTGATCGGACGTGCCGGGACGGTCCCTGAGGATGAGTGAACTTCCCCGCATTCACGTGGTGGGGATCGAGCCGGAAGGTCCCGACCCGGACAGGCCGCCGCTTTCAACCCTTTTGGGTGCCTGCCGCCTCCTTTGCGGAGGACGACGTCATCTCGAGGGCCTTTCCGGAAGGATCTCTCCCGGATCGCGCATTCTGCCTGTCACGACAAATGTCCCGGAAGTCGTGGAGGCCCTGAAGGAATTCCTCCGGAGGGGGGAGGAAGGGGTGGCGGTGGTGCTTGCCACAGGGGACCCCCTTTATCATGGGATTGGAGGGCCGATTGCCCGAGAGATTCCGCGTGGGCACCTTGCCTTTTATCCGGCGACAACCCTTGTGCAGCGCGCATTTTCGCTTCTCGGGGAAGCATGGGAGGGGGCGCAAGTGGCGAGTATCCATGGGAAGAAGGAAGAACCTGCTCTTGGCCCGGGCCGATGGATCTTTTACACCAACGGTCCGAAAGGACCGGAAATGTTGGTGGATATGGCGTTTCGTCAGAGGCTCCGGATCATGGAAATGATCGTGCTTGAAGAAATCGGCCTCCCGGAACAGCGGGTTACGACATTCGATAAGGTGGTTGTCGAGGAGATCCGGTCGCGAGAATTCCGGACCCTGAATATGGTTGTCATGACGCTCGACCAATAGTATGGATAGGGAAAATGAAAAATACTGACCGTCTTTTTGGATTGCCCGAAGAGGCATTCCGGTTTACTGTCCCAAGAAAAGGTCTGATCACGAAAATGGAAATACGGGTGCTCTCCCTTTCGAAGCTCGATCTTCGGCCGAATCAGGTCCTGTGGGACATCGGAGCGGGCTCCGGCTCGGTTGGGATCGAGGCGGCGCGCCTGGTGCCGGATCTGTCAGTATGTGCGATCGAAAAGGATGCAGAGGACTTTCAGTGCCTCCTCGAAAACGTTGCGACCTTTGGTCTCGGATCCCGATTCCGAACGATCCATGGAAAGGCCCCGGAGGCATTGAAGGGGGTTCCTCGTCCAGATCGGGTCTTTATCGGCGGGTCGGGGGGACGGATGGGGGATCTCCTCGACGCTTGCGTAGAGGGGGTCCCTGTTCCCGGGATTGTATGCAACCTCGCCACCGTCGAAAACCTTTCTGAAGTGCTTCAATGGGCCAAATCCAAAAAGATCGATCCCGATATTCTTCATGTTCAGGTGGGACGGGGGCAACCCATTGTCGGCCTCCACAGGATTGAGGCCTTAAACCCTGTGTGGATTGTGTCATTGTCCCCCGACCAGGGAATGAGCAAGGAGAAAGAATGACCGCCGTTGGGAACGAAGGAAATGCAAGGAAGACCGCTGTTGTCACAATCACGCGGCCCGGCCTCGTTGTGGCAGGGAATATTGCGCGGGAGTGCCAAGCCGACCTTTATGTGTCCGAGCGATATGTTCCGAATATTCCGGAGGACTTGCGGTCGGAGGCCCATCCATTCGACGGCGTTCTCAAAAATCTCCTGCCGGACCTGTTTTCCAAATATGAAGGCCTTATCTTTGTCATGGCGCTAGGGATCGTGGTCCGGTCGATCGGACCCCTCATCGCGGACAAAACAAAGGATCCGGCCGTCCTCGTGAGTGATGTGCAGGGCAAGTTTGTCATCAGCGTGCTCTCCGGACATCTTGGAGGGGCCAATAAGCTTGCCGAAGAGGTGGCCCGGCTCATCGGGGCTGTGCCGGTGATCACGACGGGGACGGATGTCTCCCAGAATGTGGCACCGGATCTAATTTCCCAGGAAATCGGCGCAGAACTCGACCCGTTGGAGCAGTTGAAGCGCGTCAGCTCAGCCATTGTCGATGGGGATCCCGTTCTTTTCATAAATCTTGAACACATTCCCATTCCCTCTCTTTCGGGGACATTAAAGCCAAACATCCTGAAGGCGTCGTCTCTCCCAGAGACGTTTCCCACTGTTCGCGCGGCGGTGGTGATCTCGAGAAAGAAGTATCCGGCGCTTCCCCAGGGAATCGAAGTGATCTCCCTTGTTCCGAAGGTTTACGGTGTCGGGATCGGATGCAACCGCGGAACCTCCTCCGAGGAGATCACGGAGGCCTTGAAGACTCTGTTCCAGACCCATGGAATTCATCCCAAGAGCATCCGGGCCTTCGGGTCGATCGATCTCAAGTCGGATGAGCAAGGATTGTTAGATACGGCGTCCGGTTTTTCAAGGCCGGTGTTCTTTTTCTCCAGGGACCAACTGGGGACGGTCAGCGTACCCAACCCTTCGGGAGTCGTTCAAAAATTTGTCGGAACGCCGGCCGTGGCCGAACCTGCGTCGCTTCTCGCTCTCGTCCAATCCTCCCCTCCTTGGAAGGGCCAACCCCTTCTGGAGATTGAAAAACAAAAGTCCGGGAATGTCACATTGGCTCTTGCCCGATGGATTCCTGACCAAACATCGTCCACGACCTGAAAGAGGACCCTATGACAAAAAGCTATATCACTTCATCCACCACCGGGAACGGAGGCACCTTGACGCTCGTCGGATTCGGTCCCGGCTCGGAAGATCATCTGACTCCCATTGCGCGAAGAGCCATCGAAGGGGCGGACATCATTATCGGATATCGGACCTATATTGATCTCGTGCGGCCACTCATCCAAAAGAAAACCGTCATCGAAACCGGCATGACGGAAGAGATCGACCGTGCCACCCAGGCAGTGGAGCTTGCGTATTCGGGACAGAATGTGGCCCTGGTCAGTAGCGGAGATGTCGGGATTTATGGGATGGCGGGTTTGACATACGAAGTGCTGGAAGAAAAAGGTTGGACTGGCCGGGAGGTAGAGGTCGCCGTCATTCCGGGCATCACGGCCCTTTCCGCCTGCGCGTCGCTCCTTGGGGCTCCTCTCATGCACGATTTTGCCTCCATCAGCCTGTCGGATCTTCTGACGCCCTGGGATGTCATTCGCCGGAGGCTCAAGGCTGCCGCCGAGGCGGATTTTGTGGTGGCTCTCTACAATCCCCGATCTTCAAAAAGAGTCCGGCAGGTGGAGGAGGCCCGGGAGATTCTGCTGGCCCACCGTGCTCATGACACCCCGGTCGGCATCGTCAAGAGCGCCATGCGGGAAGGGGAGGTGGTTGTGATCTCCACGCTCGATGCCATGCTGACCCATCCAATTGGAATGCTGACCACCATTCTCATCGGAAATTCCCAAACCCGCCTGGTGTCAGGCAGGATGGTGACCCCACGTGGATACAGGAACAAATACAATTTGGACACAGGGGTTCGTATCAAGAAGGAAAACGCATGAGCCAAGACCATAGCGTCTCTCCCTCTGGTCTTGTCATCGTCTATACGGGGGATGGGAAGGGAAAAACCACCGCAGCGCTCGGCATGCTCTTTCGTGCCGCAGGATACCGGATGTCGGGGTTGATGGTTCAGTTTATGAAAGGCCGGATGCATTCAGGGGAGAGGGACGCGGCCCAGAGTTTTGAAGGACGTATCACCATCGTCCCAATGGGGGAGGGATTCACCTGGGAGACAAAGGATGCGGCCCGGGACCGGCTGGTGGCCCAGCAAGCCTTTTCCTATGCTCGGAAGGAAGCGCTTTCCGGAGGGTATGACATTGTGGTGTTTGATGAAATCAACATCGCCCTTCGATACAATTATATTGATGTGTCCCAGGTTTTGGGGTTTCTTGATGAAAGGCCCAAGGGGCAACACGTGGTTCTTACCGGTCGGAATGCACCGGAATTATTGATTGAACGCGCCGATCTCGTGACGGAAATGAAAATGATCAAGCATCCATTTGACAAAGGGATAATGGCACAGAAAGGGGTCGATTTTTAATGGCAATTTTGAAAATTGCGAAAATGGGAAATCCGATCCTCCGGAAAATTTCGGAGCCGGTGTCCCAGAAAGAAATCCAAACGCCCGAATTTCAGCGGTTCCTTGACGATTTGATCGAGACCATGCGAGACGAAGACGGTCTCGGACTGGCCGCTCCTCAGGTTCACGTATCCAAGCAGGTCGTGGTGATCGAGTCTCTCGACGATGACAGGACCCCCGACGCTCCTCCCTTTCCCCTTTTGGTCCTGATCAATCCGGTGTTCAAGTACCTGTCCAAGGAACTACGGACAGGGTGGGAAGGGTGCCTCTCCCTGGACAACCTTCGAGGAAAGGTTCCACGGTCCAGAGCGGTGAAACTGGAGGCCCTGGACCGCAATGGAGAGACGATCATCCTTGATTGGGAAGAATTTCCTGCCGTGGTGCTTCAACATGAGATCGATCATCTTCGGGGGCATCTCTTCGTCGATCGGATGAAGGACATGACCACACTGACCCACCTCGGAGAGTTCCACCGGTATTGGGTCAAAGGTCAGAAAGACGTCGAAGAGGTCTGAACGGGCCAGGAAGACCTATCGACCAATCGTCCCGAGAATCTTACGCAAGGCCAAAAGAGGGTCCGGGGCCCTCAGGATCGGCCGCCCGACCACAAGGAGGTCCGATCCCAGGGAAAGGGCTGTCTCCGGAGTCGCGGTATGGGTTTGATCGTCGGCGTCCACGTGCACGTCCATCGGACGGATTCCAGGGGTCACCAAAAAGGGATCCGGCCCCCAAACCGTCCGTGCCATGGAAAGCTCTTGGGGAGACAACACCAACCCATCGGCGCCCGATTCAAGGGCCATTGAGCCCAACCTCCTGACTGTCTGATTCCGGTCTGGGAGCCCGACCGCTTCCAATTCCTCTTCTGTCAGATGGGTCAGAGCGGTGACCGCAACAAGAAGAGGGCGTTCCTTTCCGATCTTCTCGCAGGCCTGTCGTGCGGCTTTGACCATCGAAGGTCCCCCCAACGCATGAACGGTGACCATGCGAACCGCAGGAGATGGAAGAGCAAGAATAGTCGCGTAAACGGTGTTGGGAATGTCGTGCCATTTTAGGTCGAGAAAGATTGGAATGCCCAGATTTTCAGCTTCCCGGAGAAGTTCTTCCCCATAAGAAAGAAAGGGAACGGGCCCGGACTTCACCATTCCGGCTTCCCTTCCAATCTTCCGAAGGAGTCCCAAAGCATTGTCTTTCTCTGGCAGATCGAGGGAAAGGCAGAGGGGGTTCTTGATTCGAAGATTCGTTCGAAAGGGGGGATGGTCATTCATTTCCGGCATCCTTTCGAAGTCGGTAGGTGTGGTATCCATGCCCGGGATACGACTCAAAGCCTTCGCGAAGCGTTCGAAGCTTCTTCTCCACAACCTCCCCTTGATTTTTTGCGACTCCCGACAAGATGAACCATCCTCCCGGGGAGACACGTTCCCAGAGGCTCTCCGCCATTGTGATGACGACTCCCTCCGTGACATTGGCCAAAACGAGTTGAAAGGGCGAACCCCCCCTATCGGAAGAATATTCGTCCCATTTCCCGTATACCTCGCCGCGCTCTTCCAAGCCGTTTTGTGCGAGATTTGCCGTTGTCGCCTCCACGGCGTACGGATCATTGTCAATTGCCACGAGCGTCGCGGCGGGATCGAGTCTTAGGGCGGCAATTCCCAATATTCCCGTTCCGGACCCGAAGTCCAGGACCTTTCCGAGAAATTGCTGGGTTTGCGAGATCTCCCACACCAATTCCAGGCACTGGCGTGTTGTTTCATGCCATCCCGTTCCGAAGGCCACGTGGGGGTCGATCGTGATCTTAGGAGTCGGAGCCGGGTCATAATCCCATGCAGGGAGGATCGTGAGAAGGTGTCCGCGTCCGACAGAAAATCGCTTGAATCCCTGCTCCTTCCATAACTCCTGCCAGTCCTTCCGTTCGAAGGAGTCCAGGCGGAAATCCTGGGCACCAAGGGAGCGGAGGGCCTCATCAAGGAGAAGAATTTCAAGGGAGGTGAAGGCGGGACATCCGAAAGACAGCCGAGAGGGAGGGCCATCTTCCACCAGAACGGGGGTTTGTAAGGTGTCAGCAATCCATCGCTCCAAGACGAAAGAATCGTCGGTGGCGCAGGTGACCGTGAGGATTTCATACCTGTCAGAACCAGAGGAGGAAAGGTGGGGCATGGGAGCCTTGGGTTAAGGGTTGAAGGTCAGGGTATACACTTCGCTTCCAGGAGAGGGAAAGAGGAGATCGATCCGGTGGAGCCCGTATTGCTGGCCGGAAATGAGCGAATACATTCGGGCCGTTTTAATGTTGAGACCGGTGGCCCGGTGGGAGAACGGTCCGAGGTCCCGACCGAAATATTTCCGGGGAACAGGCGTGCCATCCAAAAGGACCATGACCGGAGGACTCAGGGTCCTATCCGTGCGCTTAAGGACGGCGTTGACGCCTTTTCCATAATAAAGAACGGTCAAGGAGGATGGGGTCGAAGTCCCGATAGGAAGCGGGGTAATGTGGTCCGCCTCGGTCTTCCATTTTCCATGGAGGGTGATTTGCGACAGATGCGAAGGGTGCCCGGTGTAGAGGGCTTCTCCGCCGGGATGGTAGCCAGAAGGATTTCCCAGTTGGCCTCGGTCAAAGCCGGCATAGAGCTCAGGAGTCAAGTCAGTCCGAAAATCCGTCTGATCAGCAGAAAGTGCTGAAGTGGGGAGATGAAGGGCCACCCGGACCTGGTTTTCCAAAAGATCATAGCTCCCCTCGCCGATGGCGTGGTACACCAGATGGCCAGATGGGTCGTAAAGGTAGTCGGACGGCCAGTAGTGGTTGTGAAACCGCTTCCATAGAATGAGATTGTTATCCATCACAACCGGGAAGCGAAGGTGATATTGACGGATCGCGTCTTCGATCCGAGCCGGATCACCTGCAAAGGAAAACTCTGGGGAATGGATGGCCACGATAACCAGTCCCTTGGGGGAATATTTCTTATAAAGAGTGTTGAGATGGGGAAAGGTCCGGATGCAATTGATGCAGGTATAATCCCAAAAGTCGAATAACACCACTTTTCCGGAGAGGTCTGGGGGCTTATTTGGTCCATTCGGGCCGAGCCACCCTGCATTTCCCTCAAGGGACGGGATAACTGAGTCGGCTAAGCAGGAAAGCGACGGAAAAAGTAAAAAAAGGAAAAGGATCGGCCCTAACCAGAGAGAGTATCGGGGGAAGGACACGGGCTCATCACACATGAATTGGCCGGACCTCGCGCTTGGGGGAGTCGGAGATCGTCATTGGTGTAAAGAGACAAAAAAGGAAAGGAAGACCGATTCGGTCTTCCTTTCCCGACCTGAAGAAGGTCCAATAAGCAAATTCTCTTGCGGGTCAGGGATGTTTTCCATCCCATTTCTCGGGATGAAATCCTTCCTTCGAAAGTTCGAAGGGAGATTCCAGATCGTTGATCATGATCATCTTGATGGCGTGATGCTTCGCCAAATCATCGCAGATACCCACGCAGATTTCGCATCCCTTGCAGCGGTCGACGGCCACGAATGCGGTCTTGGCAGCATTGTCGTAGAGAATGGTGTTCGCTTCCGGGCAATACTGCGTGCAGAGCCGGCAAGCGGTTTCACTGCAGATGGCTTGATCAATATGAGCAACAAGATACAAGGGACTACTCCTTTGAGGTTAAATCAGACCGACGCTTTTTGAGGGGTCGCCGCCCATCCGTGGTCATTGGCGTATTGGTAAGCGGCCGCAATCACCGACATATTGCTTTTGAGAAGTTGTTCTTTTTTCGCGAACTTCTTCTCGATGACGTTGTCCAGAGCGGCCGTTCCTCCCGACACGACGAATCCTTTTCCGAGAAATCGCTCCCGAACCGATTGTTCGAGCGACGGCATGTCCGGAATTCCAAGAATGGAGGCAATCGCGCCTACCATGGCCATGTTGGTGGCTAAATCAGTGCCGCCAATTTCCCGCGCCATGGTCGTTGCGGGAAGATAGTAAATCCGGGCCTCCCGCTCCTTAAGCTCCCGAACTTCATCCGGCTGAAGATTGATCGGGGTATCGGCGTTGATCAGGACCACTCCATTTTGTTTCAGCCCCGAATAAAACGGCATCGTGTAGGATTTCCCGTGGGTGATGACCTGCGGGTGAAAAATCATGATGACATTGGGATAGATGATCTCCCCGATTTCATAAATCCGGTCGATGGCAATGCGGACATAGGATTCCACAGGGGCCATTCTTTTCTCGGACCCGAAAAAGGGAACCAGGGTGCTCTCTCCGCCGCTGATGACCATTCCGTTGCTGAGGATGTGGGAGGCTGTCACGACGCCCTGTCCACCAATTCCCGCCATACGAATGTTGTACCTTTTGAGCATGAGACTTCTCCTTGAAGAGGGGACCGTTCCCGGCCCCTTCCGATTGAGGTATTCCCTACTTCTTGACCTTTTTTGCGGGTTCGATCGACTCGAGATAGGCCTTGGCCTCGTCGGAGATGATCTCCATGAACCCATACCGCTTGGATTCGATGTCCCGGGCGTCATCCATGACCTTCGGAGTCGGAATCGCATATTCGATGTTGCAAGAAGTGTACGCCTGGATGAAGGTTGGGCCGACTTCCCGGGCGATCAAGACGGCCTTGCGCACAACTGAGGCAACTCGGGTCGGGTTCGTCGGGGTGAGCCGAGCGATATAGGCCACTCCCGAAGTCTGGGCCAAGCCGATCATGTCCATCTTGTCGAACATTTTTCCTTTGGGGGCCATCTTCAAAAGGGCTCCCCGTTCGGTCATGCCACTTTCCTGGCCACCGGTATTTCCATAGACCTCGTTGTCGAGCATGATGGTGGTAAAGCGTTCCTTTCTGAACCAGGAATGCATCACGCCGCTGAATCCGATATCGGCAAGCCCGCCATCCCCGGCCATGACCACCACATCCTTGGCTTGATCCTTGAACCTGATTTCAAGTCCCCGCTTGAGGCCGGAGGCGACCGCATTGGTATCTCCATAGTTCCCGTAAATGAATGGAATGGAGGTCTGGGTCAACGCCAGACGACCGCAACCCGCCGTCCCGATCAAAATGGTATGTTCTGGATTTGGGAGGCCCACCATGGTAAGCCGGATAAACAGCGTCATGGCACAACCGGCACACATTGGGTGTTCTTCGAGTACCTCCTTGAAGGATCCCATCTCGGAGACCTTCTTCTGTTTCCCGTAAGGTCCACGCTCCACAAGATCCTGATATTCCTTGGTCATGTATTTTTCCCAGCCGGGAGTGATCGAAATATTTTTAAAACTCATCGTAGGCTCCATGTTTATCCAGGTTATTGGGGATCATATCTACCCACCAGGCCCCGGCCTGGAAGGTGTTTTCTCATCTAAAATGAAAATTTCTTTTCGGGGAAGATCGTCTGGAGAATCATTTCGGTCGGCATGGACATCCCGCCGAATACTCTTGGCCCTGGAACGATTTCCGCCGTTGAGTGCCGATAAAGTGCTGTGACAACTTCCCGGTGGAGCCACCCCATGTGATTGAACTCGGGGATGATGATTCGCTTGACATTCTTGCAGGCTTCACGAAGTTCCAGGGTGGGGAAAGGCCGAAGGGAACGGACCTTGATGAGTCCGATCTTGGTGTTATGCTCTTCCTCAGCCTGGCGGACGGCCTCGCGGGACTGGGAGACGGCGCTTCCGGAGGCGATCAGCATGATTTCTGCTTCGGGATTCACGACCTCGATCAACCCGCCCATGTACTTGTTGATGTATCGGCGGGCCCGATCGTTCGCCGCCCAGACTTCTTGCTGCCAGGAGGCATGAACGTGATAGCTGATGAAGTTGCTCTTCTGGATCGGAGCATCCCGGGAAAGACGGGCCGGCGGATTTTCGTTGTCCATGGCCGGAACCGCTTCGGCGTACGGATTTCTCGGAGGAAGCTTAATGTCCTTGGAGGGAATGTTGACATATCCGCGGGCGTGGGTGACGAAGAATCCATCCACGGCCACCGCCACGGGAAGGGTGATTTCCGGACGTTCTGAAATTATGAAGGCTTTCATCGTGTAGTCGAAGAAGTCCTGCTGGTTCTCTCCATGGAAAAGGATGATCCCGGAATTCAGGAGATAGGCCAGTTCAACATTGTCCGGCTGAATCGCCAGAGGGCAATTGACAACCCTGCACATGATCAAAAGGACGGCAGGAATGCGCCCTCCCGGCCAGGAAGCGATGACTTCCATTCCGCGCATGAGACCGGGTCCTGCAGTCGCCGTCATCGATCGTGCCCCGGCCCTGGAAGAGCCTGCGATAGCCGACATCACACCGATTTCTTCTTCCCCGCGGTAATATTCTTTGACATACCCTTCGGCCCAAAGGGATCCCACCTGCTGCATGGTTTCGCTTTGAGGGGTGATGGGGTAGGAGATGGCTACATCGACATTGGAACGCCGTATCGCCTCCTTCGCGGCTTCGGAACCGGTAATGAAGGCACGTTCGCGAGGGGCTTCGAAGAACATGTATTCGGGGGTCACGATCTTCTGGCGGTCCCCTGCGGACAATTCTTCTGCCGCTTCCTTGATCTCCGCCAGCTTTTCTGCCGTGACGTCCTTAACTCCTGCCGAATCAGACATTGAAAGACTCCTTAAATGAGGAAAGATTTATAAAAATACCGGACAAAGTTTTCCTCCAGGCAAAACCAGGAACACCTTGTCGGGGCGGAAACATCACTCTCATTTTTAACGGCCGATCGAGACAAAAAGGGAGCCCGCCATTCTAACAATTCCAATTTTAACTACACTACCATTGGGTTGTTGGCAAGTCAAACGGAGCGATTCTTCCGTTTCACTCCGCATTTTCGTCGAGACCTGCGGCAAGTTCATGCCGGAATTCCTCCGGAACATTGAGAGACCGGGTTTCATCCCATTTCCAGTCTGGGCGCTGTTGATTGTTGACCTTTTCAAGGTGTTCCTGATGGGCACGGCCTTCAGCGGAATGACCCCAGGGAGAAACATGTTTTTCCGAAATCGTCTTTTCAATTTGTAAAATTAGTGCCTCGAGCCGCTCATGGTTCCGGACATCCACCCGATGATGGGCTTTAAGGGGCCTGTCCTGCTCGTCGAGAACCACGACAAGGCCTTCCTGGCTGCGTTCTGCATCCAGATGCTCGAGAACCAATTCGAGACGTGATTGGGGAATCCCCGCCAAAATGGAGATTCCCGGGGAAAAAGACATCGAGTCGAGGGCCTTCCAATCCGGAATGTGAGCCTGGTCCATTCCTGGGACGCTCTTCCGAAGCCGGGAAAGAAGCCTATTCCGGACGGGATCCTGGTCGTTCCATCCCCATCGTTGACTTGAACCAAGGTAGAGGGTGGGCTTCTCCCGCGTGAGTATGTCTCGGGCCAATGCCTCTAATCCGGCCTGATCGCCCGATTTGTCAGAGTGTGCATGTGTCATGGACGGTTGGCCTCCTCCCTGCCAATTGTGGTGGACTACTCTTAAAATATGTGCTGGTGCTGCCATGGTCGGGTCAAAAAAGTGTGTCCTTTGATCCTACGACGGGTTTGGATTGAACGCAAGCCGGGGGAAAGAGCTGACCAGGATCGAGGGTTCAAGTCCGGGCGAAGGCCTTTCGGAGGATATTGAGTATGTCCTGCGGGGTTGGTGGGCATCCTGGGACTTTTGCATCGGGAGTCAAAACGACCTCGAGACCCCCCAAGACCGCATAACTTCCCGCAAAGACTCCTCCGTCACAGGCGCAATCACCGATGGCGATCACCCGGCGTGGGTTGGGAACGGCTTCCTGGGTCTTAAGGAGAGCCTCATGCATCGCGTGGGTGATCGGACCCGTCACTAAAAGGGCGTCTGCATGTCGGGGGGAGGCGACAAACTTGATTCCTTGGGAAGAGGCGGAGTAATAGGGATTTTCCAGTGCCCAGAGTTCAAGCTCGCACCCATTGCAGGAGCCAGCGTCGACATGCCGGACCGCAAGGCTTTTCGAAAATGCCGTCCGTTGAAATTCTTTCTCGTCTCTGTGGGAGGGCTTTTCCGTCAAGATTCCGGTTTTAATTATTTTTTTTAGCAGTTTCCACATGATTAAGGGGCTCCTTAAAGATCGTTGCCACTATAACTTAAATTGAAGGATTTATTGATCAACGGGAAGTCGGCGACCAGATTTCCGGGAACCGCCATTTCCAACGCCGGCCAAAGGATGGCGGACGGGTCCAGGTGGTGGGCAGCCTGGATTATTCCTCCTGGAGACAGCCGGACCCAGGACACCGTTTCGCCCCGAAACCCCTCGATGATCCCGATTCCTTCAGTGATGTCCGGATTGATGGGAAATTCTTCCTTGATCACGTTCTCAGGAAAATGTTCGAGAAGGGCTCTCGAGAGAAAAAGGGATTCTTGGATTTCGAGAAATCTGACTCGGACGCGCGCTGCGACGTCCCCAGTGTGCGCCAGGGCCAGGGCAGGGGGGAAGCGGTGATAGGGGTCGCATCGGTGGCCGGATCTGAGATCCCATGCCTGGGCGCTCGCTCTTCCGACAACCCCTCCAATTCCCATCCGCGTGGCGATTTCAGGGGAAAGGATCCCTGTATTCTGAAATCGGTCCTGAAGCCCTCCATGGTCGTCATAGATCCGTTGAAGTTCGAGCACTTCCTCCAGCAGCCGTGCGATTTCCGTCAGGAGATCCCGAATGGCCGGATCGCCCAGAAAAATCGCGATTCCTCCCGGTCTCACAAGGTCGAAAAGGTAGCGACTTCCGAAGTGGAGGTGGTTTTTTCTGAGAAGTTCTTCCTTGAGCCTCCCGAACTGGGAAAGGGCGAACGCCAAGCCCGCGTCGTTTCCAATGGCGCCCAGGTCTCCCAAATGATTCATAAGGCGTTCCCGTTCGAGAAGAAAGGCCCGCATGAAGCGAACACCGGCTGCGGGAATGAAGTCCAGCGCCTGTTCGACGGCCTGTGCAAACGCCAAGGAGTGAGCCACTGTTGAATCTCCGGAGATCCGGGCAGCCAGTTTCGCTCCTTCCATTATTGTCCGGCCTCTAAAAAGGCCGTCCACTCCTTTGTGAGCGTATCCTAGTCGTTCTTCGACCCGCAGGATCTTTTCACCAAGGACCTGAAACCGGAAATGTCCAGGTTCGATGATTCCAGCATGGACAGGGCCGACCGGAATCTCATGAATCCCCGGTCCTTTGACCCGGACAAAGGGGTAATCGGGTCTTCCCATGGAGGACGTCTGTGAGGAAATCCTGGTGCCGGGAGGGACGGAGAGCGGAGGAATCGACCAGTGGGCATGGTCGACCCAGGGCCTCTGGTCTTCTAAGCCGGCCGGAATGAACCCGAAAAGGTCCCGCACGGTCCTTTCGAAGCGGCTTGCGGAAGGGAAAATCCGGGAAAGACTCGGGTAGACGAAATCCCCGGCCGCATCCTTCCCGAGGGAAAGGACCATCAAAATAAGTCCTTCCTTGAGAAGAACGGACGAATAAATACGCGGAAAAGGGGAGGCGCTTGCCCACAGACCGAGGAACCGCCCTCCGGTGCTTTTGAGATCGGCGGCGTGCTCCAGATAAGTCGCGGAGTTTTCGTGAGGAAAGAAGCAGCGTGGAATTCCTTCTTCAAGCGGAATCAGGCAGAGTCCCCCGGGGGAAACGGGAGGGAGGGAGCTATCCATTGGTCAATCCAATCGAATGAAGGGCCAGACCGTAAAGGCGCCCTAATTCGTGGGTAAAGAACAGCCCGATTAGGAACGCGAGGCCAAAGTGAATCCAAATCGGGTAAAAGGTGATCTTCGGTTTCTCATTCGGGAAGGAGAGGCTCCTTCCCGATTCGCCATTCATTTCCTGGATGCGGAAATAGAGGACTCCAAAGGTCACGATAATGGCCAGGAGGAGGAGTGGAAGGCTCCACGGTGCGCGCCTGACGGCAACGGACAGAATCAGGAATTCGCTCGCGAAAATCGCGAATGGGGGGATGCCGGTGACGGCCAATCCTCCAATCAGAAGGGCGCGGGCCAGTGAAGGAGTCCGTAGAGCGACATCGCGGATTTCGGGGATTTTTTGAGACCCCGAGGTTTGAACGATATGTCCAACGACGAAGAAGATCGACGATTTGATCAGACTGTGAGCGGTCATGTGCAAAAGTCCTGCGAAGGAGCCCATGGGTCCTCCGAGTCCGAATGCAAAGGTTGCCAGGCCCATGTGTTCGATCGAAGAATATGCGAATAGACGCTTGATGTCCTGGCGTTTCCACATCGACAGGGACCCAAGAAGCACCGAGAGGAGTCCGAACCCCATAAGAAGATGGGCGGTCAGGGGGTTATGTAATGATCCGTCCGCCAGGACCTTGATCCTTAAAATTGCATAGAGCGCGACATTTAAGAGCAACCCCGACAGGACTGCCGAGATGGGAGCCGGACCTTCGGCATGGGCATCAGGGAGCCAGTTGTGAAGCGGAACCAATCCCACCTTTGTCCCGTATCCCACGATGAAAAAAACGAAGGCGAGCCCGATGACGGTGGGCTCGAGCGTATGTTTGACCGCGGCCAGGTGAGTCCAAAGGAGAGCGGTTCCACCTGGTCCCAGGGTCTTTTCGGAGGCGAAATAGAGAAGAATGGTTCCGAAGAGGGCTTGGGCGATTCCGACCCCGCAGAGGATGAAATATTTCCAGGCCGCCTTGACGCTTTCTGGGGTCCGGGACCAGGCGACCAGGAGAACTGTCGTGAGGGTTGCTCCCTCCAGTGAGACCCAAAGGAGTCCGAGGTTGTTGCTCACGAGGACGACAAGCATGGTCAAGAGAAACACCTGATAGAGAGAAAGGTAGAGCCTTTGCTTTTCGCCCGTGAGATGTCCCCGGGACTTTTCAATGGCCATGTAGCGATGGGAGAAGAGTGAAGTCGTCGCCCCGATGCCTCCGGTAAGAACGATGAAGATTGCCGAAAACCCGTCAGCAAAAAGCTGTTCATCCAAACCGACAAGGGGGCCGTTGGCAAAGACATTCCAAGCGAGTAAGAAGGTTGCTCCGAAGGTGAGAAAGGAAAAGAGGATATTAAGTCTCGATGCGGCCTTGGTATGTCCAACGAATCCCATGACAAAGGCCCCTATCAGGGGGCTTAAGAGGATCGAGAGCAAAAACACGGGCTACTCCAGGGAAGAACTGTCCATATGCTTGAGGTCGAGGCTTTCAAAGGTTTCCCGAATCTGAAAAAAGAAGATTCCGAACACGAAGGTCCCGACAAGAACATCAAACGCAACTCCGAGTTCCACAACCATCGGCATCCCGTAAGTTGCATTGATCGCCGAAAAGAAAAGAGCGTTTTCCATCCCGAGGAATCCCAATAGCTGAGTCAAGGCTTTCCGGCGCGTGATCATCATGAGAAAGGAGAGAAGAAGGGATGCCAGGCCCACCCCGATCAAACCTTTGGAGACCGTGCTTGCGAGCTCGGAGATGGGGGCGGCGAGAGTGAATGAAAAAACGACAATTCCCAACCCGATAACCATCGTGGAGGGAACGTTGACCAATGATTCGACCTCGCCTTGAATATGGAGCCTGTTCATCAACCTGAACAGAATCGTCGGCAGGAGGACGACCTTGAAGATGAAGGTGAAAAGGGCGGAAAAGAGAAGGTGGGTTTCGCTGGAGAGAATCGCTACCGCGAGTGTACTGGCGGTGAGGAGGAGTCCCTGAAGAGCGAAGATCCGGACAAGGGAAGTCAGGCGGCGCATTGCGAGGTTTGCGAAAGCGGAAAGGAGAAGGGCGCTTCCGAGCATTCCAACGAGGTGATTTGCGAGAAGGTGCGGATGAGGGGCCATGGATCAAACCTCAAGGACGAAGTGAATGAGGAAGCCTATGGAAGCAAGAAGATAGGCCAGGGCGGTAAATTCGGGAACCCGGAAGATCCTGAGCTTGGCGAAAAGTATCTCGACAATTGCCAGGGCGGTGCCGGCGGCCATCAATTTCCCGATAAGGAGAAAGATCCCTAAGATGACCGCGGGGGGACTCAACTCAGCGGGAAGTCCGGCAGGAAAGAAAAAATCAATACCGATCAGAAGGTAAAGAAAAAGCTTGAGGTGGGCCGACCATTCCATCATCCCTAGGAGAGGTCCGGAATATTCGAGAATCATCGCTTCGTGGATCATGGTCAGTTCGAGATGAGTGGCGGGATTGTCGATCGGCAAACGTCCATTCTCCGCCAGAAAAACCAGAATGTAGGCCATCAAGGCAAACATGAGGCTCGGATGAACCGGGTCGGAGGACGACAAAAGAGATTGGATGATTCTGGAGAGAGAGGTCGATCCAGACCAAAGGGAAACAGTGAAAAGAATCATGAGCGTTGCCGGCTCCGCAAGAAATCCAACCATCATTTCCCGGCGAGCCCCAAGATCCCCGAATGGAGTTCCGGCATCCATCGCTCCGAAGGCCATCAGCATTCGAACAAGGGAAAAAAGTCCGATCAGAACAACCACGTCGGCTACTGGTCCCAGGAGCGGGCGGATATTCAGAAGAGGGATGAAAAGGGCGCTCACCGAAAGGATTCCGAAAACACCAAAAGGAACCGCGCGAAAGAGGAAAGACGTGTGTTCCGGAAGGATGACCTCCTTTCTAAAGAGTCTCAGGAGGTCCCAAAAGGGTTGAAATACGCCCGCCGGAGTTCTGTTCGAGAGAACGGCCCGACATGTCCCGATCCATCCCGAAAGAAGCGGCGCCGTGAGGATCGCAAGAAAAAGATCCACCACGTCGACGGCGAACTCTGTCCGGAAAAGAGGATCGCCTACATCCATCGAAGCACCGAAAGGAGGAAAAGGAGTGTGACGAAACTGTACACAAGGTAGACCGAAATTCGGCCGGTCCTGACGCGATCAGCAAGTTCGGAAAATCTGACAAATAGTCGTAAAAGGGGCCGGAAGAGATAGGGCCAATGAGGGTCTTCGACAGAAAGCTCTAAAAGAGGATCCTTTTCGTCCGGTGCTGGAATGCGCCGTTTCATGGCAAAGAAGAAAGGGAAAAAATGTCGGATCGGTTGGCCGAAGGCATCCGCCGTATCCTGCATTCGAGGAGTTCGCACCGAATATCCGCATCCCCAAGCAGGAGACGTTCGAGTGGACGGTTTTCTTAAGAGGCGCAGAAGAACCCATGGAAGGGGGAGAGCGGCCAGGAGAAGGGCGAGGAGGAGGGGGGGACTATAGCTGGCCCCATGAGCCGAGATGGGACGGATCCATATCCATCCTCCAGACAGGAGAGTGTCCGGAAACACATGTCCCGTCAGTGACCTGATGACATGATTGATTCCTTTCAGAAGGGTGAGGGGAAGGGCCGCCAGAAGGAGGCATCCCCCTGCAAGCCACCCCATTCCGGTTAATTCGAGAAAGGACACTTCATGAGCCTTGCCGGCCTCTTCAGACCTCGGAATCCCGAGATAGCCGATCCCGAAGAATTTAACGAATCCCATTGCGGAAAGCGCGGAAGCAAGGACCAGGAGGGCTGCCCCCAAAAGGACTGCGCTTCTGAAGAGAGTGTTCGAAAGTATCCAGGCCTGGAGAGTAGATTGCAGGAGCAACCACTCCGAAACGAACCCATTGCCAGGAGGAAGGCCTGAAGCAAAAAGGATTCCAGCCAGAACGAGCCCCCCCGATACAGGCATGCGTCGGAGGAGTCCCCCCATCGCGTTGAGATCATTTGTGCGCGATGCATGGATTATGGTTCCAGCCCCGAGAAAAAGGAGGGTTTTGAAAAAAGCGTGGTTGATGGCGTGGTATAAAACCGCTCCCAAGGCAATTTCGCCTGCCACGGGATGTCCCGATTTGAAGTAGAGTATTGCTAGGCCCACGCCCAGAAAGAGGATTCCAATGTTTTCGATGGAGGAATAAGCCAGTAGTTTCTTCGGGTTCGACTGCAGGAGCGCGTGGAGTATTCCAAATAAGGCCATTAAACCACCCGTCAAAAGAAGAGGGATTCCCCACGTGGCAGAGAGGTGATCCAACCCAAGAAGTCCGAAAAGGAGGCGGATAATGCCATAGAGGGCCGTTTTTAGCATAATCCCGCTTAAAAGTGCCGAGGCGGGGGTCGGGGCGGCGGGATGCGCTCTGGGAAGCCAGACGTGAAGAGGGATCAATCCGGCTTTGGCCCCGAATCCCAAAAGGACCAACAAAAAGATGAGGAAAGACAGCCCTGTCGAAGGAGTGCTTGTCGCCATGGCGTTGAATGTCAGAGATTCGAGAAATTGAACTTGGCCTGAGGGTTCCCGGGAAGCTAGGAAAAAGAAGCCCATCATGATTAGGAGGCTCCCAAAGTGGGCCATGAGAAGGTAGAGATAGCCTGCGTCCCGCACCTCTGACCGGTCTCTATCGGTCAGGACGAGAAATGTTGAGAACAGGGCCATCGCCTCCCAGAAAATCATGAAAAGGTAGGCATCGTCAGCGAGGAAGACTCCCTCCATGGAGGCCATGAAAAAGGAAAGATTCAAAAAAAATCCGGGTTTTTTCCTTGGGGACATAGCATGAAGGGATCCTCCTGAGAACAAAAGGACTCCGGTCCCGGCACCGCCCAGAATCAGAAGGAAAAAACTTGAAAGCGGATCTAGGTGGAGATGGAACAGGAGGCCGGGCAATCCCCCCTCCACGGTAAAACGGTAGTCGGTTCCTGACAGAAGGGACAGGAAAGCGGAATAGGCGAGAAGAATGCTGCCAATGGAGAGCAGGAGGGCCAAGGGCTTAAGAAGAGTCTCCCGTTTCTGGAGAAGTGGATACCCCAATGCTCCGACGAAGATCCAGATAAAAAACACAAAGAGATTAATCGAGACAGGTTGGGGAAGGGGATTCATTCTTCAAATAGTAAGTTGAGGGTCATGTCCCCGATCGGCGAGCGTTCGCTCTTCCATGAAATTGTGGGGTGTCCTGTTTTTGATAACGGTCACCGCCGTCCGGGGTTCCGATAATTGTTCAATATATTTATCGGCTGTGTACATTATAACATTCATAATTGGAAAAGTTGCAAGGAGAAATCCCAAAATTTTTTTATTCGATCATTCTTGAATTTCCGTGGGCGACACGATTAGGATGAAAGAGAAAGACACAGGAGGACGGAATGCGCGAAGATCCAAAGGAGCTCCAACAAAACGAAGTCGCACGGGAGATCGAGAGAAGTCAGGGACCGATCCCTTGGTGGATGGTCATTTTGATTGTCATCGTTTACGCCACCGCCATCATTTTGTCACTTCCCATTCTCGGCAACCGGACTGGCCAGAACGTCGATACGTTCTTTAATGAAACCCATACCCGGGGCACATTCGACTTCGGGACAGTGGGAGGGGCCGCGTATCTCGCCGCTGGATTCTTCGTCATCTACTACGTCTTCATGATCCGTCCCCGACGCAAGAACCGAAATAAGACCTCCGGCCCCGCTTCCGGACTCTGATTCCTTGGAGACGCCCCGAGGAAAAGCCCTGGCCGGCGTTCTCTTCCTGGTCACGTGTCTGACAACCACCGGTGCGGGTGCACTTCTTGCGGGTCATGATCCCCTGGCCTCGATGGGTGATTTTTTGACGGGAATTCCCTATTCCTTCGCCCTCATGCTGATTCTCACCGCTCACGAATCAGGACATTACTTCGTCTCAAGAAGGTATGGCGTCGCCTCTCCCCTCCCGTGGTTCATTCCGGCACCGACATTGATTGGAACGTTCGGCGCGGTCATCCGTCTTCGCCGGCTTCCAGGGAGTCGGGTGGCCCTTTTCGACATTGCCCTGGCAGGTCCCTTGGCGGGTCTTATCCCTTCCGTGATCTCTCTGGCGATAGGAATAAGAATGTCTCCGACCCTTCCAGCGGGAGCTCCCCCAACATCCGGATTGGAAATCGGGGAATCCATCCTATTCCATTTCATGAGCCATCTTCTCTCGCCGGATGCGCATGGAAACGCCACCCTTCTCCTTTCCCCTGTGGGATTTGCCGGGTGGGTCGGACTCCTGGTGACCGCCCTCAACCTGATTCCTGTGGGTCAGCTTGACGGAGGCCATCTGGCGTGGGCTCTCCTGGGAGATAAATCAAGGAATATTCTTTGGGTGGTGTTTCCTCTTCTTGTCTATCTTGGGTGGAGAGGATGGAAGGGGTGGTGGATCTGGGCCGTTCTTCTGTTGATCATGGGGGTAACCCATCCCACCCTCGATAGCCGGGACGAGAGCATTCCTCCCTCAAGGGTCGCATGGGGAATTATCGCTGTTATCATTGAAGTTCTGGTTTTTGTCCCGGATCCTCTCCGGCTTGCCTGATCTTTTCGATCATCCAATCATGGATGAGGCCATTGGTCGCCACGACAAGAGGGGCCTCAAGGTGGAAAGGCCCCCCCGATCCGTCCGAAATGCGCCCTCCGGCTTCTCTCACGATAAGAATTCCTGCCGCCGTATCCCAAGGGGAAAGACGTCTCTCCCAAAATCCGTCGAGCACCCCCATGGCGACATGGCAGAGATCGATCGCCGCCGACCCCGACCGCCTGATTCCTTGGACCTCTCTGGAAAAAACTTCAAAGGTCGCCATGTTCAACAGCCGTGGGGTATCCGCATGGATGTAAGAAAAACCCGTGGCCAAAAGGCTTCGTTGGGGGAGGGATTCATCAGACACGGAAATTGGCAGGTCGTTGAGGGTTGCGCCTTTTCCGGAGGCCGCCTCAAATTGCATGTTCCTGAGCGGGTCGTAAA
This sequence comes from Nitrospirota bacterium, assembly GCA_027314645.1. Classification (GTDB taxonomy): domain Bacteria; phylum Nitrospirota; class Leptospirillia; order Leptospirillales; family Leptospirillaceae; genus UBA4572. The sequence goes on from DAHVAL010000010.1 coordinate 32,826, forward strand.
CCAGTCCATACATCATTTCCCCTGTGGACTCGAAGGCGATCGAAATGCAAAAACTCGGATAACGGTGGGCATAGTTTGTTGTGCCATCGAGGGGATCGATGATCCACCGGAAGGGACTTCCTTCTGAGGGACCTCTGGTTCCGCTTTCTTCGGCGAGGAACGCATGATCGTGGAACTTTCTAGAAATCGTGTCGATGATGACCTTTTCAGAAGCGAGATCGATCTCGGTGACGAGATCGATCCGACCTTTGTATCCGACGTCGATTTTCCGGCTTAAGCCTTCGAGGAGGATTTTCGAGGCCGCTTCTGCTGCATATCTGGCGGTGGACCGGATTTGGTCGATGGGCGGGATCGAACGAGAAGGTGGTTGTGGAAAGACCGTCATCGGATATTCCTGGTGACTCCATTGGGGTCGCTGTCTGGGGAAACTCTGCCCCCAATCCTATCAAATTTGGCCACGATTTTCAGAAAGGTCCCCAAAAAACGGGATGGGGCTATTCAGAGGCTGCGTTGTTGTACCATAATGGTGGGAATGTAAACTGAATTTTTGGGAGGGCTAGTCGTCATGTTTGTCACCATCACATTTATTCGTTGGCTCCATCTCGTCGGGGCCGCGGCCCTGGTGGGTGGAATGGTCCTGCAGCTTTTTGTCGTGAGTCCCCTTCTCTCATGGGTTGATCCTTCCATTCGGGGAAAGATTGCCAAGAAAGCAACGGACTTCTATCTCCCGGTCTTCTGGGTCAGTCTGTCTCTTCTGATCATCACGGGGGCGTTCGTTATTTTTGATCGGCTTGTATCGCTCGAAAACATGGTTTTCCCCTATAAAAATTCCTATGAAACCTTTTGGCTTCTGAAATTGAGTTTCGTGGGCGGGATCGCTCTTCTAGGGATCATTATCGCCCGCATGTCCGGAGAAATCCGTTCGACCACACGCGAACAGCTTGCCGCAGGGCCGGACTCCGAAAAGGCTGTCAGGCTCGAGGGGAAAAAAGGCCGACTTCGCCAGACGCTGGGCATGCTCAGAAACCTGAACGTCGTTCTTGGAATCTTTGTTCTTTTGTGGGCCGCCGTTCTTCAGAACATTTTTGGACTTCTGATTCTCCGTTAAGCCCATCGCGGTTTAATACCGCGTCCACCCAACATAGAGAGGAACCTTCTTGGCCTATTTTCTGAGAAAAAGCGACCGCCCGAAACGTCCGACTGACCGAAAGATTCCGACGACGATGGCGACCCAGCATCCTGACAATGCCGCTCCCCCGTATTGGAAGACAAACCAGGACCCCTTCATCAGTACCCTCGACGAGATCGATGAATGCTACAAAAGCTATATCGACATTGGGTGTCAGGAGTACATGTGGGATTGGGAAGGGAAGTATGTCGACGAAGGCGTTGTAGAAAAACTATTTTCCAATCACTATGACTACTTCAAGGAGAATCAGATCGGAAAGGACGTGTTTCTGACCTTCCGGCTTCCGAATATCTGGTACGAAAAAGAATACCGCATTGCCCGCGCCTATATCGGGATCCTGACCTTCGAAGATTTGGCTCGTGATTTGGGACTGAAAACCCCTCCGGTCTTTGAGGTCATCCTTCCCATGACCGATGAAGGGCAAAAGATGATCTACCTCCAGCAAACATTTCGGAAGATCGCCCGCCTTAAAAATCAGGTCTTCGACGAGGAAGGGGTGGTGCGGGATCCTTCCTACCTTCAGGTCATCCCTTTGGTGGAAGGGGTTTCGGAGCTTACCGTGTCTCGAAAAATCCTTCACGATTACGTGGAGCTCCATTCCCGCGAATACGGGAACAAGCCCGCCTATCTCCGCCCGTTCATCGCACGGTCGGACCCCGCCTTGAACGCCGGCATCGTTCCTGCAACGATCGCCGCAAAGGTTGCTCTTTCAGAGTATTTTCGGTTCGAGGAGGAGTCTGGAATCCCCGTTTTTCCCATCATGGGAGTGGGGTCCCTTCCATTCAGAGGGGGACTTTCCCCCTGGAATGTTCCCCATTTCATCGAAGAATACCCGGGCGTCCGTACCGTGACCGTGCAGTCGGCCTTTCGCTACGATTATCCCCTGGAAGACGTCCGGGAAGCGATTAACCTTTTGAATAGATCGCTGCCTGGAACCGATCCTCTTGCGTACACCCAAGAAGAGATTTCGGCAGGAGAGCGTCTCGTGGCGATTTTCTCCGATTATTATCAGAAAACGGTCGAAGAGGTGGCCGAGGTCATCAATCGTGTCTCCACCCGGATTCCTCCGCGACGTGAACGGAAACTCCATATCGGGCTGTTCGGCTATTCGCGGGGCATCGGCCAGAAGCAGCTTCCGCGGGCAATCGGATTTACCGCTTCACTCTATTCATTGGGGATTCCTCCAGAGCTTATAGGAACCGGGCGCGGGATTTCCCAGGCGATCCGGGAAGGCTTTGGAGAGCATCTCTCCCTTTTCTATCGCCGCCTCAAAGACGATATGCAGGAGGCGGGACACTTTCTCAACAAGGAAAATCTTTCCTTCCTGGCATCGGAGGATCAGGCGTGGTTGGCGGTGAAGGAGGACATCGATCTCATTGAGGATTTCTTCAGAATCGAGCTCGGTCCGGTCACAATCGAGCATTATCTTCACAGAAATTTTGTTTCCAGCATCTATTTTCTGATGCAGGAAGAGAAGGATTTTTCGGATTATCTCCTCAAAGCGGCCCTTCTCAGGAGATCGCTCGGATAATATGAAGGGTGACCCCCCTTTTTCGTCAGGAGAACAGACTTGGCAAAATCCCTCGAGAAACACCTCTTTCTGAAAATCGGCATTCCGGTCCTTGTCTTGGTCTTGATTTCCTGGATTCTTTATACGGTGGAAGATCCGTTGATGAAGGGGTCAGCGATGGTGGCCCTGCTTTTCTTCGTCGCTTTTGTCGTATTCATCCTCCGGAAGCAATGGCAGGAACGAGAGGATTTCAAGGTCCCCCTCTGGCTTTTCGTCGTCCTGATCTCGATCCTTATTCTGTTTTTGACCCTCGTGGGGGTCCTCCCTATCGTGACAATGTTCACGAAGCCTCCCTCTTCCTACCCCTAGACCGGTGGGACCATCAACTCAAGGAAGAGGAACGTCTGGTGATGCATTTTCTCCTCACTTATGGAGAAAATGCGACACTCGGTCCCGGTTTTTTTCGTTCCCGGCTCCGAACATTATATTTTTATCTTTTATCGTTGGGGGCTTATAGAATGAGCCTCCATTGGCATGAGAATTGCGAAGTTTGCCGTTGAAAGGTAGGTATTTGTCCTGTGGGATCGGGATCCGGGGGTTTTTGGGGGATAACGAAAGGATCGGAAATGAGGAAGCAACGAACCATCGAAAAGTCAGTGGTCATTCGCGGAACTGGGCTTCATTCCGGAAGAGAGGCCTCTCTTACCCTTCATCCTGCTCCAGAAAATCATGGGATCGTCTTTCATCGTTCGGATCTTGGAAGCGTTTATATCCCCGCCCATGTCCGGTTTGTGTCTGCTGATCGTTCCACACTTTCAACGGTGCTTTTCGACGGCCAGGCGGCGGTTCAAACGATCGAACACCTTCTTTCCGCCCTGAACGGCTTGTACATCGACAATCTCGTTGCCGAGATCAACGGGCCGGAATTGCCGATTCTCGATGGATCCTCGCGGAACCTCCTCGAGGTCATTTTGGTGACCGGGATTGTTGAGCAAAGGAAGGCTCAGACGTTTTACCGCGTGGCTCGGCGGGAGGAATTTGTCTCAGGAAACAAATTCCTGTCCGTGGAGCCGTCAGAGAAGTTTGAAGTGGACTATGAAATTGACTTTGGACCCGAACTTCTTCAGCGGCATAGATTTACGCTCAGTGAGGTCTCCTATTCATCGGAGATCGCGAAAGCGAAAACATTCTGTTTTGAGTCGGACATCCATAAAATGCGTGCGATGGGCCTTGCACGTGGGGGCAGTTTGACCAACGCCCTCGTGATGGGGAAAGACTCTCTCCTCAATCCTGAGCAGCAAACCTATGCCGATGAGTTTGTTCGGCATAAGATTCTGGATTTTCTGGGGGATATCCGCTTACTCGACCGGCCTATCGTCGGGAAATTCGTCGTCCGCCGGGGTGGACATGCATTTCATACCGAATGCTTGCGCTCTCTCTGGGAAAATGGGATCCTTTATCTTTCCCGGGAGTCCTCAGCCCAGCCAGCGGAAGGGGGGTCCGGCGTCACTCTGACGGACCATTTGCCCATTTCCCGTTAGGGGGGCTTTCAGGTTCGCTGCGTACGGCCCAAGGAAACGATTGAAATGACCAGGGGCGAATTCGAAACAACCGTCTGACACCCCAGCCGAAATTCGGGCTCGAGCATCATCGCCTTCGCAAGAAAATCCTCTTTCGGGTTTCTTTTACCGAGCGACTCAAGACCTTCCAACACCTTTACAAGACAGGTTCCACACGCGGCGTTGCCTCCGCAGACAAAGCCAAAAGTGATTCCGTGAGCCATGGCGCCCTGGAGGATCGTTTCCCCTTCGGGAACTTCAATGTCGCCTTCAAGCTCTTTGATCTTTATTGTGGGCACCCCTGGCTCCTTTTCAGGTCCGGTGATCAATGACCGTAGAGGCGGTCCACCAACCCATTGACCGCTGTTTCTGCAATGACCCGAAAGGTCGCGGGAGTCGAAGGGAAAACCAGGGTTTCATATCCCCGCCCTTCACCCACCCCTTCCCAGACTGTTCGATCCCTCTTCGCATCGAAAATTCGGCCATAGACCCGGACCTGTTCGGCTCCGCCGGCAACTTCCGCCATTTGAATTTCCGTTTCCAGAAGATAGCGGACGTGAAGCTTCATTGCGAAAGAGCGAGCCGCTTCCGTTCCCCGGACACTATGGGCGGAAATGTGAGGTTCGATCTTCTCCCAGAGTGATTTGAGTTCCTTGTCCGCCTGGAGTCTGGTTGTGACTTCCGCCACCTTGATCAGCCCATGCCCTGGAATTTTTCTTTGCATGGCGTTGTCCAGGAAGGAACAGATTGTTGCGACCTCCTCACGGGTTCCGTCTCCTGGAGCCGTGGGAGTCAAAACGATCCCGTCCTTCGCAAGATTTTCCGGAGAAAAATCCATGGCTGAATAAATTTCTACTGAGAGGTTATTGATGGCGTCCGTGCAGGATGAAAAAAGAAGCAATGAAACCACAAGAGCAACCTTAAATGTTCGGTTTTTCAGGGTCATCCGACTTATCCATCAATTGTGAGAAATCCATGTTGGGGGGTGTCTTCTTGAGAATGCCCTCCTTGACAAAGATAGGGACTTGGCCACGAATCGCGATGGCGACAGCATCGCTGGGGCGTGAATCGATGGAAAATTCTGAATTTTCGGAAATGAGATGAAGGGAGGCGTAATAGGTCTCTCCTTCCAAACGATTGATCACTGCCGACAACAGCCGGACATTGATCGAGGAGAGCAAGGAAACGAAAAGATCGTGGGTTTGGGGGCGGTCTGGGTGGGAACGGGCAAGGCCCATCGAAATCGCCTGCGCTTCGAAGGGGCCCACCCAGATGGGCAGAATCCATTCCTGGCTTTCATCCTGCAGGATCAGGATGTAGGACTGGTTGGTAGAGTCGAAAAAGATTTCCTTGACAAAGACCTGAATCATGGACGGGCTCCTTTCCGGACAAAAGGCTCCGGATTGTTGACTCACTCTTGGTTTATTCTATCATCACAAGGGAAAATTGAAAAACGATGATCCCCTTTTGTCCGGGCTCTTCCTTAGGAATGTTTCAATGTTGAAACATAATGGAAGGTATGATAAGGTCAACAGGCGGAGGATGGAGTTTCCTCCAGGACCGGATATATGTGTGAAATGAAGGAAATTATTCATCGTACGGGTCCTGTTACCTGTGGGGAGGATGAAGATGAAGAACATTTCTGATCGTGGCGAGTCCAAGGGACTGATGACGGTGGTCATGATTACCGGATTGTATCTCGGACTTTTTGCCGTGTTTGCGCACATCTCCTATGTTCAAAACAATTGGCTCGGATCCTGGTAAATTAAGGACAAGAGCAAAGATAAGGGCAGCCCTAGGGCTGCCCTTTTTTTTTCCTTTGACAAGAAAGACGGCTCATGATGTCGGAGGCGCCTCATCGGTGATTGTTCCTGAGACCGACGTCAAGACAGGGTCGGAAGAAGACTCCTCAAGAGATGAGGGGGGGGCTTCTGGAGAGACGTGTTCTGGGCCCATGCCGTTTTCAGGTTCTTGTGGAGAGGGTTCTTGGAGGGGTGAGGCGGCGGTTTCATCAGATGAAAATTTTTTCGGAAGATCCGAAGGCATGAATCCTTCCTGAATCTTTCCCCAAAGCTGCTCCAATGCCGAAAAGGTTCCACCACGCTTCGTGGAGGCAGTTCCCTGTTGCAGCACGATACCTCCAAGAGACACGCCCATGATGAACTGTTTCTGATGCGAAGGTCCGGTCTCTTCCACAAGCACGATCTCGGGGACGAGGCCAAAATTCTGCTGGGCCCATTTCTGAACGAGAGCTTTGTAGTTGGGCGGGTTTTTCCCCCGTTCCCGGGGACGGACGGAGAGGGTCTCCACGGGGGCGCCATTCTCATTGCGACGAATTTCGCGGGTGGACGCCGTCTCGAGATTCCGGAGAATCTCCTGGAGGGGTTGGGCAAACCAGGGAATCAACACCTGACGAGCTGTTTCCAGGCCATATTCGCAATAAATGGCGGCGGCAAGGGATTCGAAGGTGTCGGCGAGAAGGGACTGATTGTCCCTTTCCCCCGAGGAATGGCTCCCTTTCCCGAGGATCATATAGGACCCGAGATCCATGCGCCGGGCGATCGAGGCAAGGGTCTGGGTGCTTACGATGGTTGAAAAAACTTGACCGACTTCTCCTTCGGTGGCCTGCGGCCACATATTGAGAAGGTATTCACTGACAATGAGTCCGACAACCCGGTCTCCTAGGAACTCAAGGCGCTCATAATTGGGAATGGGCTTTTTGCGGCCTCTTTCATGAGAGGCGGATCGATGGGTCAACGCCTCTTCTATTCGAAGGCTTTCCTTGAACGGAAGTCCGAGCATCCGGATCAGAGTCTCCGATGATTTGGGCATGTTTCCCTGTCGGACATCTCCCAACGGAACCTCCAATCAAAAAGTAATATTCATTCGCCTCTTTTCCTCGACTGCGGGGGTTCGTGGAAAGGAGACCAAAGGATTTGCATCTCCCCCCAAACAGAAAATCCGGGAGGTCGTGAATAATCTTCATCTTAACATATTTCAAGATGGAGGTGACGAACCGCGGGCGGTCAAAGGACGGGAAGGAAGGAATCTTGAAATTTATAGTGAAATCATTAAAATACTGAATATTTTTACGGGAGGCCCATGACGATAAAAAGAGTAATTGTCGACCGGAGATTCGAGCCCCTGCTCGACGGTACAAATTTTTCCTGGTTCAGCGTCAGTACGATGGAGGAAGTCGTCGGAATTTTGCGGTCCTGGAAGTGTGAAAGGGTTCTCCTTCACCATCGATTCGCACCGAATCTTTCGGCGATTCCCTCAAATTTTCCACTGACTCTCGTTTTTGAGAGAGAATTTCAGCCTCCTTCGCTGGACCGGATCATCCCACTCATAAGCCACCTGGACATTGTGGTTCCGCGAAAGCTCCTGACGGGCTCGTTTCAGGAAATTCTCGCTGCAGAACCCTATCTCTCCCGATGGTCCGAAGAATGGGTGAATTATTATCCGGAAGCCTCCCGGCGACTCCTTTCCTTCAACCAAAATTTGCTCAAGGCCCGGGCGCTGGTAGACAGAAGACATTGGCGGGTCTTTCAGGAATGGGCCGAGGAGGCTGGCAATATTGCCGAAGTGGCCCGAACCGTGGGACGACATCCGAAAACGGTCAGGCATAGCTTGAGTGTCGTTTCTGATTCCCTGGGTATCGAAAGGATCGATCAGATTTCCAGAAACTCCCTGAAGGAACTTCTGCGCCTGTTGGACCATCCCGATCCCTGGCAGGAAGAACAGTAATACAGGGAACGGGCGTTTAAGACGAGGCGCTGGATCGGGAGCCCGCATCGGACACACGGGTGTCCCTCCCGTCCGTACACTTGATGCTTTTTTTGGTAACGCCCGATATCCCCGCTTTCCCGCGCAAAGGAATGAATCGTCGAGCCCCCCGCCAAAATCGCCTCACGAAGAATGGACTGAATGGCCAGATAGAGGGCGATCCGTTCCGCCGACCGAAGATTTTGGCCGGTCCTGAAGGGGGAGATTCCCGCCCGAAAAAGAATTTCGGCCATGTAAATATTTCCGATCCCCGCGATGAAGTGCTGGTCCATAAGAGCTTCCCGAAGCGGGCGTGAGGAGTCCCGGAGAAGCCGGTCAAGATCGGACGCCGTTAGGCTGAAGGCGTCCGGTCCTGTTTCCGAAAGGAGTCGAGACTCCTTAATGCTTGGGGAGAATTCGAGCCGCCCGAATCGGCGGGGATCGGTCCAGACCAGCCGCGCGCTCCGATCCGAAAATCGGATTTCAAGATGGGTGTGGGAAGGATTTTTTCGACTCTCGACACGTTTCCACCCTCCGGACATCCCAAATCGGGAAAGCAGGTAGCACACCTCCGGGCGGACGTTGTCCGTGCGGCCCAGAGCCATGATGAGGGTTTTGCCGTGCCGTTCGATTCCCTTTCCCGTCCAGCGTCCGTCGCCACAGTTGACCTTAATCTCTCCGACTCCGATGTCCGGTCGAAAGAGGCGGATGAGCGCGATGGGAGCCCCCGTGAAAAATTTCTCCAGGTCCAATCGGCACGTCTCAACTTCTGGCAATTCCGGCATGGCGTCTCCGTCCTTTCGCTCCTCCCATCATAATCGACCCGTACCGTCGGAGCTATAGAGAAAAATGGAAAGGATGAGCCCCATGACGCTGACGAAAATCCAAAGCAGTAAACCAAGCCCGACGGGTTTTAATCCGAATCGGACGAGCCGGGAAAGACGGGTCTCAAGTCCCATGGCAGCCATGGCGACAGTCAAGACCGCCGCATCGATTTTTTGAAGGGTCTCCAGGAGGGCAGGAGGGATTGGGACGAACACGTTCATGGCGACCACCCCCCCGAACCCGACGACGAACCAGGGAAAGTGCCGGGCACGGTCTCCTTTTTTGGGCGTCCCGCGGGATTGTGAGAGTAAAATTCCTTCGAGGATCAAGATGACGGGAAGAAGAAAGGCGATGCGCGTCAGCTTGAGGACCGTTCCGAGCTCTAAGGATTCATGGGAATAAGGAAGGGTGGCTCCGATCACTTGGCCGACTTCATGGATCGATGAGCCGGCCCACGCTCCATACACAACGGCGGGGAGGTGCAGAAAGCGGTCCGCCAGAGGAAAAAGAAACATGGAGAGCGTTCCGAAGAGCGTGACGGTGGCAACGGAAAACGCCACCTCCTCATCCCGTCCTTTAACGACGGAATTCACCGCGACGATTGCGGAGGCTCCGCAGATTGCAGTTCCGGTTCCAAGGAGAAGAGCGAGGGTGTCGGGAAGGTTTTTTTTGCGGCCAATCCAAAAGGAAGCTCCGTACACCGCCAAGATGACGGAAAGGTCGAGCAGAAAACCTCTTGGTCCCACAGAAAGAATCTCGCGGGCCGAAAAATCGAATCCGAGCCCTATCACGCCCATGCGCAGCAAGGGTCGGAAGGAAAAACGGATTCCGGGGTCCAGGACTTCGGGAAGCCTGAACAAATTCCGCACCAGCACTCCAAGAAGGATTGCGAGCAGAATCGGGCCGACAAGGAGAACCCCCGTGAGAGACCGTTCGAGAAGGCTGACTTCATAAGAAAGACCCGCAAGACCCAGGGAGAGAATAAGCCCAGGCAGGAAGGAGGGAAGGTTTCTCGACACCTTGGACAACATGATCGATCCTTAAAAAGGGTGGAATAGTTGGAACCCGGGGCGGGGGCATGTAGGATACCTATTGTAGCAGGGGGGATTTGGCGTCCGGCATTGAGATTTCTAATCAAATCAAAAAGGAATCTGAATGAATGGAGAATGGAAGAATTTTGTCGCGGAATGGATGGAAATAAGCGGAGCAACAGGGGAGGTAGACAGAATCCCGTTGGCGGGAGATGCCTCGAACCGTCAATATTTCCGGATTCATTTTTCTGGCTCTCTCCCAAAAACCGCCGTCCTGATGGAAAAGAACGCCGGAGAAACCTTCAAAAAGTCGGAAGAAGCGGTGTCCCAGTCGGTGGAAGGGCCGCCAGGAGATCCGTTTATCCTCATCGACAGGTTTCTTCGGGAACAGAACCTCCCCGTCCCTGCCCTCCTCCATGTCCGGGAGGACGGGTCGCTCATCCTTCAGGAGGATTTCGGTGATCACACGCTTCATCGTCACCTTTCCCTTCATCCGGAGGAGGAGGATTCCTTGACGGAAGCAGTCCTCTCCCTGTTGGTCCGGCTTCAAGGAATCGATTGGACCAAGGGACTCCCCTGGCTGTCTCACCGTAAGTTCGGTCCCGAGCTGATCCGTTGGGAGTTTGAACACTTCGTCGAATATGGGCTCGCGGGAGCCTCCCCCCACGTCCTTCAGGAAATCCGGAAAGAGTTTGATCGGGAATCCGAGGCCTTGGGCTCTCATACGCCGATGGTTCCTGTTCACAGGGATTATCACTCCCGGAACATCATGGTGAGAGAGAACGGAGGGCTGGGATTGATCGATTTTCAGGACCTGTTGAGAGGGTCGCCGTTTTACGACCTGGCCTCATTTCTTTTTGACCCGTATCGGCCGATGACTATGGAAAGAATTAGCCGATGGCTAATGTTTTACCGGGAACGGGCCATTGACGCGGGAATCCTTCCAGGTTCCTTGAGCAGAGATGAATGTGAAGAATGGCTTTTCCGGCATGCCTTCCAGAGAAATTTGAAAGCGTGCGGACGGTTTTTCTATATCGCCGATGTCAAGGGGAACCCGTCCTTCCTTCCGTCAGTGCATGGGACCCACAAAAATCTCATCCGGCTCTCCGACCGTCTTCCCGTCCTCAAAAAGGTCCATGACCGGATCCTCCCCTTCCTGCGGAGGCCTTCCGAAGAAGCGGGGTCATGAACATTTGCGGGTTTGTTCTTGCAGCCGGGCTTGGAACCCGGCTGCGCTCCCTCTTTCCAGATATTCCCAAACCTCTCGTCCCATTAGGGCATGGTCAGCCGGCCATTGCCTGGACAATGGATTTTCTAAAAAAGGCGGGCGCCTCCCGAATTATCGTCAACACGCATTATCGCCGGGAAGAGATGCGAGCCGCCCTTCCTGGAATCGCTCCTTCGGGTGTCGAACTCGTTCTTTCAGAAGAGGAGGTCATCCTTGGAACAGGGGGAGGAATTTTGAACGCCCGTCCGTTTTTCAAGGAATACGACTGGCTGGTCGTGGCCAATGCCGACATCCTGGCGGAGGTGTCTCCCGGCAGGATCCGTCGAATCGCGGAGCGTGAACAGTCTGACGTTCATCTGGTCCTTTCCCCGCAGGGGCCGTTGGAGGAAAGAGGCCGAATCGGCCTGCGCTCTTCGGGGGAGGTGTGGCTTCCGGGAGAAGACGTGGAACCGGGAATCAGGGGAGGGTTCTTTCTCGGTATCCATTTTATCCGCCCCTCGGTCTTCGAGGGAATGGTTCTGGAAGGAAGTCCGTCGATCATCGATCTGTATCGCCGGATCAAAGAGGAAGGAGCCCGAGTGCGGGCCAGCTTCACCAAAAAGTTCTGGGTCGATCTGGGAACGGAAGATGGATATCGGAGCGCTCTAAGACATCTTGAAGAAATTTCGGGGAGAGACCGCGCGGTGACGGGGTGATTTGCCCAAGAACCGTTTCTTCCCTTGCGCCAGTGACGGTTTTGAGGACGCCAGGTCTTCCGGAAAGGGTCAGAAGGGCCAGGTAGGCAAAGGCGGTTGATTCAATGGCCTGGGTGGGAAACCCGAAGTCCCCTGACACGTCGACCGGAAGATCGGTCAACGCCTGGATTCGCTCTATCAGGAAGGTGTTTCGGCACCCTCCTCCTCCCGCAATGATGCGCGTGGGATGCGAAGGAAGATGTCCGATGCCGACACGAACACCTTCTGCGGTGAGTTCGACGAAAGTGGCGAGAAGGTCCTCCCAGCGCTCGCCGAAGGAATATCCATGGCTTCGGCACCATTCGAGAATCGCTGACAAGCGTTGGTCCCCCCACTCCTCTCGTCCAGTTGACTTCGGGGGGTGAAGCGTGAAGTAAGGATCGCCAAGAAGGGCATTGAGGAGGGGCCGGAGAATTTTTCCAGTTCGCGCCCTGGCTCCCTTGGGATCGAAATATTCTTCCCCTTGGGTAAAGAATTGGACGGTGAGGTCGAGGAGCATGTTTCCCGGACCGGTGTCGAAGGCCAGGACCTGATTTGAGCGTCCTTTCCCCGGAAGATAGGTGAGGTTGGCGATTCCTCCAATATTCAAAAAGATCCGGTCTTCAGGAGCGCTGAAGATGGCGCGGTGGAGAATCGGGGTAAGCGGCGCCCCGCATCCTCCGGCGGCAAGGTCACCGGCCCGGAATTGCGAGACCACCGGGACGCCGAGATCGTGCGCCAGGAGGAAGGGATTCGAAAATTGGAAGGACACTCCTTCCGATTCGGGATGGCCTGAAAGAAAGGTCACAGGATGGGCGGACGGATGGTGCCGGAGGGTGACCCCGTGCGTTCCGGCAACCGACAATTGCTCCGGGAGGATCTTGGCACGAGAGAGGAGTGTTCGGGCCAAATTCACCTCTGTCCGGGAAAGAAGGTTGGCAAGGTCCGGCATGTAACGTGAGGGGTCTGCCAAGGGCTCCCTCCCCGTTATCCATTGGCGGATCTCTCTGCGGAAATTATTTGAAAACGGGGATTCTTCGAAGGCGAGGAGCCGGATTTCACCGTTTTCCACCGATATCAGGGACCCGTCGATCCCATCAAGGGAGGTTCCACACATGAATCCAAGGGCCAAAAGGGGCGACTTTCCAGATTTATCGTCCATATTTCTCCTCTCCGTAGCCCAGCCATCTCAAATGCCATGGCCTGGTCCGTGGGGAATCATCGGACTCGCCGGCCGATCAAATGTGGGCAAGTCGTCTCTCATCAACCAGCTTGCGGGAGAGCGACGACTTGCCAGGACAGGCAAACGCCCGGGTGCGACGACCCTCCCCAATCTCTATCAAATCAGGTCGGGGGGATATTTCCTTGATTTTCCAGGATATGGATATATGAACAGAAGCCACGGGACCCGTCACACCTCCAGGGATGTGTCAACGGCCCTTGTGGAATCGCGGCCGGACCTCGCTGCAGTGCTTCTCTGCATCGACATTCGTCGGGATCTTCTTCCCGCAGACCAGGATGCGGCCCACTGGTTCCGCTCCAAGGGATTTCCGGTCGCCCTCGTGTTGACAAAAACCGATACTCTTTCAGGAAATAGCCGGATCGCCCACATTCTCCGTTGGAGGACGTGGAAGGATAATGAAAACGACAAGGGCCTTTTGGGGGTTTTTCCCGTCAGTGCCAGGACCGGTGAAGGAATTCCCGAACTCGCGGACCTTATTGCAAAGATTCTGAAGGAAGGGTATGGCGGTCCTCGGAATTCCGCTATTGAGGAAGAGCGGGCTCCTGAGTGAGCGGCTTCCCGCTGCCCCGCTTGGCGTAAATAGCGACATAGGAATGGGCCCGGAGTTTTTCAAGCCAGAGTTGAATCCGTTTTTCTGTCGTTTCCTTGGTCAGCTTATCGAGAATGGCCTGCTTGATGGAATCGAACTGCTGGTAGGGGGTGTCTTCCCGTTTCAGGACCTTGATGATATAAAACCCCCGTGAGGTTTGAATAAGGCCGCTGGTATGCCCGACAGGAAGGGTAAAGGAGGGGCCGATCAATTCAGGAAGCAACTGGTCCTTTGTCAGATCTCCTAGAAGTCCTCCCGATTCGGCGTTCGGTCCTTGAGATTCCGATCCGGCAAGCATTTCGAAATCGTCTCCCCGTGCGATTTGGCGAAGGATGTGTTCTCCGCGCTTTTCGATGACGGAGATTTGGTCCTTTGTCGCTCCTTCCGGAATGGAAAGGAAGATATCTGCAAGGGTGACGTGGGCCGGAAGGCTATAACTGTCCCTATGCTTGAGGAAATAATCCCTCACTTCCTCGGGGCTGATAACCACCGTTGAGCGAACTTCCTGATTGACAAGCTTTATGAGTGTCAACTGGGTTCTGAGTTTTCGACGGTATTGCCGGAGGGTGAGTCCCTGGGTGGCCAAGGCGTTATCGAGTTGCCATTTTTCGGTGAGGTTGTTCTTTTGCATGATGGAATTGACCGCCCGGTCGATATCATCATCCGTGATCGAAAGGCCGATCCTATCTGCCTCTTCAAGCTCCAGCCGTTCGTTTATTTTTTTCATCATCACCCGATATTCGAGGGAAGAGACAAGTTGGAGATACGCCTTTCCCTGGTAGGCGGCATGGAGTTTTTCGAATGTGGGTTTGAGTTCCCTGTCGATCTCGCTCTTTGTGATGGAATGATGATTGACGACGGCCATCACACTGTCGATAAGGACCCCCTCGGCCGCATAAGAGGAAGGTGGAACGGTTCTGAGAGGTCCACCGGACAGAAGAAGGGCGAGCAAAAAGGCTGGAATGAGGAAAGGTTTTTTCAGGACGCGGATCAATGGAAACCTCGGAATGAGACGTTAAAAAAATGACTATGTGTGATTATACATGAAAGATGACCGGGTTCAATGCGGAAGGTTTGATCACTCCTCCTGAAAGGAGAGAAGGTGGCGATAGTGGGGAAGAACAATGACAGGATGAAGATGAAGTTCTTTTTCTAGCCATTGGTCCAGGATTTTTCTCCGGGCCGTTGCAATGAGGCGTCGCCGGATTTCTTCCTTGACCGATGAAAATGCCCTCTGTTGGGAAGGGATGATCGCCATGAGCTTGAGGATGTGGTATCCGTATGGGGAGGAGATTAATGGGCTCACCTCCCCGGGTTTCATCGAAAACACCCTGTTGAAAGGGTCCGGCATTTCTCCCATGGCATAGGGGGGAAGGAGTCCCCCCACCTTTCCTTCCGGAGAAAGGGACTTGGCCTTTGCAAGGGCCGAGAAAGAGCTTCCTGCCGCAAGGGCGGCGATAATGGCCGTTCCTTCCTCTTCTGACCTCACGACGATATCCTTGACAAGGGCCTTTTCCGGGGCGGTGAACCGGTCAAGTTCCAATTTATAATCGGCCGTGACCTGTCGAAGGGGGATAGAAGGCAGTGGGGCGATTTCCAAGGCGACTTTTTCGAGGAGAAGTTTTCGTCGAATGAGATTGTCCGGGGGGGAGAACGGGGTGTTTGAATGGGACGGTGCACCCGACTTGGAAAGGCAGGTGCGAAGGGCGGCAACCTCTTCGTCGGTGACGGAGATACCGTCCCTTTTTGCCTTGTCTTCAAGGAGACGGTCAAAGACCGTCTCACGAAAGACAAGAGATCCCAGGACAGGAGACCATGTATCGAGGGGACGGGAGGCAAGGGGTTCAAGCCCGACGAACCGGGCTGTCTCCCGGAGTTCTTCCGAAGAAATCGGGGTTCCGGAAAGGGTGGCCACGACCCCTTCTGGAAAATGGCGTTCCCGATTGCAGGCACTTAAAAAAAACGAAATCAGACCGGCAAGGAAAAAAGTTCGGAAGAGTCCACGACTCATTTTTTACCTGGGGTTGCTCCGGCCGGTGTCGTGGCGGTGGTTCCCACAACATCAGTTAACATCTTCTGGTTAATTGAAATTTTTGATTTTGCCCTGAGCGAGTTCAGGAATGCCTGGTAACGGTCCTGTTTCTGCTGGGAGGAAAGGAACTGAGCGATTCCGCTTTTTGCCTCATCGAAGGTGAGAAGCTTCCCCGGGTTGGATTTATCGATCTTGAAAAAGTGGACACCATCCTTTAGGGTCAGAGGGCCGGTGACTTTACCCTTGGGGAGGCCGAAGAAATATTTCACAAACTGAGGGGGAACCGTCCCTTCGAAGATTTTCCCAACGGGACCTCCCTTGTAGTGCTGGATGGCTTTGCCGAATCCATGGGGCTGGCGAAAGGATTTTTCGACGGATTGAGCTGTTTTCATGTCCGGAAGGATTGCTTGGCGCACGACCACGAATCCCGGCTGCTTTATTTCATTTTTGTGCTTGTCATAATAATCCTTCACGTCCGCATCGGTGACATGGATCTGAGAATCCACATTTTTATGAATGAGGGCCTCTCGGAGAATCCGCTCCCTGCTTTTACGGATTTTCCTGCTGATGGTCGGGTCGCTGGGAAGTCCTTCCCTTTCGGCCTCCTGAATGATGAGGGAATGCTCGATCATGCGGTTGAGCACATCACTGGGAACGGAAGCGGGAGACTTATCCGGAAGATTCATTCGGGAAATGGCTTGCATGAGGTCTTCCTTGGAAATCGTTTGGTCCCCGACCGTTGCTATGACTCCTGGGCCGGAGGTCTTATGGCATGCGGAGAGGAGTGTCAGGAGGATGACCAGAACTCCAGCCGTGCGGATTCTGATTTTCGCACCAGGGGGAGAAGGGGTTGAAAGAGGAGAAAGCAGGCCATTGAGTGTCTGTTTCAAGAAACGACTCCTTCGTTTTTGTAGAGGCCCTGGGCCTCCAATCATGAGACCTTGGGTCAGGGCGTATGAGGTTCCTGCCCAAGAGCGGTAATGAATCGCTTCAGGTCTTCAAGCAATAAACCGGGAAGCGTACGGGCGATTTTCCACGAGCCGTCGGATTGGAAAGAGATTCGGTCTCCAAAGACATCGATGGATGAGGAAAGACGGTCCTGGGAAAACAGTCCGGGTCTTTCTTTGAGGACAACCTCCCGCTCCCGCAAGGACACTTCCGAAAATCCCCCTTGAGTTGCAAGGACGCGGATTCTTGCGCCGGAAAGCAGGTTCCGGGTTGATCGCGGTGCAGGGCCGAACCTGTCGAGGAGTTCCTCTTCGAGCTGGTCGATAGCCTCAAGTTTGTCAGCATGCGCGAGGCGCCTGTAAAAGTCAATTCTTTCAGATGGATGGTCGATATACTCTTCAGGAATCCTGGCCTCGATTTTCCATTCGACCCGTGCCGGTTCAACCTTGCTTTCCGATTCCGGAAGATTGGTCAGATGCCCGATGGCTTCCTCGACCATTTCCAAGTAAAGATCCAAGCCCACCATTGCCACCTGTCCGGTCTGCTGGTGGCCCAGAAGGCTTCCGGCTCCGCGAATTTCGAGATCTTTCATGGCAATTTGGTACCCCGAACCAAGGCCCGAATGTTCCTGCAGTGTATGGAGGCGTTTACGTGCCAAGTCGTTTAAGCTGTCTTCGGCGGCTGTAATGAAGTAGGCGTAGGCCTGTTGGCCGCTGCGTCCCACCCGTCCCCGGAGCTGATAGAGCTCGGCGATTCCGAAGAGGTCGGCGCGATTGACGAGGATCGTGTTGGCCCAAGGGATATCGAGCCCAGATTCCACGATCGTGGTTGAAACCAGGATCCGGCTTTCCCGGTGGATGAAGCGGGACATGACCGATTCGATTTCCCTCTCCTCCATCTGACCGTGAGCGTAGGTAACATTGGCCTCAGGAAAAAGATTCGCAAGGTAGCGGGCCCATCGTCCGATCGAGGCCACCCGGTTGTGAATGAAAAAGATCTGCCCCTCACGCGCCAATTCCCGGTCAATGGCTTCCCGGATGCGGTCCCGATCAAAGCGGATGATGGCCGTCCGAATGGCTTTTCTTCCTGGAGGAGGGGTCATGATGAAGCTGATCCCCTTCAGTCCGGACATGGCCATCTGAAGAGTCCGGGGAATGGGAGTCGCCGAGAGCGTCAGACGATCGACAGAGGGAAAACGTTCTGTGAGATTCTCTTTTTGGCGGACCCCAAACCTCTGCTCTTCGTCGATGACGAGGAGCCCCAGATTGCGGTAGGTGGCGGAGGCGGACAGAAGGGCGGTCGTTCCCACCACAATGTCCGTTTCCCCTCGAGAGAGCCGTTCCCGGACATTTCGTTGCTCAGAGGCCGATTGCATGCGGGAGAGGCTATCGATTCGAACGGGAAATCCCGCAAAACGATCCCGGAAGGTTTCATGGTGCTGCAATGCCAGAAGTGTTGTCGGAACAAGGACTGCCACCTGCTTCCCATCGGCGACGGCCCGAAACGCCGCGCGCATCGCAACCTCCGTTTTCCCGAATCCGACGTCCCCAAGAATGAGACGGTCCATGGGGGTGTCCGATTCCATATCTTGCGAAACCGCCCTGATGGACTCTTCCTGGTCGGGGGTGAGATCGTAGGGAAACGCCTGGTCAAATTCCCTCGTCATGTGGGATTCCGGAGAATACGCAAATCCCTTCACTGTTTTTCGTCTCGCGTAAAGCTCCACGAGTTCGGCCGACACCTTCTCGATCTGCTTCCGGACCCGGGTTCGCGTGGAGTTCCAGGACTTCCCGCCCAGACGGTCAAGTCGTGGTTCGACCCCCTCCGGACCCTGATACGGAAGAACTTGGTCCATCTGGTCGACCGCTACATAGAATCGGTCCCCCCCCTGGTATTCGATGACGCAAAATTCTCCACTTGTCGATCCGACCGTAACTTCCTTGAGGCCGCGGTAGCGTCCGATTCCCTGGTGGAGATGAACAACGAAGTCCCCTTCGGAAAACACCGGGCGTTCCCTCCGGTAAGCCTGGGAACGCGTTGAAAAGGAGCGGAAAGGGGGGCGGGACACGGTTTTCCGGAAGAGCCAGGTATCCGAAAGAATGAGAAGGCGGTCCCGAACCAACTCAAACCCTTCTTCCAGGTCTCCAAGAAGAAGGGAGATCGGAGGCCTGCCTGTTCCTTCGACGTCTTCCGCAAGACCAGTGAGAAAGGGGATTCCCCCTGCCTCGAGGACGTCCTTCATCCGGTCGCGTTGTCCCCGTGTCCGGCAGAAAATCACAATTTTCATGGAGGAAGTAAGGGATTCGAAATTCCCGAGAAAGGATTGGTTCCGGTCAATTCGGGACGAGGCCGACCCTATGATTCTGTCCTCAGGATTTTCAATCAGTGTTTCCAGGGAGAGGCATGGGCGAATCGACTCCAAGTCATCCCGCGTCGAAAGAAGGAGAAAGGCCTTATCCGGTGGGGGAAGCCATGTTCTGCTTTTCTCTTCGATCCCTTTCCATCCCTCCTCGATCCGGGAATTCCAATCCTGAATCCGGGAGAGGATCGGAGCCCATTCATCCACGAGAAGAAGAATGTCCGGCCGTGACAGAATGGGAGAGCAGGCTTCGGGGAAAAAGCTTGGAAGAAAGCGTTCAATTCCAGGAGAAAAGGGTGGAAGGGCATGGCGATCCAGCCAGTCCAGCTGCTCCTGGAGCAACTGGTCCCTGGCCGGCCTGAGCCACTCATGGCTGGGCAGAAGATCCACCGTCGAGACCGGTCCGATCGACCGCTGGGTCGCCGGGTCGAACAACCGGATCGAGCGGAGCTCGAGGTCGTCCCATTCCAGCCTGACAGGCCTTCTGCGGTCCGTTGAATAGAGGTCGATCAGGGCGCCTCGCACCGAAAACTCTCCCGGAGCAGTGACTTGGGGAACGCGAACGTAGCCATAGGAAAGCAGGGAGTCAATGACGGTCTGGGGATCAGTGATTTGACCGACAGAGAGGGAATGCTTGTGTTGAAAAATAAGGGCGGGGGAGAGGGTTTTCCGGAGAATGGCCGTGATGGGCGAGACCACGAAGTCCGGAGGATGAGGGCTTACGATCCTGTCAAGCGCATGGAGGCGTTCGGCCCGGATAAAATCTGCCGGGCTATCGGTTTCATACGGAAGTGTCTCCTCTTCCGGAAACAGAAGTCCTTCAAAAGGGTGGTCCATGAGGGCAGCCGCGGTCTGGATTTCTTCGTACAACCTCAGGGCGCGGTCCGGAGTGGCGGTCAGAATCCAGAAGATTTCGGACCGCCCGGCTTCTCTGAGAAGGGAAGGAAGAAGGGGGAAGGATTCCCGGACCATGCCCCTCAGAACGCTCGAGCGGAGGGGGAGCCCAGGGCGAGAGATCTGGGCCTGGACTGCATCGATCGTGTCTTGAATCAGATGTCGTGGGTGGTCCTTAGTCACTGTGTCGTGCATACCGATCGATAATCCGGTCGATCAAACCGGTGGTGGATGAGTCAGGAATAAGGGGGATGGAGCGGACTGAACCCCCGTTGTCCAGCACCAACCGGCTCCCGACGATCCTGTCGATGGTCCAGTCGCCCCCCTTGACAAGAACATCCGGAAGAATATCCCTTATGAGGCCGAAGGGGGTGTCCGAGTCGAAGAAGGTCACATAGGATACGCAGGCGAGGGCGGCAACGACACGCGCACGCTTTTCCTGCGGAACGATTGGGCGCAAAGGTCCTTTGAGGGCAGAGACAGACAGGTCGGTGTTGAGGGCGACGACCAAAATGTCCCCCAGAGATCTTGCCTTTTCAAGAACCTCGATGTGTCCTGCATGAAGCAAATCGAAGCACCCGTTGGTAAAAACGATGGTCTCTCGGGACAGCCGGCGTCTCTCCAATACAGGCAGGAGGGCAGTCCGGTCCAGGATTTTCGAGGCGGAGGAAGTTTCGGATGTATTATGGGCCATGAATTGTCCTGACCGATATCAGGAGGGTTTTGGAAAAAGGATTTCTTCGACCATCTCGCAAAGAGCGTGACCGAGGGTGATATGGGTCTCCTGGATGCGCGGTGTGAGGGGAGAGGGAACAATGAAGGCCAGGTCGACGAGGTCCTTCATCCGTCCTCCGGTGCCGCCTCCGAATCCGATGGTCTTCATCCCCTTTTCTCGAGCTTTTTCCAACGCCAGCAACACGTTTTTGGAGTTTCCGCTCGTACTGAGCCCGATGGCCAAATCCCCGGATTGCCCATAGGCTTCGACCTCCCGGGCAAAAACATGCTCATACCCGTAATCGTTTCCAATGCTGGTCAGGGTTGCAAGTCCCGTTCCAAGGGGAATGGCGGGGAGCCCGGGACGATTGAAGTAAAATCGGCTCACAAGCTCTCCGGCAATATGGGAGGCGTCGGTGGAGGAACCGCCATTCCCGAATATCAGGACCTTCCCCCCCTTTTTGAACGTGTCCACCATCATAAGGGTGGCGGTTTCCATCTGGGGAAGAGCGGTTTTCAGGAACTCTTCCTTAGTGCGGATGCTGTCCCGAAAAACCGATTCGATTCTGGCTACAAGAGTCGCATGATCCATAAGAATCACTCCGATATTTGTGATTATGCTTGAGACCTGGTGGATTCAAAGGCCTTCTTGAAGCGCTCCAAGGCAAGATTGACGATCTTATCGTCATGACAGGTCGAAAGGAACAGGGCTTCGAACTGGGATGGGGGAAGAAGAAGTCCCTCCTTCCGCGCTTCCTGGTGGAAGATTGAAAAGAGGCGCGTATCCGAATGTTCAGCGCTTTCAAGGTCCCTGACCGGCTTGTTGGAGAAAAAGAAGGTCATCATGGACCCCATCCGGTTGACCTTGAGCGGCAATCCCAAGGATCGCGCGATCGACACAATTCCGTCTCCCAGGATCCGGCTTTTTTCTTCAAGAAGCGAATAGAGGCCAGGAGTCCGGAGCTTGTTTAATGTTGCGAGTCCCGCCGCCATGGCAACGGGGTTCCCTGACAGGGTTCCCGCCTGGTAAACAGGACCTTCCGGGGCGACCATTTTCATGATATCGGCCCTTCCCCCGTAAGCACCCACGGGCATGCCTCCCCCGATGATTTTTCCAAGGAGGGTCAGGTCCGGTTCAAGACCAAAAAGGACTTGTGCGCCTCCGTAAGTTAACCGGAATCCTGTAATGACTTCATCCGCGATGAGAAGGGCGCCGTTTTCATCGGTGACATTTCGGGCTGCGATAAGAAACTCTTCATCTGGAAGAACCACCCCCATGTTTCCGGCAACCGGCTCCAGGATGAGCGCTGCGACAGTTTTCCCTTCCCGGCTGAAGAAGTCCTTTAACGCTTCGGTATCGTTGTAAGGAAGGGAAATCGTGTCCTTGACCACACTCTCCGGAACTCCGGCGCTCGTGGGAATCCCGAAGGTGGCTCCTCCAGATCCCGCCTTGACAAGGAGCGAATCGGAATGCCCATGATAGCCTCCTGAAAATTTGACAATCCGTGTTCGACCGGTAAAGGCCCGGGCGAGCCTTAAGGCGGACATGGCTGCTTCCGTTCCAGAGTTGACGAACCGAATGCGCTCCAGGCCGGGAACGGCCCTTGTCAGAAGTTCTCCCAATTGAATTTCCACTTCGGAAAGAGCTCCGAAAGAAAGTCCTTTGGTGGCCGTTTCCGTTAGATGTGCGAGGACATCCGGATCGGCATGTCCCAGAATGAGGGGGCCAAAAGAAAGAACAAAATCGATATACTCCCGCCCCTCGATATCTGTAATGAAAGGTCCCTTCCCTTGGCGTATGACGGGGGGATGCCCGCCTACCGCCTTGTATGCACGGACTGGACTGCTGACCCCTCCGGGAAACATCCCGCAGGCTTTTCGATAGATTTCTTCAGAGTTCAATCTGGCGCTCCAAAATATTTAAGGATGAGTGGGAGTCTTGCCTGTTGCTCCTTCAAGGCCAAGATCATACACACTACCATATTTTCATCGCCCGTGAAAATCGGGCCATGGTTTCTGGGTGTTCCAAATCTGAATCCTGTGAAACGAAAATCTTGCTCCATCCACCCCGAAGCTCCCGGTGTTATGACGGGGAGCGGGTGAATTGCAAAGCGAACAGGAAGTGGTATTTTGATTGCATAAAGATTGAAGATGCCGGACATTCTGTTTCTCTAACCGTGAAGGAGGCTTACGATGAATGCTAAAGGGATCGTGGGCTACTGGCTGAACGCAGCCTTTTCGGCGGTTGGATCAGGTTCGGTGGTTGGGTTTTGTCTCCAGGAATGGTTTGGAGCGCACAGGTTCGAAACTTGGAGAGAATCCTATGTTTGGATTTATTGGATCATGGTTCTTTCCACAATCACCGGGGCTTTGATCGGCCTCTATTCGTATTATTTCCACAAGAAAAGAGAACACTGGACCTGGTAAAGTCCACCTCACCCCTTTGGGGGCGAATTTAAGGGTTCAAGTCAGGGAGGGCAATGAGGGGAGTTGTTTGTCCGGCATCGGGCTCCCCCTGCGGATTGCCTCCCTGACCTTCTTAAAAGAAGAATTCTGGCCTTTTGTGCTTTCTGTGGAGATATGCGCAATGCCTGGAAACTGGAAGGTGTTCTGGCTCCTCGCCGCAACAGCGTCGGCCATCGGAGCGGCGATCGGATTTTTTTTCGGAATGAGGGGAGGAGGGTAAAAAGAGCCCTGATTCTTCATCGTTCTTTGCAATGATCCTCACAGCATGTGGGCTTTTCTTTTTCCTTCAGTACCCCCCCTGTTGGGAGCTGAGGGATTTCACGACCTCGAGGATGCCAAAGGCAAGAGAGATCATGGAAAGGCCAGTTGCAAGAATTCCTCCGGTCCAGGAGGGCCATCTCAGTTTATTCCCGAGTCTTGCCCCCAACCCTCCCAGAACAATGGAACCCACAAGGCTTCCGATCACAACGGGTGAAATTTCCGCATATTGCCGGCCGATCACGAGGAGCGCCCCGAGGACCCAGCCGGGTTCGATGGCTGTCAATCTGACCCTCCCGTTCCAGGTCGCAAGAATCATGGCCCCGAACACGGCGGCTATCCCGCCAGAAAGTTGACCAAGAAGGAGGCTGCCTGAAAGGGGTGAAAAGGCGGCAAGGGCAGAGGAACTCAAAAAGAGCGGAAGGAGGTAGACCGTTCCAATCCCGGTTTCGTATCCACTGGGATAGATAAGGCGGGTCAGGCCCCAAATCATAAAGATCAGGCCCACTGTCTGGCCTTCCTGGAAAAAGCCCGATTGATGGAGAAGGGGAAACATGAGAAGGGTAAGACTTACGAGAAGGAATCCCGATTCTCGGAGGAGGTGGGAGACCCGCTTAAATGGCATCGTTCTCAGGATGAAGAAGAAAGAGGAAAGAAGAGGAATCCAGTCCATGGGGCGGCTTGGATTAAAGAAATGGCGGAGTGAGGAAGGATCGAATAATCCGAAGGATAGGAGAATTCCTGCAAGAACGCAGAGGTCGGAGAGTGAAACAGCTACACCAGGGCGTCGGGAGACAAAAAAGTTTGAGACCAGGAGAAGACCCAAAACGAGAAAAAAAGGACCGACAACCGGACGCATAAGGGCTTCAGCCGGCGCGAATGAAAAGGATTCCATGGACTTTGCCTCGTCATCGGATGGAACTTGACGGAAGGGAAACAAGGGGGGATGGTTCCCTCCTTGTTTCCCGGGTTGCCGGCTTACTTCTTAATCCGGATCCCCTCAACACTGATATAGAGATTCACCTTGTCCCCGATCATCGACGGGTAGGTCGTTATTCCAAAGTCGCTGCGGCGAAGGGATCCCTCTGCGTTGTACCCGGTCAGGTATCCTCCCCAGGGCTTTGGAAGGGCCGAAACATCTGCAGCCCCCACTTCATGAATCTTGAGGACAATCGGCCGGGTTTTTCCATGAATCGTGATTTTTCCGGTCAGGAGGCCCGCCATTTTCCCTGTCTTTTTGTAGCTGGTGGCGACAAAACGGATGGTGGGAAATGTCTTGGCATCGAGAAAGTCCGGTCCCCTTAAATCCTTGTCCCGCTGGGCTTGGTTGGTGTCGATGCTTTTTGTGGCAATCTCGATGAGAACGTCCGTTCCCCTGGAGTCGAGACGATAGTGACCTTTGATGGCGTCGAAGCGGCCGACAGCCGTTGCAACCCCGGCATGCCCGATGGTAAAAACCACCGAGGTGTGGTCCGGATCGATCTTGAAGAGACCCGTCGGGTCGCTGTGTCCTGTCGTATAGGCGGCTGCGGAGGCCGTTTGGGGAGAATAAAGGGAAAGAAGCGAAATGATCAATACGGCGGCGGCAGTTCCGAGAGGAAAAAAACGCAATCCAAGAGATTCGGTGGGCACGTGCGACTCCTTTCTTAATTGGATCGTTGACGATATTTTGAAAAATCATCCCTTCAGTAATCCGTGGTGAGGAGGGAGATTGAAAAAGTTTGGCATAGGTTTGGTTTTGATGCAAACATTTTTTGGTTTGAACATCCTTTCCGTTCGCTCTAAAATTTAAATTTCCAAAGTATTCTGACCCGTGACCTTGAATCGGAGTAGCGCATCGGGGATGGAAAAGAGTCCTGAAGAAATTCGTCGAGAATTGGCCAACCATATCGAGCGCATGGTATGTCGTTGTCAGGAATCATCCTGGTTCTCTCTGGAAAGATCTCTTGACCTTGATTGGTCGGTGGGTGGATTTGGGGATATGGAGGAGCGATTTGTCGAGCTTGACCGCCTTTTTACAGGACTTCTTGAAGAGGTGTTCAGGGAGACATCCCGGTCCGGTCTCGCAAAGATCGCCCGGAAATCGGAATTCCTTGAGGACCGGTACGAAGAAATCGATAGCCTCCTTCGGAATCGTCCACGCCGGAAAAGGTCCGCCTTTCCGTGGGAAAAGTTTTTCAGAATGGGAGCCGGAACCGGAGGGAAGGGACATGGTGCCCAGGGAGTGGATCGCCTTCGGGCCGCATGCAGGATTTTGGGAGTTTCCGAATCTTCGGGGTGGGAAGAGATCCGGAAAAAAGTCAGGTCTCTCTTAAAGGAACTGCACCCGGACATGCGGTCGGGGGATAGAAGCCAGGAAGGAAGGATGAGGGAAATCCTCGACGCCTACAAAGTGCTCAAAGAACATTACGGGGTGGATCGGGAAACGGGGTCCCAGTAACGCTCACACGCAAGAGAAGGATGGAAGAGGGCGATGGAACCGGTAGAGATTAATGATCCAGAAAAAATCCAAGAAATTCTCAAGGGGATTGCGCTCGGGGGGGAGGGTTTCGTCACGGGCTGTCTTCTGGAGGATGTTTGGGACGCAGGGTTGACTTATCCGGATTATTTCAAGGCTGGGGGTGAGGACCCGACAGCCTCCCTAAACGGTGTTTCCCCTGCATGGGAAACCTACCATCTTCGTCAAGGGAAGAAAGTCGTCAATGTATACGGCATGGGATCAAGAGGGCGAAGGATTCATGTTGCCGAAACCCCTTGAATCCATTCTGTGGGAGGATGGAAATGCTTTTTGATCCGGATCTTTTAGAACATATCAGGCATGTTGCCCGTGAAGGGGACCCCTCCGGTGAGGACCATGAAATCTTGGAGATTCTCCAGATGCATCCCGAATTCGACCGGATTTGGAATGACCCCGGAATCGATCCGTCTCGTCCGATCGAAGTCGAAGGAAATATCGTGAACCCCTTTGTTCATGTGGCGCTGCATCTCATCGTCGGACGACAGGTCCGGCAGGGCGTTCCCTCGCAAGTGAAAAAGGCCTACCTCCATCTTGTTGAGCGTGGGGAGTCTGAGCATGATGCCTTGCATTTGATGATGGGCTGGTATGGAAAACTGTATTTCGAGTCGGTCAGGAAAAGCGATGCCTTTGATGAATCTCGATATGTGCAGGGGCTCGCATTTCTCTAACGCGACTTATCGGGACGACCTTTCGAGGGCGGAGCCCCCTAGGATTTTTCCGCGGAATCCTTGACTTTAGTGAGCATGGAAGTTAAAATCAACAGACCGTTTCTCTAAGGAGTGATTGGGCTGGCCTATGCTCTGCCGGGTCACATGAAGGGGGCTCTCCCCGTTGTTGTCGCTTCCCGATTATTGGAGAGTGGGAGACGGGTCCGGACTCGAATGCTAAAGGTGCCTTTGCGAAACTGGTGATTGTGGAAGGACTCCACGCCAGAATACCCCCTGCGGACTGGGCTCGTTGAGCCGATAAGGCCGCTTGAAGATCAGAATATCCTGTTATCCGACAGAGCTAGAGTTGTCTTCGGATTTCTATCTACTTAAGGAGTGTCAGCCATGGCGACAGTGACGAATTCGAAGGTTCCTCAAATCGGCCAGCGAAACAAGAAGGGCCAATTGATTGTGGACCCCAATGAACTCTTTTTTCTCTCCCCCCGTACTTCCTCGTTTCTGACAGGCTCAGAAGTGATCCGTGAAGCCATTCGAAGGTCAAGCGTGGACTTTTCGGTTGCTTATCCCATTACCCCTCAATCCGAGGCTTCCTCTCTGGTCGGGGAATTGTATGCCGAAGGATATGTTGGTGACTACATGCGGGGCGAATCCGAGTTTGCCGTGATGGGTCAGTGCGCGGGAGCAGCATTCGGTGGAGCGAGGGTATTCACGACGACAGCAGGGCCGGGCACCCTCCGTGCGTTCGAAAACTTTCCAATGTGGGCCGGCAGCAGGCTCCCGATCGAGGTGGTCTTCACAGTCCGCGGGGTCAATTCTCCTCTGTCAATTCAGCCCGACACCTTGGAGATTTCTTTCATGCTCGAGACGGGAATGTTGTTGTGGCATGCGGAGACCGCCCAGGATCTTTTCGATTTCATGCTCAAGGGCTATTACGTGGCCGAGCAGCCGGAAGTCCATCTTCCAATTGGGGTTATCTGTGACGGGTTTTTCGTGACCCATACCAAAGATACCGTCATGATGACACCTGAGGATTTGGCTCTCCCCCATTACGATCCTTATAGGAGCCCGGTGGTGTGTATGGATATGGAGGTTCCTCCGGTCCGGATGATGCGGGATCCTTTCGTGATGAAATCAAACTATATCAGTTATATGACGCATGCGAGCTGGCAGCTTGAAATCCGAGCCGCCATCGAACGTTCCAGGAAGCATACCATTCCACTTTTGGACGGATTGATCGAAGTGGAAAATCCGGATGCGGAAATCATGTTCGTTGCTTCTGGAACAGCTGTCTCCCAGTCACGTGAAGCCATTCGGCTCTTCCGCGACAAGGGTGTCAAGGTTGGTCTTGTCAAAATCAAAACCCTTCGGCCTTTCCCCACGGAAGAACTCCGGAAGGCGACAGAGCATGCGAAGCACATCTTTGTCCCAGAGTTCAATGTGGCGGGGTGGCTTGCCCGGGAAGTCAAATCCACGATTGACCGGAATAGCCGCGTTATTGCAGGTCCTCATGTCGCTGGCGGTATGACCATGCCTCCGGAAATTATCATCGAAGAAATCGAAAAATATCTGGCTCACAGCCGCAATAAGGAGCTCGTCCATGGGTAAGAAAATTCAGATCAATAAGGAATTTGTCGATATCATGCCGCAGGATTATCTTGATCTTGTGGAGACAGGAACGTATGAATCTCCAAACCGTGGATGGAAGGACTTCGGAACGGCGACGGAATTGATTGCCGAGCATTCCCTTTGCGCGGGATGCCCCGAATCGATCGCGTTTCGGCACATTATGGCTTCCATTCCCAACCCGGAAGACACCGTGATGGTGGGATCGACAGGGTGTACGAGCCTGGTCTTCCCGATGATCGCCGTTCATAACATCCACTCCCTTTTCGGAAACCAAAACGCGATTGCGACGGGATTGAAACGGGCTCTTGCCTTACGCTTCCCAGACAGGGTCAAGGACGTTATCGTGCTGGCCGGTGATGGCGCAACCGTGGATATCGGGCTGGACATGACACTCCAATCCTGGTTCCGGAAGGAAAGGTTTACAACGATCTGCTTCGACAACGAGCTTTACGCAAATACGGGGGGGCAGGAGTCCGGGCTCATGCAGAAGGGCTTCCTGGCCAAGATGGCCCCTGTTGGGAAAAAGTTCGAAAAAGTTCGGCTTCCGGAAATCGCCCGGGAATCAGGATGCGATTATGTGGCCGTCATGACGGCCAGCAAGCCAAGTTTGGTGGAGAAAGTCATCAAACAGGCCGTTCTTATTGCTCGCGAAATCGGTCCGACCTATATCCAGATCTACACTCCCTGCATTCTGGAAATCGGGAAACAGAGCATGGAAGGTCTTCAAGAAATGCGAACCTCGGAAGCTCCGGGCGAACGATTTAAGTTCCGGGAGTTTATCTCTCCGGAAGCCCAGTCCTTCCTCGATGGACTCGCTGAAAAGAAAAAGGCCGAGAAGCTGGCGGCGAGCGAAGCCACGTCCTAAACGAGGGAGTCATTGATGAAAAGTCGGATAAATATTCGGATGTCGGGATTGGGCGGCCAGGGAGTTGTCACATCGGCCCATCTTATGGCCATGGCCGCTTCCCATGAAGGGAAGTTTTCAATTTCCAATCCATTCTTCGGGGCGGAAAAGCGCATGGCTCCTGCAGAATCCTATGTTAGGATCGGGCCGGAGAAAATCTATGATCGAGGAGAGCTGGTCTTTCCGCATGTGGTGATGGTTTTCCATCCCCAGGTGATTACGATGGGGAAATCCTACACCATGCCGTTTTATTCAGGAATTAAAAGCGGGGGCCTCATCATCATCAACGATGACATCGAATTGTTGACCGATGAGGAGAAATTGGATCTGGAAAAGAAAAAAATCACCGTCTACTATGTTCCCGCGACGAAAATTGCCCTCGAAATTGCAGGCACAGAGCTTTCGACGAATATGGGGATGATAGGAGCATTGGCGGGGTTGACCCAAGTCGTCACGATGGATGGTCTGGACAAGGCTCTTCAGGATCGTTTTGGGAAAAAATATGTCGCTTCGGGCGGTACTGCGACACTGGATGAGGCCATCAAGAAGAAATTTGCCAAGAAGGAAATGCTTCTCCAGAAAAATCTTGATACCATCCGTAGGACCTTTGACGAAGCCAGTGCCTTTAGAGAGAAACACTCCGCTTTACTCACTAGTGTGAACATGTAGATAACCATTCAAAGAACCAGGAAGGGTATCAAGAATGTATAATGTGGCAGAGGTCAATGCGGAGGAATGCGTGGCCCAGAAAGGGTGTCGGCTTTGTATCATGTATTGTCCGGAAGCCAACTGCATTCAGTTAGACACCTCGAAGATGAAGGCCGTCATTGTTGAATCCCGCTGCAAGGGATGTGAACTGTGCGTCGTCGTTTGTGATGCGGCGAAACACCAGGCAATTAAAATGGTGGCCCGGTAGTCGACGAAAGGGTGGGGCGGAGGATCTCCTTCGCCCCTTTGTATCGGTGATGGATAATAAAATTCTAAAAGACATTCCGGAGTCCGGTGAGGAACTTCTCTCCGAGGCATTCCTCAAGGTTGAAGAAACCATAAAGTCTTTTCACGAGCTTCTCGATTCCCTCAACCGGGAATCCCTCTCTTCCTCCCTCTCTGAAGATGATAAAAAATCCCGCTTGGTTGCCGCTGTCGCGTTGCGTGACAGCGCGACAATCTATCTCGATTGGGGATGGCATTATCTCAGTCGGCTCTACGACGTTCCAAATCCCCACAACCCGGAAGAAAACGTCGCCGAAGAAGATTTTTTCCCCTGATCAAAAAAGATCGGGTATATGCCACATGAACAACGTCTTGGGTCGCTAAAATTCATATCATTGGATCAATCCAGTATTTTGAGTTCAATCAGTCTATCAGGTTCCCCTGTATAGACCACCAGGGCGACTGTTTCGATCGATATAATGGGGCCGTGCTTCAGTCCTCTCGGATTTAAGATGTAGTCGCCTGGGAACCTTATCTGTCGTCCGTTCCTGTCGATGTAGCCTCCCTCCAGAACAAAAACGTGTTCGTCCGACAAGGCCTCCGCAAGGACCTGTAACTTTTTTCCGGGTGGAGGGACAAATCGGACGATCATGGCAATTCCCTCTCCATCAGATCTTCGATCACTCAAGTTCTTACGGAATATAACGTCTTTCCCACCGAATAGAAGCTCTGGCCCTCCTTTTGCACTAGCGGGAATCCATGGCAGATCCGATGTCTTTTGAATAATGGGTGAACCCGACATTGAATTTTCCTTCTGTTTAAGAGTTGAGATCGTTCCAGCCAAAGTATCATGATTAGAGATGTTGATATTTAGGAGGAGACCGAAATATGGATGAAGCTCTTGCTCTGTCGACAATGGCTCGGATAATCGCTTCTCCGGCCCGATCTTCGATTGCTCCTAGCCCTTTCGGACGGCCGGGCTTTGCCTGCCACAGAACTCGCATACCGTGCCGGTGTGTCTTCTGCGACGGCGAGTGAACATCTGTCCCACATGGTAAAGGCAGGAATCCTGGCATCAGAAAAGTGCGGTCGCCACCGTTATTATCGTGTCATTTCACCGAAAATCATGGAAGCTTTGGAAGACCTTCTGGCTTCGCATCCCGGGCCAAACGAAAGGATCCGCCCAGATTTGGTTCGAATCACGCCCCTTCGCGACGCACGTATGTGTTACGAGCATCTGG
>DAHVAL010000011.1 GCA_027314645.1 Nitrospirota bacterium
ACTCCTGGTATTCGGTCCTGTCGAAGTATTTCTTCCCCGTGCGCCATTGCTCGTGGAACTCCGCCAGGAGAGCTCCGATGAAAGGAAGGGAGGGATACGGGCCGTTCAGCCTCCGGGTTCTCCAGTGGTTGACCCGGGCCGAAAGACCCGTGGCCAGGGAACTCACCGGGACCTTCGAAGACTGGGCTCCACACAACTCTTCTGTGATATGAGTGAGCTTGCGGGTCGAACCCCCTCGGACCACCATCTCCATCAGCGCCAGAACCAGGGCTTGTTCAGAGCGCCGGGTGCGTCGGAACAAATCCGTCGAACAATTTCCGTTCCGGGTTTGGGGACCCCGAAGGATCAGCGTTCCCACCCGCGTCGCCAGCTGCCGTTCCCGATATCCGTTTCGGTCGCCGGTCCGATCGCTCGACCATTCATGACGATCCGCCCCAAGATGCTCGGCCATCCGAGATTCCAGAACCTGGTTCAACACCGATCCGGGCAGATTTTTCATTTCTTCGCCACCATCGGAGAGAAGATTTGGCAAAAGATCAGTATTCAGGGTAACGTTAATGTCGGCCATCGATTCCTCCAGGTTGAGAACGGGTTGTTTCGGCAACGACCATTCTCAGGACGAGCGATGGCGTTTTCAATTTTCAGCCAGGACTGATTTACAGCATTTTACGGACTCAACCGGGGAATTTTCATGGAAAAGAACAAAACCAAAGAGAGTAAAACCGTATCCCGGGCCACGATACCCGTCAGACTAAAGAACGAGAAGCCTCATAAAGACGCCAAATTTGTGATCGCCGGTATGGGCGCCTCGGCAGGCGGGCTTGAAGCGTTTGAACAATTCTTTTCCAATATGAAAAAGAACCCCGGGATGGCATTCATCCTGATTTCTCATCTCGACCCACAACATGCCAGCATGCTTACTGAAATCCTTCAACGGGTGACCCAGATGACTGTGGTTGAGGTTCAAGACGGGATGAAGGTCAAGCCCAACTTTGTTTACGTGATCCCCCCGAACCGCGAAATGATTATATTTCAAGGGACGTTGAAGCTAAGCATCCCCGAAGGTCCGCGAGGTCAGCGATTGCCGATCGACGTATTCTTTCGGTCGCTGGCCCAAGATCAGGGAGAGAATGCGATCGGCATTATCTTTTCTGGTACAGGAAGCGATGGAACCATGGGATTGCGCGATATATATGGTGTGGGCGGCGTTGCGATTATCCAGGACCCCTCCACTGCAAAGTACGACGGCATGCCGCTGAGCGCAATCAAAGCAGGATATTACTCATATATTTTGCCAGTTCAAAAAATGTCTGAAGCCATTTTAGAAATGATCACCCGTCAATCACTTCGCCGTGAACCCGCAATCTCAGAGGATGAGAGGATCGGCCTCAACCATATTTTGATGCTGTTGCGGACCAGAACCGGTCACGATTTTTTCCAATACAAGAAGAGCACGATTCAAAGGCGAATCGAACGACGAATGTTTCAGAAAAATATCAATAAATTCGAACTTTATTTCGGCTATCTCAAGGAAAATGCTGAAGAGGTCCAGAACCTGTTCAAGGAACTTCTTATCAACGTCACCAGTTTTTTTCGAGATCTCGAAGCCTTTCATATTCTTGCCACAGCAGTTCTTCCAAAGCTTTTAGCCGGCAAGCCGGAAACATATACGTTCCGAGCCTGGATACCGGGCTGCTCGACGGGCGAGGAGGCATATTCCATCGCCATTCTTCTTTACGAATTTCTTGAGAAGTCCCATAAATTATTCAAAGTTCAGATTTATGGGACCGACCTCGATAACGAGGCCATCTCCATAGCCCGCCAAGGCATCTACCTCCCCAACATTTCTCAAGACGTCAGCCCCGAGAGACTCCACCGTTTTTTCACAATGGAAAAGGACCATTATCGAGTGAAGAAAGAGATTCGCGATATGGTCGTGTTTGCCACCCAGAACGTGATCAAGGATCCTCCCTTCACAAAGTTGGACTTGTTAAGCTGCCGAAACCTCATGATTTACCTAAATACGGACCTGCAAAAACGACTCCTTCTTCTTTTTCATTATTCACTCAAGCCGGGGGGGATTCTTTTTCTTTCTCCATCGGAAAATTTAGGAACCAATTCCGATCTTTTCGAGCCATTAAACAGAAAATGGAAGCTATTTCAAAGAAATCCTTTTTCCAATCTTCCTTATGAAATGTTAGACCAAGGATTTTCCTTTACCTCTCAACCCGCTGAACACATCAAAAAGGAGCCTACGACAAAAGTCGAAAAAATCAATTTTGTCGACTTGATACGACGGATTCTCCTCACTTCCTACGTCCCCTCTTCGGTGGTGACCGACATGAAGGGCGATATCCTTTATGTCCATGGAGAGACAGGAAAATACCTTGAACTGATGTCCGGTCATCCGACCCTCAATATCGTCGATTTGGCTCGCGAAGGCCTGCAGCTTGAGATTCGCAATGCTGTTCAGAAGGCCGCAAAGAGCAAGGAGCCGACCATAAATCGGGAGATTTCGATAAAAACCAACGAAGGGTCGCAATCCGTCAATTTGAGCGTTCGGCCCTTTTTGGATCCCCAGAAGAATCGGTCGCTTCTTCTCATTATTTTCCAGGATCTCATAAAATCAAAAGAAGTTATCACGACACCTCCTCAAAAAAGCGGAAAGAGCTCCGAAAATACCCGGATCGTGGAACTGGAACGAAACCTGTCCCTGGCAAAGGAAAGTCTCCAGAACACGATCGAAGAACAACAAGCCTCCAACGAAGAACTCCAGTCCACCAATGAAGAGCTCCAGTCCACAAACGAAGATCTTCAATCGACCAACGAGGAATTGGAAACTTCCAAGGAGGAACTGCAATCCATCAATGAAGAGCTTGTGACCGTCAATTCCGAATTGCAGGGAAAAATCGAACAGCTCGATCACATGCAAAATGATATGAAGAATCTCCTCGACAACATCAATATCGGAATCATTATTCTTGACGAACAGCTTCACATCCGGCGATTTTCCCGAGATGCAGGAAAGATCTACCGCATCATCGACTCTGACATCGGCCGTCCGATCGTTGATATCAAGTCCAATCTCGTCGATATCAATGACAATCTTTTAAAAGATGCCAAAAAAGTTCTGGAAACTCTCGTGTCCAGTGAGCGTGAAGTTCATACCAGCGACAATATCTGGTATCTGGCACGCATCCATCCCTATCGAACAATTGATAATGTCATTGACGGGGTTGTCATCTCCTTTTCCGATATCACCCACCGGACCCTGACCGATCTGATGCAAGAGAAAAAAGGGGTTGTGGACGATATAATCAATACAGTCCTTGAGCCTCTTATCGTTCTGGACAAGGATCGGATCATCCTTTCGGCGAGTCACGCGTTCTATGATGAATTCAAGCTTAAGCCGGAAGAGACGATCGGTCGATCAATCTATGGTCTGGGCACTCAAGGTCGATGGAATATCCCTGAGCTCAAGGAATTGCTGGAGACTAACCTTCCCTTAAATCAAAATGTAACGGGCTATGAAATACAATATGAATTTCCTGACCTGGGCCGACAAAAGGTACTTGTCCATGCTCGCCGGGTCATCGATAATAAAAAAGAATTGCAATTGATCTACCTTGCATTTGAAAAAAATAATAATAACTAAACTCTAGATAAGGATAATACTCGCCCATCCCTTTCAATGGGCAACTCAAAGCACATTCATGAAGATTCAGGCCCGATGAAATATTTTTACGGGACCATCGAACGGGAACGCGTGCCGGTCTCATTCAGGCGTCCCGATTCACACTCTTTCAAGGGGGAGAGGTCATGACCCATAACAATAAAGGGATCGGGCAAAACAAGCAAAACCTCCGGGCAGAGGCCGAACATCTTCTCCATCATAAAGACCAGAAGATAGAGTCCCGATTCCCAAAAATTGTATTTTGGGAACCAGAAGAGAATTCTTTCTGCGCTTCAGATCAGGATGGTTCGCCCCCTTCTTCTGTTCTCTATAATGAACTCCTCAGCGAATTGCACCTCCACCAAATCGAACTTGAAATGCAGAACGAAGAATTGCTTCAAACGCAGCTATCGCTTGAAGAGACGCGTGATCGCTATTTAGATCTCTATGATTTTTCTCCGGTGGGCTACATCACTGTGACCCGCGAAGGAATGATCACGGAACTCAATCTTACCGGGGCGGCCATGTTCGGGGAGGACCGGAATAAACTGATCCGAAGACGCTTCTCCTCCTTGGTCAGCCTCACAGAGCGGGACCATTGGCACCGCCAATTTATTTACATCCTAAAACACGGGGGAAAGCATAGCTTCGAAATGACCCTGACGGGGGGAAAAAATAAACCTTTCCATGCGTTATTAAATTGCCTCAAGATTTCTGAGGGGGGGGTTCATTTTGTTCGAATCGCTATCGCCGATATCAGCGATAGAAAAAAAGCCATGGAAGAGTTGCGCGTTGCCGCGACCGCATTCGAATCCCAGGAAGCGTGTATCGTCACCGATTCAAGAGGCCTCATACTCCAAGTCAACCAGAGTTTCATCAATCGGACAGGCTTCTCGAAGGAAGAAATTGCCGGAAATTCTCCCATGATGCTTCAATCGGGCCGTCATGACTCCTCCTTTTTCCAAATTCAGCAGGAGGAGCTCCAAGAATCAAAATTTTGGCAAGGAGAGGTATGGAACCGACACAAGAATGGAATGATTTACGCGGACTGGGTCACCATTTCCGCCGTCATCGACTCATTGGGTTGTATCTCCCATTATGTGTACAACTTTTCTGATATTTCTAGAAACAAAGAGGCCGAAGCCGAGATCCATCGATTGGCGTATTACGATGCGCTCACCCAGCTTCCCAACCGCAGATTGCTTCTAGACAGAATTGAGCACGCCTTGACCAGCAGCAGCCGAAGTGGACATTTCGGCGCCATTTTCTTTTTAGATCTCGACAACTTCAAGACCATCAACGATGTGATGGGTCACGCCGTGGGGGATGAGCTCCTGATCAGCGTGGCCCAGCGCCTTCATGACACGTTACGGGAAAGCGATACCATTTCCAGGATCGGCAGCACCGTATCACGAATGGGGGGAGACGAGTTTGTGGTGGTGTTGGAAGACTTGAGCTCGAAAATCGTCGAAGCGGCCATTCGGGCAAGGCAGGTGGCGGAAAAGCTCCAGGAAGCCCTCTCTCAGCCCTACGCTCTCTCAACGGGAGATCTCATTTGCACAAGCAGTTTTGGAATCACAATTTTTTACAAGCACGAACTGAAAGTCAACAAGCTCCTGAAACAAGCGGACCTGGCCCTCTATAAGGCCAAAAAAAACAAAGGGAAAAGCTTTCATTTTTTTGATCCGACCATGCAGGCGGAAATGGATCGGAGAAGTGAGCAGGAGGTCTATTTAAGTCAAGCCTTAAATCGCAATCTGTTTCAAATTTATTATCAGGCCCTCACCGATATGGAGCAAAATATCATTGGCGTGGAAGCCCTGTTGCGTTGGAAAGAACCAAACCTCGGAATGAAATCCCCTCGCGATATCATCAACATCGCCGAAGAGACCGGATTGATTCTCCCGATCGGAGAATGGGTCTTGGAAAATGCCTGCTCTCAAATCAAAGCCTGGGTCGATCGAAATATCAACTTTCCTTTTCGTCTTTCAATCAATTTTAGTGCCCGCCAATTCAACCATCCGAGTTTTTCCAATAATGTGATGAAAACCTTGGAGAAAACAGGGATTCCCCCCTCCCTCCTCATGATCGAGATCACAGAAAATGTCGCCCTTAAAAACCTGGAGAGGACCATCACCGTCATGAAGGACCTCAAGAAGTTGGGCATCGGATTTTCCCTCGATTCCTTTGGAACGGGGGTCACTTCATTGACCTCTTTGAGACGGCTTCCGGTGGACCAATTAAAGATTGATAGCTCTTTGATTCGAAAAATCATGGCCAATCCCTCCGAGGCCGCGATCGTTTCTTCCCTGATTTCCATCGGAAAAACACTCGGAATAAAAGTTCATGCCATGGGGGTGGAAAGACAGGAGCAGTTGGATTTTTTAAAAAATCAGGGATGTGATTCCTTTCAGGGGTACCTCATCAGCCATCCTTTACGATTGGAAGAATTTGACCAGGTGATGGCGCTGATGATCTCCCTCCAAAAAGGAGAGTGAGGGCGGACCCATCATATCTCCCCCGTGGACCCGGGAATCACAAGGAACATTCGGCGAGAGGTTCAGCGTCTGCAAAAATGGCGAGCGGGGGGCCGAATCTCGGTGAACGATTGGAAAATGCCCTGAAATCCTCTTTCCTCCGGGAGAAATGGATCTTCGTCACGGATCGATTGGATCGGCAAAGAGGGACGTGCTAAAACCCCTCCGAAAGGAGGGTTCCGGAGTCGATATATTCTGCGTTATCCTAAGTGTCCGCGGAGGGATTTTTCAAAATTTTCCTTCCGTCATTCCCTTCCGGTCACGAAATCGCCTTCCCTGAGGATTCATCCTCGCCTTCGCTCCGCTTGAAATCGGTCAGATCAGGAAAGACCCTTTCTTCGATCCGGACGGCACGGTTGGATCGGAAAACTCCCGGCCTTCCACGAAACCGCACCGCCTTCTCGACCGTCACATTGATGGGATCATCCACATGCTGATCCAATTGCAGGATATCTCCCGGCTTCCAGGCCATCACATCGGAAAGGCGGGCCCGCGTGTGTCCGAGTTCCGCAACCACTTTGACCACAACGGTGTCGAGCTGGGAGCGAAGGCGAAGGATCCACCGGTTATCCACTTCGTACTGGTCGCTTTGAAACCCGGTGTACAGCTTTTCCTTGATCGGCTCGATCGTCGAATACGGAATGCAGATATATACCGGGCGGCCCTGTCCGTCGATTTCAAGACGATACGTCAGTGAAATCACCATTTCCGTGGGGGCCACGATGGAGGCAAACTGAGGATTGATTTCCGAGCGTATACTCGTGATGCCGATTTGATGGACCGGCGCCCAGGCTTTCTCGAAGTCTCCCATGGCCAGGTTGAGGATGTTTCTGGTGATCCGGCTTTCGATGGGCGAAAAATCCCGCCCTTCCACTTTCACATGGCCCCGACCCATGCCGCCAAAGAGATGATCGACAAGGAGATACACCATCCGCGCATCGATGACGAGTAGAAAATTCCTCTTCATGGGCTCGAGCCGGAGAATGTTGATATTCGAGGGGAGAGACACCTTCTTGATGAACTCCCCGAACTTGATCATTTCCGTTGAAACGGGGGAGAACTCGACGGCTTTCCTGATGGTGGAGGAGAGGGTCACCTGGAAAAAACGCGAAAACCGCTCATTCACGATCTCAAGCGTGGGCATGCGCCCTCGGATGACGCGTTCCTGGCTCGCGAGGTTGTATTCCCGCAATTTCCTGGACTCTTCCTTGAATTCCGATTTCTGAGTCTCTACATCGCCTTCAACAATCCCCCGAAGAAGGGCATTGACCTCATCTTGGGACAGAATGTTTTCAGCCATCGAACGACGTCCTCCCCCTCATTGATCCGACAGTCGGATCCCTTTTCCTTATGACAAGCGTTCCCCTTGCAAGATCTTATCGGATAGGTCGCACGTTAATCAAACCCCTTCCAAGAGACAGCCGGAAAAAAAGGCTTTCAACTCCTTTTCGGCGGCCTCTGCGGACTCCCGATGGTAGGAGGGGCGGTCTTCGCAAAAGAACCCGTGATCGGCGTGCGGGTAGGTCACCATCTTGAATGATTTTCCGGCGGATTCGAGGGACTTGGAGACGGCGGCTCTCTCTTCCGCCGGAATAAATCCATCCTTGGCCCCGTAAAAAAGAAGCAGCCGGGCCTGGATCGCCGGAACCCCGGAAAGAGGACCCTCGGTTTGGCCGGGGAACATTCCCTTCGGAGCGCCGATCCCGCCCCCATAAAAGGAGACGGCACAGCGAAAATCGGGTCCGTACCACTCTGAGGAGAGAAACGCCAGCCTCCCTCCCATGCAAAACCCCACCACGGCCAGGCGGGACACATCGACGGAAGGGTCGGCCTTGAGGAGCCCCAGCGCTTTTCCGACATCGTCCTTCACCTCGGAATCCTTGATCCGGGACAGGTTGTTCATGACCGTCTCACGGTCCCCATACTCGACAACGCGCCTGTCCTGGGGGAGCCGGTGGTAGAGATCCGGCGTGAGAACGGTCATCCCCCAGGACGCGAATCGTTCCGTCAGGGATCGGAAATGGTTGTTCACCCCGTAGGCTTCCATCAGGACAATCAGCCCCGGCCTCTTTCCCGTGCCTTTCGGGGAAGATTTGTACGCAAAACCACGGTCAATCCATTCACCCATGTGTTCTCTCCTCCTTTCAGGTGTTCAATGAGGCCATGTCGATCACGAAGCGGTAACGGACGTCGCCCCTCAGAGTCCGCTCATAGGCTTCGTTCACCTTCTGAATCGGGATCAGCTCGATGTCGGAAGCAATCCCGTGATGACCGCAAAAATCGAGCATTTCCTGGGTTTCCCGGAGCCCTCCGATGAGGGATGCGGTCAAATTCCTCCTTCTTGAAATCAGAAGGAAGGAATGGAATGAGAGCGGTGTCTCCGGCACCCCCAGGAGAACCATCGATCCCCCCAAACCCAGGGATCCCAGATAGGGGGCGAGATCGTGGTTTGCCGACACCGCATCCAAGATAAGATGGAAACGCCCCCCCATCCCCTTTTCCCATCCTTCCTTTCGCGTCAGGACAAAGTCGTGGGCGCCCAGCCTCCGCGCATCCTCCTCTTTGGAGGGAGAGGTGCTGAATACGGTGACGCGGGCCCCCATCGCACGCGCGAACTTGATGGCCATATGGCCCAACCCTCCAAGCCCGACCACCCCGACCTCCTGCCCTTCCCGGACCCCGAACCGGCGAAGGGGGGAAAACGTCGTGATTCCGGCGCACAAAAGCGGGGCCACCTGGGGAAGGGAAAGGCCGGAAGGAAGCCGCAATGCAAAATCCTCCCGGATGACGATCACATCGGAATATCCCCCGTATGTCAGAGTCTTCCCGTCTCTTTCGATGGAGTTGTAAGTCCAGACGGGGCCGGATTCGCAGAATTGCTCCTCACCCGCCCGGCAGGAGGGGCAGGTGCCGCAGGAGTCCACCATGCACCCCACTCCCGCAAGGTCCCCCACGGAAAAGCGTGTGACCCCGGAGCCGGTGGAAACCACCCTCCCTGCAATTTCATGGCCGGGAACCATGGGGAATTTGGCTCCTCCCCATTCGTCCCTGGCCTGGTGGATATCGGAATGACAAATTCCCGAATATAAAATGCTGATCACGATGTCTTTCGGGCCCGGGTCCCGTCTATCAAACGCAAAGGGTTCGAGAGCACTTCTGGCGGCCTTTGCGGCATATCCGTGAGCCTTAAGCATGGGAGCTCCTTTCATCGTCCTGACACGAAAAGTTCTGGGATAATCATTTTGTGCGGAAGGGGCCCCTGGAGTCTCCCCCAGGGAAAGAGGCTTGCCTTATGGACTGATCCTACCGCACGAATTGGGTGAAAACAACCCTTCCAGCCTCCTTTTTCGGCGTAATTTCCAAAAAACTGTTATAATCCCCCGAATAGTTCTCGAGGAACGACCTCAATACGAAAACGGAGGCATGAATGTTTAATCCTTGGCATGATCTTTCTTTGGGTGACGATGCTCCTCACGAGATCCAGGTCCTGATTGAAATTCCCGCAAAGAGTCACGTCAAGTATGAGCTGGACAAGGACTCGGGTCTGATCCGTGTCGACAGGATCCTCCACAGCGCGGTGTATTACCCCACCAATTACGGCTTGATACCTCAAACGTACTGCGAAGACAACGATCCCCTGGACGTTTTCGTATTTTCCTCCGAACCGTTGATCTCCAATTCCATCGTGGTTGTCCGTCCGGTCGGCATCATCCACATGGAGGATGGGGGGGAAAAGGACGATAAAATTATCGCCGTGATGGTCAAGGATCCCGAATGGGGCGAGTTCCGGCACATCAAGGACCTTCCACCCCACCGAATCCGTCAGCTGACACAATTCCTCAAGGACTACAAGATCCTGGAAAACAAACAGGTGGTGGTCAAAGACATCGAGGGAAACACCGTCGCCATCAATGCGATCGAAGATGCCCGCTCCCTCTATCAATCGAAAAAGACCCACCTCATAAAAAAAACGCGGTAGGATCCCGTGGAGGAAGGCGATCGTCCTGGACTCTCCGTCCGGCTTGACGCCGTCACGAAAGTTTATGCCGTTTCCGGACAGGAATTGCCGGCGCTGCGGGGAATATCACTTGAGATCAATCCCGGTGAAGTCCTGGCCCTGGTCGGCAGTTCAGGGTCCGGGAAATCCACTCTCCTGCACCTCTCAGGCCTCCTCGATCGGCCGACCACGGGATCGATTTTCTACGAAAATCGTCGCGTCGATCAGCTGTCCCCTTCCGAAAGAGCCGTATTGAGGAGCCGCAGGGTGGGCTTCGTGTTCCAGAATTTTCAGCTGATTCCCCGGACAACCGCCCTCGAGAATGTCGAAATGCCCCTTCTCTATCAAGGAGTTCCCTCACGGGAGCGGCATGAACGGGCACGGATGCTTCTTTCTTCCGTGGGAATGAGCGACCGGGAAAGAAATTTCCCCTCGCAACTCTCGGGAGGTCAGCAGCAACGCGTCGCCATCGCCCGCGCCTTGGCGGCCTCCCCCGGTCTCCTTCTTGCAGACGAGCCCACCGGAAACCTCGACAGCCGGTCGGCCTCGTCGATCCTGGACCTTTTGCTGACACTCAAGGAACGCTCCGGCATGACATTGGTCTTGGTGACGCATGACCAGGAGCTTGCCCGGGTCGCCAAACGCCTTGTCCGGGTTCGGGACGGGCTCCTGGAGGGGTCCTGATGGTTCTCATCACCTTGGGCCTCCGGGCTCTACTGAGAAACCCTTTTCGCTCCCTCCTGACCTCCCTGGGAATCGTGATCGGCGTTCTTTCGGTCATCGTGCTTGTCAGTATCGGTCTTGGCGCCAAACTTCTCGTGCTTCGAAGCATTCAGAACCTGGGACCGAACCTTCTGGTCGTCATTCCCGGAAGCGTCACCGACTCGGGCGCACAGGTAGGGGGCGGAACGGACACAACCATGACCTCCGAGGACGCCCGGGCGGTCCGGACAGATTGCCCCGATGTCTGGAACGCCTCCGGCGCGTTGCGGACAGCCGCCCAAATCCAGTCTTCCCACGCCAATTGGTCCACCGTCGTTCTGGGAGCTGAACCCAACTACCTGCCTGTGCGGGACTGGCACCTTGCCCGGGGAGGGTTTTTCGGAAAGGAAGAGGAGGAAGGGGCCGCGCGTGTCGCCGTTCTTGGACGGCTTGTCGTATTGAGGCTTTTCGGACTCGAAAACCCCATCGGACAATACATCCAAATCAACCACTCGCCTTTTCGGGTGATCGGGGTCCTCTCCTCAAAGGGGCAATCCCCCATGGGGATGAACCAGGACGACATGGTCGTCATTCCCCTGTCGACCCTTCAGAGCCAGATCATGGGGGTCACCTACGTCGGCGTGATCCTGGCCGCCGCGATCTCTCCGGATCGTGTGGACGATGCCAAACGGGAAATCCGGGAGCTTCTGCTCCTCCGGCACCATATTCCCCCCGACGGACGCCCGGACTTCGACATCCAGGCCCTGTCCGACATCGCCCACACCGCCAATCGGCTCTCCCTGATCCTCACGGTCCTCTTGGCCCTTATCGCCTCCATTTCCCTGATTGTCGGGGGCATCGGCATTTTAAACATCATGATGGTATCGGTCAGGGAACGCACAAGGGAAATCGGGATACGCATGGCCATTGGGGCCCGTCCCCGGGATATCCTCGTGCAATTTCTGACGGAAAGTGCCGCGCTCTCTTTTATTGGGGGTTTGGGAGGGGGTCTTCTGGGGATCTTGTCGATCGTCGCCATCCGTTCAATGCTTGATTGGCCCGCCCCCATTCCATGGGAAGGGACGGCTGTGACCGTGTTCGGAGCAACGGTGTTGGGGGTGCTTTTCGGACTTTACCCGGCATGGAGAGCCTCGCGGCTTGATCCCATGGACGCCCTGAGATACGAATGACCACGGCAGAGGGACAGAGAATCCTGTATAATCCTTCCAGAGACCCCTCACAAAAGCCATGATCTCCTTTAGCCATCCTGGAGACAGAGTCCTTGAAGTCTTTAATGGGAAAAAAGAAAATCATCCCAGGCATTCTGGTCCTTCTTGCCGTGGGCGGAGCCTTTTTCGTGGTCGACATGAAGTCCACCCCCAAAGCCCCCCCTTTCATCACACGAACCCTTCATCGGGGGA
This sequence comes from Nitrospirota bacterium, assembly GCA_027314645.1. GTDB lineage: Bacteria > Nitrospirota > Leptospirillia > Leptospirillales > Leptospirillaceae > UBA4572. Next base: position 12,331 of record DAHVAL010000011.1, read on the forward strand.
CGCTCCACCGGACAGTCACCGCCACCGGCCGGCTCAAGGCCCTCCGGACTGTCCACGTGGGGACACAGGTCAGCGGGATCATCACACGCATCGCGGTGGACTTCAACTCGAAGGTCCACACAAGGGAAATCCTCGCCCAGATCGACCCCGCCATCTATCAGACCCAAGTCTCCGAGGCCCAATCGAATCTCTCGAAGATGGATACAAAGATCACCCTTGACCGGATCCAGTTGAGCCGCGACAAGGACCTTCTTGCCCACCACATCATTGCCAGAAGCACCTATGACAGTGATCAAGCCCAGCTCATGATGGACCTCGCCACCCGAAAACAGTTGAAAGCCGCCTTGAAGCTCGCGGAGACCGACTTGTCCTACACGACAATCCGAGCGCCCATCGACGGCGTGGTCATCTCCAGAAAGGTCCAGATCGGGCAGACGGTCACCTCCGCCTTCAAAACGCCCCATCTCTTCACGATCGCTCACGACCTTCGTGAGATGCGCCTCGACACCAGGGTCTCGGAGGCGGACATTGGATCGGTGGCCCCGGGACAGGCCGTCGCCTTTCAGGTCCCGGCCTATCCCGACAGGACCTTTCACGGGTCGGTCACAGTCGTCCGGGACCACCCCCGGACCGTCTCCCATGTGGTGACCTATGACGTGCTCTCCACCGTCCCCAATCCGGACAAACTCTTGAAGCCCGGAATGACCGCCATGGTCACGATTCATACCGGAGACCTTCCGAATGCCCTCCTGGTTCCAAACGGGGCCTTTGTCTATCGCCCGCCCCGAAAATATTTTCCTGATCTCGACTCTCTCCGGAAGAAACATGCCAATTTTGTCTTTCTCCTGAGAGAAGCCGGAGACAGATGGAAGATCGAGGCCGTTCCGGTGAATATTGGGCCAAGCGACGGGTTGGTTTCGACGGTCACGGGGAATCTGACGGACAAGGACAAGGTCATCGTTCGGGACACAGGACGTCACAGCCACACGGGGGGACTTTTTCCGTAACCCTCCCCGACGGTCATGACGAATCAGGAGGCAGGAGAAACAGAATTTTCCTTGAATGCAAGAATTTCGCGCTGTCTCAGGATCAGATACTGGACCAGGGATTCTTTCATCTCCCCTTCGAGGCCGATCCAGCGCCCCGTCACCGCGTGGCCATTTGCCGAGCCCGGAGCCTCCTCGCCATCCCATGGGACTGAGTGCACGATCGAGAGATCGCAATCGATTTCGCAGGCCGGAAGCGTGGGAAGCTCAAGGATCAAGGTTCCCCTCGTGCCGGAAGAGAGAGGTTCAGGGGAGTAAAATGTCAGCGCGCTTTCGGAGACTCTGACAGGAACAACCCGAGGGAGGCGCAAGGGCTCCCCCCGGGACAGCCGGTCGAGACTGTCGAGAATTTGGCCCATCCTCAAGTCCAAGGATTGGAAGAGGCTGACCCAGGGAACGTCCGTGTCGGGGATGGTGGATGCATGGGGAAAGGCAAGCAAGGGACGACGCCGCCGGGAAAACGGGTGATCCACAGAACGCGCGGTCACTCCCGGAAGGAATAGAAGCGGAAGGTGGTCGTCGACGTGCAAGGACGGATGAAAGGATTGATCGGAGAATTCCGTCCCGTTCAATGGCAAAGACTCCAGCGGGAAAAATAGAGAGGAAAATCAGGAATATAAATTGACCCGTCCACCTACTGAGGGAGAGTCGTCACTCCGTTCGTTTTGTTCGGTCTGCTCTCCCCGAACCCGGGAGCGCTCTTCCTCCCCACGGGCTTCTTCTTCCGACCGACGGGCGGCAGCTCGTTCCGCGGCCTGGTCGGAAGGTTCACTACGTCCAACGGGCTGGTCGAGGTTGGTGATATTATTGATGCCGAAGGCCATGATCGAAACTCCGGTCCGAAGAGTGAAAGGTCAGGCAGTCTGGTTGAGTTTCATTCCCTGGAACATCATGTAGGCTTCCCGGGCGGCCGTCCGGCTTTCCTCGTAGGCCCCCACCCGGATTCCCGCCGCTCCGATACCGTCCGACACGGGCAGCGACGGCGTGGGAAGGGAGGTCTCCTCCCAATGGTTGCCGATTTTCTTCATCCCGTCGTTGCGGTCGGTCTGATGAATCACGACATCGGTCACGATACTGTGTCCGACCGGCTGGGAGTAAACCGACACTTCCGCCGGAACGGACCCGACGGTGTCGATCCCGGCCATCACGCGGGACACGACCCCCTCATCCGAGGAGGTCATTTCGCTCACGGGAGGGAGGGCATGAAAGGACGAATTCTTTTGTGAGTGGGAGACGGGCGCAACACGACCTTCCGAAAGGGACAGATCTCCACTTTCGGCCTTCGATTGGTCATATCCCCGGTTGCTCACCGCCTGGACAGCCATTCCTCTTCTCCTGACAGGTGGACATCCACCCACAAACTACCACACCGTTAGTATAGCATGGAAATTCGCGTCGTCAAGAATATTTGGCTGATGCAAGACGGGGTTCCTGCTGGAAACACCCGCAAAAACCAGGGATTTTGCCAAATCCTTCGGGCGCTCAAGCAACGATCAACGTCCCCTTTCGCTCCGCTTCCAGGACCTGCCCGAGAACCCTGGATGTTTTGATTCGACCTTTTTGAAGAAGCGGCAGAATCTCGTATTCCACAAGATCGGCCAAAAGGATCCAATCCTGGGATTCCTGGGCTTTGAGCATCCCATCTAGCAAGGAGTCGATGCGGTCGGTTTCCTCGATGAAGGAGACGCTGAAGCCCTCCAGGCCGGATTGCTGTTCGATCCTCTCCACCTCTTCAACGAGGACCTGGGCGGTGACCATTCCCTCCAGCCCCTTGATGTATATTCCCCCATCGGCCTTTTCCCCATCGCGGGAGGAAAAAACGGCCTGAATATCTCCTTTTCTCAAGTTGTTCCCGATTTCCTGGAAGACAACCATGAGACTGTCCATATGGGCCACCAGATCGGACAGCACTCCCTTGAGGAGGGTATCGAGCGGTTCGGTCAGGATCTCCAGAAGAAAGGGTTCTTCCGGTCCGATCGCGATGATTTCGGAACGATTCGCGGGGGTGCCGTTCAGGGACACTCCGATCAGCGTCCGATCAGGCGTGATTCCTGCGATCACCCGATCCAAGGCGTCGGCAAGGGTTTCACCGTCCATCCGCGTCCATTCGGCGGACTTGCCGTCTATCATGATTGCTTGTGTCGCACCGTTTTCATGAGACCCCATTTCATCCTCCTTCATTTAAGCTCGTTCACTCGATTGTGTCCGGTCATGCCCGAAGCGTCGGGAGCATTCCGTTCTCCGATTTCTCCACTCCTTGGTGGAAAACATTCAGCCGGTCCATGGTGGAGAACCATCGATCAGCCAGCCTGGTGAGGCGTTCGTTTCTTAAAAGGGCCGTTCTATACACCTGTTCCACCCCAACGATCATCTCCAGGAGGCGCATGGGATCGTCAATCGCCACCGCCTCCTTTTCGATTTCAAAAAGGGTTGCGACCGGGGACACGGTCGGCGCCACCCACCCAAGTTCCTGGATTTTCACGTCCAAGTCTTCGAGAGCCCGGGTGCGATCCTCCAAGTCCTGTCGATGTCCATCATTCTCGATTCCCTCCTCCACCCGGTCCCGAAGCGACCGGCAGAGACTTTCCCCTTCACGGAACAATCCCCCAAGTTCGAGGTGGGCATTTCTGAGTTCTTCCCAAAGATTTCGGGAAAGACCACCGATATCGTAGTCCTTCGCCAACACGTCGCACTCCGTCGCCCAATCAAGAAGGTCCCGCCCCTCCTCGATCCCGAACACCTGCCGATAAAGGTTTCTGAAAAGGTCTGCCAACCCCAGGGGCGGACGGGAGACGGGGCGGTACCGAAGGCGTCCACGCCCATCCCAATCCGAAATGGCGACAAGCAGCTGAAATCCGGGGGGGTGATGCGACAGAAATTCGGTCAGGCTCTGCCGGAGCCCCTCCCCCTTCCGGTCTCTCGCTTCGAGAACGGAAAGGAGAAGTCCCAGCCATTCGGGATCAATGTCCTCCCTGCAGACAGGGTTGAGGCAATGGGCATCGATTCCGCAGGGGGCACAGGCTTTTCGCGTCTGAAGCACGATATGCCCATGCCCGTAAGGGGCGGTTTCCGGATAGAAAAGGTTGGCGAAGGAGAGTGCGATCACCGGCGTTCCCATGGCCGCCGCCACGTGCATCGCCCCCGTATCGTTCGACACTAGGCGCGACACCGAACGCAAGACTTGGGCAAGCCCCCGGATCGAAGTCTGTCCCGTCAGATCCAGGAGACGTCCGGCCGTCCATCGGTCTTCAAGCGCGGCGACAATTCTCCTGTTGCGCGCCGCATCCTCCTCCCCGGCACCCACCAGAACGACCCCCCAATCAGGACTTCGGGAAAGAAAATGGGAGATCATCCGGATGAAGGATTTTTCCGGCCACCGCTTGATGTCCACCGACGCTCCGGTCTGAACGGCGATCCAAGGCCGGTTTTCCGGGAGGCAAGGAACGGCATCGAACTCCATTTTTTCCGGGAGCACGAGCCCTTGGGGGGAAGGAACCCTGGCAATACGAAGGAAAAGGTCGACAAGGTTCGAGTCGTTATAGAGGCGGTTTCGGACCATCATTCCGAAATAGGCGATGGCGGGATCATTAAAGGCCCGGAATCCGTCCCGCGTCATGATGACCCCTCGAACCTCCCGGGCCTTCAGGAGATAGCCCAGAACCGTCCCGATCCGGTTCGGCGTCAGGTTGATCAGAAGATCGTACGGCTCCCTGTTCCAGTCCGATGTCATGGCGCGGATGCGGCTGATCTTCCCGCTCCAGGAAATCGTGTCGTCGTAGACCATCCGACGAATGGCCTGCCCATCCACCAGGAATAGGTCGTCGAACAGGGACAGTCCCGCGGCCGTCTCCCCGAACTCCCGATAGGCCACCAGTCCGATTTTGCACCCGGGGTGCTGTTCTCTCAGCGATGCCGCCATCGGAGCCATCTGGAACAGATCCCCCATCCTCGTCATGGCGATCACGAGGATCGAGCGGACCGATTCTTCGGATTGGGCACGGGAATCCGGCGATCTGGAGCGGCGTCTCTTCATGCCTCCACCTCCCGGACGAACTCCTTCAATAGCAGAACGGCCGCCTCGGTGTCGGACAACGGCGACTCACCGAGCCTGATCCCCCGTTCAAGATCTTCGAGGTCGACCGTTCCGAGACTTCTGAAACGGTCAAAGAAGTCCGAAAGTTCAGGATCCCCCGAAGCCTCCCCGATGAGCCTGTCCACCGGATGACGTCCCGGAAAAAATTGGTTTTTGGGACGAAATCCCTGTTCAAAGAGAACCGACAGCCAAAGGTCCATTCGCGCCTCGATCGTGTGCTCCCGGAGTGTCCGGACTTGGGCCCGATGGGCCATCTCCCGCCTCTCGGACTCACGGGAGCGGTAATGCTTGATGAGGCGGCGGCAGGTCGCCTCGTCCTCGAAAACGGCGATTTCCTCCCCCGGGGAATAAAGCTCGCCTAAAAGACTTCGCCGGTCCGCCAGTTGAAATCCTCCGCATGCGGCGATTTCGAAGGTGCGGGGATTGACAAAATCTCCATCGGGATTGACGCCGCGATGATAGACCGAAGAGTGGAGATTCAGATTGATCGGGGAGTTCCGGTAGATCTGGGCGGCTTCCTCCGGAAGGATCCGCCGGCCGTCTTCACGGACATACCGGAAAAGGGGATCGTGGGGATCCCAATCGGATCCCCAGATGGAAAGCCCGAGGTCAACAAGACTTCGCAGAAAGTGCTGGCGGTTGTAATAGCCGGCCCCCATGAAGGCAAGCGGCGCCCCGTAGCGGCCAGGCTCCTCTTCGGAGGCAGGCGTGGGGGTGAAGATTTCGGGATCGGCTCCGGTCGGAAGGTAGAGCACGTTGGTGAGCCCCCGGGATTCCAGGGCGGGAATCCACTCGTCCTTCTGGATCACCGCAAAACTCCGGACGAGGGGGGCGATACGCTCCCAATAGGTGACCAGGCGGAAATCCTCCACGAACCAGTAGGCGACCGGAACGCCCATTTCCGCCAGTTTCTCGAGGAGTTCGGGAGAAAGGGGAGATTGGGCGACCCCGACAACCAGGTCGGGTTTTTCAGCCAGCACACGAGCCAGGATCATTTCGGACAAGAACCCCTGAAACAGACCTCTCAGTTGAGCCCGGTGAAGATCGATCCGAGTCTGGGCGCCGATGGCCTTGAGCGACCCTTCAAACACGGCGGCATCAAAAAGGGAGGAGCGGTGGCCCAACCGAAGAAACGCCCGATGGGCCGATCGCGCGATCGGGTAAGAGCCTCCCGATACAGGGGAGATCACCAGAATTCTGAGAGAGTAGGCCCCGGAGGATTCTCCCCCTTCGACCAATCGGCGGATGGAGCGGAAGAGATCGGGCCGGACTTTTTCGGAGGGTGCATGGGACAGAATCGAATATCCTCCTGGAAGGCCCCGAGCCTCCGATGGGTCGGTCAGAAAGGAGAGGCGCTCCTTGAAGCGATGCCACGGAAACAATCTGAAGGCGGCTCTTAAAATGTCCGGAGTCGGTTCGAACACAGCAACGGGAATAGAGGTCCGTTCGAGGAGGGAATAGACGTGGTATCCCAGGCCGAGCCCAAGGACCAGGACACCGGGAGGGGCGTCCGGAAGGGAGGCGCAGGCACCGTCCGCCCATCTCTCTCCTTCCGCCACGGGATCGTACCGGCTGTGGAGGCTGATCGAATCCCACAGAAAGCTGGGGGACCCTTCCCGGGTGTCGAGAAAATCCCAGCGATCCCGACTTCTGTCCGGCCGGACCAGCGTATCATTCAGCCTTCCCGTTCCGAACGATTCGAGATTTTTCCGAAATACCGATTCGTCAAATTGCCACATGGGTTCGCTCCTTGTTCTGGGCTGCCCTGCCATTCAACGGGACCAGGCTTCTTCCGGCTTCGCCGATTTCCGCCACGAGTCCTTCCGCCGCCGCGAGGAAAGAACGGAGGTCCCCAAGACCCCCCTCGACCCATTCGAGATGGTGAAGGAGGGGCCAGATCATAGGAAATTCCGCGGCCAGCCGGTCAACCATCCGCTGTTTCTGGACACCCTGGATCTCTGCTTCGCGAAGGCGGATGTAGAGGCTGGCGCCCTGTTCGAGGCGACCCATCCACAGGGGATCGGGGGGGCTTCCCTCCTTCTCCCCCGTCCCTCCGGACCAGAGCGCTCCCTCCATGCCAAGCTCTTCCGAAAGGGAGGGCCCATCCCGGCTACCGCCGAGATACCTCCAGTAGAACCTTCTGAAAAGCCTGGCGAGCAGGCGTTCCCGGGTCAGAAGACGGGGCGTGACGACACGCTGGAGAACCCCCGAGGGTGTGTTGACGGCCTCCATGAGGTCGACGTTCCCTCCGGTGTCTCCCAGAATGCCAAGAAGATCATTCGCCGCCGCTCCCCGCCTCACCGCCGCGATGAGGGCCGCCGTCCTTTCCGACCCCAGCGCATCCCTGCAGGACCTGTGCGCACAGGAGGACCCTTCCCCCGCACAGGGATAGCACTCCATCGTCGTGACCAAGGAGAGCGCGCCTTCCCGATAGGCTCCCGTTTCAAATGGGAGGGCCCCGGCGAAAAACAATCCAACGCTCGGGATGCCCAGGGAGGCCGCAAGGTGGAGGGGAGCGGTGTCTGGAGAGAAGACCACGCCGGCGGAGGAGATGAGATCCGACAGCTCACGGAATCCGGTTTTCCCGGCAAGATTGACCACGCCCTCTCCTGCCTCCCGCTCAAGACGCGCCCCCAAAGACGCGTCTTCCTGTCCTCCGGTCAGGAAGATCTGGCCTCCATCGACCCGTTTCAGCGCTTTGAGAAGGGCGAGAAGAACGTCGGGCTCAAGGCGACGAAAGGGGCTCCGTCCTCCCAAGACAACCACAACCGGACCGCCGCGATGCTCCCTTTTTGCGGGAAGTTGCTCCCGGGACGCCGGCTTCGGCCCCACAAATCCTCTCCACATGTCCGACAGATGGATCCTGTTCAAGGCGCGGATACCGCGGGAGGAAGCGACCAGATACCCGGGCCAACCCGAAAGATGGGAGGGGCGTTCCGATTCGTTGGAGGGGGAAAACATTTCGGTGAACCCAAAGACCGGGACACCCAGGAGACGGGCCAGAACGATCCCGGTGCCATGATGGTTCAGAACGACAACCCGATCGATCTTTTTTTTGCGCAGCTGCCCGACGAAATCCTTCGCCCCCGAAAGCCTGGAAAGCAATGGCTGACCCGATTCCGGATCTCCGAAAGAAGGCCATGACAGGACCTCGTCTCCGATCCCTAAGGAGCGCGCGAAAGAAGAGATTCCCGGCCGTACGAGAAGCACCGTCCTGGTGCCTGCCAGGGTCAAATCGTCCATCACCGGTTTGGACTGGATCAGGTCCCCCAGACGTGCTTCCTGAATGACCAGGCAGGTGCCCGCCACGTCATTGCTCCATCAAGGCGTTTGATAGCAGGGTCTCCTGGCGGGCAAGGATTTCCTGGGCAACCGTGTTCTTGGGATCTCTCGACAGGATTTCCTGGGCCAGGGCCAGAGCCTCCTTGGCATGCCCCGCCTCGTCAAGAATCCGTGCATAGAGGGTTTTAAAACCGGTTTTGAAGGGATGGAGGGACAAATATTCCACCGTCCTCGCGAGAGCAAGATCTGGTTTTCCGATCGCCCGGGCGCAATCGATCATCAGTCTCAGGACATCCTCCTGGTTGATCTCAAGACCCAGGGATTGGTCATAGTAGTAAATCGCATCGTCATAGCGCCCGACCTCCTGGCACACCATCCCGAACCCTGAAAGGGCTCCATAGGCGCGTGGATTCTTTTCGTGGGCCTTCTTGAAATCCACCAGGGAGTCGGAAAAGTCTTGTTTCAAGAGATGAATGACCGCTCTCCCCTGAAACGGGCGTTCGTCGTCCACCATGTCCACCGCCCGGGTAAATGCCGCCAGGGCCCCGTCAAAATCCCCCTTCTTGGACAGGATCTCCCCCAGCTTGATTTCGACCTCGCCACGCTCTTCGCGGGTCAGGGCCGAGTCTTCGAGCGCGGATTTGAGGATGTCCTCGATCCCCTCGCTGATTCCCGATCCTATCAGGTCATCCACCTTTTCGATGATCCCATAGACCTTTCGACGGGCCGTCACCAAAAACTGCATGACAAACAGGTCCCGAATGTCTTCCGGAGATTGCCGCTTAAGGATGATCGGCCCAAGATCGATGTCCATCCTGGGTTGGGATCGTTCCGCCAATTCCCCGGACATCCGCGTATATTCCGTCGAAACGTTGGCCGCAATGGCTTCCACTTGAAGTCCGGCGGACTCAAGAAGCTCCACCAACGATTTTCGGGTGAAAAAGCGCAAATGGGAACGGTCAAGAATCCCTTGCTCCTGGTAGTCGAACCGCCCCTGGGCCAGTTCCTCCAGGACCTCGTGGTACCGGATGTTCGGAACGGAAAGCACCAGAACCCCATGGGAGGCGAGGTAAGGAACGTACCGCCTCAGAAGCGCGGACGGATTCTCGACATGCTCCAGAACATCGGCGAGGATGATCGCATCGAAGCTTTCGTCCTCGAAGTCCGGGATCCAGGCGCCGGCATCCGCTTCGATGACGCGGTCGTAATAGGCCCGAGCCTCGAAGGCCCGGGACGGATCCCGCTCAATGCCGACAAGGTGCACCTCTCCCCAGCGGGTCCTGATCCCCCGCCCCATGGTCCCTTTTCCGCACCCGATGTCAAGGATCCTGTTGGCCCCCGCAGGGATCCGATCGATCACCTCACCCCGCTCTTTACGGTACACCTGTTTGGGTTTCCACATGGCCACCTTCCGATTGATGAGACGGTCCCATTCCTCAAGAAAACGGTCCATCGGAAATTCCCGCTCCACGGTTTCCCGCGCCTTCTGCCCCATTTGGGCGGCCTGATCCCGATCCGACAGGAGCTGTTCCACCCTCTCCCTCAGTTCCTCTTCCCGGGAGGAGAGGTAGCCGCTCACCCCCTCGATGACCGGGGACCCCGAATGAGAGAGGGCGACGACCGGCATCCCGGTCGCCATTGCCTCAAGAAGGGAGAGATTGTATCCGTCTTCCCAGGGTTCCACGGTGGTGTGAAGATAAAGACGGTGGCTGCGCATCTGTTCCATCAAATCGCCGACATTTTTGCTGCACCGGGAGTCTGGAATGTTGGGATTGAGCCCCAGGACCGTTTGCGGCAACCCCTCAAGAACGCGGGACCCCAGCCTGGCGCCGAGCATCAGGTCGCGCTCCTCCAGGAAGTTCCCCACCCGTAGAGCCCGGGGAAGGTCTCCCACGTACCCGCTCCATTCCCGCGAATCGATTCCGGGAAGGATCACCGGCCCTGACAGCCCCCAGGACTCTTTTTTCCCCGGAGAGATGAACACGGTCGTCAAGTCCGCAATCGAACCCAGAAGGGTTTTCAGGCTTTCTAGATATTCACCGGCGTCCACGCGATTGTGGCCAAGGGCCACCATCGTGTCGAGCCGATTGTGAAACACCAGAAACTGCGGGATCGGCGATCGCTGGGTCATGAGAAGGTCGCTGACATCGTGACAAATCACCGCATCGTATTCCTCGCGGGACAGATGGGCCATCGCCTCTTCGGCGCTGAGAATCCTCGATCCCCTTGGGCAGGGCCGGAATTCGTGCATCCAGCGCTCGTACCCCCCCTTCTTTCGTTCGACGATATCAAAGGAGACCGGAAGTTTTCCCAGGAGGGCGATATAGCCTTCATGCCAGTTAAACGTGAGAATACGCAACATGTTCTTCTCCTTTTCTGAGGATCCCTGGGTGGTCCGCCAAGATTCGGATCAAGGAACGCGCCCGGTGACGGTAGGTGTGACGCGACAGAATCTTTTTTCTGCCGGACAATGCGATCTTTTCGCGAAGGTCAGGATGGTCGAGCAGAAAACGGATCTTGTCGATGAGGTCGCTGTCGTCGTAGAGCATGAGATCGGTATCGGGAATGAACAAATCGGTGAGTCCCGGGACAGAATCGGTCAGGAGACATTTTCCGATCGCCAGGCTTTCGAAGACTCTCATGTTGAGATCATCCTTGACGGCGGAGTTGAAGAGAATGCGGGATGATGAAAGGAATCTGGACATTTCCTCGAGAAAGATCCGGCGCTTTCCCACGGAATAGTGGATTTCGAGGCGTGCAAGCCTGCGGGAACGGCGGTCGGGAGTCTGGGAGGTCGAGGCGCAAATGCCGACATCGAAGACCTCCGGGACCTCCCAGGGGCGGTGGATCTGGGGATCGGCGGCCAGGGGAAGCCAGAAAACGGGTTTGCCGAGACGTTCCCGGAACAGCTGCACATAGGCTTTTTGGGCCAGGAACACCACATCGAACCGGCTGGCGATGCTCAGATGGTCCGCGGGAAAAAGATGCGTGTCGATCAGGTAGCACGCCTTGGGAATGGAGAGCTCGTCGATCACCGGCATCTCGAACCAGATTCCGCTTTCGACAAAGAGAATCCAGTCCGGCTTGAATCCGGGCAAGCCCTCCTGAACATCCCTCTCGGTCACCGCATTGGAAGACACTTCATGAGGACGGACCCGGTCAGAGAGGGCTTCCAGGTTCCATATCCGCAGGAAATTCTCGCTGATTGTCGGTCCACAGGTTCCCACCGTTGCGACTTCCCGGAGGGCCCGTTCAAGGTACTGGCCGGTGGTATGGGGAATGGATGTATAGAGCATGAGAAGATGCATCGTCACCTCCTGGCCGTCATGAAGCATTTTTGATGCCAGAACCAAAAATGGCAGAAAAATGCGTGATTTGGACGGGAGCAGGAGGGGGATCAGGAAATTTCTTCAGGCCCGTGAGGGGGGACCGGGATTTTTTTTCCCTGTCAAAAAAATGTCACCGGGAGACGGGAGGAAAAACGGAGGGACCAAATCAAAGATGAGATTCGCTTGGGGAAATGTCAGGCCTGCCCGAGAGAATTTTGCCCAAACAGAGTCTGCGATTCTTTGGAGGCCTTCCGATAGGCTCCCTGGGGGCCCTGGCCTTTGAGGGAAGCGATCCGCAGGGCCAGGAGCCCGTCAGCTCGCCCAAACGGAGCCAGGGCACGGGTCAGGGCCTCGATCCGATGGGAAAGGACCAGGAGATCCGGGAGGGGAAGAGAGGAGAGGTCGAGAGGCCCGGAGGCATCCAAGGCCTCTTGGGCGGTGAGGAGGGGCCCAAGATCGAGGGATTCGACCTCCGTAAGGGACAGCGGTCGGTGGACCCCGTCTTTATAAACACGCTCATACAGGCGGTCGACCTCTCCTCGAAACTCTTCGGCCACCGAAATCCGGGTCCCGTTCATCCGCGCACCGACAGGGTTGGGCGAGGGAGTTCGGAGGGACCCGGACCGGCTTGTGGCGGGGTCGCTGGGGAAATCCGGACGGTGCTCGCGGCCGTTTTCCAGGTTCCGAGCAGGTCCGACAAGATCTCCCGGACCGGATCGAGACGGAGGGGTTCGTCGGCGATATTGGCCAGGGCCACCTCCTGGATCAGAAAAAGATAGAGCGAAACCAGCGAATCGGAGAGGTCCTTCGGCTCTTGACCGTCGACCGCTGAAGCCAGTTCCGAAAGAATCCCCGTCAGACGATTGACAGCATCGGCCCTTTTGGGAATATTTCCCGTCTTCATCGACTCTTTCATGATATCCAGACACCGGATGGTTCCCTCATACAGCCGGATCAGAAGATCGGACGGACTCATGGTCTGTTCAAGCGTCTGTCGATACGTGGCAGCGGCAATAGGATTCATCGACCAATCCTCTCAGGGTAGGAGTATGAAAGAGAGCCGGTGCTCCTTCTTTGGGTTCCCGGCGCCATCAAATTACTCCTCGGGCGATTTGCTGGCTAACATAAGCCTGCTTCGCGTTCAGTCCCCCCAAGAGGGTCTGAAGCCCTGAATACTTGTCTTCAAGCTGCTCCTTCAGGGCAGCCAATTCATCCTGCTTCCGGGTCATCTGACGGACATTGACCTGCTCCTGCGCGTTGATGTCCGCCACCTCCCCCGCGATCGGGCCACTGGCAGGGTTGGCGAATTCGGTCAGGATATCGTGAAGGGCCGCCGCCACCCCGGGGGTCTCCCCCTCCCCCGTCATCAGATGCACCACCGCTTCATAGTCGGAGGAGAGGGCTTTGTCAAACTTCCCTTGATCCAAGGAAAGGCGTCCATTCCGTTGGAAGGAGATCCCCACATCCGCCAGAGTCCTGAATTTTCCATGAACCTTATCGGGAAGGGCGCGTGTCAGGGCCATCCCAAGACGATTCCTGAGATCGACGACCGAATAGGCGCCCATGAGGGGTCCTCCCTGGCCGCTCGCGGGATTGAGCCGCGTCTCTTTATCGATATAGTCGATCAGGTCGTTGTAGGACTTGACGAAGGCACTGATATTGGTTTTGATCGTCTTCATGTTATGGACGATCGATACCGTGGTAGGGACGGGACCGGTGGGCTGGCGGAGATGGATCACGGATCCCGGAATCGCATCGACCACATCGTTGGAGTCCGACTGGACACGCACCCCGTTGACCAAAAGGCGCGCCACGCTTCCTTTCTGGACATCATTGAAGGAAAAATCGAGCCCTTCCTGCTCCATGACCCGGAAATTCACTCCGTTCTTCGTGGAGGAGATGGACAAGGAGTAAGGCGCATCCGGAGCTCCCGTCCGCATGACCATGGCATGGAGCCCGATGTTGGCGTTGTTAATGGTCTGAGCGAGGTTTTCCATCGTAAATCCGGTGTCCCGGCTGAGCCGGACGGTATGCAGCGTCCCGCCCACCAGATGGTTGCCGATGAGAAAGGTGATGGAGGCGTGGGAAAATGCCCCATCCGGCGGAATATTCAGGACGGAAGTCTGGTCCTTGTCAGGGAATCCCGAGGACACCTGGACCCCCGGCTTGGCGAGGGATTCGACTGAAACGCTGTAGGACCCGAGGGAGGCCCCGGGACCCGGCGACACCGAAAAAGCGGCGTGAGGGGGAAGGACGCTTTTGAAGGCATTAAAATTTTGCTTCAGATTCAAATGGCCGGAGGTGTTGAGAAAATTGTCCAGTTTCTTCTGAACCTGACGCCATATTAAGGCTTTCGATTCAAGATCTGCTTGATGCTGCTCCATCTGTTCGAGAGGGATTGCGGCGGCCTGAAGGTTGGCCTGGACAAGCTTTTCCGTATCGAGTCCCTGCGATAGCGCCTCCATGTTGGTGATCCGCATGCGGTGGGGAGAAGGCCCTTCAGGGCCACCACCTCCCGGGATCGATCCGGATATTCCACTCACGTTGAACCTCCATCTTCCCTCTCAAGACCCCGAGAAAAATCGGGTCCAAAGAACAGAAGAAGCCATCACCCGAAATAAAAATAGGGCTGGCCGGCGTAATGCCGGCCAGTTCCTAGGCCCGGCGGGCGGGCCGGGCTAAGGGAGAAGTTTGATCGCTGCTTGAGGAAGCAGGTTAGACTGGGCCAACACGGCGGCCCCAGATTGCGACAGAATCTGCCGTTTCGTAAACTTGGCGGTTTCTCCGGCGAAGTCCACGTCCCGGATCTGGGCTCGGGCCGCCTGCACATTGGTTGTGGCGTTATTTAGATTCCGGATCGTCCATTCCATTCGGTTCTGGACGGCACCGATGTCACCCTGCAGGGCGTTGATCCGGTCCAAAGCGACATCGAGCCGGTTTACCGCATTCAGGGAGTTGGGGCGACTGAGAATATCGGTTCCGTTGATTCCCATTTCACCGGCGTCCATCTTCCCGATATGAACATGCAACCGGTCGCTCATTGTCGTGTAGATACCCACATGAAACTTGTATTCCGGATGGCTTCCGTCAAAAAGTTTCATCCCGTTGAAGTCGGTCGTCTTCGCGATACGGGTAATTTCCGACTTGAGATGCTGGTATTCCTGGTTCAGCACCTTGAGGTCTTTCGGTGAATACGTGCTGTTTGCGGCTTGGATGGCCAGCTGCCGCATCTTCAGAATAATGGTGTTATCCGTCAGAAGGGCACCGTTCGCCGTTTGAAGAAGACTCGACCCGTCATTCGCATTCCGGATGGCGGCCGCATAAGATCTCACCTGACCGCCCATACGCTGGGAAATCGAATACCCGGCGGGATCGTCCGCAGGGGAATTCACGCGGTACCCCGAGGAAAGCCGGTTGACGTGTTTCGCTAGGGCATTTTGGGTCTGGTTCAGATGGAACTGCGCATTTAGCGACGCAATGTTGTCGTTGATAATCAAACCACTCATGGTTCCCTCCTTGGGTTTTCCGGCCTCATCCCTGGCCTTGTCCTTGCTAATCCGGCGATTCAACCGAAGTCACGGTCCTCACCGTTCCAAGGATCTTTTCGGCAGGGTGCCGAAAAACTTTAGGAGGTTGCCACCTCTCCCTGCTGCGGGGGAAATACCCGCATGCGGAGCCAGGAGTCCGACTCCGCCAGAACGACCTGTCGTCCCATCCGGTCCGTTTCCCGGACCAGGAGCGGTCCCTGAAGATTTGCAGTGGCCTCGTCCTTCCCCTTCTTGGGAAAGGTGACGATCGCCATCGCCGAAAGACCTTCGTCCCCGGGGGTTCCGAAAAATTCCCTGTCCCATTCCGGCAAGACAATCCGGCTCATATAGTCGGGAACGAGGAGAACCGGATCGATGACAACAAAGGCCAGAGCGGGATCGTCAAGGGACTGGAGCCAATAAAAAACGGTCTCCTCCATCGTCTCCAGCAGCAAGAATCGGCGGGTCTGGGGAAAGCCCAGGAGACCGTCGGAAAAATGGATCAGTCGAGTGTCATCCACGGGAATCTTCCCAAAACGGGTCGTCTCAAATGTCCCCATCTTCCCTCCCCCGTCCGCGGCCGGACGGAGCCCACCCCCGTCAACGCGTCGGGGAGAGATCCCGGTCGCCTTCCTGTTCTCCTCCATGATTCTGGCCAGAACTTCGTCCCGGTGGATGAGTATCCCTTCGGGGGCCTCGATGCCGAGTCGCACGGAGCCTCCTTTCACCTCCAGGACGACAATTCGGACGGAGGGCCCGATCCGGAGTCCTTCACCGATTTTTCTGGTCAGGATAAGAATGGTCGTTCCTCCCATTCATGAACGGGCCTGTCAGTGAAAGAGCACGTTCTGGAGATTCTGCAGAAGGTTCCGGCTCGCTTTGGAGGAGACTTCGAGAAGATTTTGCGCCAGGGCCATTTTGGAGGCCGCCTTTGGAATATCGACGTCTTCCGTCCCGCTCCGAAGGACCTTGAGGTCCGTCCTGTATCGTTCAAGCTTCGAGATGGTGCTCCGGAGGGAGCGCTCGTAGGCCCCCAGAATGGCCGATCGCTCCGAAATGGACCGGACCGCCGTTTCGAATTCCCCGATCGCCCGGTTGATCGCTCCATCGTCGTTGGTTTTGAGTCCGATGACAAATCGCCTCAGGGCGGGAAATGCCAGATTGGCCTCTGGGGTTTTCATCGAATCGCCGAGAATGTCATCCCCGTTCACCGTCGTCTCTATCAGGCCGGCCTCCCTGAATTTCGGGGTAAAACCTTGCTGGATTGTGGAAACCCGATGGTTCCCCTGGTAGGAAACGGCGTAGGGATCAATCTTTGGATCTCCCAAGAGGAAGGGGGGGATGGTGACATTGGTCCCGCCGAACAGGTACTGTTCCCCGCCGCGGGTGTTGGCCAACGCGACTGTCTCCTTAAGCAGGAGCGCCGCTTCTTCGCTGGTGATCCGACGGCTCTCGGCGTCCGCCGTCCCGTTGGCCGAAGCAATGGCAAGGGTCTTTGCCCGGATCATCACATTATCGATCTGAGTGAGAATGCTCTCCATAAGGGCGATCCGCGTGGCCCCCTGGCGTGCGTTCCGGATGATTTGCCCCGTCACCGCCAAGGAACGGTTGATGCGCAGGGCCTCGCTCATAGCCTCGGGGGCATCGCCCGGAGTGTCGTCCCTCTTTCCCGAAGACACCTGGCGTTCAGCCTCGTACAGGTTTTCCGTCGCCCGGTCATGGTTGGCCATGACGGAGCGGTCAGTCATCAATCCCGTGACCCGAATCATCCTTCCCCCTCTCACCCGCTATTGGGGAGGTGGACCAGCGTGTCCAAAAGCCGGTTCACCACCTGAATGAGGCTGGCCGAGGCCTGGTAGGCCTTCTCAAAGCGAATGATCTTTGCAGACTCATGGGCGATCGACACTCCGGAAACCGCCAGGCGCTGATTCTCAAGACTCCTCGAAAGGGCGACCTGGGCCTTGTCATTGAGGCGGGCCTCGCGGGCCCACGTCCCGATCTTTGCCACTCCCGAAGCATAGTATTCATAGATGGAGGAGGGTTCGTCCTCGCCAGGGAAGCGCAAATGCTTTTGGGAAAGATAGAAGATCTGGTGGGCATTCCCGTTGTCCCCTTCATTCAACCCCGGTTTTGTGGGGAATACCGCGACCGCGACATCGTCGGGAGAAAGATTGGCCACATTGAGATGCAGCGCCGTCCCTTTCAGGTGATCTCCTCCGGAAACCAGGAAGCTCTCCGAACCATTCTTCGGAGCGAGCACACGAAGGGAATATCCTCCTGCAGAGACTTGAGCCACCCCGTCCTTGATCACTCCGCTTCCAAGAAGGACATGATCCTTTTGGGAATAGACCTTGACGGATTCTGGGTCCGCCTCGACCTCCACCGCGGGCACCACGGCGGAAGGATCGTCCACATTGGCGACCACCGCTGCGGTCCCCCCTCCCGAAAGGCGGGTCACATCCACCGTGGGCTGGAAAAAATTCACCCCGGTCTGTCCCGACAATCCATACCCTTTGGCATGAATGGCATTGACACTGTTGGCGAGCTGGTAGGCCAACACGTCGAGGTGGTGCTGCAACGCCTTCATCTTGTGGTCCCTGACATCCAGATACCCCCCCAGATTTCCTCCCGTGACCCGGTCGGTGATGTCGATCGGGGGCCCGGAGTGGGAGGGCGGGAAAAACTCAATCCTGTAGCGGTCATGGACGGGATCGAACACGGCGGTCATATGACCGATTTCCTGATCGGAAAACGCGGATTGACCCCCGATGTGAAGATTGAGCGTGCCGTTCTTGTCATGAAAAAAGTGGGCATTGGTCAAACGGGAGACTTCCAGGGTCAGGCGCATCCGCTCGTCCAGAAAGGTGTTGGGGTCCTCCCCGCGACCCCGCGCGGCAAGAATGTCGTGATTGAGTCTCCCGATCCGGGCGATCCGTCTGTTGATTTTCTTGACCTCGTCGTCCACCGCGTGGCCAAGGCGATTCCTTGCTTCCTCATAAAGGCCGCTCATCTGATGGAAGTCCTGGGTAAGATTCTTCGCGTTTGTCACCAGGGTCGCGCGTGCGGCGCGATCTGCCGGATGGTTCGCCACGGTCTCCCAATGGTTGAAAAAATGGGACAGGTCGTGGGAGAGCCCTTCCGATTGTGCATGAAAGTAGTAGGAATCGATCTCTCCCAGAGAGATCCGCGAGGTCTCCCAGAAGCCGAGGCTCGTTTTCTGGCGGGCGGATTGATTTTCGAGGAAGTGATTGACCAGTCTGCGTATCCGAAAAGCGTCGACACCGTTCCCCATCATTCCGGGATGGCCGATGTCGGGGATATGCTGTTCGAAATCGACCCGCTCCTGCGAATAGCCGGGAGTGTTCACGTTGGAAAGGTTGTGGCCGGCGGTCTTAAGGGCCGCCTCGTTGGCTTCGACCCCGGATTGTCCGATGTTCATGGCGCCGATGATGCCTGACATTGTCAACCTCCAGGAACATTTGAGCCCGGATCTTACCCCCGGGTCGACACCATCGCTGGCGACGGCCGTGAAATATCGACGGTACCGCCCGCCCCGTATGTCCCCCCGCCTTCGGTTTCGTGCGAGATTTCGCGCAATACCTGTCCGACGAGCAGCGAGGATTCGCGAGCCAGGACCAAATTGACCGAGACAAGTTCGGAAAGATGGACGAGAGCGCTTCTAAAGGCCGTCACGGCCTCCTCCGGACAGTCTTCTTCCATTGCGGACAATTCCGACAGAAGATCCGCCAGACGGCGGGAGCGCGCGTCCTTCTCCGCAAGGACCGCATCAAGTTTCTCCCAATCTCCCGAAACGAGAAGATCTCTCTCGGATTCAAGGAGGGACACAAGGAGCGAGATTTCCGCAAGTCCCCCCTGGAGAGCCTTAACGGCCGGTCCTTCCAAAGACTCTCCCGTCTTTCGGACGGGGTTGGTCGATTTTGCCTCGGTGCTGCCCATCTCCGATCCTTCCTCGTCGCATCAGCTTCCGGAGGCCCCGCCTCCGTGCTCTTTGCTCCATGCGATGATTTTTCGGGCGACTTCGCTCGACGGAACCGAATAGGTCCCGTTTTTGACCCGTTCTCTCAATTCTGCGATCTGCTCTTCACGAACCTCGGGTAACTTGTCGATCTCCTCGCGCAGCCGGGCGACTTGCCTGGCAGGGCCCGAGATTTCCAACACATCGGATTCCACAAGATGTGTCACCTGGTCGGGAGTTTTTTTGCTTTCACTTCCCGGGCCGGCGACACCCGGCTTCTTTGATAACTGTTCGGGGCGATCTGGTAACCTGCTCGATCCCGAGGGTGTTACTTTTGGGTCGTTCATCCTGTTCCTCCTGGATTCGGGAAAGAGATTCCCTCAAGTCTCCTATCGGAATTTCTTTCTTCAGACTTTAGCAGGGTCATTTCCTCAAATCCATCATCCACGACCTCCTACGGAATGAGCTTGACGGCCGCCTGAGGAATCTGGTTTGCCTGGGCCAGGACGGCCGTTCCCGACTGCTGAAGGATCCGGTCCCGCGTAAACCGGGCCGTTTCTTTCGCAAAATTCGCGTCCTTGATCTGGGATTTTGAGGCCGCGATGTTGACCAAGGCGGTGTTCAGGTTCCGAATCGTCCAGGTCATTCGCTGCTGGAATGCCCCCAGACTTCCCTGGATTCGGTTTAGCTTATCGAGGGCTCCGTCGATGGCCGAGATCGCCGAAAGGGCCATTGTCTCGGTGATGACCGACGTCATTCCGAGGGGGATGATCAAGGTTTTTTCATCATAGAGTCCCAGAATGTCGCTGCTGATGGAGGGGACGGCAATGGACAGCCGGTTCTCCCCTTCCGTTCCGACATCCACCTGGAATGTCAAACCGTCCTCAAGGCTTCCATCGAGCACCTTTCTTCCATCGAAGTTCGCGACCTTGGCGATCCGGTTAATTTCGCTCATCAGGTGCTGATACTCGAACTGGAGTGTCGACAGATCGGTGGGACTGTACGTCCCGTTCGCCGCCTGAATGGCAAGCGAACGCATCTTGATCAAAATTTCGTTGTCGGTCAGAAGCGCTCCGCCGATGGTCTGGATCAGATTGGCGGCGTCGTTGGAGTTTCTGACGGCCTGCTGGACCGACTTCATATAGGAATTCATGACCTGACCGATCGCGTACCCGGCCGGATCATCCCCCGGTGAATTGACCCGATACCCGGAAGACAGCCGGTTGATCGTCTGGCTGAGTCTGTTCTGGGTCTCGTTCAGATTGTATTGGGCTCCGAGAGACGCCGCATTTGTATTGATGACCAATCCACTCATGACTCACCTCCTCATACAGTGACCGACATGACCACCGGACGGACAGGGGAGAGAGACGGGACCTCTGGCAACCCTGCGCCTTTCCGGGCGTCATCGACAATCTGCCGGGCAAGACCGAATCCTCCCGCGCCCACCAGTTCCTTCGACAACTCCTTCTGATACAGATCCTGTGCAAGAGAGAATCCGGGTGTCCGGCTTTCCTCGTGCGAGACCGGAATCGTCTTCCACATCTCCCGAACCATCCTTTCCACCACCATGGCCTCAAAGCGCCGGGCGGACCGCTCGAGCTTGCTTTCCTTCCTGGCCGCAGGCAGGCGACCTTCTCCGGGTACATTGAACCTTTCCCGGGTCACCGCTTCCGGCAAACCTTCCGCCTGCATCGATCCCCTCCTACCCGACGACGCGGATCTCCGCCTCGAGCGCTCCCGAAGCCTTGAGCGCCTCTAAAATTGCAATCATGTCTTCCGTCCGCGTTCCGAGGGAGGACAAGGCCGACACAAGAGAGCGCAGCGTCACCGTTCCCGGCATATAGGTCAGCGGGACGCTCCGGTCGGGATTGGGTGCGGCCACACGCTTTCCCGTCACGACCACCGAGAGATCGCGGTGGCTGACGGCGCATTCGGAGACAACCACTCCTTCCCCGATCACGATCGTACCCGTCTGCTGATTAATCACCACCAACGGAGACCGGTCAGGCGTCACGGGTACGTTCAAGATCCGGGCCATGTATCCCACCACATCTCCCCGGGATTCTTCCGGGATCGACACCTGGACGCTTCGTCCATCGGTGGCCACGGCGGGACGGCCTCCCATGTCGGCGTTGATGGCCCGGGCAATCCGTGCCGCAGTGGTGAAGTTTTCCTTGACCAGGCTGATCCAGAGATGGTGGCGCCCGTTGAAGGGGACGGGCACTCCCCTCACGACCAACCCTCCTTCCAGAACCAAACCGCTCGTCCTCTTGCCTTCCGGCGGGTCGGTGTTTTGAATTCGCTCCCCGATGCGACCCATCGTATCGGCATTGACCGGACCCTGAGCGGTGGCGTAAACCTTTCCGTTGGGGGCCTTCAAGGTTGCCAGGAGAAGCGTCCCTCCCTGAAGGGACGTCGCATCACCCACCGAGGCCACGCGGATCGAAAAACGGGCCCCCTTCCGCAGAAAGGGGGAAAGTCGGGCCGTCACCATCACTGCCGCGACATTGCGTCCTTTGATTTGCGCGGAAAGGTCGCGCGCATTGACCCCCAGTCGGGCGATCGCGGAGACGAGAGACCGCCGGGTGAACGGGCTCTTGCTCGTGTCTCCCGTTCCGGGAAGCCCGACGACCAGTCCATATCCTACCAACGGGTTGTCGGTCACCCCTTGAACACGGGCGAGATCCCCGATCCGTTCCGCGCGGAGCCCATCGCGGGGGCCGAATGGGAGAAACAGAAATCCCGTCATGAAAACCGTCCCTATCCATCGGGCTGTTTTGGCGGTCATGGGCCTTTGCCTCTCGTCTTTGTCCCGGGGATGCCCCCGTTGACGACCGGCCGCTTGGGATTTTTCTGTGCTCCCGAAACGAAATTGGGCGATTCTCCCTTGTCCGAAGGACCGTCCGCTCGGAACCGGAGCATCGATACAAGGGAGGCCGGAACCACATTGCCCGATTCGATGGATTCGGGGTACACCCGGCCGACGAGAACGACCTTGCGGACCCCCGAGATGTCCCGGATCGTGCGTTGCGCCGTCACCAGAAGCGACCCGTTGGAATCCACGCGGACCACCTGTCCCATGAGGAGCGTGACCCCCTTCTGAGGAACGCCTGGAAAGCCGTTCTCCGGGTCCAGCCGAATGACGATGGGATCTCCCGGGCCCAGGGCCACATAGTCGGCGGCGAGATTTCCAAGGCCGGCCTCTCCATAGAGCGATCCATCAAACGTCCTCTCCCTGAGAATCGGCGGGAGGGGGTGCGGGGCACGGTCCGCAAAGACCACCGGCTTCGAGGTTTGTGAGGGGACGCATCCGGCACACAGCATCGCTCCCATCACCGGCAAAAGGATCAGCAGGACATCTCGAGTCGTCTTCATGAGCGCTCCTTTAGCCTCACTGTCACGCTGTCACGCCCCGTCACCTCACCCGAAAGGCTCCTTCCCGACGCCGGATTGACAATGAGAATCCGGTCTCCGGCGTCGCCTCCTCCTTCAGAGATTCCCGCAAACCGGATCCGGAACCCTGGTCCCTGGACAGTCACCCGCACGGTATCTCCCGATTGGACCAGCGCCCCCTCCCCCATGGGACCCTCGAGAGCCCTCCGTCCGGCCGACAGGTGTCCGGGGGCTTTTCCCCGGGGCCCTCTCATGACCCGCACGCGGAGGAAGAAGGATTCTCTGGCCACCCCTCCCTGGAGAAGATTCAGGCGATACAGGTACCGGCCTCCGTTGAGAGGGCCCTGGCGAGCGATTTCGGCCGTCACGTCCCTTCCATCCGGACCATGGATATGACGGGGGAGAGGGCCGACATCGATGCGGGTTCCGAACGGGAGGCCCAGATCCTTGCGAATGCGCTCGGCCAAGGCCGACCTGTCGACCGCCAGCGTTCCCGATCCTTCTCGGAGGAGCAGAAGTGTCCTGCCCGAGCCCTGCACCGGTCCAGGACAGAACATCCCGACCCATACAAGAACCGCAAGGGCCCCCGAAAGCCTTCTAGCCGACAAGGCGCTCAGCATCATCCCTCCTAAATGGTCGCGGTATATCCCAGCAGCCGGTTGACAGTCCGGATGATGGAGGTATCCATCTGATAGGCCCGCTGCCCGATCACCATGTTGACCAGTTCCTCGGCCACATTGACATTGGACGCTTCGAGAAACCCCGATTGGAGATGTCCCGCCCCGTTGATCGACGGGTTTGAAAGGGTCGGCCTTCCCGAGGCTCCGGTTTCCATGAATATGTTGTTTCCGCGGCTTGTCAGACCCGCCGGATTGACAAATTGTGCGAGAACAATCTGTCCGAGATGGACCGGCTTCGTCTGCCCCGGAACGGTCGCCGACACTTCCCCGCTTCGAGAAACATGGATCGTTTTTGCGTTTTTGGGAACGACGATCCGGGGGTCCAGCGTCAGTCCGTCCGGATTGACCAGCTGGCCTTTCCCGTCGATATTGAAGGTCCCATCCCTCGTATAGGCCTTTCTTCCATCCGGAAGCCTGAGAACGAAGAACCCGTTTCCTTCGATGGCCAAATCGAGGGGATTCCCGGTGGACCGGAGGGACCCCTGGAGAAAGACTTTCTGAATCGACGCAAGGCGACTCCCCATGCCGACTTCGTACCCCGTCGGGACCTGGTTTCCTTCAAGAGAAGAGGCCTCTCCGGGAGGGATGATGGTCTGATACATCAGGTCCTGGAAATTGGCCCGCTGGCGCTTGTATCCCATCGTGTTGACGTTGGAGAGATTGTTGGAGATGACTTCGAGATTGGATTGTTGCGACTCCATCCCGGATGCTGCACTCCAAAGAGCTCGGAACATCGCTTCCCCTCCTGTGACCGCTCAGGCGATCACGGTCATGTCATTGACAGTGCGGCTCGTAAGATCGTTCAGCGTGCGAAGGGCCTGAAGGTCTGTCTGGTACGTCCGCATTCCCTGGATCAGGCGAACCATTTCCGCGGCACTCTTGACATTCGATCCTTCCACGCCTCCCCGCCGGACTGTTGCAACGGCCGGACGCGTCCCGTCCGGAGAGTAAAAGAGTCCCTCCCCCACCTTGACAAGGCGGCCATCCCCCCCCACAGGGCCAAGAATCCCCAACTGGGCCACGTTCTTCTCTCCCATGAATATTTTTCCGGCACTGTCGATCCGAATCTTTTCACGGGGTCCTTCCGGCAGGACGATCTCGTTTCCTTCTTTAGAAAGGACGGGATGGCCCTCTTGGGTCACAAGCCGGCCCGATCGATCCAGCGTCAGATGCCCGTCCCGGGTGAGGAACATTCCTCCGGCCGTCTTGACACTCAGAAAGCCGTCCCCCGAAAGGCCGATATCCAAAGGATTTCCGGTCCCCTGGAACTCGCCTTCCTCAAAGCGGACATAGACCCGATCAACCCCCGAATGCGGAATATCGGACCCCGCCATGCCCCAGGGTGTGGGGAAGTGTCCGAATGGGCTCGTCCGGACCTTGAGGCCCTCTGGAGGAGTCTTATGAAGATATTCCCGATGAGGAATATAGGTCCGGAACATCACCCGGTCCTTTCGAAACCCGGGCGTATTCACATTGGCCAAATTATTCGAGAGAATATCGATCATTTGCTCCTGACCCTGGGCTCCCGAGACAAGGGCGAATTCGGCGCGTCTCATCGATGGACTACCTCCTTGGAGCCTCTAAATAGCAATCTCCGTGCCAACCATAAAAAACATCGATATGACAATAATGTTCACATCTTCGACCATGAAATCCGGCAAGAACTGCACCTCTGAGAGGGAAAAAAATTCCTGCCTAGGATCTCTTTGAAATCCAATCGCAAAACGGGAAGAGGGCCCTCAGGCTCAAGAAAAGTGCCATAAAAATGACGTTGGGGGGAAACCCGGGGCGGCCTCTTAAAAACCCGAGTCGGGGGGACGGCCGGAAAAGGGGAGCGGAGGACCCGGACCGGAGGGCACCGGGGCCTCGAGGATGCGGCTTATCCTTCGGTGGGGTCAGGAAGGGCCAAGGGACATGAATCCGGCAGGAAAGGCTGGAAGGAGGAGAAATCCGGCATCTTCGGCCGGGGGTCCGGACCAATAGGCCCTAAGGACTCTGCGCCGATCCGGTAAGAAGGGAGAAGGGTCTTTTTCCATGGAGGGGTCTCACAGAAAACACGCGGGGGAAAAAATCTCCCGATCCGATCATGATCCCGGTGTCTCCGTCAAAAGCGTGGCAAGAATGACCGCCACCGCTTCGTAAAGCTCTTTGGGGATGGGATGGCCGGGAGGCACCCGGAGAAGATTTTCCGAAAGAGCCGCCTCCCGGACGATCGGAATGCGGAGGATCTTCGCCAGTTCAACGATGGCCCGGGCAATCTCGCCCTGCCCGTTCACAAGGACTAAGGGCGCATCGTCGATTCCCGGAAGATACCGAAGCGCGATCGACAGTTGCACATTCTCCCGAACCTCCCCGTTCTTGGAGTCTTGGGAGCGATCGCTTGGAAGCGTGCCGCTCACCCTTCTCTCCTTTCCTCCTCGTTCCCGCCCCCCGTCTTGCCAAAGCGGACCGAGAGTTCGATTCCGGGAAAGACCTTCAGACTTTCTTCGAGCATAGTCCGCCGGCGGCTAAAGTAGTCGAGAAAGGTGTCGGGAAGATCCCTTCCCAGCAAGGTGATTTGGGTGGGTGAGAATAATCCGGCCACCCGGACCCTTCGGGGGAGAACATTTTTCGGAAGCCCTTCGCTCCAGGGGATCTCGAGAGAAAACGCGACTTCGGAGGGACCGGCGGACGTCCTTCGTTCTTCGGTGTCCTCTTCGCTCACCCAGCGGACCGTGAACTCGATCGTCTGGGCCGGGTGAAAAAATGGCCAGACCGCGACCGGGCCGGTCGGAGACGAAGAGAAGCCTCCCGCGGACAGCCCGCCTCCTTTGAACTCGACCGTTTCCTCCGGAGAAACAGGCCGTTCCAATATCGCGGCCGGACCGAGAAGGAAGGGGGCGGAGAACTCGGCGGGGGGAGGGTCCGCCGAAGGAGGGGGCTCCCCCTCAAGACGAATGGTGGAAGGACGGGAGAGGATGAGGGGAGAGGTGAGTTCGAGGGCCCCTCCCTTCCCGCGAATGGTCCAGAAAAGGGTGTTTTCTTTCTTCTGGATTTCCAATGTCATGGGAGATCGGGGTCCGGAGGACGATTTCTCAAGGAGCCGTTCAAGGGCTTTCCGTAATCCAGGAGAGGCGATTTCAAAAACCACGGGGAGCTTTGCCTCGGCATCCAACGCGCGAGAAAGCGAGGACGGGGGAAAAGAGAGCGACAGCGAGGTTCCGGGGGACCCCCTTCTTGAAATGTCGATCAAATGGAGCAGGAATTCGAAGGAGAATCCGGACTCCGTAAAATGCGGCTCACCAGGGGACGCCTTTTGAGAAACCGGTTCCATCCTCCTCCCTTTCCGGGGGATACATCCCTTCTCTACGGCGTGTCAACGGAGGGTCAGGATCTTCCGACCCGTTCCATCGACAATATGAAGGCGACCTCCCCTTCCCCCCGTCCGATGGCCGACGCGATTTCCTGAATTGAACGGCCTTCCCGGAAATGACGAAGGACCGTCTCCCTCAGAGGCTCCGCCACCGGAATCGGGGGGGGGATCTCGCCCTCTTCAGGCAAGGGGTACATCACCTCGTCCTCCCGGGACCACTCATTCTCCGAGGCATCCGAGGGCTTCCTCTCGGCCACCTCGTCCATAGATCGCTTGATATCGTAAAAAAGGACCGACAGGTCGGACCTGAGATTCTCCGCTTCCCGAATGAGGTCCTCAAGTCGTTGCCGTTTCTCATCTAAGATTTGGTGCGATTCCCCGAAAAGGGCATCGGCGGAAATCCCCAGAGGGGCACCGTCCTTCAGACCCATCATTTTCGCGTTCAGGCGTTTCAGGGATTGTCTCAGGTTCCGGAACTCCACCAAAAGGACCACCCCGATCAGGATCAGAACGGTCCCCACAATTCCTGTCAAGACTTCAAATCGTTCTAAAGGCATAGGGTCGGCTCCGGGGGTCTCAGGCTTCGATGTCCAGACGGTGCTCCTCTTGCTTTCCCGGCCTTGGTTCCACCTCTCCGGAAAGCGTTGGGGGATGTTCCCGCCTTTTCTCCTTCTTCCCCGGAGAATACTCCGATTTTTTCTCTTTCTCCAGACCTTCCTCCGGGCTTTCTCTCTGACCGATCCTGTGCACCGGCGTAATCCCTGTGGCCGGCGGAGGCACCTCCTCCTCACGAACACCGGGAGGCTCTCCGGATGCGGAGGGTCCTTCCTCTTTTTTTTGCTCTCGGACTCTCTCCCCCATCAATGCCGGGGATTGCGCAATCACTTGCTCAAGATTCACGACCGGAAGGATTCCCATGGAACGCTCCTCAGATGCGAGGTGCCGGAAGATCGGTGGACCCCGGAGACACCGGAGACGGAATCGAAGGAACCGACTCGCCGCCCCCTTCCTGCATGGAAGGCGAGGAAATGACCGGGGCGGGCGTGGCGAGGGATTGATCGGGCTTCTTCAGAATCACGATTTCCACTCGGCGGTTCTTCTTCCGGTTTGCATCCGTGGTGTTGGGGACGATGGGCCGATAATGGCTATATCCCGCCGCGCTTGCATTGCGCGGGTCGATGGGACCAAGAGCCAGCAACTCCATGAGAACATTGACGGCCCGCATTGTTGACAGGGTCCAGTTGTTCTTGTAGCGGCCATGGATCGGAACATCGTCGGTATGCCCCTCGATCCGGAAAGACCGCTTTGTCCTGGACAGAACCCCCGCGATCTGTTTGAGGAAGGGGATCGCTTCCTTTCGGACCTTGGCATGACCTGACTGGAACAGGAATGCCGCCTGAATCCTGATCCGGATTCCCCTGTGGCTTTGAGTGGCCTTCATTGCCCCATGAGACGAGGAGCGCTCCTGGATCAGCTGCATCATCCGAAAAAGAACGGTATTGACATGGGGTGTCGCTTTGCCTGCCGTCACCCGGCTGTGGGGGATGATGATGTGGACGTTTGATGAGACGGGCTGATGGGAGAAGGTCAGGACGATGGCGTGGGACAGAACTTTGAACTTTCCCGTGTTCACCGTCGAAATGGCGTACAACATCACGAAGAAGGTGAAGAGGAGCGTGATGAAGTCTGCATAGGAAACGAGCCATCGTTCGAGGTTTTCGTGTTCCTCGTGCTTGGCCTTTTTGGCCATGACCGCTCCCTTTGCCTAGAGGTTTGCCTTTTTGCCCTTCCGGTAGGTGTGCTCGTACTTGACCCGTTCGGATTCGTTCAGAAATCCCAGCAGCCGATCTTCGATCAATCGTGGATTTTCTCCCTGGCCGATCCCGACCAGGCCTTCCACGATGATGGCCCGGATTTTATCTTCGGTCCGGGACTTAATCTTGAGCTTTCCCCCGATAGGAAGATACACGAGATTGGCCGCGCCGACCCCATAGACCGTCGCGACGAATGCCACGGCGATCCCCTCCGCCAATTTGGCGGGATCCCCCATATTGCTCATCACGTGAATCAGCCCGAGCACGGCTCCCAGAATTCCGATCGTAGGCGAGAATCCCCCCGCCGACTCGAAGACCTTGAAGACGATACTCTCATCGTCCTCGATATAATGGGCTTCAACCTCAAGGGCTTCCCGGACCTTGGTGATTTCCGTTCCATCCATGACCATCCGGACCCCCCGGGCGAAATACGGGTCGGACTTAATTTCCCGATCCTCGAGATGCGCCTCGAGCTTCAACAGCCCTTCCTTCCGGCTGGTCTTGGACAGTTCCTGAATTTTCTGAATGATGGGTCCCGCGTCTCCCCCTTTGTTGAGAAGAATCTGGGGAAGGCGCCTGATGGCTTTCAGGACGACGTTCAAGGGATACTGAAGCAGCGTGGCACCGAAGGTTCCGCCGAACACGATCAAGGCGGCCGTCGGTTGAACGAGCGTTGAAATGGACAGCCCTTCGAGGATCGCACCCAGGATAATTCCACCGAATGCCACGGCCAGTCCGAGAATCGTTGTGATGTCCATAAGAATCTCCCGACAGTCGGACTATTGATTCCCTAACATTTTTCCGCATCTTTTTGGATGGCCTCGAAGAGCTTCGGGAGGTCGAGCAACACAACCAGCTTGTCCCCCAGATGGGCCACCCCGGCCATGACGGCGTCCAGGACGTTGACAAGCCCGAGCCCTTCGTTGATCTCAATCTTTTCACGGCCGATCCGTAGGACCTGAAAAACCTGATCCACGGCAAGTCCCACCATAATTCCTTCATAAAAGACCACAATGGTTCGCGCCTCCTCGGCATCCGTCGTTGGAGGAGGGAAGCCAAACCTCTTTCGTAGATTGATGACGGGGAGGATCTTTCCCCGAAGGTTCATGACCCCTTCCACAAAAAAGGGCGCCTTCGGAACCCGGGTAACGTCCGATACCCGGTTAATTTCATGGACATTCATGACATCAAGGGCGTATTCTTCCTCTCCGAGTTTGAAGCAGACCAGTTGAATGGCGCCTTCTCCAAAGTCGACGCTTTCATGGAGCCCCGAAATTTCATTCGCCAACGTATGCGTCGATTCTTTCCGATGGCCAAGCGGTGCGATCGCTGTTCCTGTCATCTCCATGGATTCGCTCCTGTAGGGTGCCTCGACATGACCCCTTCCTAAACCTTGAACCGGGAAAGATATTCGTTGAGTTCCTCCATCTGCTTTTGGAGGCCTTCTCCCGCGTTCACTGCCCCACTCACGTTATCGACCGTTTCGCGGGCATCACGAGCCGTCTGGTCGACCACTTTTCCAACCCGGTCGATCGCCTGAGTTTGCGCCCCGGTCGTTTCGGCGATCTGGTTCACGCGCTTGGAGACGTCGGACGAGGAGGCGACGATTCGCGAAAAAACCCCTGCGGTTTTCTCTGTTTCACCGATCAAGACCTTCATCTCCTTGGATCCTCGATCCATGACCTTCACCGACTGTTCCGTCAACCCTTGCAGGTGCGAGATGGTTTCCGATATCTCCCGGGTGGATCGGGTCGTCCGTTCCGCGAGCTTTCTCACTTCATCGGCGACGACGGCGAACCCTCGTCCCTGCTCTCCCGCCCGGGCCGCTTCGATCGCGGCATTCAAGGCAAGGAGATTGGTCTGTTCCGCAATTTCATTGATGATGTTGACGATTTGGGAAATTTGATCCGATCGCTTGCCCAGCTCCAGAATTTTTTCTCCGGCTTCGGAGATGACCTTTTCGATCCGGGAAAGTTCTCGGACCATGTCCGCCACTGATTCTCCCCCGGCATTGGCCTCCTCGCTGGCCTTTAACGAAATGTCCGACACCTGGCGGGTGACCTGCGCCACATCCGCCAGAGACCGTCCAAGTTCGTCCACCGCCTTCTTGGCCATCTCGATCTGCTGCATCTGAGCGGTGGATTTCCCGCGAATGGATTCGAGGGAGACGATCATGTTCCGTGACCCTTCTCCCACGATTTCGGATTCATTGGCCACCATCTTGACCAATTCCCGCAGATTGTCGACCATCACTCCGAAATGGTTGACGAGATCCCCCACCTCATCCCCGGCCTGGCTCGTCATCCGCTGCGTCAGATTCCCCTCGGCGGTCTTCCCGATCACCTTGACAAGGTCCCCGAGCGGACGGACGGCGATCGTCCGGACAAGGATGTAGATCAGGACCATGAGGATTCCGATCGTGGCGAGCGCATAAAGTCCGGCCTGCACCTTAAGCCTTGAGAGATCCCCTTCGAATGAGGTCCGTTCCATGCTGACCCGCAACACCGCGAGTGTCTTGTCGTGGGAGGCGTACCCATGGCAAAGGGCGCAGCTTGCCTCGTACCGGATCGGAAAAAGACGTGTGATCACAGGTTTTCCGTCAAGAGTCTCCTTGAATGTGGCGGATCGCGCGTACTTCACCACATCCTTGAACCGAGGATCCTTGGAAAGAGCCTGCTCCTCGTGCTTCGGATGAAGCATGAACATGCGGGGAGAATAGGCATCATAATGACGCCATTCATTGACTTTGGCGATGGCCTCGTTGTCGTAAAAGGACTGGATTCCGTCGCCCCGAAGGACCTGGACGCGCACGATTCCCGACAGGGTCTTCTGATCGGAGACCAGCTTCTGGGAAAGCGCGGGGGCGTTGATCGAGTACATGATTGTTCCAAGGCCGCGGACGATCGAATGGCCCATCATCGTCATCTTTCCGGCCTCGATTCGGGAAAGGTCTGACTTGGCGGATCGATAGAAGAGGGTATAGGTCGCTCCAAGGACGAGGATGAGTCCAATCGCAGACGATAACCCCAGCTTGGCCGACAACCGCCAGCGGATCGTTTTTTTACGTTCGAAGCCGCTCACCATTTCCTCCTTTATATAAGCCGCCAACCGGCCTCTCGCAGACCCAGGAATTCTAGACGCCGGCCTCCAAACGTTCAGAGGAGGCCGGATCGAAGGTGGGCGTCGCTTTCTTCATGCGCAGAGAAACATCCTGAAGAATCTCTCCCACGTCGAGAATGATGATCACCCGGCCATCTCCAGTGATGGTCGCCCCCGCCAGCCCACGGATTCCCGCAAGAAGCTGGCCCATGGACTTGATGACGACCTCCTCCTGGTATGGCAAATTGTCCACCACGAGCCCCAGGTTCTTTGTACCGATCTGGACCACCACGACATACTGCCCTTCGGGGATCCCGTCGTCTCCCGAAAGAGGGGGCACCATGAATTCATCCCGAAGCCGGATCAGCGGCAGGACCTGGTCCCTCAGGTTGAGCACTTCGCTTCCCGAAAGGAGCTTGATATCCTTTTCGGTAATTTTTACAGTTTCAATAACACTGGCTAGGGGAATGGCATAGGTTTCAGACCCGATGGACACCATCAACGCCTGAATAATGGCGATCGTGAGGGGAAGACGAATGTTGAATGTGGATCCGGCGCCCTTCTGGGTGACGATATCCACCGACCCGTTGATTTTGTTGATATTGGTTCGGACGACATCCATTCCGACCCCTCGGCCGGACACGTCCGTGACATTCTCCGCGGTGGTGAAGCCGGGCAGGAAAATAATGTTGACCGCATCAGCCTCGCTCATGCGCTGAACATCGGCCTCGGTCAGGATTCCTTTCTCGACGGCCTTTCGTTTCACTTTTTCAACATCGATTCCACGTCCGTCGTCGGAGATCTCGATGACGATGGAGTTCCCTTCCTGGTAAGCCGAGACCTTGACGACCCCCTCCGGATTCTTGCCTTGAGCCATCCGGTCTTCCGGGGGTTCAATCCCATGATCGATGGAGTTACGGATGATATGGACCAACGGGTCCCCGATTTCCTCGATCACCGACTTGTCGAGTTCGGTCTCCTCTCCGGCCAGTTCAAGACGGATGGTCTTCCCCATTTTGCGGGAGAGGTCCCGCACCATTCTTGGAAACTTTCCGAGCACTTTCTTGATCGGCTGCATCCGGGTCTTGATGACGGCGGTTTGGAGGTCGGTCGTCACCCGATTCAATTGGGAGATCGCTTCGGCCACCTCCTTGATCCGCTGCTCGAAGTTGGTCACCCCGCCGATATCGCTTGACAGCTTCACCAGCCGGTTCCGCCCCAGCACGAGTTCCCCGACAAGGTTCATGACGCTGTCGAGGCGGGTGATTTCGACCCGAATCGTTTGATCCACCTCCACGCCACCTTCCGGGAGTTTCGCCCCGCCTGCCCCATCGGGACCATGACCTTCCTCGCGGGGGGAGGCGGGGCGAATCACCTTGGGAACGGGTGGCGGCTCGGGAGCGGACGCCTCCGGAGAGGAGGGAGAAGAAGGAGGGCCTGAAGGGGGCAAAGGGGGAGAAGTGTTGGGAAAAGACGGAACGGCGGCCTCCGGAACCTGAAGAGGCTGGTCAGGAGATTGCTCCTGGCGGGGACCATCGGACATTTCGGCCGCGGCACCCTCCTCTTCCTGGGGAGAAGACCCTTTGCCGCTGGTGTCTTCCCCCCACTGGAGAAGAAGATCAAGCTTCATGTTCATGCCGTCAATGTCCACGTCGGCCTGTTCGCCGGTACGCACTTCATTGACCAGGATCTTGAGGGTGTCCATCGCCTCCAGGATGATGTCGATCACCGCGGGCTCGGCCCGCATGTTTCCGGTCCGAAGCTGGTTCAAAACATTTTCCGCATGATGGGCGACTTCCACGATCCGGGTCAGGCCAATAAACCCTGCCGACCCTTTGATGCTGTGGGCGGTACGAAAGATCTCATTTAAAATCCGGTCATCCGGATTGTGTTCGAGTTGAACGAAGTAGTTGTCGAGCCCCTCGAGCATCTCCGTGGCTTCCTGGAGAAAATATTGTTCAATTTCCTTCAACTCGTCGTTTTCGTCCCCTTCACTCATCGTTCTTCCTCCGACTTCCACTCCGGAACCGGGCTATTTCTCCTTGAAAATCTTCTTGATTTTCTCGTCGAGGGTTGCCACATTGAACGGTTTTACGATGTAATTCGACACACCGGCCTTGATGGCTTCGACGATATTCTCCTGCTTGGCCTCCGCGGTCACCATCAGGAAGGGAATGTCTTTGGTCTGAGGGGTCGAGCGAACTTTCCGGAGGAGTTCGATCCCCGTCATGTTCGGCATGTTCCAGTCGCTGACAATGAAATCAAATTTTTCCACGATCAACCGGGCATAGGCTTTTTGGCCGTCCTCCGCCTCCTCGATATTGGTGAATCCGATCTGGCGAAGTGTGTTCTTGATGATCCGGCGCATCGTTGAGAAATCGTCCACGACCAGAACCTTCATCCCAAAATTGATCATTTGAACTCCTTCCTCCCGCGTTTCATCGGCACCAAAGCAGTTCGCCTCTGGTCGGAAACCGCCATGGACAGGTCATTTCCATAACCGACATGTTCTTATCGGACACTCGGTGGAATTTCACGAGCCCCCGCACTCGCTTTTCGACCATGCCCCTCACGGATCAGGGTGGGCAGCTCTGTTGGATTTAAGAAAATCGGGATTCCTCTCCCATGGTCTTTCCCAGGATGGATTTGATGACCCGGAGCGCCTGCGCATGAATCTGGGACACCCGGGACTCGCTGACCTCCAGAACCTGAGCGACTTCCTTCATGGTTAAGTCCTCATAGTAATACAGAGTCAGAACCAGTCTCTGCTTTTCCGGAAGGGTATCGAGCGCCTTGGTGAGGCGCTCCACGGCATCCCCACGGATCAGCTGACCGAGCGGATCCTCCTGGCGTGTTTCGGGAATCCTGTCTTTAAGAGAGTCGCCTTCCTGCTCGTCGGGCGAAAAAAACTCGTCCAAGGAAAGCGTGGGATGGGTATCAATTTCCCAGAGGAGTTGCGACATCGCGTCTAAAGAAAGCCCCATCCTTTCTGCCAGCTCCTCTTCGGACGGTTCGCGGCCGAGTTCTTCCTCGAGTCGGGAGCGAACCTGCTGCACTTCCGACTGTTTTTCCCGAACCGACCGGGGGACCCAGTCCATGGCGCGGATCTCGTCAAGCATGGCCCCACGGATTCGATGTTCGGCCATGGTCTTGAATTTCAGCCCTCTCGACGGATCGAAGCGACGGGCACTATCAACAAGGCTCCGGAGGCCCACGCTGATCAGGTCCTCCACCCCTATTTCCGGGGGGAGGCGATGGGCGTAGCGCATCGCATGATACTTGATGGTGCCGGCAAACTCCTTGATCATCGCATCGTCAAGTTCCAAGCACATTCCCTCGCCATAAAGCCACAAATAGCCCTACGGAGACAAGCCTACGGAGACAATATGGCAGGCTCCCCCACCTCTTCCATCAACACAATTTTAAGTCTTTGTTCATTCTACCGTGTTCATCAATAGTTCTCAACTAAAAAAATCAAGTTTTCTCCATCCCTGCTTCGGCAAGCCTTTTCATCCATAACCCGATTCCTCCGTCGCCGCCGCTTCGCGGAGGTCGTGAAAGGATGGATCGGACCACGACCTCCATCCCTTTCGAAAAAGGCGCCCCCGGAAGCATCTCCGCGATCGCCCTCTGAGAGCGGACCGCCTGGGTGAGAGAGGGGTCCGAGGGAAGATGGCCGACAAAGGAAAGGGCCAGTCCGGGGAGATACCTGTCGGCGACGCCGGACACGAGATCAAAGAGACCGATGGCCTCCTGCCGGTCTCGGACCATGTTGGCCAGAAAGAGAAAAGGCTTGTCCGCCTGCCGCCTAAACAAAACCTTCATGAGGGCGAACGCATCGGTCCGGCTCGTCGGTTCGGGCGTGACGACAACGACGGTTTCCCGGCTCGCCATGTTGAAATTGAGGACGTTTTCGGAAATTCCGGCCCCGGTGTCGATCAACAGCACATCGAGATCCATCGACAGACTCTCAAACTCTTCCAGAAGGCGAAGATTCTGTTCGCTGGTCAAGCTCGTCATTTCTTCGACCCCCGAGGCGGCAGGAAGGATCAGCATGCCCCCGGGGCCCCGGACGAGGATCTCCGACAGGGAGCGATCGCCCATCAGAACATCCTGAAGCGTATGGGATGGCCGGATATTCAAGAGGACATCCATGTTGCCAAGCCCCAGGTCGGCGTCCAGAACCAGAACTCTCAACCCGAATCGGGCGGCCATGATGAAGGCCATATTGGCCGACACATTGGTCTTTCCGACCCCCCCCTTGCCGCTGGTGATTGAAATCACCCGGGGAAGGTGAATCCGCCCGCCGTTATTGGCCGTGGCCCCGCCATCGGTTCTAAGACCTGATGCCTGATCCATCGCGACTCCATCCTTCTATCATCCATTGCGCCAAGCGGCCTCCGTGGGCCAGTTCAATATCTTCCGGGACCTTTTGGCCGACGCCGACATAAGACACTGGAAGGCGGCTATGGGCCAGCATCGAATAAAGGGACCCCAGATTCTCTGTTTCATCGATCTTCGTGACGATCACGGATTCCGGGCGGACCTTGGCAAAGCGCTCCACGGTCTTTTCCAAATCCTTTGACTTTTGTGTGGCCGAAACGACCAGAGCGGTCGAAAAATCCCAGGTCGCGCCGGCCGCTCCGAGGGCGGAGAAGAATGTCCCCATCTCCTCGACGCCCCCCTCGGTGCGCCCGGCCGAATCGACTAAAATGACCTCGTTTTGGCGGAGATGACCGATCGCATCCGCGATTCTTGCGGCGCTTGTGACCACCTCCACCGGAACTCCCATCAGATCTGCATAGATTCGAAGCTGTTCAATGGCTCCGATGCGGTAGGTGTCGAGGTTGATCAACCCGACGGAGCGGCGGTTGCGGGCAATGAGCATTGCGGCGATCTTGGCGATGGTCGTCGTCTTTCCCACTCCCGTGGGGCCGACAAAAAGGATTACCCGGGGACGTCCGGTGGGCCGTGCGTCTGAAAACAGGGATCCGGTCACCTCTATTTTCTGAGAGATCAGGAACTGGAGGAGGGATTGGACCTGCCCGGAACTCCAATCCAACGGCTGATAGGAAAGAAGCCGGAACGCCTCCACGAGATCCTCGCAGTCTCCGGGGGGGAACCCGGACTCCGCAAGAATCCGGCGAGAGTCTTCAACCGGATCGAATGGAGGGGAAAGAGGGGCGGTGGAGGTCCCTGTCAACCGGCTCATCCTGACAAGAAGGTCCTGGATCTCCTGGGATGATCCTGCCCCCCACTCCCGTTCCATGCGGCTGATCGTCTCCCGAATGGATTCCATATCGGACAGGCGGAGACCATCCTCCGTGGGAGGAGGAGGCCCCGGAAGATCCTGGGCCCAGGGAGGATCGATCTGCGGGAGGCCGGCGGTCACAACCACCCCGGGAACGCCGGATTTCGATCCTTGGTCCGACTTTCTCGATGAGAGGATGACCGCTTCCGGTCCGAGTTCTTTCTTGACCTTCTTCAGGGCGTCGTTCATGTCAACGCCTTCGAATGTCCTGATCAGCATCCCTTATGCCTCCTGATATCGCACGACATCCGACGCCTGGATCGAAATATCCGCCGGAATCTCCTGAGGTGAAAGAACCGGCAGAGATGGAAAGTAGCGCTCCACCAGCCTCCGGATTCCGAACCGCGCTTGCGGGGCCACCAACAATACCCCCTGTACTCCTTTCTTGCCTTGGGACTCCAACACCTTGCCAAGATTGGTGAGCAATTTTTGGACCAGCCCCGGATCAAGCGCCAGGGGACGTCCAGGCCCGCCACCCCCGCCGGAAAGAGCCTTCTGAAGCTGCTCCTCCCAGCGGCCGTCGAGACTGATGATGGAAAGCTGGCGCGCCCGTCCGGAAAGGTAGGGGTTCACGATCGTTCGTCCAAGGGCTTGCCGGACCCCCTCCGCCAGGAGTGTCACATCTTTGGCATCCCGACCCGCCGAGATCTGATCGGAGAGCGATTCGAGGATGGTCCGAAGATCCCTGATGGAGACCCGTTCGGCCAGAAGCGCATGGAGGACCGACACCAAGGTCCCCAGAGCAATCTGGCCGGGAACGAGGTCTTCCACGAGCTTTGGATAATCCCGGGAAAGCGCGTCGAGAAGCCGTTGTGTTTCTTGGCGCCCCACGAGTTCGGACGCATGGGTCCGAAGAATTTCGGTCAAATGGGTCGCCAGGACTGTCACCGGATCCACCACGGTCATTCCCGATCCTTCCGCGGACTCCTGGTTTTCCGGGGAGATCCAAATCGCCGGGAGACTGAATGTCGGTTCCTTGACAGGAGTTCCGGGAATACTGTCAATTCCCCCGCTTGCATTCATCGCCAGCATGGATCCGGGCTTCAGCTCCCATCGTCCGACCGGATTCCCCTTGAGAAGAATCATGTATTCTTCCGGCTTCAGCTGAAGATTGTCACGGATATGGATAGGGGGGACGATGATCCCGAGCTCTCCTGCAAGCTGTCTCCGGATTCCCTTGATCCGCTCTGTCAGATCTCCGCCCGAGCCCCCTTCCACGAGGGTGACGAGCCCATACCCCACATTGATCTCGAGAAGGTCGAGAGAAAGAAACTGCTCGATATTTTCCGGGGGGGGAGGCACCTTCTCTTCTTCCTGCTTCCGGGCCGATTCCGTCTGTTGTTGCGATCTTCGGACCGACCAGGCCGTCGCCCCCAGAAGTCCGCCCATCAGAAGAAACGCCAGATGGGGCAAACCGGGGACCGCCGAAAGAAAGAGCAGAATGGCAGAGGCTCCCCCCATTGCGCGGCTTCTGGAAAAAAGTTGATCGCGCATATCCATGCCCAGTTCATTCGTGGAAGAAGATCGGGTCACGACGATTCCGGCGGCCACGCTGACGATCAAGGCAGGAATCTGGGCGACCAGCCCTTCACCGATGGTCAGGAGGGTATAGACCTGCAGGGCCTCTCCCATCGCCATCCCCATCAAAAGGGTCCCGATCATGAGTCCGCCAATAATATTGATCAACAGGATGAGAAGAGCGGCGACCGCATCCCCGCGAACGAACTTGGAGGCCCCATCCATGGCGCCGTAGAACTCCGATTCTTTCGTGAGTTCCTTGCGCCGCTTCCGGGCCTCCTCTTCCTTGATGGACCCTGAGTTCAAATCGGCATCGATCGCCATCTGCTTTCCTGGAAGGGCATCTAACGTGAAGCGGGCGGCGACCTCGGCGATGCGGCCGGCCCCTCGCGTCACCACGACGAAATTGATGACCACGAAGATCAGGAAGATGATCAGCCCAACCGCATAGGACCCCCCGACCACGAACCGGCCGAAGGATTCAATGACATGGCCGGCGGCGACGGTTCCGTTTTGACCATGGAGGAGAATGAGCCGCGTACTGGCCACATTGAGAGAGAGCCTGAAGAGTGTGGCCAGGAGAAGAATGGTCGGAAACAGATTGAATTCAAGGATCGTCCGCGTGGTGAGGGCCACCAGGAGAATGATCAGAGAAAAGGCGATGTTTGTGGACAGAAGAAGGTCGAGCATCAGGGGGGGAAGCGGAACGATCATGATGGACAGCAAGCCCACCACTCCCACGAACACGGACAGATCTGACGACCGGCCGGTGAACAATGATTTCATGGGTTAGTTCTCCCTGCAAGAATCGTTTCTCCGGTGCGTTGATAGAGAACGGAGAGGATCCTGGCCACCGCCTCGTAGAAGGACACGGGGATTTCCCTGTCCAAGGCGCAATCCCGATAGAGCCCTCTTGCCAGGGGCGGATCTTCGACGACGGGAACTCCCATCTCCCGAGCCACTTCCCGGATACGGAACGCCACTTCGTCCGCTCCTTTCGCCACCACGACCGGGGCGGTCATGGTTTCGGGCACGTATTTGAGGACCACGGCAACATGGGTGGGGTTGGTGATGACCACGGTCGCCCCCTTGATCTTTGACATCATGCGGCGTCTGGCCATCGCTCTCTGAATCGACCGGATTCTCGCACGGACCTGCGGGTCGCCTTCCGTCTCCTTCGTCTCTTCCTTGACCTCGGTGCGTGTCATCCGGAGGCTCCGCATCAGGACGAATCTTTGAAAAAGGTAATCCCCGACCCCCAGCGCGAAATACAGCGGAAGAAAGGCGGCCAAGACGAGAAAGGTCATTGTGTACATGGCCGCGATCATGCGATGGGGGCCTGTCTCTACCAGGGCCGGAAGAGTCAGCCAATGATTTTCGTACACGTAGAACACGATGACCAGGGAAAGGACGACCTTGAAAAGATATCGAACAAGCTCCTCAACGGAACGGATGGAAAAGAGTCTTTTGACCCCCTGCGACGGGGAGATGCGACTCCAGCGGATGGAAGCCGCCTTCGGGCTCCACACGGGTCCCCCCTGAACCAGGAACGACGTCACGCCGAACAGGAGAAATCCAAGCATCACAGGAACGGCGGACACCAATTCGTGCAACACGACGCGCTGAACAAAGGGGGAGACCGAGTCAACCGTCAGTGGGGCCGGGCCCGCATGGCTCAGATAAAACCCCATATCGGCCTTCAGATTCAGGACAAGATTCGCCCCATAGGTCACCATCAGGAGAAGGGCGGCCAGTAAAAAGAAAAACGTTCCGACTTCCCGGCTCCGGGTGATCTGCCCTTCTTCCCGGGCTTTTTCGAGGCGCCGTGTGGTCGGCTCTTCCTGGCGAAGCTGCCCGTCGTTCGGATTATCCGCCATGGCCGGCCATCACTTTGAGCAGATCGTCGAGGGTTTCGCCGAGCCCCCCCATCGAGCGGGCCAGGACGGCGGTGAAGAACGGGAGACCCAGAAGGGTCAGGATGAGTCCTCCCAACACCATCACGGGAAGCCCCAGGGAGATGAGATTCATCTGGGGCATCATCTTCGAAAGAAAGCCCAAAACGAGATTGAGGATGATCCCCCCCACGATGAAAGGGGCCGCAAGAACCAATCCCAGGGTCATCATTGAACTGAAGAGATGGGTGAATCCGGAAAAGTAATTCCCCGAAAAACTTCCTCCACCCACGAGAATCACTTCATAAGAGCGGGCGAGCGTCCACAAAAGGGCATATTGGGCATTGGTGGCGAGAAAGACGAGAAAAGCCACCTGGGCCTGGAAATTCCCCAGAAGAGGAAATTCGGCCACACCCAAGGGATTGATGGCATCCACGATCCCGAATCCTGCCTGAACACCCGCCAATTGTCCTGCCAGAGCCACCGAGGCAAAAATCAGATACGCGCAGAACCCGATCGACACCCCGATCAGAAATTCCGAGAAAATGTCGAGAAGAAGATTTTCATAAGCGGTGTCGTGAAACGAGAGGTTGGCACGGATCAGAGGAAAAAGCAGGGCCGAGAGGGCCACGGCTGCGAGGGCCTTGATCCGGGTGGGGACAGCCCGTGCGTTGAACGCCGGCATGGCGATCAGAACGCCGCTCGTTCGCGAGAGGATCAGAACGAAAAGCTCGGGATCCCAGCGGGAGATGGAAAAGAGGTTCAGGAATGGACTTGGGCTCACCGGGTCACTCCGGGAAGCTGTGCGAAAAGCCCATGGGTGTAGTCCACCATCATCCGGACCATCCACGGCATCAGCGCAAGAAGGATCCCGCCGACGGCCGCGACTTTGGGCAAAAAGGAAAGGGTCATTTCGTTGATCTGGGTCACCGCCTGGAGAAGGCTGACGACAACGCCGACCAAAAGGCTGGCTAAAAGCACTGGGAGCGTCAGGACCAGGGCCATCCGCATGGCTTCGTGCGTCAGATCGACCGCTGTCTGGAGGTTCATGGCGAGACTCCTTTAGTGAAAGCTTTGGACCAGTGAACCCACGATCAGATTCCATCCATCCACAAGCACAAAGAGAAGAATCTTGAAGGGCAGGGAGACCACCGTCGGGGGAAGCATCATCATTCCCATGGACATCAGGACCGAAGACACCACCACATCAATGACCAGAAAGGGCAGATAAATCATGAACCCCATCTCGAAGGCCGTGGAAAGCTCGCTGACAACAAAGGCCGGAATCAGCACGTACGTAGGAATATCCGCTTGCGCCCGGGGTGTTTCCGGCAAATGGGCAATCCGCTCGAACAACGTTAAATCCTTGGTCCGAACCTGGCGAAACATAAAGGACCGGATGGGGGCAAGCCCTCGCGACAGCGCCTCGTCCGATCCGATTTTCTTGTCAAGATACGGGGTGACGGCCTCCTTGTTCATGGTCTGCCATACCGGAGCCATGATGAAAAAGGTCAGGAAGAGGGACAGTCCAATCAGAACCTGGTTGGGCGGGACCTGGGCCGTTCCGAGCGCCTGCCGGAGGAAAGAGAGGACAACGACGATCCGGGTAAACGAGGTCATCATCACCAGAATCGCCGGAGCCAGAGAGAGGACGGTCAGAAGCAGGAAGAGTTCGACCGTCATCGCCACCTGGGAGGGTTCCGGATTCCCATTCCCGAAGGAAAGGTGAATGTCGGGAAGAGGGGCGACCGGAGCCACGGTCAAGTCCTTCGACCAAACCGGGGACGGGACGATTAAAAGCACGACCAGAAAAGGAAGGACGAAGGCACGGCCCCATCGCATCATACAGTCCAGCGGCTTGAATTGTCGCCGGACATTTTTTCGCGGGAGACCGCTCCGATCCTGTTTAGGGCTTCCCGCACTGCGGCGTCGAAGGTTGTCGGCTCCGAGGAACTCCCTCCCTTGGCCGCATGGGACGAAATGGACACTGCCTCCGTGGGCCGGCCGTGAGAGGCCTGGGCAGGAGCCACCGAGGAAACGGCCCTGGAACCAGACTCGTCAATGCGACCCAGAAGAGAGATGCCTGAGGGGGCAATCCCGACGAGAAAGGAATTGTGTCCGACGCTCACCACCGCGATCTGGGCGCGAGGTCCCAGGGAACGGGTCGAACGAATTTCGATCTCGTTCTCCGATTTCCGGAGGGCGAGGATCTTCTGGCGCTGAAGAAGCCGCACCACCCAGACCCCCAAAAGAAAGAGGGCCAAAACAAACAACAGCGAGCCGGCAAGCTTGACGCCGATCATCAAAAGGCTTGTATCGTGGCCTGAGGACGGGATAAGCATCGGGAGACCTCCCTAGGAATGGATAAGTTGGGGTCACAATTTCTTGACACGATCGATGGGACTGACGATATCGGTCAGACGGATTCCGTACTTATCGTTGACGAGCACTACATCGCCCCGGGCCACCAATTGGTCATTGATCAGGACCTCCATCGGCTCTCCGGCCAGCTTGTCAAGTTCCACCACAGACCCCTGCCCCAGCTGGAGAAGATCCTTGATCAGCATGCGCGACTCCCCCACTCTCACGGAGATGGTGAGCGGGACATCGAGGAGGTAGTCGAGACTCAACGGCGGTTCATGCGTCTTCGGAGGAGCGACAGGCTCTTCCCGGTCCTTTTCGATTTCATTCTTCGCAAGATCCTCTTCCCACGCCCTGGCCAGGGCGTCTTCGTCCAACGGTTCGTCTGCCATTGTCCCTCCGGTGCTTTTGTCCGCGTATAGGAGCGTCCGTCCAGCTCTTGCCGGCGTTTCTATTGAATCACGAATTCCGTGATGTACACTTCCGTCACCTTGCCCGAGTCAAGCCTGGCGTTGATTCTGTGGCGAATCGCGTCTTTTAAGGCCAGCTTGCCCCCTGTCGACTGCAGATCGGGTAAGGACTGGGCTCCAAGGAGGATCAGAATCGCGCTCTTGATTTCCGGAAGACGGTAATCGACCTCCTTCGTCGTTTCCTTCCGGTCGAGTTTTAGCGCGAGCTGAATCTTCAGATACTGGGGAGTGCCGCCGGGGGGGACGGTAAGGTTGACGATAAA
This sequence comes from Nitrospirota bacterium, assembly GCA_027314645.1. Classification (GTDB taxonomy): domain Bacteria; phylum Nitrospirota; class Leptospirillia; order Leptospirillales; family Leptospirillaceae; genus UBA4572. Next base: position 55,740 of record DAHVAL010000011.1, read on the forward strand.
GGGCTTGAGGTCGACGATCGGATGATTCTTGATCATCTTCTCCATCTCCTTCGGGGTCAAGCGATGGTGGGCAGCCTCGTTGTCTCTATTGTTCTTATGATGAAAATAGTACAGGGCGCCTCCTCCGCCTAGCAGGAGCAAAAAGGCAGCCACCGCAATGATCAGCCTTTTCTTCGACCCTCTATTCCCTTCCTCCTGGATTTCTTCGTCTTCTTCCTCTTCCGCCATTTCCCTCTCCCTGCTTATGGCCATTGATTCATTTAATCATCGGGAAGCCCGACATGGAAACATTTCTTCATATTGAACATATAAAGCAAAACATGTACCAAATCAAAAAAGGCCTTCCGAAGTTCCCCCCGGAAGGCCTGGCACATTTTCTTAAATTATTGTCGATGAATTGTTATCCAATTCTTGTCAACAAGGTGTTCAACAACGTGTTGTCGGTGGCAACGACGGAGGCGTTCGCTTGATACCCCCGTTCCGCCGAAATCATGTCAATCATTTGACGTCCAAGATCCACGTTCGACTGTTCAAGGGAATTGGCGAGCACCTGGCCCCGGCCTCCCTGGTTGGCCCTGCCCACATTGGCGATTCCTGAACCGATGCTTTCCCTGTAGAGATTTTCCCCGATGCTGATCAATCCATTGGGGTTATTGAAGGTCGAAAGGGAAATGGCTCCAAGGTTGTGCTCGGTCCCGTTCGAGAACGATCCGACAATTCGGCCGGCACGGTCGATCGCAATATTCGCCAGGTCCCCGGCCCTGTAGCCGTCCTGGGTCTCCTCGATGGTCGTGGAGGGTTCGGCATACTGGGTAAGATCCAGGACCTGCCGAGTAATCCCATCCTGCGAGTTTTCGCGAATCTTCTGTCCCGGTTTGGGGATATACAACGAAAGGGTGACCGGGGTCGACGCCTTGTCGTTAAGGGCCACGGTGTAATTCACGCTCTGGACGCCCGAAGGATCGACCTTGGTGGGCGATCCGCCATAATTCACGTTGGCCACGTTGCCGTTTCCGTCAAAGTTGATCATGGCCACCATGCCGTTTAAGGTGATATCCTTCCCGCCGGCGCTGGGTCGATAGGTCACGCTTCCTCCCCCCTTTGTCAGCTTGGCCCCGTCAAGCGTTGCCTCCACCGCCCACTGCCCGACAGCATTCGTGGGATGAAACTTGTAGGTCAAAAGGTGTTCGATTCCAAGGGAATCGAAGACATTGCTGGACTTGGAAAAGGTTTTGCCTGCCTTCAGGCTTTCCGTCATGTTGGCATCAAGGTTGATGCGGGAGTACACATTCTGCGTGGCCTTGGGCGGGATGGTGGTTTGCGGAACCGCCAGATCTCCCACTTTCGGAAGGATTTTTCCTGCAGCATCGGCCGAATATCCCTGGAGGACATGGCCGCCCTGATCGACGATCCGCCCACTTCGGTCGAGGGATAGGGCTCCGTTGCGTCCGTAAAGGACCGCCCCGTTCGCATCCCGAAATGAGAAGAACCCGTTTCCCTGGATCGCCAGATCGAGGGCGTTGCTGGTCGACTGGACCGACCCCTGGGTGAAAAGCGGTTCGATCGACTGGACGTAGACTCCCGATCCCGGTTGCGACGGACCGACCGCGTTCGATTTCCCTGCGAGCGTCTGTCCGTAGATATTGGCGAAGATCGTTCTCCCCGCCTTGAATCCCACGGTATTCATGTTACTGATGTTGTTGCCGATTACGGACATATCCGTTCCCATTGCGGAGAGACCGCTGTTTGCGACGTACATGGACGAAAGAATTCCCATGGCTTTTCCTCCTCGACGATTAGGTGTGAACTACATGAACACTGCCGCGTCCGATCCCCAAGGACCGGTCATCAAAGCATCTGGTGCATTGTCGGCGCGGGTCTTTCCACTGATTTCCCGTACCCTCCACTGACCGGCTTTGGCCCGGGAATGGAGGCCGGCCGGGGAAATACCGGAGCCGGAGGAGGCATGGATCTGTGATGTCTGTGAATTCCGACATGCGTGATGTCGGAGAGATCAATTTTTTCTCCGTCGACCTCCAGCCGGGGACGCGTCCCGGAAAAAACAACCCCCGTCACGATCCCGGTACGAAGCGGAGCGGCATTGACGGGACGATTCTTCGCATCCCGGGCCACCACCTCGAATTCATAGTGTCCCGCAGGAGCTTTGGTCCCATGATTCGTCAGTCCATCCCAGGCGACATGCTGATTGCCGGATGACAAGGGACCCACCTTTACTGTCCGGACCAACTGATGTTTGGCCCCATAGATGAAGACTGTTGACTGATTCGCTGGGCGGTCGAGATGGAAGACAAGATTGGCCCCCTGATGGGGATCCTTGACGAAGCGATTGCCTTTCATAAACACCTCTCTGCCCAGGAAGCCGACCATTTGAAGCGAATCCGCCTCCTTGCCACGATTGGCCATTCCATCCATTTTTTTGTTCATGTGAACAAGCTGGTCCAATTGTGAGAATTGGGCAAGCTGGGAAGCGAACTTCCGGTTGTCCATCGGATGGAACGGGTCTTGATACTGAAGCTGGCGAATCATAATGTTCATATAATCTCCCATCCCCAGCTTTTTCTTCTGAGGAGGCGGAAGCTTTGAGGGAGCGAGCCGTTTTTCCGACTCTTTCCGAATTGTCTTGATCTCGTTTTGTTCTGTTTTGACGATCATGGACCCCTCCTTTCCAAAGGCATCAGGCGATGCGATGGTACCCTGTCTTAAAAAATTCCTCCGGGCCGATCCCGGCCACATTCTGGAGCCCTTCCCTCTCGAGATGCTCTGAAGCCTGAGGATCCCGATACGTGGCCGACCCGGAATCCTGGCCGGTTGCCCCCGATCCCTGCCGGAAAAGGCTTCCAAGGTCCGGGTTTCCCCCTCCGCCGGTCATCGACAATCCCGTCCCTGATCCCCCCTGCCCGGAAAATCCGCCCGATCCATCGGTATCGGGACTCGCCGTTCCCATTCCAAACACTCCTTGAGGAGACACCGACTCCGGAGCGGGAGGGTTCTGAGAAACCACCTGGAAACGGTCAAGAACAAAGCCGCTCTGAGAGAGCGTCTCCTTGATCAGGTTTTCTTTTTCTCCCAGGAGATGCCGGATTCCGGGA
>DAHVAL010000012.1 GCA_027314645.1 Nitrospirota bacterium
CCTTTCTGCCAAGCCTTTTCAGAAGATCGATGGCAAACGTTGCCCCTCCGGCCGCCACCAGGACACCCAGGATGACCGAAACGGGAAGAGGGTCCATGAGAACCGATGTTCCCGAAAGCACCCCCGCCACAACAACGTCCGCGGCCAGAATCATGAAAAGCGGTCTGGACGGCAAAGAACGATAAAAGGGGCCGGGATCCCTCACCACCAGGACGTTCCCGATCCCGGTCAGCACGAGGGTCAGAAAGGAAAGGGTCTGGCATTCGTCATGGGAAAGGTGAAGGAGGGTTTGGCCGACACGGAAAATCGAAAAGGTCAGGAAAAGCCAGCTTCCGGCATAAAGAAAACCCATTTTTAGGGTTTCGCCCACCCTGATGGGATCGGGCCTGTTCGACGGTTTCGCTTGATCGCTCGCCAACGCGAGCGTGACGAAATCGTTCGTAAAGATCAGAAGAAGAATTTGCAGGGATCCGATGACGGCCGTATGGAGCAGAAGAAGTCCTCCCGTGAGAAAAAGGGCGATTTCAAGGGTTTTGACGATTTTGTTGAGAATATAGCTCTGGAGTCTGCGTGTGACGCGACGACCTTCCTTGACGACATCGAGAAGCCCGGAAAGTCCTGGAGAAAGAAGCACCAGCCCGGCTGAAGCCCGGGCGATATCCGTGGCATGGGACACCGCGATCCCGACCTCGGCCTGATGCAGGGCGGGAGCGTCGTTGACGCCGTCTCCCGTCATCCCGACGATCCGACCCCGGTTCTGAATTTCCCGAATGAGAAAAAATTTATCTTCCGGAAGGATTCCGGCATAGAGTTCACATTCGTCCCGAAATCCGGAACGCGTGGTGGTACAGACAGGACCGGAAAATCCAAGAGTGCGTCCCAGGGGAAGGGCGGCGTCGGGGGTGTCCCCCGACGCCAGTCTGATCCGGATTCCAAGGTCTCGAAGCCGTGCCAGGGTCGAATGACTGTCCGCCCTCAGCCGATCAGAAAACGAAATGACCCCGAGAAAGGAGAGCGGCCCTTCTCGGGGGCCGGAGAGGACGGCCACGGGCCTCTGCCCCCCCGAAGCGATTCCAGGGGGAGAATTGAGAAGGCCTTCCGATGCCAGGAGGGCGGGGGACCCCTTGATGATCCGGAGGGTGCGGCCGTCGAGGCTTATGAAAACCTCCGTTCTCTTCGTCTCAGGATCAAAGGGAATGAATCGGGCTCTTGTGCTTGGGGGGCTTTGGACAAGCCCCCGCTTGACTCCTGCGGTGATGACCGCCATGTCGAGGGGGTCTTGGGAGGAGAGATCCGAGGCGTCCATGGCGGCCTTAAGCACCTCGTTTTCCGATCGGCCCGGGACAGGAGTGATCTCATGGACCTCCAATCGATTTTCCGTCAGGGTGCCCGTCTTGTCGCACACAAGCTCTTCCATGGCCGCCGCATCGGAGATGGCGGAAAGTTTTGTCACCAGCACCTGCACCTTCCCGAGGACGAGGGCCGAGAGGGCGTTTGCCAGCGTGAACATCGGCGGCAGGGCGATCGGGATCGCCGAGAGGACAAGGATCAGCAGAAAGGCGACGAGAGAGGAGAAAGGGACGCCGGTCTCGTATGCCAAGGGAACGATGACGAAGGCGAGGAGGAGGTCGACCATCAGGAGCGATTTGACGATCTGAAGAACCGTCTCTTCGGCGTGGCTGCGTGTGTGGGAATCATGGAGAAGCTGGACGGTTTTTCCATAGGCGCATTGTCCTCCGGTCCGGAGGACGTTCCCTGTTCCTTCCCCTCTTCGGAGGACCGTCCCGGCGAAGAGCTCATCCCCCTTTCCCTTGGACACAGGCATCGATTCGCCCGTGAGAGAGGACTGGTCGAGCAAAGGGGTCCCGCTTTCCAGCCTCATATCGGCGGGAACGAAATCTCCCATCCGGACATGGACCAGATCGCCGACCACAATGTCCCGTGCGGGAATGATTTTCCATTGGCCGTCCCGGCGGACCCTGGCGGTGACCTCCATCCGTTCCTGAAGCAGCCGAAGGGCCTTTTGACCTTTTTCTTCTTGGATAAAGGCGAAAACGCCGTTCATCAGGAGAAGGAGGAACACGATTCCCCCCTCCATGGTTTTTCCTGTGAGAAATTCCAGAAGACCGGCGACTTCAAGCATCCAAGGAACGGGTCCCCAGAATTTCTGGACAACCCGTCGTATGGGAGAAGGTTCGGGAAGAGGGACCGTGTTTGGGCCGGTGCGGAGAAGGCGTTCCCGGGCCTGGGCTTCGGAAAGCCCAGGCGAATCAGGTCCGGAAAGATCCGTCTGATCGAGCGGACGGTTCATGGTCGCTCAAAGGGAAAGAACGATCAGAATCATGGCGGGAGTCTCCCCGGCATTTTTCCAATTGTGCGGTTGATGGGGATCGAAGTATACGGCATCCATCGCGCCCAGGGTATAGGCTTTTCCCCCCTGCTCAAAGTTGACCGACCCCGAGACCACAATCCCGAACTCTTCCCCCTTGACGCCGGCGTAGGGATGTTCCCCCACTTCCCCTCCCGGATCGAGGGTGAGAAGGAGGGGCTGCATCTTTTTTCCGGAAAGCCCCCGGGCCAGGGGTTCGACCGTGGCATGAGAGGTCGTGCTGTAGAGACGGCGCCGATTCATTGCGGGCATCAATAAGGGGTCGATCCCGTTTTCCGGTTCGTCGAAAAGGGAGGTGACGGGAAGGGAAAGGGCTGCGCAGATCTTTTCAAGGGTGGCGATCGAGGGAGAGACCTGTCCCGCCTCGATCTGGGAAAGGGCACTGGCGGAAATCCCTGCATTTTTGGCGAGCATGCGGAGGGAAAGGTCACGATTCTGTCTCAATTGGCGGAGGCGCTCGCTCACCTGTTTCATGAACCTAGTGTAAGAGAAAGAGCGAATTGGTTCAAGAAAATCGAACGGTGGGAAAAAGCAAGGGGGTCCGAGCCTTCCTCCCGATCTCCATTGACAAAAGTTTTTATTGAAACTAGCATGGGTCAAGAGTCGTTGAAAATGTGGGGAATGCTTCGGGTAAGAAGCTGGAGGCCCCTGTCTTCCGCGAACCAAGGGGTTCGGGAGAAAAGGAGCGCACCCTTAAACAGTGGAGGATCCCGTGGAAGTTTCCGTCAAGTGCATGAAAAATGGCCCTCTCGAGGTCAGAGGAGAGATCGAGATCACGGATGACCATGGTAAGGTCATGAAGGACGGGCAAAATGTTCACCACCTTTGCCGGTGTGGCCATTCCGCCAAAAAACCCTTCTGCGACGGATCGCATACCCGTGCTCACTTCACCACCTGAGAACATTCCGGAACGGCCCGGCCTTTTCTTGGGGAACCGGGCCGTTCCCTCGGGACTTGGCCCGCCGTTGCCCGTACCTTTCGTCCGTCGACCCCTCCTTGAGTCTTTCAGCCTCCTCCGCTAATATCGAGGCAGAAAGTAGAACCCACCCCTCGATTCAAGGATCCCGAATGAAGACCTTTCAGGATATGGTGATGACCCTCAAGGCGTTCTGGGCCAAGGAAGGGTGTCTCATTCTCGAACCCTACGACCAGGAGATGGGGGCGGGAACCTTCCATCCCGCCACTTTTTTCGGCGCCCTCGGCCCTGAAGAGACGCGGGTGGCCTACGTTCAGCCGTGCCGCCGTCCGACAGACGGCCGTTATGGAGAGAATCCAAACCGCCTCCAGCACTATTACCAATTCCAGGCCCTGCTCAAGCCTTCGCCGATCCAGTCCCAGGATCTCTATCTCAGAAGTCTCGAAGCGCTGGGCCTCGACCTCTCTTCGCACGACATCCGTTTTGTCCATGATGATTGGGAGTCGCCGACCCTCGGGGCTTGGGGGCTGGGATGGGAAGTCTGGCTAGATGGGATGGAGGTCACGCAGTTTACCTATTTCCAGGAGGTTGCCGGCCTCCCTCTCGATCCGATCAGCGTCGAAATCACCTACGGTTTGGAGCGACTCGCGATGTACCTTCAGGGGATCTCGAATGTCTTCGACTTGCACTATAACGACCGTGTCACATATGGAAAAATCTTTCAGGAGAACGAACGCCAGCAGTCCATCTGCAACTTCGAGAAAACTGACAGAGCGGTCGTGAGGGAGCAATTCGAGTTTTTCGAGAGGGAGTCCCTTGCCCTTCTTGAAGAGGGGCTCTATCGGCCCGCCTACGAACGGGTTCTCAAAATGTCCCACTCCTTCAACCTTCTCGATGCCCGCGGGGCGGTAGGCGCGGAGGAGCGGCAGCGGCTGATCGGCAGGGTTCGAGGATGCGCCCGGAAGGTAGCCTCGCTTTATGTGGCTCCCCGGGAATCCGGCGTCAGGGCAGGGGAGCCTTCATGACCTCAAATGCTTCTTCGGACCCAAAAAACAGCGCGATTCTCGAAGTCGGGTGCGAGGAACTTCCGGCCGGCTTGCTTCCGGGGGTCATCGCCAACATGAGAATGCTTGCGGAAGAGGCGATGCCGATCCTGGGAATTTCCGCGGAACGGGTCCGCGCTTTGGGCACTCCGGTGCGCCTGATTCTTCGTCTGGAAGGACTCTCTCAAGACACCATTCCACGGGAAACCCTCATCCCCGGCCCGCCACTCTCTGCGGCCGGAACGTGGCCTCAAGCCCCATCTCCCGCGGCAGCCGGATTTTCCAGGACTCACGGGGTTCCCATGGAAACGCTCGAGATCGTCGACTTTCCGAAAGGGAAATATCTGTGCGTTCGGAAGAAAGAGGAGAGCCGGCCGGTTTTTGACGTCCTCCCCGAGCTTTTTGGCCGGGTCCTTTCGGGTCTGGAATTTCCGAAGGCGATGCGCTGGGCCGGGGGCACCGGCCCTTTCCTCCGGCCCGTCCTGTGGATTCTGGCCCTTTACAGAGATGAGGTTGTGGGATTCGAATTTGCTGGACAGGTGTCGGGTCGCCTCACCTTTACGCCCCGTTTTCTTGGAATGGAGCCGGTACTCCTGAGGAATGTCGCCCAGTACGCCCAGGAAGTGCGCGGTTGGGGGGTGGAACTCGACTTGGAGGCGCGCAAAGAACGGATCCAGAACGACCTCACCCTCTCCCTCAAATTGGAGGAAAGTTCAGAAAACTGGGAGGATGGCTCCACCCTTTTGACCGATCCAGACCTTCTTCAGGAAGTGGCGTGTCTGGTGGAAGGATTTCGGGTGATTCCGGCGGATCTTCCGGAAAAATACCGCACGCTTCCTCCCGCAGTGATTCGAACCGTGCTCAAGGTCCATCAGCGGTTCTTCGTCGTGGATTCTCCAAAGGGGGACACGGTCGTTCATTTTTTTGGCGTGTCCGCAAATCCGAAGGGGGACCTTGCAGTGGTTCGGGATGGATATGTTCGCGTGGTGACCGCCCGTCTCGAAGATGCGGCCTACTATATCGCCCGCGATCGCCGTCAAACCCTTTCCGATCGTCTTCCGGAGCTTGACGGGGTGGCCTTTTTCCCGGGGGTCGGCTCACTTGGGGACAAGGTGCGTGCAGCCCGGCGGATGGTCCTTGAATGCATGGCCCTTCTCCCCGATGCCATCCTGACGGCACAAGATCTGACCCGGGAGGGATTGTCCATCATCCTTGAGCGTGCGGCCACCCTCTATAAAGCGGATCTTGTGACAGGACTCGTGAAGGAATTTCCAGAATTGGAAGGGGCCATCGGGAGAACCTACTATCTGTGGGAACGGGAAGGGGCGGGGACCGATCCGTACGATGCGCAGATCGCCCAGGCGATGGCGCTCCACTATCAGCCCCGGACCTTCCGGGACCCCTGTCCGGAAGATCTTCCTTCGGCGCTCCTGTCCTTGGCCGATCGTGCGGTCAGTCAGGCCGGAGCCTTTCTCGGCGGCGCCAATCCGAGCGGCTCCCTGGATCCTTTCGCGCTTCGCCGATCGGGACAGGGGATGCTGAGGCTTCTTGTCGAACACAGGTGGCCCATCCGCCTTTCGTCTCTGGCTCAACTGGCCCTTGCCGCCTGGAATCACCCTGAGGGGGCCCGGGTGGGGTCTCTTTTAGTCGATTTCTGGGAGGATCGCCTCCTTGCCGTCCTGTCCAAGGAGGGGGACTCCCTGTGGGGACGCGCCGCAAGATTGGGAGACGAACCCCCATTCGTGACCGCTCGTCGAGGCGAATTTCTTCAGGAATTTTTGAATTCACAGGATTTTTCGTCCTTTGAAATGCTGAAAACTCGTGTGGAGAGGATTCTCCCTGATGAATCCTTCGGATCCGTTGACCCGGGGCTCTTTACGGAGAAGGATGAAAAAAGCCTGTGGGACCCGTTGTCGGTCCTGGATCGTCATCCATTTCCCGACGCGCCCGAAAACGCGGATTTTTATGGGGAGGTCCGTCGCCTTAAGCCGCTGATCCCGTTGGTGGAGTCATTTTTCGACTCCGTTCTCGTGAACGATCCGGACCCGGTTGTCCGGAAGAACAGATTGGCCCTTCTGTCGGTTCTTCGAAAGCGCCTTTCGGTCCTCGGGCGACTCGACCTTCTCCTTGCGTCAGCCAGAAAGGAGCGGACTCCGGGGTGACCTCTCCCGCTGACGATCTCCGCTGGTTGCGTCGCGCTCTCGCCCTCGCATGGCGAGGACGCGATACCGTCCCTCCGAATCCCATGGTGGGTGCAGTGGTGATTCGTAAAGGCCGATTGGTGGGAGAAGGCTACCACGAGAAAGCCGGCCTCGATCACGCAGAGGTCGTCGCGCTCAGGATCGCAGGAGAAAAGGCCCGAGGAGCCACGCTCTACGTGAACCTCGAGCCTTGCTGCCACACAGGAAAGAGAACCCCTCCCTGCACAGAAGTCATTTTGAAGGCCGGAATCTCCCGCGTGGTGCTCTCCATGAAGGATCCGAACCCGAAGGTGTACGGAGAAGGAATCCGAACCCTTCGGGAGAACGGGATCGAGGTGTCGAGCGGGCTCATGTCCTCCGAGGCCTTTGAGCAGAATCGGGGGTTTGCCTCCCTTATCCGCCAGGGTCGGCCCTTTGTGACCGTCAAAGGGGCGATGAGCCTCGATGGAAAGATCGCCACCGCGTCCGGGGATTCGCAATGGATTTCCGGCGAAGAGTCTCTCCGTTACGCCCATCGATTGCGCCATTCCCACGACGCCATCGTTGTGGGAATCCGGACGGCGCTTGCCGATGATCCCAGGCTGACAACGAGAACAGGAAAGTCCCACCCTCACCAGCCGATTCGTGTCGTCCTTGATGCGGTATGCCGGCTCTCTCCGTCCTCACGTCTCTTTGCGGAACCGGGAGGAGGGCCTGTCTGGGTCGTTGTCGGTCCAAGAAGTTCCCGGAGGTCCATCGAAGCCCTGGAACATGTGGGGGCCAATGTGCGGATTCTGCCGGAGACCGTCCCAGGAGAAATCGACCTTCAAAAGCTCCTTGCGGAGCTGGCCTTTGCCGGAGCCCTCACGGTTCTCGTGGAAGGGGGGTCCCGGATCAACGCATCCTTTCTCTCTGCGGGGTTCGTCGACCGGATCCGGGTTGTTTTGGCCCCCCTTTTGATCGGCGGGACCGATGCCATCGGTTGGATCGGAGGGCATTCGCCCGAGCGCCTGGGGGATGCCTTGAGACTTCCCGGGTTCTCGATGTTTCGACGCTTGGGCTCCGATCTCCTGATCGGGTCCGATCTCTGGGGAGGGGACACCCTTCCCTCATGAACCCGAAAAAACGCTATAATCAGGAATCGATGCGTTGCGTTTTGTCAGGAGGAATGAGTGTTTTCCGGAATCATTGAAACGACGGGCCGGGTGTCCGCCCCCGTCTCTCCGGAAGGGGGCCGGCTGGTCATTGCCGGAGTCTCTTTCGCAAAGGAACTTTCCCTGGGAGAATCGGTGGCGATCAATGGCGCCTGTATGACCGTCGTCTCTTCAGACAACGAGGGATTTTCCGTCGACGTGTCCCGGGAGACCCTTCGCGTGACCCGAATGGGCGCTCTGGTTCGGGGAGACCGCGTCAACCTGGAAAGGGCCATGCGACTTTCGGACAGGGTGGGCGGCCATGTGGTATTGGGTCACGTCGATTGCCTGGGACGGATCGACGGCCGCCGGGCGGAAGGAAACACCGAGTTCTTTTCGGTCTTTGTTCCCGCTCCCTTCCATCGTTACCTCATCCCGAAAGGGTCCATCGCGGTCGAAGGGATCAGTCTCACGGTGAATCGTTTTGAGGATTGTTCCGAGGATGCGGGGAGCCTCGTCGAACTGGCGATCATTCCCCATACACTCAAGGTGACCGCCTTGGGCGAACGCGTCCCGGGAAACCTTGTCCATCTCGAACTCGACATGATGGGCAAATATGCGGACCGTTTCCGCGAGATGGATCACAGGTCCGATGGGAATAGGCGTGTCTGAGACCATCCATGTGCGGCACTGCTCGATCTGTCACAAGGACATTCCTGCCGATCTCCGCTCCCCGTTTTGCTCGGATCGCTGCCGGCAAATCGATCTCTCCCGCTGGCTTTCGGAAGAATACCGGATCCGGAGAGGGGAAGGAGAGGGGGAGGGGAGCCTCATGTATTCCCAAGAAGCGGGCGACGATGGGAAAGATGAACACGGGGAGGAGGAATGAGCCGTCTTGAAACCAACAAAGGAACGCTCCCCGGAATTCTTTACGGAATCGGGGTTGGACCGGGTGATCCTGAACTCTTGACGTTGAAGGCCGCCCGGATATTGAAAGAGGTTCCTGTCATCGCCGTTCCGACCTCCTATTCCGATGCGGGGTCGATGGCGATGGAGGTGATTGCTCCGATTCTTGGGGAACGGAAAAAAAACGGCAGCGATCCGGAGATCGTGAGCCTCCTTTTTCCGATGACCCGTGACGAACGGATTCTTGAAGAAGCGAGGAACAAGAACGGAGAGCGGCTTCTCGGAGCCCTCGCCACAGGAAACGTGGCCTTTGTGGCGCTGGGGGACATCCTCTTTTACTCCACCTTCGGAAATCTTTTGACGGGGCTTTACTCGCTGAGGCCCGACACCAACGTCGAAGTGGTCCCGGGGGTCACCTCGTTTGCCGCGGCATCCGGCCGTCTTGTCGAGCCGCTTGTCCAGGGATCTGAGCGTCTGGCGGTTCTTCCTGCCGTGTACGACCCGGCCGAAATCGACGCGGTGCTTGACCGCTTCGACGTCGTGGTTCTGATGAAGATCAATAAAGTGTTTTCGCAGATTCGGGATCTGCTGGACCGGAAAGGGCTTCTTGCAAAATCCGCCTTTGTCTCCATGGTGGGATTGCCGGAGGAGCGGGTGTCGCGGGTTTTGTCGGATTTACGCCCCGAAGAGGTTCCCTACATGTCCCTTCTGGTTGTCAGAAAAAACGGATGGGTGGGGCGATGATTCTTTCACCGGCAAATCGTGACCGGGAAGCCGCGGTGAAGTACGTCCAGCGATATTTTCTCCCAAGCTCGGCCTTGTTGGGCATGCTTGGGATGATCGGGGTCTTCCTTTTGTCCTCGGTGGAGTGGCAGCGGCATACTCTCACGATTCCGGCCTTTACGAGGGAGATGACCATCGGGCTCATGGGTGCGCTTCTGTCTTTGCTCCATGCCCGCTATCAATATTTTTTGTTCGAACATTTTCCGGGTCACTATCGGGGCCTGCTCGAGCGAGCGGATCGCTTTTCCCTCGACCGGCCCGCTCCCGTCCGGCATCCCCGGAGAACTCTTGTGATGTGGGCTTATGCGGGGGGAACGATCCTTTACGGGGTGGCCATCTGGTTCCTCCACGAGGGGGTCTCCTGGATCGGGATCGTGTCGTTTGCATTGTCGGGATTTTTTATCACACGCGCGGTGTTTTGGAAGCGCGTGGTGGATGAGCAGGCCATCACGGGAAGAGGAGCCCGATGAACCGTAAAAACCGAGACACCAGACGCGGGTGCGTCTATTTCATCGGGGCCGGGCCGGGGGATCCGGACCTGTTGACGGTCCGCGCATCAAGGATCCTGTCCCAGGCGGACAGGATCATCTATGCGGGCAGTCTTGTTCCCGAGGAGGCCCTTCATGATCTCAACAGCCGCGGTCTCTGGATCGATTCATCGGGTTTGACGCGGGAGGAGATTGTGTTCCACCTTGTCGAGGGGGTGGAAAAACATGAGATTGTGGTCCGTCTGGCCTCGGGGGATCCGTCGATTTTCGGGGCGATGGCTGAAATGACCACCGAACTCGATGGCCGGAATATCCCTTGGGAGGTGGTGCCCGGCGTCTCTTCAGTGTTTGCTGCCGCGGCCGCTCTTCGTATGGAGCTCACGCTCCCTGAGGTCAGCCAGACGGTCATCTTGACCCGAACGGCGGGACGGACTCCCATGCCGCAGGGAGAAGAAATCGCCGCGCTCGCCGCTCACGGAGCCACGTTGGTCATTTTCTTGTCAATCGACCGCATCGAAGAGCTTACGGAGCGTCTCATGACCGTCCGTCCCCCCTCGACGCCCGTGGCCGTCGTCGCCCGGGCCAGTTGGGACAACGAGATCATCTGCCAGGGAACCCTGGAAACGATCGCAAAGGAGGTGCGCAAGGCAAAGATCGTGCGCCAAGCCCTCCTGATTCTGGGGGAGGTGCTCGACCCCGCTCTGAGGAAAAAAGCCCGAAGCCGCCTTTATGCCGCCGATTTTTCCCATGGATTCAGAGAGGGAACCGATCCCGGTCCAACGTCATCCTGATTTTTGGACATGTTCTCCGCCCTTCGATGGGTCCTTGGCAATGATGCATTTTTGAACGGCCAAGGTTTCTTTTGGGAAACATTTCCCCGCCCCGATCTCCCTTCCAAGATATGTGAAATCCCATTGAAAGATTGGATTTTTTCCATTTTCGCGAGGATGGCACGGTTTGTGCTCTCTTACTCTTTTTGCTTTTGGGCAAGAATCATTTTTCCGCGGATTGACTCCTTGCGGTAAAGGACCTGATGTGCGCCTTCCCCTTTCGAAACTTCGTGACCTCGTGACCGATTTTAACGCCTTGGCCGATGATGCCAACTGGAACCGCTTCAAAAGCCTCCCCTGGAAGGACATAAAGCCCGACCTTCTGACCCAGGGCCAGAAAGAGGCCATCATCTTCGTCACCCATGTGGAGGATTACACCCCCGGGTACTGCGCGGAATACCAGGCGCTTTTTCCGGTCAATGCCCCGTCCAGGGACGAGGCCATGCACAATCGGGAGCTCTTTCATTTCGTCTCCCGCTGGGGCCTGGAAGAAGACCGGCATGCCCAGTCGCTCGCCCTCTACCAGGTGAAGGCGGGAATCGAATCGGATTGGGACACCCTGTCTGCACAAATGATTGTCGAGAGTCAAAAGGAATTTGCCGTGGGATATCGCAGTCTCCTTCAGGTGTGTACTTATGCCTTTCTCCAGGAGAAAGCCACGCAGCTTTATTATCAGAGTTTTGCACGAAACGTGTCCGAACCCGTATTGATCAAACTTCTCCATTATCTCACCCGGGACGAATCCCGCCATTTTATCTTTTTTTCCAAGGTGGTGGGGGCCTATTTCGATTGTTTCGGACTTGATTGTCTTTCAGAAGTCGAAGAGGTTGCCGTAAATTACCGGATGCCCCTTCACAACACCATGTTGGATTACCGGAGACGCGCGATTCGAATGGCCCGGGAAGCCCCCGGCTATGACCGCGCCATTCCTTTGAAAATCCTTTTCCGCTTTCTTGAGCAGATCGCCATCCGCCATCTTGAATGGAGAGAGAGCATCAACGCCTCCATCGACCGTATGGCGGGTCGCCTCCGGCTCTCCCTTCCCTGAGGGATCCCCCGAGGATTCCCCCCTCAAAGGCTCCCATTCGCACCGTTTCCTCCTGTTTTTGCCAATTTTTGTGAGATATGACATCCGGATCAGGATCTGGTCAAGGAAAATCCGAATCGAAAATGTCTTAGATTTCTTTTATGTGTAAGTGTCTGATTTTGCGAGAGATATTTTAATGATATTTTTTGAGCCCATATGTGGAAAACCTGTGGGGAATGTTGTGGAGGAGGTTTCCTAAGTAATGAAGAGGATACGGAGGCGAACATTTTGCCCATAAATTGATCATTCCGCTGGGGGGATCGGAGGGCGTCGGATTCCGTCTTTGGGAAGGGAACCACCGAAAAATCGGGCGGAATTTTTCCTCTTGAACTGATCCCAAGGAAAAAAGGAAGATAGGTTTATGTGAGATTTTCCTTAGATCATTTGCGAAAGGCGTGGATTACGATGTCTGCGTTAAGAAGGATGGTGCTGGGCACGGGGTCGGGGGTGGGCAAGTCTCTGACGGTGGCAGGAATTTGCAGGGCGGCCGCCCGGATGGGTTTGCGGGTGAAACCCTTCAAGTCCCAAAATATGTCCAACAATTCGGCCGTCCTTCCTGGGGGAGGGGAAATCGCGAGGGCTCAGATGATGCAGGCGCGCGCCGCCCGCGTTTCCCCCGAAGCCGCCATGAATCCCATCCTGCTCAAGCCGATGGGGGATTCGAAGTGTCAGGTCATCTTCATGGGCCATCCGTTAGGCATCTACACCATCGCGGAATACAGGGATTTAAAACAGGAGCTTTTCCCGAAGGTGTGCGGTCTTTTTGAGGAGTTGGCCGCGGATTGCGATCTGGTCGTCCTTGAAGGCGCAGGTTCGCCCGCCGAAATCAATCTTCTGGAGGAGGACATCGCCAATACGAGGATGGCTCGGGCCGTTGGGGCCTCGGCCCTCCTTCTGGGAGATATCGAGCAGGGGGGAGTGTTTGCCTCTCTTTTTGGAACCCTCGCTCTTCTTCCTGAACAGGACCGTCGTGTGATCCGTTGGTTGGCCATCAACAAATTCAGGGGCGATGCCTCTCTCCTCGAGACGGGAACCGCGGCGATGACAGCCATGACGGGAATTCCGATGTTGGGGGTCATGAATCATTTGGGCCCTTTTTCTCTTCCCGACGAAGATTCCTATCGAATGCGCGTCTCCGTTTCGGAAGGCGGGAGTCCGCCCCTCCTGAAAATTGGCGTCCTGTCCTGGCCCCATTTGTCGAACAAATCGGACCTCGACCCATTGTTGAATGATCGGGGCATCGAGGTTCGATTCCTTCCGCTTTCGACCGAACCTCCCGAGCCTGTGGATGGAATCATTCTTCCCGGGACGAGGCGGACCATGGAGGACCTTGCGGCCTTTTACGATTCTCCCCTCTATCCGTGGTTTTCGGCCCATGCCCGCTCCGGGAAGGCCGTCGTGGGGATTTGCGGGGGGTACCAGATGATGGGGCGGGACATTTCCGATCCGGAATGCGTTGAGTCGAATCGGCGATGGATGCCCGGGTTAGGGCTCCTTCCGCTTTCGGTCCAGTTTGTGCGCGAAAAAATATCCCGGCCGGTCTTGGCGAAGATCCTCCGGTCTCCTTTTCCCAGGGAGGAGGAGATGGCGGGGAGAATGATGGAGGGATACGAAATCCGCCATGGACGCCAGGAGGTGGACGGGATGAGGCTTTTCGATCTTTACGATCCCTCCGGAACATCGTTGGGGCAGGAAGGGGCGATGGCAGACAACGGAGCGCTCCATTTCGGATCCCCCATCCACGGCCTCTTTGAGAGCACGCTCTTTCGTCGGGCTTTTTACCGGGCCCTTCGTCCGGAGGGGGTTCCCGAGCCCTATTTGACGGATCCGGTTACCTTGCTGGAGGCGGAAATCGACCGGATTGCCGATGAGGTAGAATCCTCTCTCAATCTTTCTTCTTTCCTCTGCCCGGAACCCTCAGAGGTACGCTCGGGGGATCTCGGTCACCCTCATGCGCCCTGATCTTCTTCATTTCGCGCCATTGGCCCTGACGGCTCTCCTCATCGATCTTTTCACGGGGGAGAGGCTGTTTTTCCTTCACCCGGTCCCATTGATGGGCCGGATGATCCAGTGGATCGAACGATTCATCCGGAAAAACATTCCCTCCCCATGGTTTAAGCCGGCTGGCGCCGTTCTCTCCTTGTCAGTGTGCGGCCTCTTCGGAGGAGGGAGCTGGCTTGTCCTTTCCCTGGTCCAGCAGGAAGGGGGGACGCTGCTGCGGGAGGGCCTTGAAGTGTATTGGGCGACCCAGCTCTTGGCCGCGCGAAGCCTCTACGACCATGTCCATGATGTGGCCCATCCTCTGGGATCCGGGGATCTTTCAGGAGCACGTGTCGCCCTCTCGCGCATCGTTGGGCGAGATACGGACGGTTTGGGGAAGGAAGGCATTGCCCGCGGCGCGCTTGAAAGTCTCTGGGAAAACACCAATGATGCGCTGGTGGCGCCTCTGTTTTATCTTCTCCTTGGGGGCGTCCCGCTTCTCATGGTCTATAAGGCGTCAAGCACGCTGGACTCCATGGTGGGCTACAAAAACGAACGCTACCGTGATCTCGGTTGGGCGAGCGCACGCACCGACGATCTTCTCGCATGGGTTCCGGCCAGACTCACCTTCACTCTGATGTTCCTCTTTCTTCTCCCGTTTGTCCCTCCGCAACAGGAGGGACAGCCCCGCATTGCGGGAAAGAATTCTGTCCTCTCCACGGCGCTGAGGTTCCGCCGTGCCCATCCCAGTCCGAACAGCGGGTATCCGATCGCGGCCTTTTCCGCCATACGGGGCATCCGATTGGGCGGAGGGGCCTTTTACTTCGGCCGGTGGGTTGACAAGCCCTTCATCGGGTCGGGTCCGGATCCCGACGCGCCCGATCTTGAGGCCGGACTCCGGATCTATCGCATGTTTCTCTTCTCATTGGTGGTATCGCTGGCCCTTCTTTGCTTGATCCGGTGGAGCCTCTTCCGGTGAGCGGGGGGGCGGACACGACCCATTGGGACCATGGAGGGCCTGAGCCGGGCGACCGGATTCGCCTGGACATCGACGCCAGCACGACGGTCAACCCCTTCCTGTCCCAGGACCTCCGAAGGTGCCTGGAAGGATCGATTCTGGAGTCCCGCAGCTATCCCGACCCATGGGCAACGGATTGCCGGAAGGTGATCGGCGGGCGTCATTCCCTCCCTCCTGAAAACATTGTCGTGGGGCCGGGGGCCACCATGCTCCTCTACCAGCTGCTGCAGGATGAGGCCTTCGGGCGGCTGATTCTTTCCGAACCCGTGTTTTCGGAATATGCCCGGGGAGGACTCGGGACCGGAAAGAAAATTCTCAGGGTGCCCCCCGGATTGGATTTACCCTTGGGGAATGGAGAATCTCTGCGATGGGGCATCGATCTTTTGAGCCTCGCCCCCGGCGTCCGCTCCGGAGACCTTCTCGTCCTTGTGAATCCGGTCAATCCCACCGGACAGGAATTCAGGGAGCAGGACATTTCGAAGCTTCTGCACACGATTCGAAAGGAGGGCGGATGCCTTCTGGTGGATGAATCCTTCCAGGATTTCATCGACAACCGGTCGTCGGTCCTGTCTCTTGCCGGAACGGACGGATTGATCGTCCTTCGTTCCTTCACAAAGGTGAGCGGGCTTCCCGGCATTCGGGCAGGATTTTTGGCCGGTCCCGAAGGTCTTGTGTCCCGGGTCCGTGCCAGAATGGGGCCCTGGAGCCTGGGACAGTCGGAACAGAGACTGATCCGATGGGCGGTCGAAAGAAGGAACGCGTGTGAATTCGGATGGAGAGAATCTGAAAAGACGCGGCTTTTTTCATCGCTCGGAAATCTTGGGGTTCCCTGTGTCCGTGGAGAGGGGCCGATGATCCTTGCCCGGCCCGGGTGGAGCGAGGAACGGGCCCGGGGGATCAAATCGCGCCTCTTGGAGAAGGGAGTCCGGATCCGTTTGGCGGAAGGATTCGGTCCTTCCGAGGGGGCGACTCTGGTGCGCTTCGGGTTCGAGGCTTTTTCCCGCCAGGAGGACTTTCTTGGGCACCTCGCCGAGTTTGTCAAAGGACCTGGGGGTTCAGGTTCCTGAACGGCCCGGAATGAAAAAAATTAAAAACTCTTGAAAACAGCGTTCAAATAGATCAGTATAAAAATAAGGGTCGAGTCGAAAGACATCGTTCCGTTCTGTGAACCATCGAACTCAGAAATTCAGGAGGAGGACATGGAAGAAGGAAAGTACCAGAAACTCCTGACGGTCCGTGAGGTGGCAGAAGTCTTGGGAGTTTCCCAGGTGACCATTCGAACGTGGGACCGCATGGGAAAGATCCGAACCATCCGCACTCCAGGCAATCATCGGCGGATTCCGGAAGGGGAGTTGAACCGGTTGCTGAATCCGTCGGAAGAAGGAGCCACTGTCTAACTAAGCCCAAGATCGATCGAACGGTGTTCCCTTATCCGGAAGCAAGGATAGAATCCCGGTTAGATTCATTTTGTGCTTTTTAGGGGAAAGCCCTATGGGCTTTCCCCTTTTTTTGATCTTTTGGAGAGGACGTGTCCGGCGGAGGGACCCACGTGGGCGATCGCGTGAATCCTCCTCCCTCTCCGGGGTGCCAGTGGGTGGCCGGGATTGTCACGAAAGGGGAGAATGGTGTATGATGAACCCGTTCTCTTGCGTTCCGTGGAATCGATCCTCTGGCCAGGAACATTGTCGGGGCGTGGCGCAGCCTGGTAGCGCACACCGTTCGGGACGGTGGGGTCGAAGGTTCAAATCCTTTCGCCCCGACCAAAATTATATTCCAGTCATCTCGGCCAGCAAGTCCCGTTCCTGGCCTCCTTGAAGATGTTTCCGGATCCTCAACCATTTATTAATGCCATTTTTCCATGAACGAAAGCGCCATTCGCATAAGGGTGACTGGACATGTGCAGGGAGTCGGGTTCCGTGCCTATGTCAAGGCCCGGGCCGACGAAAGAAGCATTCGGGGATGGGTGTGCAACCATACGGACGGGTCCGTCCATGTGCTTTCCATTCTCCCGGAAGAGGGGGTGGATTCCTGGATTGAGATCATTCGAACCGGGCCGGCTAGATCGGTCGTCGAGGCGCTGGAGGTCTGGCAGGCGTCTCCCGAGGAGACCGGAAGGGTGAGGGCGGATGAGGGGATCCAGGAATTCAGGATCGAAAGGACGTGGGAATGACTGACGATCTCCTGGCAGATGCCGAATCGCCGGAGGAATCCGGAGAGGAGTCATCTTCAAGCGGAACTCCCCAAGAAGAGGGGAGCACTTCGGTTGAGGCGGGTTCCTTGGGGCTCTATCTCAAGAATCTCCGCGACTACTCCTTGCTGACCGCCAAGGAAGAGGTGACCCTCGCCCGGGAAATCGGCCGCGGCAATCAGGCGGCCCGTGAGAGAATGATTCTTTCCAATCTGCGCCTGGTGGTATTGATCGCCAAGCGGTACATCGGCCGGGGCCTCGCTTTTTCGGACCTGATCGAAGAAGGCAATATCGGACTCATGAAGGCAGTGGACCGTTTTGATCCCGAAAAGGGATTCCGGTTCAGCACCTATGCGTCCTGGTGGATCCGGCAAGCCATTGAACGGGCTGCGATCAACCAGGGGCATCTCATCCGGCTCCCCGTCCACATGATGGAGAAGGTGAATCAATACCTCTCCCAGATCGAGCAGATGGTGGCGGACGGAAAAGATCCGGACTCCGAAGAAGCGGCGCGAAAGGCCCGCCTCTCCGTCTCCGAATTTGAATCCTTGCATCAGGTGCTCCGCACCGCTGTCTCCCTTGATGCCCCCATCGGGGAACGGGATGAAAATAGCCTGAAGGATATCCTGGAGGACAGGAGTGCGGATTCTCCCTTGGATATGGTCGAGCGCAAAGAGGATTTTCAGGGTGTATCGGCAGCCTTCGAGGTTCTGAAACCGAAAGAGCGACAAGTGATCACTTTTCGGTTTGGACTGGAAGGGAGGGATTCGTTGACTCTTGAGGAAATCGGGAAAATCCTCGGAGTGACTCGGGAAAGAGTCCGCCAGATCGAGGCGGTGGCACTTTCGAAAATGCGTGCCTATCTCGACGATGCCCGGCCCTTTGCCGCTCACCCGTCCTCAGGGTTGCCCGGAGGAAAGTGAGCGTGTCACCTTTATCAACCGTTTCTCTCTAAGGAGAAGGCCTATGGATTTTGGGACTTATGTCCGTACGGTCCCTGATTTTCCGAAAAAGGGGATTTTGTTTTACGACCTCATGCCGTTGTTTGGATCGGCCGAGGCCTTTCCCAATCTTGTGGAATTTCTGGCAGCACCATACCGTGGAAGAGGAATCACCCGAGTCGTGGGAATCGAAGCCCGAGGGTTTATTCTCGCCGCCCCGGTCGCCAAGGTCCTGGGGGCGGGGTTCGTTCCCGTCCGGAAAAAAGGGAAGTTGCCTGGCGCCGTCCGGGAACTCTCCTATGACCTTGAATATGGGCAGGATACCATCGCCATTCAGGAAGGGGCCATTTCCAAAGGAGAACGCGTGCTGCTGGTGGACGATCTCCTGGCGACGGGCGGAACGGCGAAAGCGGCCCTGGGGCTGGTCCGGACCTTGGGCGGAGACGTTGCGGAAATTCTTTTCGTCGCCGAACTCCTCGGGCTCGGGGGGCGAGACAGGCTTTCCGGGGAAAAGGTTCGTTCGGTCCTTTCTTATAAGGTCTAGGAGCGGGGATGGGGAAAGGGTTCCGGTTTTTTTTCGTCCATGTCGTCTACTTGCGGCCTTTTTCGGAGGTGGAGCCATTTGTCGTGTCCCATCGGGAATTTCTCGATCAATGTCTCACACTGGGGACCCTCCTTCTCTCCGGCCCGCTCATTCCAAGGACCGGCGGACTCCTCCTCATCCGAGGAACGGACAAGGACGAGGTGGCATCCCTTCTTGCGAAAGACCCATACGCCAAAGAGGGCGTCGCCCGTCACGACATTTTTGAATTCCAGCCGATCAAAGCGTGCCCAGAATTATCCGGATTGCTGGGCGGGGACTGAAGCATCGTTTCCGGTTGGAGGGAGTCTTCCTGATGGCGTCGTCGGGACGCTTCTCTCCGAGAGGATTTGTCGAGGCTTTTCGAGGGGGGCTCCTGAGCCGGACCCTCGCGTCCGCGCCCTTTGTTGGCCTTTTGGTGGCCTATATGCTGACCCAGTTCAGCGAGGGAATGACCCAAACGGCCCTGACGTGGATCGCCTTCCGCATCCGGCACGACGATGTGACGCTCGTCGGAAGGATCGGAATGCTCCAGACCCTCATTCCCTTCCTGATTCTGATCCCTGTCGGCATCCTGATCGATCTTCTTCCCCGAGAAATATTCATTGCGGGAATCAACCTGTTCAAGGGGGCGACCTATGCGATCATCCCCCTCCTGAGTCTCTTTGAACCGATCCGGACAAACTCCATCCTCGTTGTTGTGGTCGGCACGGCCCTGTTGTCCGCCGGATTTGCTCCGGCATTCAATGCCGCGATTCCCGGATTCGTTCCCGCCGATCGGTTAAAGCATGCCAACGGATGGATCCAGATTGCCGGTCAGGGAGGATATTTTCTCGGACCCCTGATAACGGCCGGATTGCTTCTTTTTTTCCCCGCCCCATGGATCCTCTTTCTTTCTGGCGGAGGCTTTGTCCTTTCGGCCTTTCTTTTCGCCTTGATTGTCCCCCCGTTGCGTCGAGAAGGGCCGAGGAAAAAAAAACCAGGCCCCCTGTCCAGAACGGACGGAGCAGGAGCCGATGGATTCCCCGGGGGGATCGTCCATTCCGCGGGACTGCTCCTCCGAAGCCCCGTCCTGCTGATGTGCGCCGTCCTCCTGATGTTATTCGCCTTGTTCAATGCTCCCATGACGATGGTTTTTCCCCTTTTATCCTCCGAAGTGTTCAAAACGCCCCCATCCTTTTACGCGCTGTTGTCCGGGGCCTATTTCCTTGGGTCCTTCCTTGGGGGAATCGTCCTCTTGGGGAAGCGTCTTCCGGGTCATTTTTCCATGATTATCGCGGGGATGCTGGTGGCGTCCGGGGCCGTTCTTCTGATTCCCCTTCTTCCCTGGCCCTGGTCGGGGGTCTTTCTCCTCATGGTGACGGGCATCGGCCTTTCTTGGGCGCAGCCTCTCGTCTTTTCACGCATCCAGCAGATTGTTCCCGGATATGCCCTTGGGAGGGTGCTGGCGGTAGTCATGACACTCTTTCTCTTTTCTGCCCTCATCGGGATCCAGGGAGGAACGAATTTCCTTCACACCCATCCGGTGGGAAACTTTTTGCATCTGGAAGGAACGGTCCTTTTGGGGATCTCCCTCGGGATGTTTCTTTTGGTAACGCTTTTCCGTGCCCGCCTGTCCTGACCGGGTACGTTTTTTGTGCCAAATCCCCTCCCGAATCGTTGTCTTCTCCATAACTCATGATGTCTTGTGTGTTTGGCTCGGATTTTGCAATTAGTCATCATGCCTGAGACGGGAGGATCATAAAAAATGACCGGGCCTCCCTCGATGAAGGCTGCCAATGACGCCACGCCGGTGGCAGAATCCGACCTTCGGCTCGAGCCGGATGGGTCGCCCAAGGAGAGAGTCGGTGAGAATAGCCCTGGTTTCAACCCCTTATGTCAGTGTTCCCCCCAAAAAATATGGAGGAACGGAGCTTTTCCTGTACCATCTTTCCGAAAAACTGATCGATCGGGGACATGAGGTCGTTCTCTTTGCCACGGGGGATTCACGGACCCGCGCCTATGTGGAATGCGCGTTTCCATCGGCCCGCTGGCCGATCGTTCCTCGGGACGAACAAATCCATCTGGCCTTTTCGGCCAATCGAATCATGGCAAGAGGGGATATAGACCTCGTCCATTGGCAATCTCCTGGGGCGGTCCCGTATGCATCCATTACCGGCCTTCCCTCCGTCGTGACGCTTCATCACGTGCATACCCCCGAGTTTTCGGAAATCTACCGCCACTACCCGGACAACCATTATGTGGCCATCAGTCACTCCCAGAAAATGCAGGAAATCGGCCTTCCCCGATTTTCTGTGATCCACCATGGCTTGGATCCGGCGGCCTATCCCCCTTCCTTCGAGGCGGGCGCCTATGCGGCCTATCTTGGCAGGCTGGCACCGGAAAAAGGGCCGGACAGTGCGTGCAGGGTGGCGTTCAAGACGGGAATCCCTCTTCATGTCGGTGGCGCAGTCCATAGCGATGATCTCACCTTCTTTCACGAGACGCTCCGGCGCACTCTTCAGAGCCCCCTTGTCAATTGGCTGGGTCAGGTGGATCATCTCCAGAAGGTTGCCCTTCTCCAGGGGGCGAGAGCGCTTTTGGTGCCCCTTCGCTGGGAAGAGCCGTTCGGCCTTGTCATGATCGAAGCCATGCTCTGCGGGACGCCCGTCATTGCCTTCAAGCGCGGGGCCGCGACGGAGCTTGTGGAGGACGGCATCACGGGGTTCCTCGTAGACACCGAAGAGGAGATGGCCGACGTTTTGGCCCACAAGGTCTCCTCGATCGACCGGCGGGCGTGCCGGGCCAGAGCCTCCGAACTGTATTCGACAGAGGTCATGGTCGGGGCGTACGAGGCGCTCTACCGCTCCATCCTGAGGGAGGCAAAGCCCCAGATCAGGCCCGAGATCAAGATTGAAACGCCGTCGGTCCTGAAGCGTCCTCTCACGGAGGTCAGGTGATGGGCGCTGTCCTGTCCCTGTCACACATTTCCTCCGTCACGAAAGAACGTGGGCCGGAGGCGTGCCAGAGCCCGGAGGAGATGGTCGCAACCTATCACAACGCGTTTGGGCAGGCCCCAATGCTTGTGGTGACGAATCGGGAACCGATCATCTGGGAGGGGGGCGGGTCTTTTTCCTTTCCCCCCGGCGGGGTGAGCCAGACCATCCATCGGTTGATGGGACAGGTCGGCGGGGAATGGATCGCCTTTCGGGACTCTTCCGGGCCCGACCTTGTCAGGGTTCCGGCGGAGATTCGAAGGGGGACTCCTCCGGGGTATCTTCTGCGCCGGGTGTCTCTTCCCGGCCAATTGCGGGATGCGCATTATGCCGGTTTTTCAAACGGCGTCCTCTGGCCCTTTTTTCACGACGATCCTTCCCGGATCGATCGGACCGGGGACTTCTTCGAGCCCTATCTTCAGGTGAATCGGCGTATGGCAGGGAGGATTCTGGAGTCCTTGACCGCATGCCCGGCAGGAGCCATCTGGATTCATGACTATCAAGTCGCTCTCGTGGGCCGGGAAATCCGCAGAATGGCGGGGCATGCGCTCCCTCCGCTGGCGTTTTTCTGGCATATTCCCTGGTGCGAGGGGGTCAGTGAAAAATCGTTTGACGAATTTCCTTGGCTTTCCGAGCTTGTGGACGGTCTTCTCAGCCATGATCACGTCGGCTTTCAGACCACGCTTTACCGTGAACGTTTTCTGGAGTCTGTGAAGGTCCTGTACGGAGAGAGCCGGGTCACCTGGGACGGTGCGATTCTTTCAGTGATCACCTCATGGGGGACCCGGACGCTCTCCCTGGGGGTCCATCCCGTCTCCATCGATCCCGGCCATTTTGATCGCCTGGCCGGGGCCGAGGAAGGGGTGTCCGAAGCTCGGAAGGTGCTAAGGGAGACGGGATTGCTCGATATGGACGGCAGGGCGGTCCCATTTTTGATTTCTGCCGAGCGAATGGACTATTCGAAGGGATTTTTGGAACGGCTCGAGATCCTGGAGTCCCTTTTCACCCACTATCCTTGCCGGATCGGCCGGCTTTCCTTATTGCAGATCGCCCCTCCGACCCGACAGAACGTGGACTCCTACCGAACCTACAGGAAAAAGGTTCAAGAAGCCGAAAATCGCTTGAATGCCCGGTTCAGACAGGAAGACGGATGGGTGCCGGTCAGGACGGTCCCCCGCGCGTTGGATCAATCCATCCTTGCTCCCCTTTACAGGATGGCCGCCGGAGCGCTCATCACGTCGACGAGGGACGGGATGAACCTTGTGGCAAAGGAATTTTTGGCCTCCCAGCGCGGGAAGGGTGGCATTCTCTTCTTAAGCCGGTACACGGGAGCCGCCCAAACCATGGAAGGCCCCGTTCAGATCGACCCATTCGCCCCGGCTCATTCGGCCCGTCTCATCCATGAGGAGCTTTTGCGCGACCCCTCGATTCGAAGACGCCGGAACCTCCTCGCTTTGGCAGACCTTTCGAAGCACAACGTCTATCAATGGATGCTGGAAAACCTCTCATCGCTCCGGGAGGCCTCCGTCCCCGCGGAAGGATAATGGCGCTGCCCTCTTCCCCACGTGATCAAATCCCCGTCCTGTTCCTGGATTTCGACGGAACCCTGGCCCCGATTTCGCTGCATCCGGATCGCGTCCGTCTAAAAACCGATCAAATCGCTCTCCTGGAGTCCCTTTCCCGGTCGATGCCTGTATTTGTGATCTCTGGCCGGGCCTTCCCCGATATCGAACAAAGAATTCCGGTCATCTCCCTCTCCGGCCTCTCAGGGGATCACGGGGCGGTGAGAAAGTTCAAGAACCGGTTGCACATTCACCCCGAGGCGGCGCGCTCAAAGGAGGCCTTGAAAGACTTCGGGGCCCATCTGGTCAATGTCACCAACACCGTTCCGGGAGCCCTCACGGAGGTGAAGGATTTCAGTCTTTCCGTCCATTACCGGGGCGTGGACGCGGACCACCTTCCGCTCTTGACCCGGGAAGTTGAGCGATTGTTCAACGCCTGGAGCGAGCGGAGGAGGTTTCGGATTTCCCCGGGGAAGATGGTGTGGGAAATTCGCCCGTCCCAAGGAGTGACGAAAGAGGAAACGGTGGATTTTTTCCTGAATCTTCTGCGGGAGGAATCGGCCCAGCCGGCGGGAACCCTCACCCCGATCATGGTCGGAGACGATACCACGGATCTTGGCGCGGTCAATCATGCGGCCACACTTGGAGGCCGGGGACTTTGGGTCGGACCTCCCCCTCAGGGCCTTGACCCCCGAGTGAAAATACTCGCCAGCCCGGAGGAGGTGTGGGATCTCCTCGCACGGTTTATAAAGGTGCTGGAGAGTGGCGGGGATCTCTTGGAAGAAGAATTCCTCAGCTCCGAATGACGCCAAGAGTCCCAAGATAGGATTCTAGCGCCTCATTCCACCCGGGAAGGACAATGCCGGCCCGGTGCGCCCTCCCGTTCGAAAGGACGGAAAATGGAGACCTCGGGGCGGCCGGGCGATATTCGGAAAGAGGCACGGGGGTGAGATCGGGCGATTGGCCAGAAAGCGCGAATATTTCCCGGGCGAACTCGAACCAGCTCACATTTCCGTCGTTTGTCAGATGCCAGATGCCGAATGGATGGGCTGCGGTCACCAGGGTCGCGATTCCATGGGCGAGATCTCTGGCCGATGTCGGCCCCACCCGCTGGTCCGAGACGACGCGGATCGGACGGCCTTCCCGGGCAAGGCGGAGCATCGTGGTGACAAAGTTTCCCCCTTTCTGCCCCGACCCTCCCGCGCCATAAAGGCCGCACGTCCGAACGATCCAGGTTCTTTCCCAAGCGGAGGCTGCAAGCCGTTCCCCGGCGGCCTTTGAAATCCCGTAGACTGAGAGGGGACGGACGGGAGAGTCTTCCGAATAGGGGATTTGCTCTTCTTCGTTGATCCCCCCGCTCATGACGTAATCGGTCGACACATGGAGGAGGGCGGTTCCCGAGTCGCGGCAGGCCTTGGCCAGAGCATGCGGGGCAAAGGCATTCAGCCTGAAACAGGCTTCGATCTCGGTTTCGGCTTTGTCAACGGCGTTGTAGGCGCTGGCGTTGATGATGGTGTCGAATCCGGCTCCGATGAGGGACCCAAGGGAGGCCTCAGAGGTGATGTCGAACCCGGGACGATCGAGGGAGCAAAGGGCGATGCTCCTTGCAAAATCGGGTGCGGAAAAACGTCGAAGGAGTTCCGAGCCCAACTGCCCGCGCGATCCGATCAGACCGATTTTGAGGGATTTCCCCACGGGCTTGGGTCCTTTCATGAGTTCTGACATAATGTTGGGCATGGGGGTCGTGTTACGCAAAGAAACCTTGGGAATCATAGCATAGCCGATTGAGAGACGACAGAGGCGGGCTGCGGGTGCCGCGGAAACAAGGAGACAATCATGCGATATCTGGTAACGGGAGGAGCAGGCTTCATCGGATCGAACCTTGTCCTGCGTTTGGAAAAGGACCGGCACGATGTCACGGTGATCGATGATCTCTCATCAGGACATTTCAAGAACCTGATCGGGTTTCGAGGGGATTTTTTTGCAGAAGATCTCTCCGAGATGGACCTCATTGCCCGTTTTGACAGGAAACCCCCGTTTGATGCCCTCTTTCACCAAGCGTCCATCACCGATACCACGGTCATGGACCAGAAATTGATGATGAAGCGAAATGTCGAAGGCTTTCATCGTATCATCGAGTATGCCCTCCGTTTCCAGATTCCGGTCGTGTATGCCTCCTCCGCCGGCGTCTATGGAGCCAATCCAAGCCCCCAGGACGAGGATCAGGGTCCCGCCCCCCTGAATGTGTACGGATTTTCGAAGGCCGTCCTCGACAATGTGGCCCGGAGGGCCGCGGCCGGATTTTCCCGGACAATCGTAGGGCTTCGCTACTTCAATGTGTTCGGACCGGGAGAACAGCACAAGGGGTCCGCCGCCTCCATGATCTATCAGCTCTACTGCCAGATGAAATCGGGAAAGGCTCCCCGGGTCTTTAAGTGGGGGGAGCAAGGACGCGACTTCGTCTATGTCAAGGATGTCGTGGAAGCCAACATCCTTGCCCTCACCGCCCGCTCCTCGGGAAGCTTTAACGTGGGCTCGGGGTCGGAAACCTCGTTCAACACGCTGATCGACACGGTCCGGACCGCTCTGGGTCTTGATCTGAAAACGGAATATTTTGACAATCCCTACGACTTTTACCAGGAGCACACCTGTGCGTCGATCGAGCAGGCGGGGGCCGTCATGGGATATTCTCCCCGATTTTCCGTCGTGGAAGGCATCCGAGATTACCTCGACTATCTTGAGCACAAAAAAAGTTCGTAAAAGGGAGTGAAGGTCCAGGTGAGAGGATCGTCTTTGGCAGGCTCTGTCCTTCTCCTTGGCGGGTTGCTTTTTTCGATCCTGCCTGCTTCCCGGGTCGGGGCCGCTCCGACGTCTGAGGGCCGTCCGCAAGGAGCGATTTCCTATTCGGACCTTTCCGCCCTTTCCGTCGTGGATCGCGTGGAGAGTGAACGGGAAGACCTGGCGCGGGTCACCACCGAAATAGAATTGCACTATGGGACCGTCAAGAGTCGATCGATCGCCAACGCCCTGAGGGGGATTGCGCGCTCTCTGACACCGTTTCTGCTCCATCCCGCTTTTCCCGTCGAGGTCATCTTGATCGATGCAGACAAGCCGGCGGGATTTTATCTTGGAGGTGAGACGGTTGTCCTGACCCGCGGCCTGGTATTTTCCGGGCTCATTCACGATACCGATACCTTGGCCGGGATTATCGCCCTTCTTCTCTCCCGCCACGACCTCTTAGACGATTCCTCCGGCCAGTTTTTGTCCGGGCAAAAACTCATCCTCCGCCGGAACAGGGAAGCCAAAAATGCGGCCATGATCCTTTTGCGGTCCGGATATCATTACGGAGGGCTTGTCGAGGCCGTCCGGATCCTCGATACCCTCCGAAGCGGCCCGGACTGGTCCAAGACCATCGATTGGCTGATCCGTAACAAGGACCGGATCATTTCCGGAACCGCAGAACTCCAGGACGGCATTTCCTTGCTTCTCTCCGGGCGTCCGGCCGCCTCCGTCCCGTTTCTTGTCCGATACGCGGATACCTCGCCCCGTTCCATTGAAGGCCGATACTGGCTTGGACTCGCCTATTACCGGGATTACTTCAGAACGGTCCGGGTCGGACCCGAGACCTTCCTGTTTTCCGTCGATCCTCTTCCGGAAGAGACGTCGCTTCCGGCGAAGGAAGGGAAAAAGCGACGGTGGGAGCTTGATTTTGCTCGAACCATCTGGTCCGGAATCCTTCAAGATTCGCCGTCTTTTTCGCCGGCATGGAATGGGCTGGGGAGAATCGCTCTGATGGACGGTCATCCCCGAACCTCCCTCAAATTTTTTGGGAGGGCGGCGCACCTCAACCCTGATTCGCCATGGTATTCGGCGGATTATGCCTTGGGACTCTGGATGAGGAACCACAAGGTCCTGGGGATCCGACGCTGGATGGACGCGACGAATCAAGCGGGGTACGATCCCCGCCTCATCTATGATCAGAGTATTCTCGCAAGGATGGGGGGGCCTCTTGAGCCCTTGGGCATCCAGCGGGTTATGAAGATGCCGGGATGGGAATTTGCGCGGGGCCTCCGGGGAAAAGGAAAGGAAAAAACGGAAAGCCGGCCAATTCCATCCTTTATCGGTCCGATTCTCCCGGCCCCGATCCTGCCGGGAGTGGATTCGATGCGTGTCAAAAGGGTGCTAGGGATACCGACGACGGCGCCCATCCATTCCCATCGCTACCTCATTTGGGATTACCGATTCAAATATTACCGACTGGCCTTTCGGGGAAAAACGCTCCGCCTTGCAGAATATTTCGGAAAAGTTCAGATGAAGCTTCCGGAATATCCGCCCCGGCCAATCTCGAAGACGTCGAGAAAATTTCCGGAGGACGATCCGGTTGAAGTCATTGCCTATGCGCGCATTGCCTTCCTCCGCTACCAAACGAGCAGACATCAATGGATTGTACAAAGGGTGGACAAGGTCCTCGACCGATTTATCGTGGTCTCCATCCGGCCGGATGTTCCGGGGGGAATTTCTCCGGTCCGGTCGGCGTCGCCCAGGCCCCGCTCCGATCAAAATGGTCGGGGGAAGGGAAGGACACTGCCTCCCGGCGGGCTGGGCCAGTGAAGAGGGGTGGAATCGATCGTTCCCAAAGAGTTGCGGAAAGGAGTCTCGAGTGAAAAGGAGTGCCCGATTGTCACGGATCGGTGGTGGGATGGTCCTTCTTGCCCTGGTGGCGGCGATAGGACCCTTGGCCTCCGGGTGGGCAGACGGAGAGGGGGGCAAGAGGATTTACCTTGCACGCTGCCAATCCTGCCATGGTGTCCATGGAGACGGGAAAGGCCCCAAGGCCCGGGGGCTTGTTCCTCCTCCCCCGGACTTTACCGACCCCTCCTATTGGCAGAACAAGACGGATCCGTACCTTTTCCACGTGATCCAGAATGGGATGGGGGCGATGCCCGGCTGGTCGGACACGCTCTCGCCGGACAGCATCGAAGACGTGCTCTCCTATATCCGGACCTTCCGCCCCTGATTTTTTCTTATGAAAAGGCAGGGGCGCCGGGATTCGGGATCTGGAGTTCGGACACGATCCGCCCTTCCAAAAGGTGTTCCTTCATGATGCGGGAGATTTCCTCCCGATTGGTGATCCGATAGTAAATGCCATCGGGATAGACGGCGAGAACGGGACCCTGTTCACAGGCATCGAGGCAGCCGGAACGGTTGGCCCTGAAAGGACCCGGGACTCCCGCCTTTTTGGCTTCTTCCTTCACGATGTCGAGGAGGGGGGTCGCCCCTCGTCCCTGGCAGGATCCGCGGGGATGGTCGGGCGGACGTTCGTTCGTGCAAAGGAACAGGTGGTATCGATAACGGCTCATGGCGCTCCTTCCGTGACGGACAAATCGGACATGACGGCTCTCCCCGAAGGATCAGACAGAAGTCGCCCCGCATTTCTGGCCTCCGGGCGCAAAAGGAACCCAGGCAACACAGGAGGAATCTCATTCCAAGCCCGGGCAACTCTCCTTCGTCCCACCGCAGGCCAGGAGTGTTCTTCATCATACCTCAGGCGGGTTTTCCGGACAAAGTGACGGATTGTGCCAGTCATGATGGTCGCTTGTTTGCAGGTCGATCGGTAATTTGAGATAATCCAAGGACGTGGTACTCTGGATTTTCATGACCAAAAGGCACCCTTAAAATGGTTCCTGGTGTGAGCCCTTAACCCCGGAAGGCCATGCTCTCAAAATGATGGAATTCAAGCGAATCACCCAGCTTCCTCCCTATGTATTCAGCGCTGTCAATGATATGAAGTTGGCTGCCCGCCGAAGGGGGGAAGATATCATCGATCTTGGAATGGGAAACCCGGACCTTCCCACCCCCGCTCCTATTGTGGACAAAATGGTGGAAGCCGTTCGCAACCCGCGGAACCACCGCTATTCGACCTCGAAAGGCATTCCCAGGCTCAGGGAAGCCATTGCGGCGTGGTATGCCCGGAGGCATCAGGTCACGCTCGATCCCGACACCGAGGCGGTTGTCACGATCGGCTCAAAAGAAGGGATTGCGCACCTGGCCCTGGCGACGATCGATCCCGGTGACCGGGTCCTGGTTCCGAACCCTTCCTATCCCATCCATGCCTTTAGCTTTGTTCTGGCCGGGGCGACGGTGAGCCACTATCCCATGATTCCGGGACGGGATGTCTGGAACGATCTCCTGGAGGCACTGGAGCGCGCCGAAGGGCCGATAAAAGCGGTTCTTCTCTGCTACCCCCACAACCCCACCGCTTTGACTGTTCCGGAAGGGTTTTTTGAGAAAATTGTGGCCCTGGCGCAGGAGCGGAATTTTTTTGTGATCCATGACCTTGCCTACGCCGACATCACCTTCTGCGGGTACAAGGCTCCGTCGTTTCTTTCGACCCCTGGGGCCAAGGAGGTCGGCATCGAATTCTACACCCTGTCGAAATCGTACAACATGCCCGGATGGCGGGTCGGGTTCTGTGTCGGAAACAAGACCATCGTGAATGCCCTGACCCGACTCAAAAGCTATCTCGATTACGGGACATTCCAGCCGATTCAGATTGCGAGCATCATCGCCTTAAACCAAATGGACCACTTCCCCCGACAGATCGCCGATGTCTATGAAAAGCGGTGCCATGTTCTCGTCGATGGGCTGGTCAGGGCGGGGTGGGATGTGTCGATGCCGAAGGGGTCCATGTTTCTGTGGGCGAAGATTCCCCCGCAATGGGAGTCGATCGGCTCCCTTGAATTTTCCAAGCTCCTGATGTCCGATGCTCAAGTGGGGGTTTCTCCCGGCATCGGGTTCGGTTCGATGGGAGACGATCACGTGCGATTTGCGCTTGTCGAGAATGAAAGCCGTATCCGGCAGGCAACGATGAATATTCGCCGGTTTTTAGCGAGAAGCCGACCGGGAATGGAAGAGGTGCATTCATGAATATCGTTCGGACTTCTAAGAGGCGCATTAAAAAGGGAACCTCCCTATTTTTCGGGGCAATCATGGCCTGGGCGCTGGTGACTCCGACTCATGCAATGGCATGGAGCTGGCAATTGGGAACGACCCAAGAGACCATCCTCGGGATCTTCAAAAAGGGGGACCCCGGTCTCGCACCGAGAAAAGGGGCGTCCACCGAACTTCCGTGCGGCATCTACACCGATTATGACGCTCATCCGACCGATCGATTTCTTTTCTACTCCCCGACAAAGCTTCCCAACGGCCGGATGTCCCCGGAGTTCCAGTTCGAATTTCGGAGGAACACGCTTCAGGCCGTTCTCGTGACGGCCCCCTTTCAAGGGATCAAGTCCGATCCGACCTGGCGGCTTCGGGATATTCTCCCGGTCGCGCTCCAGGGTGTGCCTCCCCGCATCATACACGCGGGTGTTCTCTCCCAGGCCAAGGGGATCAATCTCCCCAAAGATGCCGTCCTTATTTGGGATTACCCGGGAAGTGGTGGAAAGGTCCGAGAACTCCAAGTCCTCGTCTACAATGCCGATCTGTCCCCGGACTACCTTCCGGACGCACCGGTTGCGGCCTACCTGCGAGCCTACCGTGACGTTCTTCTAGACGAGGGGAAAACCATCCCGCTCCCGATGTCCAATCCATTCATGAAATATTAATCACCCCTTACCTAAGGATGTTCGTTTGTTGACTCACAACGAAAAAAATTCCCCCGTCCGGGTGGGAATCGTGGGACTTGGGACGGTTGGCCAGGGATTTCTGCGCCTTCTCCTGACGAACCAGGATCTTTACCGGCAACGCCTGGGGTTCCCCCTCCAGCTGGGAGGAGTCTGCGAAAGAAATCACTCGATCCTGCAGTCTCTTGCCCTGCCTTCGGATTGCCTTGTCTTTTCCAGTTGGGAGGACATGGTCAAGGACCCTCGCATCACCCTGGTGGTGGAACTCATCGGAGGAATTGAGCCCGCCAGGTCCCTCATTCTTGCGGCGATGAAATCGGGGAAGTCGGTCGTGACCGCCAATAAGGCCCTGCTGGCCCAGCACGGGGAGGAGATTTTTGGTGCCGCGGCCTCTCAAGGCGTTGACCTTGGATTCGAGGCGGCGGTGGGAGGGGGCATTCCCATTTTGCGGACTCTCCGTGAAAGTCTGGCGGGGGACAGGATTCTGAAACTTGCGGGAATCATCAACGGCACGGCGAATTACATCCTCACCCGGATGAGCAGGGAGGGGCTTGAATTTGAAACCGTCCTGGCGGAGGCCCAGCGTCTGGGATATGCAGAGGCGGACCCGACCTTTGATATCGATGGTGTCGACTCGGCGCACAAGGTGGCCATTCTCGCCATGATGGCCTTCGGCTCCCCGATCAGACTGGAAGAAATCCCGGTGGAGGGAATTCGCCACATCAAGCCGATCGACCTCGAGTTCGGGCGGGAGTTCGGGTACGTCCTTAAGCTTTTGGGGATCGCGGTCGACCACGGGGACTCCATCGATATCCGGGTCCACCCATCCTTTCTCCCGGAAAACAGCCTCCTTGCGGAAGTGGATGGAGTCTTTAATGCCATCGAGCTTTCGGGGCAGTTTCTGGGGTCCCTTCTTCTCTATGGGCGGGGGGCCGGAGGCGACCCGACGGCGACGGCCGTCATGGGGGACGTCATGGAATGTGCCCGGGGAATCCAGCATGCGTCTCGGGGGCAGGTCCCGGCCCTGGGATTTCACGTGGCGGACCGGGTCCGTAAATCCCTGAGGCCCCTTTCGGCGATCTATTCGGAATACTATCTCCGCTTCATGGCTCAGGATCAGCCGGGGACACTGTCCTATCTTTCCGGGGTCCTGGGGGAGCGGGGGATCAGTATCGAATCGGTGATCCAGAAGGGCCGGCAGAGTGGAGGCTCCGTTCCGGTGGTCGTCACGACCCACCGCGCCACTGAATCCCAGATACGGAACGCCCTTTCCGTGATCGATGCGTCGGACCACGTGACTGAAAAGACCGTCGTCATTCGGATTGAGGATGTGTCGATGGAGGGTCCCCTGTCGTGATGAAGACATCCTGGCGTGGAATCATTGCGGAGTACGCCTCATTTTTCGGATTTCCCGCGCCCGGGGACGCTGTGACTCTCCAGGAAGGAGGGACCCCGCTCATACCTCTGGAAACAATCGCCCGGGAAATTCCTGTCCCTGTCAGACTTTGGGCGAAATTCGAAGGGGCCAATCCCACCGGAAGCTTTAAGGACAGAGGCATGACCCTCGCCGTTTCCAGGGCCGTCAAAAAAGGAGCCCGCGCCCTCATCTGCGCGTCGACGGGCAATACCTCCGCCTCGGCCGCGGCCTATGGAGCCCGGGCCGGCCTTCGGGTCTTTGTGGTCATTCCCGATGGAAAGATCTCGCGCGGAAAGCTTGCCCAGGCCATTGTCCACCATGCCACGGTCATTCAGGTCGAAGGACTGTTCGATCACGCCCTCCAGATCGTTCGCGAGGTGGCGGAATCCCATCCGGTCGCCCTCGTCAATTCAATCAACCCGGATCGGCTGGAAGGGCAGCGTTCGGTGGCGTTCGAAATCATAGATCAATTGGGGGAGGCCCCCGACTTTCATTTTTTGCCTGTGGGAAATGCGGGAAACATTACCGCGAGCTGGGCCGGATACATGGCCTACAAGGATGCAGGCCGCCTGACGACCCTTCCGAAGATGATGGGAGTGCAGGCGGAAGGGGCCGCCCCGATCGTTCTGGGGCATATTGTCGAAAAGCCTGAAACTCTTGCCTCTGCCATTCGAATCGGTAATCCTGCCTCATGGCAGGGAGCCATTTCCGCCGCCCGGGAGTCTGCAGGAACAATCCTGGCCGTGTCCGACAGCGAAATTCTTGAGGCCTACCATCTGCTTGCCGCGAAAGAGGGCGTATTCTGCGAGCCCGCGTCGGCCGCATCACTGGCAGGAGTGTTGAAGCGGGCCCGTTCCGGGGGATTTATCGGCGGGGAACGGATTGTTTGCACCCTTACGGGACATGGGCTCAAGGATCCGGATACCGTCTTTCGCACCTCTCCTCCGGAGATACGGGTGCCCGCCCGCAAAGAGGAAGTTCTTTCCATCCTGGGGTTCACGTGAACGGAGGGCCCGGCGACAGGGATCTTCTCGTCATCTTGGACGGGCTGGCCGAACCGGTCTCCAAAAACGCCACGACGCTGGCGTCCGCAAAGACCCCGTTTCTCGACCGTCTCGCCGGCATGGGGGTTCTCGACCGGATCGATCCCCAAGATGGGGCCCTGGATCGGGACATCAGCTCGGAGCGCGGAATCTCGAGACTTCTTGGAATGTCCGCCCTCGAGGCGAGGGATTTTTCCAGAGGGTTTCTCCTGTCGCTCCTCTCCCGCCAAGACGCCTCAAGACACTGGTTTTTTTTGGCCACCCCGGTTTTTCTGGATCCGGAGGGTCGCCTGCTGCGGTTTGTCAACGCCCCTGCGAATGAGCATGCGTTTTGGACCGTCTTTCTCGAAGGTCTTTCAGGGCAGGAACCTTGGCGATTTCTTCCTGTCCGGGCCGCGGGAGGCCGGATCGACCGGATGGTCGTGGCGTTTTCCCGGCCGTTGGGCTATTCCGGGTGTCCGCCCAGGCTTGGAGGGCGCTTTGAAACAGTTCCCGTCCTTCAAGATTTCTTCGAGTGGTTGAAAGGGGCGCTCCCGTCCCGTTGGACGGAGGACGACGATTCTTCCTGTGCCGTCAATGGTCTCTGGCTGTGGGGGGGAGGGGAGGACCACCGGGGTATTCCCCCTTCACGCCCCGACCGGCTTTTGGTCGGAGCGGCCCAACTTGTCCGGGCGTTGGGCCGCTTGAACGGGTTCCAGGTCCCCTCCCTTTCCCGTGCGACCGGGGACATCGACACCGACCTCGCTCAAAAGATGCGCCACATCGAACAAGGACTCCGCCGCGGGTGCCGCCGACTCGTCCTGCATCTCGAGGGCTTCGACATGGCGAGCCATCGGCGGGATCCGGCGGGAAAGAAAGCCTTTCTGGAAAAAACGGATCGCATGATCTTTTCCCGTCTCGTACAATGGGTGTGCGAGGATGTCTTGACATCTCTCTCCATCACGTCCGATCATCAAAGTTCTCCCGTTTCAGGCAACCATGAAGCCGGTTCCGTTCCTGCCCTCACGATCGATCGGCACCAGGAACGCAGGGCGAACGAACGAATGGGGCGGATGACGGAATGGTCGGTAAAGGATCTGCCGCTCACCCCCCTGGAGACATGGGCCCAAAGGTCGGGGAACGAATTGCACAGGGATGGCGGCGTCAATTCCGGAAAGGATCTATGTCTCGCATCGTCATGAAATTCGGAGGGACGTCCGTTTCTAACATCGAACGGATCCGCCACGTGGCCGATCGGGTGGCGGAAGTTCGACGGGAAGGCCATGAAGTCGTGGTTGTCGTAAGCGCCATGGCTGGGGATACCGACCGGCTCATCCGGCTCGCCCAGGAAATCACTCCAGACCCGCCGGAGCGGGAAATCGACATGCTGCTCTCTTCCGGAGAACGGATCACAAGCGCGCTCCTTGCCATGGCCCTTTTGACAATGGGGCTGCCGTCCCGTTCGTTTTCGGGGCGCCAGGTAGGAATTCATACGGACAGTACGCACACAAAGGCCCGGATCGAGCATATCGAATCGGGACGGCTTCTCGCTGCGATTTCTGGGGGGATCATTCCGGTTGTCGCAGGATTTCAGGGGATTTCTCCCAGCGAGGATGTCACGACTCTTGGCAGGGGAGGATCGGACACGACGGCCGTTGCGCTGGCTGTGGCCATTGCCGCCGATCGGTGCGATATTTACACGGATGTGACCGGAGTATTCACCGCCGATCCCAATATGGTGCCCAAAGCCCGCAAACTCGACCGGGTCTCCTACGAGGAAATGCTTGAAATGGCCGCCTTGGGGGCAAAAGTGCTCCATTCCAGGTCGGTGGAATTCGCCATGCGCTACCGGATGCCTCTTCGTGTCCTTTCCACATTTTCAAAAGACCCAGGAACACTTGTGACGGAGGAAGATAAAAAAATGGAACAAATGGTCGTCTCGGGGGTCACGGTCGACAGAAATCAGGCCCAGGTCATTGTCTGCGATGTTCCGGACAAGCCGGGACTGGCGGCGACCCTCTTTAGGGATCTATCGGACAATGCCGTCATCGTGGACATGATCGTTCAAAACGTGGGGCAGGACCATTTGACGGATATTTCCTTTACGGTCCCTCGCTCGGAGGC
Organism: Nitrospirota bacterium; assembly: GCA_027314645.1. Taxonomy (GTDB): domain Bacteria; phylum Nitrospirota; class Leptospirillia; order Leptospirillales; family Leptospirillaceae; genus UBA4572. The sequence continues at coordinate 35,188 of DAHVAL010000012.1, forward strand.
TCGTAAGACGATTCGGATTGCCAGTGAGGTCGCCCGTAAGATCGGGGCGGGAGAAGTCAGGTGCCGGGAGGATATCAGCAAGCTCTCCATCGTCGGGGTCGGGATGCGATCCCATTCGGGCGTGGCCGCGCGCATGTTCGAAACATTGGCGACCGAGGGGATCAACATCCTGATGATCTCGACCTCCGAAATAAAGATCTCCTGCTTGATCGATGAAAAATATGGGGAGTTGGCCGCACGCGTCATCCACCAATCGTTCGGCCTTGATAAAAATGAGGTGGGGGAGCCGGTTCGTGGATAACGTCTCCGGGGACATCGTTCTCTACGACACCACGTTGCGTGACGGATCCCAGATGGAGGACATTTCCTTCACCCTCGAGGACAAATTGAGGATCGTTTCGGTCCTCGATTCCATCGGGATCGCCTATATCGAAGGGGGCTGGCCAGGGGCCAATCCCAAAGATCAGGAATTTTTTGCGCGGGTGAGGGAAGTTCCCTTGACCAACGCCCGGATCGCGGCCTTTGGAAGTACGCGGAAGGCAGGGAACAAGGTTTCTGAAGATCCGGTTGTCCAGGATCTCCTCTTTGCCGCCACCCCTGTCGTGACAATCTTTGGAAAGTCCTGGCGTCTTCATGTCAAGGAGATCCTGGGACTTTCCGAAGAGCAGAACCTGGCCATGATCGGCGACACTGTCGACTACCTCAAGCAGCACGGAAAGGAGGTCGTCTATGACGCCGAACATTTTTTTGACGGCTTCGCGGAAGATGCTGAGTTCGCGCTGAGGAGCCTGGATGCTGCCAAAAAAGCCGGAGCGGACTGGATCATTCTTTGCGACACCAACGGAGGGAGCCTTCCCTGGCAAGTCGAACTCGCGACGCGCCAGGCGAGCTCTTTCCTCGGAGGCAATATCGGCATCCACGCCCACAACGACTCCGATCTCGCCGTCGCCAACTCTCTCGCGTCGGTCCTGGCGGGAGCCCGGCAAATCCATGGCACCATCGGGGGGATCGGGGAACGGTGCGGAAACGCCAACCTGATCTCCGTGATCGCCGACCTGGTCCTCAAGATGAATCTTCCGGTGGTCGGAAAAGAGGCTCTGGCCCGTCTTCGGGATACCGCCGCCTTCGTGTTCGAGCTGGCAAACCGGTCCCTCCCGAAAAACATGCCGTTTGTCGGAGATTCGGCCTTCGCCCATAAGGCGGGGGTCCATGTCCACGCGGTTCGGAAGGTTTCGCGGGCCTATGAGCATATTCGTCCTGATTCCGTCGGGAACCGTCAGCGGATTCTTTTGTCGGAGCAGGCGGGACGATCCAACCTTGTGGAGAAGGCGAGGCAGTACGGACTGTCTGTCGAAGACGGGGACCGGCATTTTTCCTCCTTGTTGTCCAAGCTTAAAGAAATGGAATTTGCCGGATATCAGTTTGAGGGGGCCGAAGCGTCCTTCGAACTTCTCATGCGTCAGGCCCTGGAGTCCGTGACGCCTTATTTTTCCCTCGATTTTTTCCGGATCGGGATGGGAAAGGGAGAGGAGAAAGAGTCGGGGTACGCCGAGGCGACGGTCCGGGTCCGGGTCGGGTCGGCGTTCGAGCATACCGCCGCTTTGGGGAATGGTCCGGTGAACGCCCTCGACAACGCCCTCAGGAAGGCCCTCGGGACGTTCTATCCCGAGATTCGCCATATCTCCCTCCTCGATTACAAAGTGCGGGTTCTTTCGGGAACTTCAGGGACGGCCTCCCGGGTACGGGTCCTCGTGGAATCGACGGACGGGCACCGGAAGTGGGGAACGGTCGGTGTGTCAGAAAACGTGATCGAGGCAAGTCTCCTGGCCTTGAAGGACAGCATCGAATATTTTCTCCTGACTTCGGGAGCGCGCCGTTTTGAAGGCTGAACTGCACCCGACGGCCATCGTCGAACCCGGCGTCGAGCTGGGGGACGGGGTCCGGGTGGGCCCATTTTGCGTCCTCCGGGGCCCCTCACGGATCGGAGACGGCTCTGTCCTGATGGAAAGGGTGTCGATCGGTCCATATGTGACGATGGGGGTCCGGAACCGGGTCCATATGGGGGCTGTCATCGGACACGAGCCTCAGGACCATTCCTTTAAGGGCGGAATATCGGAAACGATCGTCGGTGATGACAACGAAATCCGGGAATATGTGACCATTCATCGCGGAACGAAGGAGCACACCCGAACGGTGATCGGATCCGGGACTCTCCTGATGGCCGGATGCCACGTGGCGCACAATTGCGAAGTGGGGGACCGGGCCATTTTGGCCAACGGGGTCCAGCTTGCCGGCTATGTGACGGTCGGGTCGGGGGCCTTTCTCTCGGGCGGGGTCCTTGTTCATCAGTTCATACGCATCGGCCGTCTGGCGCTCCTGAGGGGAGGATCCCGGACAAGCCGGGATGTTCCCCCGTTTGCGATCATGGACGGCACGCACAGCCTTCGGACCATCAACCGGGTCGGCCTGCGCCGGGCGGGTTTTTCCCGGGAGATGATCGATGCGATCGGACGGTTCTATCGCGAATATCTTCTTGGTGGGGTGATCGATCGGGACAGGGTGTCTTCGGTGGATCGGAAATTTCCCGAAATCGGGGAAATCGTGGATTTCGTTTTGTCGAGCCGGCGGGGGATCTGCTTTCCACCCAAAAGGTCCCTCGCCAGTGCGCAGGAAATTTCCGCCGAAGAGGAATGACGGCTTTTCGGGTTGACATGATGGACGCATCTACGTATGATTATCATCCGAAATAAGGAGGTTTCCCTTGAATCGTACAGATATAGTCGAGTATACACGCAATCATGGCGGTGGAGCGGGTCTTCCCCGGAAGACGGTTCGTGAAGCTCTGGACTTTGTGATCGAGGAGATTACCCAGGCGGTTCTCTCGGGGGAATCCGTGAAATTGACTGGCTTCGGAACTTTCGAGGTCCGCAAGCGCGAAGATCGGCTTGGGCGGAACCCGAAAACTGGAGAGCCCCTTCTCATCAAAAGCCACCGTGTCGTTGTTTTCCGTCCGACCCGACATTTCTGGGGAAATGACGAGGCCCCCAAAAAGACTGCCTCGAGCCGCAAGAAATCCGGTTGATTCTTTTCGGAGCATGGCGTGTCCCTCCGAAAAACAGGAGATCCGACGGTGGCGTCGTCCGGAAGAAAATACAAGATTGGTGAAGCGTCCTCATTGCTTGGAGTGCCGATAACCACTCTTCGCTCGTGGGAAAGGGCCTTTCCCATGCTTGCTCCGTCCAAGACGAGGGGCGGTCATCGGGAGTACTCTGAATCCGATCTCAGTTTTCTGACACGGATCATTGATCTTCTCCGGAACGAAGGTCGGTCTGTTCCCAGCGTCCGGAGCATCCTCGAAAAACGTCCTCCGGCCCTTGATGCCCCCACCGTCGAGAGCCTTTTGCTCGAGATCCGGAAGGGTCTCGCCATCTTGTCTGCTACGGACCGGGAGATTGCCTGAAAGGCGATTGTCCCAATGACGATCCAACAATCGGGGCGTGGCGCAGCCTGGTAGCGCACTCCCTTGGGGTGGGAGTGGTCGAAGGTTCAAATCCTTTCGCCCCGACCAATTTCAAGCCCTTTAGAGACATCCCGTTCGGTTTATTGGAACCCCTCCCCCAAAGACCCAATCTGTGTCCTCCATCGAACTTTCCATATTCCGAATATTTTTTTCAAGAAGCGTTGACTGGGCCGCTGTCGTGGAATCCCGGCACAATCCCACGCAAATGGGAGAAACCCGGAAGAGGTGGTCGCCGCCGACCGCTCCCGCCTGCCGTGGAGTCTTTGAGCGGACCATGGTAAGATAGGGTCCCATGCGACGGGAATATCCCCCGAAAAGCCCGAGTTTCCCCCCCGGAAAAGACCGGGAGTTCTTGGGGGAGCCTGTCCGATTTTCCTGATCTCGCCGGGTGGCGGGATGGATCAATGGAAAGGATTGCCGGGGTTGTCTTCTGTTTCTGACCTATTTGGATTTTATCGGGTGATCCAGTCCCGTCATGGACGGAGAACGGGTCTTCATGGCTGATGCCCGCCCTCTTATCCTGATTTCAAACGACGACGGGATCGATTCGCGGGGGATCTCGGTCCTCGAAGAGGCCGTTCGAGATCTTGGCGATGTTTATGTGGTGGCCCCTGAATCCGAACGCTCGGCCGCCTCTCACGCACTGACCCTCCACAAGCCGTTGCGCATTTATGAACGGTCTCTGCGGCATTATGCGGTGTCGGGGACGCCGACCGATTGCGTGAATCTCGCCGTCTTCACCATCCTCCCCCGAAAGCCGGACATTTTGTTGTCCGGCATCAATCATGGCCAAAACATGGCTGATGACGTGACCTATTCCGGCACCGTTTCCGCGGCGTTCGAAGGATCCATTCTTGGAATCCCCTCGATGGCCTTTTCCCTGACCGTTCCAGACGATCCTTCCCTTCCTCCGGCCTTTGACTCAGCCCGTCATTATGCGACGCACCTCGTTCGAAAGATGATCGAGGACCGTCCCGCGGCATCGGTGCTGTTTTCAGTGAACATTCCCGATCGGCCTCTCGGAGATATTGGGGGAATTCGGATGACCCGACTGGGAAAACGCGTTTTTGGAACGGGGGACATCCTCCGCAAGGAAGATCCCAGGGGGCGTCCCTATTACTGGATCGGGCTCTCTCCCAAAGACTACGAGCCGGACCCCCAGTCCGACCTCCATGCCGTCGACCATGGATTCGTGTCGGTGACTCCCCTTCATCTCGACCTCACGCACTACCCCTCCTTGAGCCGATACCAATCCTGGGAATCCCCGGACCATTCACTGCAACAGCCCGGGCTCCGGGCTCATCCGATGGCCCCTTGAGCGGATCTTCCATGCCGACCCTCCCCATCAGGCTCTACAACTCTTTGACCCGGCAGGTGGAAGTTTTTCGCCCCCAGACTCCCGACGAGGTCAAGATGTACGTATGCGGGGTGACAGTCTACGACGACTGCCATTTGGGCCATGCCCGGAGCCAGATGGTGTTCGATACGCTCAATCGGCTCTTTTTGGAATCCGGGTACCGGGTCCGCTATGTCCGGAATATTACGGATATCGACGACAAAATCATTCGAAAAGCCCGCGACGCGAACAAGCCCATCGGGGAAATCACCGCACGGTATATCGACTCCTTTAACCGCGACATGTCCCGGCTTGGGATCCTCCCCCCCACGGCAGAACCGCGCGCCACCGAATTCCTTGGCGCGATGCTTTCTCTGATCGGTCGGCTTGTGGATTCGGGCGCTGCATATTTGGCGGGTGGGGACGTGTACTTCCGGGTCCGCAAGTTTACGGGATATGGGGCGCTTTCCCATCAGGTCCTGGAAGACTTGAGATCCGGCGCCCGCATCGAACCGGGAGAACAGAAGGAGGACCCTCTCGATTTTGTCTTGTGGAAGGGGGCCAAGGAAGGAGAGCCGGCGTATCCGTCTCCTTTCGGAGACGGTCGACCGGGCTGGCATATTGAATGCTCCGCGATGAGTCTTCATTATCTGGGACCGACCCTGGATCTGCATGGCGGGGGAATGGATCTTCTCTTCCCGCACCACGAGAACGAGCGCGCCCAAAGCGAGGCTGCCACCGGCGAAACCTTTTCCAGGACCTGGATCCACAACGGATTTGTGACGATCCGGGAGACCAAGATGTCCAAGTCCTTGGGAAATACCCTCAAGATCCGAGAGTTTTTCGAGGGTTCCCCGTCTCCCGAAGAGGTGACCCGCGAATGGCTCAGGTACTTTTTTCTGTCAACGCATTACCGTTCTCCGGTCGACCTCACGGATCAAGCCTTGTCGTCGGCCAAGAACGCTCTTGACGGTCTGTATCAATGCCGGGCCCTCTTGCTCCTTGACGATGGGGAACCGCCCAAGCGCCCTCGAGAGGGGGGCAGCGGTTTCATGGGGGAATTCATGGAGGCTCTCCGTTCCGACATGGATTCTCCGGTGGCGTTGTCCGTCCTCCATGCGGCCAAGACCCGCATCAACCCTTGGCTGTCAGGCGGCCGAACGGGGACCCCTCCGGCGGATCTTTCAGAAATTCGGGCGCTTTTTGATTTGGCGGGGCGGACTCTGGGAATCCTTCTCCTTCCTCCGGGCCAATGGGTCAGCGGTCTGAGGACGGCCCGGACATCCGGGGAAACGGGAATTCCGGATGAGGAAATCCGCCAATTGGTTCTCCTCCGGGAAGAAGCCAGGAAAAATCGTGAATTTCAAAAAGCTGACGCGATCCGCGAGCGTCTGAAGGACGCGGGCGTGGTTCTCGAAGATCAGCCGGGAGGCCCCCCACGGATACGGAGGATCTGAGCGACACCCAGGGAGTGGTCGGGGGCTTTCATCCGGTCATGGAGCTTCTGTCCGTCAAGCCGGGGCATGTGGTCCATCTCTATTTCAGGGACGATCGCCACCATGATTCCCGGAGAAGGGAACTCATCCGGACCGCCCGCTCATTGGGAATCCCCGTCGACTTTCTTCCGGCCCAGGCAATGGACCGGATGGCCCCGGCGGGATCGCCCCACCAAGGGGTGCTGGCGAGGGTTCAGGAGGTATCGACCTATTCCTCCATGGAGGAGTTCTTGGATACCCGGGACACCTACCCGCCCACGCCTCTCGTGGCTGTGGACGGGGTCCAGGATCCCCGCAATCTGGGAGCTCTGTTGCGGACGTGCGATGCGGCCGGAGTGGCGGGAGTTCTCCTGCCAAAACGGCGCGTCGCCCCACTTTCCGGGACGGTCTCCAAAACCTCCGCGGGAGCCCTTTTTACGCTCCCCCTCGTGCGGGTCGGCAATCTGGCCATGAGTCTTCGTTTCTTGAAGAAGGAAGGATACGGGGTGGCGGTCCTTGATCTTGCCGGAGAGCCCCTTCCCGAAGGACCGCTTCCGTCCCCCCTGATTTTGGTGGTCGGCTCGGAGGAGAAAGGGGTCTCCCGCCCCGTGGCCGACCTCGCCGACTGGAAAATCCGCCTTCCGATGCGGGGCCATGTTCAGAGCCTGAACCTGTCGGTGGCGGCAGGGATTTTCCTCTACAGGCAAATGGCCCACAGTCCTGTTTCGTAGATACGATTCCCGTTAGGGGAGAAGACGCCGGTAAAATCCCGGTTCTTCAAGGAAGCGTTCCAGTGTTCTGAGACATTCCACGAGTCTGGCAAGGGTGCCGATTTTGGGTGAAACAAAATGAACCTTCATGAGGCGCATTGGGCGCTCCTTTCAACGAGGCGGGGTTGAACGTCTAAAATTGAGACGTGTCAGCCCTTGGGATCAAGGTTTCCGGCGCCTGGGAGCGAAAGGATCGGGGGATAAAGCAAAGGAAGGGTCGGAAGACGGTGAGGATGGAACACATCAAGGTCGTTCCAGAACCTTAATCCCCCTCTCTCTTGGCCCGGGGCGAACCGGACGTGTTGTTGTCTTGCGAGCCGGGGTCCATAATGGACGACTCCTTTGATAAGGTGAGTTTCTCCCCTTCCCATGCGAAGACGGACAAGGAAACCTCCCGTCTTCAAGAAATCAGGAAAGAGTCCACCGTGTAGTGTAGGAGGCCCATTGATGGATGTCAAGGACCCGAAAAAATCCATCCGGCGACCCCTTAAGAGTCGGCTGATGCAAGGGGTGGGCGTTCTCGCTGCGAGCCTTCTCCTGGGAATGTCCGCGTCCGCGGTCGCGGATGAGTCCCCCTCCTTGCAGGAGCTGATGAAAAAAGCCGGCGCGGGGGATCCGTCCGCGATGATCGTCCTTGGCCTCCGGTACGACTATGGGGAAAAGGGCGCGCGGCATGACCTCCCTCAAGCCATTTCCTGGTACAAAAAGGCCGCTTCCATGGGCAATCCCCCGGCGATGATGCTTCTCTCAGAGCGGTACGAAATCGGCCGGGGGGTTCCCATGGATGACAAAAAGGCCCTTCATTGGCTGAGTCGTGCGGCCCGCCTTGGATATCCCCCGGCGGAAGACGCACTGGGGGATCGCTATGCCGGAGGGCAGGGGGTGGCCAAGAATGATGGTGCCGCGGTGCGGTGGTATCTCCGTGCGGCCTCTCATGGATACGGCGAATCCCAGGATCTTCTGGGTGAACGCTACGAGATCGGGCTGGGGCTGCCAAAAGATCCTTCGAAGGCGTTCTATTGGTACCTCCGGGCGGCAAAGGACTCTGGAAATCCCGACGCCTTCTACCGCCTTGGAGTCTTTTCGGAAACTGGGCTGGGAGGGGCGAAGAGAAGTGCGGTCGAGGCGTGCTTCTGGTATTCCTTGGCCCAGCAAACAAGCCTTTCTGCCAGAAAGGCGATCGAGCGCCTCGAGCCCCATCTCTCCGACCGGGAGAAAGCCTTGGCGAGGGAAAAAAAGACGAAATTTCTTGCCCGATACAAGAGACGTTGGACCCGGTGGATCTTGCGCCCCTGAGGGACCGTGCGCGGGTGCCGCGCGGGTCAGGACGCGAGAATTTTCCGGGCCTTCACGAGGATCTGTCCCATCATCTCCAGGGTGAGGAGTCCCGTCTGCGTATTGCGGGCACTCGGATGGTAGGAGGCCAGCATTCCGGGAAATCCTTTGACGGGGGGAAGATGGAGGCCATGGACGAAGCGGGGAAACCGGACGGGGTAGGGAGCATCGAAGGAATCGAGCATCGCCTGGGCGGCTTTGTACGCGGCCGCTCCCAACACGAGGACGAGTTTTAAGGCCTCGAGTCCCTGAAATTCGCTGGAGAGGAACGGCCGGCACGCCGAAAACTCCCCGGGGGACGGCCGATTGTCCGGGGGAGCGCACCGGACGGCCGCGGAAATGTAAAGGTCCTTGAGCACCAGGCCGTCGTCTTTGAAGAGAGAGGTCCCCTGATTGCAGAACCCCGCCTCATAAAGGGCCCGGAAGAGGAAGTCCCCCGATCGGTCGCCGGTAAAGACCCGCCCCGTTCTGTTGCCCCCATGGGCTGCCGGGGCCAGGCCGATGATCCAGAGCCTTGCGTTCGGGTCACCGAATCCTGGAACCGGACGCCCCCAATAGGATTCCCCCCTGTGCCGGGCGACCTTGTCCCGGGCGATTTTTTCCCTCCAGGCCACGAGACGGGGACATCGGCGACATTGGATGACCTCGGCGGCAAGACTGGAAAGATCCGTCGCTCCCACGAGACGGCCTAGCCCCGGTCGGATTTGAGAAATCTCGCCGGGAGAAATGGGGTGCTGGCGTCCGGTGCGCCACCATCGATCCAGTCGGCCATGATTTCTCCCGTGACCGGCGCCAGAAGAATGCCGTTCCGGTAATGGCCCCCCGCGAGAAAGAGTCCGGGACATTCGGGGTGGGGGCCCATGATGGGGAAACCGTCGGAAGATTTTGGACGCAATCCCGACCAGGTGTGATGGAGCGGAAGGTCAAGGAGTTCCGGTGCGAGGCCGGCGAGGGGAGAGAGAAATTCCATAAGGCCCGCGGGGGTGACCCGTGTGCGTGGCCCGATCGATTCTTCGGTGGCACCGATCACCACCGTCCCGTCGAGTTTCGGGACGAAATATCCGTGGGGCGGATAGAAGACCACCCGCCTGTAAAAAGACCCGGGGGACCGGACGGCCAAAATTTGGCCATTGACGGGGAAGACCGCAATGCGCGTTCCCGGGATTTCGATGTCGGAAAGCAAGGCCCCCGCCGCGAGGATGACTTTTTCCGCCTCCCGGCACTCCCCTTCCTGGTCATAGACCAGAAGGGTCCCATGTCCCGAGGGGGCGATGCGGGTCACGGCCACGCCCTGCTCGAGCGGCACCCGCCGGCGGGTGAGCGCCCCTAAAAGGGCTTTGATCAGCCGTGGGGCGAACACATGCCCTTCGTCCGGATAGTAAATCGCGCTGTCGAAAGGCCCGGTGAGGGCGGGTTCGAAGAGACGGGCCTGGTCGGGTTCGCAAAACACGATGGACGGATCGAGGGCCGATTGCCAGGCGTATCGCTCCAGCAGACCCCCGCGTTCCTCGCCGCTGAGCGCCACGGAGAGAATCCCGCTCGGTTCGAAATCCGGGGAAAGCCCCGTTTCCTCGATCAGGCGCGCGACAAAGTCGGGGTAAAGGTGCAGGCTCCGGCGCATGAGATCGAGAAAAGGCCCTGGACGATCGGTTTCGTTGAACGGTCCGAGGATCCCGGCGGCCGCATGCGTGGCGAGCCCGCCCGGTTCCTGCCGTTCCAGGATCCGCACCGATCTCCCTCGGCAGGAAAGCTGCCAGGCGATGGAACAGCCGATGATTCCGCCGCCCACGATGATCACTTCCTCAGGCCTTCGAGATGTTGCCCTCATGTGTGCTCCTGCCGACTCCCAAAGAAGTTGTACGGTTTTTCCCCTTTGGTGTAGTATCACATCGACAAGACCATTTCATCAATCTTTTCCGGAGCAGGGACATTGAAACTATGCGTGGTGGGATCGGGGTATGTGGGGCTGGTGACCGCCGTCGGATTTTCCGAGATGGGCCACACCGTCATCGGAGTCGACCAGGACAAGGAAAAGATTGCCATGCTCTCCGAGGGACGCTCCCCCATCTACGAACCCGGGCTGGAGGAGCTTCTCAGACGGAATATGGAGGGAGGGCGCCTGTCCTTCACCACGGATTTGGGCAAGGGAGTTTCTGAGAGCCTGTTCTGCTTCATCGCCGTGGGCACTCCCACTGCCGACGACGGGTCCGCCGATCTCGGGGCGGTTCTGGGTGTCGCCCGGAGCATCGCCCGGCACATCACCGATTACCGGATCGTGGTCGTCAAGTCGACGGTGCCCGTGGGAACATCGAGACAGGTGGACCGCGTCATGCGTGAGGTCCTGGACCTTCCCCCCTCCGAACCCCAAAGCTATTTCGATGTCGTCTCCAACCCCGAGTTTCTGAAGGAAGGGTCAGCCCTCGAGGACGTGCTGCGGCCGGACCGGGTGGTGGTCGGGGTCGACAATCCGCGCGTGGGGGAGCTGGTCAAGGAGCTTTATGCGCCTTTCACCCGGAACGGGCATCCCGTGTTGCTGATGGACGTTCCCTCGGCCGAACTGACGAAATATGCCTCCAATGCCTTCCTGGCCACCAAAATTTCCTTTATCAACAAAATGGCGGAGTTCTGCGACAAGACCGGAGCGGACATCATGAAGGTTCGCCTGGGAATGGGGGCGGATCCCCGAATCGGCATGCCGTTTCTTTATGCCGGCGTCGGATACGGAGGGTCCTGCTTTCCGAAGGACGTCAAAGCGTTGATTCATACGGGGGAAAGCCTGGAAATCCCGATGGGGATCCTGCGCGAGGTCGAGGCCATCAATGACAGCCAAAAGAAAATCCCGGCCAGGATCATCGATTCCCTCTTTCCCGTCGGGACGGACCTCTCGGTCGCGATCTGGGGGGGGGCGTTCAAAGCGGAGACCGACGATATTCGCGAAGCCCCCTCGATTCCACTGCTGGACCATCTTGTGGCGCGACACGCCCGGATCACTCTTTATGACCCGGAAGCGATTCCCAATCTTCGGCGCCGGTATGGAGACCGGATCCGATGGGGAAAAGATCCTTACGATATCCTGGAGGGGGCCCAGGTGTTGTGCCTCCTCACGGAGTGGCGCATCTTCCGCACGCCCGATTGGGAACGCGTCAAGTCGCTCATGCGGTCCCCCCTGGTGATCGACGGACGGAATCAATACGATCCGAAAGATCTCGAGTCCCGGGGCCTTTCCGTCATCGGAATCGGACGGGGCCGGTCCAGGGAGACCCGTTAGTCTGTCAGATCGGCCGAACCGGAACCAGGGGGTGTCTCCTCCCTTGGAACATCTCCGGGCCGTGCTCCCGAAATCGTAGGACCCGCGGCCGCACACCGCCGGAAAGAAAGGCAGGCCCGGCTCCCAGGAGGCCCGCGGGGCGAGAGCCCGGCACTCCTCACACTGCATCCCTCCCTTCCTCCTGAAAGGATCGAAAGCCGGATGTTGTACGACACCCCTCTTGTTTCTGCCGTGTTCATGGAGAGGCACAAACGCTTCCGCGTGCTTGCCCACATCCGGACCAACGATGGGCTTGTCGAAGCATGGTGCCATTGCCCGAATCCAGGGCGGCTCACAAGCTGTCTTGACACGCCAGGGGTTCCCCTCTATCTCGCCCCTCTTCCGTTCAACCCCAAAAATCCGGACGGGCTCAGATTTCGGACGGAGCAGTCGGAGCCGGACCCAGGGAACCGGGTCGGTATCAATCCCAATCGGGCCAATTCCCTGGCCTTGGAGATCCTCGGAAACCACCCAGGGTTCCTTCCCGAGTGGACCCGTAAGGGGTCGGAGGTCCCGTATGGAAAGGGAAGCCGGATTGATCACCTGTTTCAGGATTCCCGGGGAGGGCTCTGCTTCGTCGAGGTCAAGAGCGTGACGCTTCGTGACGGAGACTGGGCCCTTTTCCCGGATGCCGTTTCGGAGCGGGCGGTCCGCCATCTCGAAGAGTTGACGGACCGGGTCGCGGAAGGACATCGGGCATTGCTGCTCTTTGTCGTCCAGAGGAGGGACTGTCGGAAGGTCGGACCGGCGGACGAGGTGCATCCGGCCTACGGAAAGGCATTGCGGAGCGCCGTTTTAAAGGGACTCGCGGTCCGAGGGGCCCGGTTTTCTCCGGATACGTCGGGAATTGTGTTCGACAGGGAATTGCCGGTCGAGCTTTAGCCGTTCTGAGAAGGCCGGTTCCCTTGAGGTTTTTCGGGAAAAAAGGGACAATGAAGCTTCCTTTTCATTTGGAAGCCCTTGCGAGACTGGATATGTACGAGGGAGGACCACGAGAATGCGAAGCGACATCATGAAAAAGGGGGTCGACCGCGCCCCCAATAGAAGCCTTCTGAAGGCCTGCGGGGTGACCGATGACGAGATGGGCAAACCCTTCATTGCCGTCGCCAACTCCTATGTGGGGATCGTTCCCGGTCACGTGCATTTAAACCGCTTAGGGGAGATCGCCCGGGAAGCAATCCGGGCGGCGGGGGGTGTGCCCTTCGAATTCAACACGATCGGGGTGGACGACGGAATTGCCATGGGACATGGAGGGATGCGATATTCCCTCGCCAGCCGTGAACTGATCGCCGATTCGATAGAAACCATGGTCATGGCCCATCCTTTTGATGGCATGCTCTGCCTGACCAACTGCGACAAGATCACCCCCGGAATGATGATGGGGTCTCTTCGGGTCAACATTCCCACGGTCATGGTCTCGGGGGGGCCCATGGAGGCCGGACGCCTCAAGAGCGGAGAGGTGGTCGATCTCATTTCCGTGTTCGAAGGAGTCGGGGCCCTGAAAGCCGGAAAGATTTCCGAGGATCGCCTCAAAGAGATCGAGGACAACGGATGCCCCACCTGCGGATCCTGCTCCGGGATGTTCACGGCCAATTCGATGAATTGCCTGGCGGAAGTGCTGGGAATCGCCCTTCCTGGAAACGGAACCATCCTGGCCACCGATCCAGCCCGCGAGGATCTGGTGCGCAAGGCCGCCCGAAGGGCGGTCGAGCTCGCGCGGGAGGGGCGGAATATCAGAGAGTTCGTCCATGCCCGCGCCCTCACCAATGCCCTGATTCTGGACATCGCCATGGGAGGATCCACCAATACCATCCTTCACGCCATGGCCGTGGCACATGAAGCGGACATTCCGTTCTCACTGGCCCGCCTCAATGAGCTTGCCGACAAGGTTCCCTATATCTGCAAGGTGTCCCCGGCCGGCTCCTACCATATCCAAGATGTGGCCAGAGCCGGAGGCGTCATGGCGATCATGAAGGAACTGGCCAAGATTCCCGGACTTCTCGATCTTGATGTCTTGTCTGTTTCGGGCAAGACCTTGGGAGAAATGATCGCTCAGGCCGAGGTCCAGGATCGGGACGTCATCCGATCCCGCGACAGGGCCTACAGCGCAAAGGGGGGCCTTGCCATTCTTTATGGATCCCTGGCTCCGGATGGAGGCGTGGTAAAGGTCGGAGCGGTCGATCCCTCGATGCGAAAATTCGAAGGTCCTGCGGTGATCTTCGAATCCCAGGAGGCGGCCTGTGAGGGGATTCTGGGGGGACAGGTAAAGGCGGGCGATGTGGTCGTGATCCGGTACGAAGGTCCGGCGGGAGGTCCTGGAATGCAGGAAATGCTGGCCCCGACGGCCAATCTCATGGGCATGGGCCTTGGCGACAAAGTCGCGCTCGTGACGGACGGACGGTTTTCCGGCGGGACACGGGGCGCCTGTGTCGGGCACATATCACCCGAAGCCTTTGCCGGAGGCCCGATCGGGCTAGTGCAGGCCGGAGACCGCATCCGGATCGACCTCGAGGGGCGGACGCTCGACCTTTTGGTCTCCGAGGAGGAGTTGGGCCGGCGGAGAAAATCCTTCAAGCCCTTGCCCCCCAAGGTCACCCGCGGATACCTGGCCCGGTATGCGGCCCTTGTGGAGAGCGGGAGCCGGGGAGCGGTATTGCGAACGCCGGGGCAGGCAATTTCGTGACCAGGGAGAGCCTGAGGGAGGTGTACGACCTGTCGAAGCGCACGATTCTCCTCACGGGGGGAGCGGGCTTCATCGGCTCCCATTTGGCCGACCGTCTCCTGTCCCTGGGGGCGACGGTCGATGTTCTCGACAATTTTTCCACAGGTTATGCCCATAATATCCCGAAGGGCGTCCGAAACGCCTGGAAGGAGGACGTGGCCGCCCCTCCGAAGCTTCCGGCCTATGACCTGATCTTTCATCTGGCCTGTCCGGCCTCTCCCCCGCGCTACCAGGCAGATCCGGTCGCGACCTTCCGGACTGCGGTCTACGGGACGGTGTCCATGCTCGAGGAGGCCCGAAAAAATCGCTCGCGGATTCTCCTCGCCTCCACCTCTGAAATTTACGGCGATCCCCTCGAACATCCCCAAAAGGAAACCTATTGGGGCCATGTCAATCCCATCGGACCAAGGTCCTGCTATGACGAGGGGAAGCGTGCGGCCGAGACGATCGGCACCGATTATCGAAGGAAGTATGGGATCGATCTTCGGATCGTTCGAATCTTCAACACCTACGGGCCCCGGATGGATCCCTTCGACGGCCGGGTGGTCAGCAATTTTGTTCGCCAGGCTCTGGACAACCTTCCCCTGACCATCTACGGGGACGGCTCTCAATCCCGCTCTTTCTGCTATGTGTCCGACCTTGTGGAGGGAATCCTGCGCGCGGGCCTCGTCGACAGGCTCGACGAACCGGTCAACCTGGGAAACCCCGCCGAGTTTACGATCAAGGAGCTTACCGGTCTCATCGAGGACGTCCTGGGCCATCCCTTGAAACGGGAGTTCAAGCCTCTTCCGGAGGATGATCCCCGCAGAAGGCGCCCGGACATCTCCCGGGCCCGGGCTCTCCTCTCCTGGACTCCCGAAGTGTCCTTGCGAGACGGCATCCTGCGCACCCTCGACGACTTTCGTGCCCGCCATCCCTTTCATCCCACCGATGGGACTCTTCCCTGATGGGAAAAGGCCGATGGGTCCATCTTCTCATCGCCCTGGCCATCAGCGGAGCCGCATTTTTTCTGGCATTCCGCCACGTCTCCCTTCACCGACTGGGGCATGTTCTCTGGAAGGGACATTACGGCTGGCTTCTTCCTGCCACCGTTCTTCTCCTCCTGATCTACGCCCTGAGATCCTTGTTCTGGCGCCAGACGCTGTCCGTGACCCGAAAAGTCCCCTACACATCCCTCTATTCCTCGGTCGTCGTCGGATATATGGCGAACTATGTCCTTCCCTTTCGGGCGGGAGAAATGATCCGCGCCCTGTATGCCAGGAAGCGTGAAAACCTTCCCCTCCCGCTCCTTTTGTCGACCATATTCGTCGAACGGCTTTTCGACCTGATCTCCCTCTCCCTGCTGCTCTTCCTTTACCTGACGACCGTCGGCCAGCCCCTCGGCCAGAAAAGCCTTTGGGTGATCGGGGGGACCTCCGGATTATTTGGCGGCCTGGTTGTTCTGGTGAAAAGCCGCCAATGGATTCTTTCATTCCTGGCCCGCAGGGTGCTGCCCCTTGTGAAAGGGCACCCTTTGGCGGTTCGAGTCCTTCTGATGGCGGAGCAGGCCCTTCATGGCCTTTCAAGCCTTTCGTCCCCGATCCTGCTTCTCCGGCTGCTTTTGACGAATCTCATGATCTGGTTTTTGACGCTTTCATACAGCTGGCTTTCTCTGATCACCTTCGACGTCACCCACCCTGCGGTTGAAGCCACCCTGGCTTATGTCGTCTTTACCAATCTGGCGCTCCTCATTCCCTCGTCACCGGGGGGAATCGGGGTGGTTCAACTTGCGACGGTCTATGCCCTTGCCCCCTACCATGTGTCGAGTAACCGGGCCGTCGCCCTTTCCTTGGTCAGCCAGGGGGTGGTCATTGCCGTGACGGGGGTTTTGGGCTATCTTTTCATGAGCCTGTCGCACTTGTCCCTCGGAGCCATGCAGGATCAGGCCCTGGACCTGTCCGACCGGGAGGGTTCGGAGGAGACGCTTTCCGGGATCGGAAAGACGCCGTGAGTCGCCTGGTCAATTCTTTTTCGTATTCCCATTCCCGGGGGGATCTTTTCAGAACGTGCCCCCGCCGCTACTGGTTCGTCCGGTACGGTTCATGGGGCGGCTGGGAGCGCGATGCCGATCCGGAGACCCGGGAGATTTACCGGTTGAATAAACTCTCAAACCGATATCTATGGACCGGACATCATGTCCACGAGGTGGTCCGGGATCTGTTGGAACCGGCACGGAAAAAAGATCCCCTTCCTCCGATCGAGTCGGTCAGAAGCGGGCTTCTGGACCTGTTTCGCCGGGAATTCGCGCACTCCCGGAACGACAGGTCAGGACGGAACCCCGTCAGAAAAGGGTTTTTCGGTCTTCTGGAACACGAGGGGAGCCCTTTTGCCGTCGCCGATTCCGAGTGGAAGGGAGTCGTGGACAGGGCCCTCATGGCGGTCGAAGGGTTTTACAAAAGCTGGGTGCTTGAAGAAATCGCCGGTCTTCCGGCGGACCATATCCTCGATCAGGACGAAGAGCTTCGGACGCTTCCCCTTGAGGTCGATGGACGCGAGGTTCCAGTCCATTTGAAGATCGACCTCGCCTTCAGAAGCCGGGAGGAGACGGTCCATATCCTTGACTGGAAAACCGGGCGCCCAGGAGGAGCAAGGGACCATGACCGCCAATTGGGGCTTTACGCGTGGTATTTTACCGAAGCGCACGGGATTCCGCTCGAGACCCTCCGCCTGGGACCGGTCTATCTGGCCTTCCGACCGAAACGGAGGGAAGAGGAAGGCATTTCGCCGGACACGGTGGAGTCCGTTCTTCGTGACACCCGTTCGACCATCCGGGACATCCTTTCCTTGATCGACGATCCTGATCAGGGCGTGGCGCGGAAAGAGAGGTTTCCTGTGACGACACGAGCCTTCACCTGCCGAGATTGCCCGTTTACCTCCTTCTGTCCGGACCGCCCCCGATGAATCTGCACGACCAGGGCTTTCGAGAACTGGGCCGCATCAGCGGAGGGGCGGGAAAGGAGATCGCCGGGCGCCTGGAGCGGCTCTCGTCCACCATGCGGGACCTCCTGGTGTCCCAGGGCTACGGAACGGTGTTTGCCGGGCCTGAGCTTTCCAGGCAGTTTCGGGAAGTGGCGACGGTGGCGATCCTGGCGGCGGGAGGATACCAGTCGGAACTCCGGATTCATCTCAAAGGCGCTCTTCGGGTCGGCGTTGATCCGGCCGAACTCGTGGCGCTTGCCGAACACTTGAGCCTTTATGCGGGACTTCCCCGCATGATCGAAATGGCGGATCTCCTTTCTGACATTGTCGGCGACGCCCCGTCCCCGCTATTGGGTCGTCCCCTGTCGCTTGAGGATCATGAGACGCGTCTGATCGACCGGGGTGGGACGGGCCCCCCTCTCGTCCTGATTCATTCGATCGGAACGAGCCGCTGGTCCTTCCGTCCACTTCTCGACCGTCTCGGCGACCAATTTCGCGGGATTTCCTACGATCTTCGGGGACACGGGTCTGCCCATGCCGATGCGTCGACGGTGTCGATCGAGGCCTGGGTCAACGATCTCGCCCTCCTGATCGATCGCCTGGGACTGGAGCGGATCCACTTGGCGGGCCTCTCCCTCGGGGGATCGGTCGCCCTCGCTTTCGCCGACCGTTACCCTGACCGCCTCTTGTCCCTTCATCTTCTCGCGCCTCCTTCCCCGGACCCCGGAAAGTATGCCGGCAGGGCTCGGTCGATTCGGGAGGATGGATCGGAAAACCAGATAGGACCGACCCTGGGGCGGTGGTTCACCCCCGCGTTTTTAGGGGCCGATCCCTGGGAGGTGCGGATCACCAGAGAAAGCCTTCGAGTGATGGACCCGGACTCCTGGGCCGCCTCCTTCGAGGCCCTGGCGACGATTCCCTCTCCCCTGGCGGTGCGAAAGTA
>DAHVAL010000013.1 GCA_027314645.1 Nitrospirota bacterium
GAAAAGGATCGACGCATAGGCAAGAACCCCGATCTCCTCTTCCTGCAAAATCCGGTCGATGGCGCGAAGGGTGGAGCCAGTGGCGATGAGATCATCGACGAGGACAAGGCCGTCGGTGGGCAGATCCGGTCTCCCCTTCCTCACCCGCCGGAAGGGAGGTGCGAGGATGGCCGATTTTCTCTCCAAACGGTTGAGTCCTTTTTGGGGGGTGTCCTTTGTCCGGACAAGGCCCGAAAAGGTCACGGGAATTCCCGTGGTGCGGGAGAGCGCCGTTGCAAATATATCGGGGATTGAAAGGCCGCGGCGAATCAGGCGCCCCTTCGAAGGCGGAACGGGGACAAGAATGCGGGACCCGGGAGGGAGGACGGTCGACAGGGGCCTTCTTTCCAAAAGAATGTCCAGGGCCCGTCGATTTCCCCGATTTTTTGCGACCCGAAACAGTGTTCCGGCAGGGCCGGAATCCGTGAAAAGGGACCGGACCGTCCGGCCGGCCACCTGAATATCCTGGCCGGGTTCCTTCCATACCGGGTGATTTTCGCATTGTTGGCACAAGGCTCCCATTCCGGAGCGATCCCCGCACACAAGGCATATTCGGCTCAAGAGCCCCGTGAGGAGAAAAATGTTTTGGAAGGAAGAAACGTTCAAGAAGAGGAGGGGCCGGAAAAATATTCCTGGTAGGCTTCCCGAATCACCGGTTCTTTGGGAAAAGCCAAGGGAAGATGGTCTTTTGCGGCTCCCTCAGGACACAGCAAAAGTCCATCGGTCCGGATCACCGAATTCCATTTTTGGCACGAAGGACACCGCCCGGACCAGATGTCAAAAAAGGTCCGGCAGCTTTTACACGCATAAGGTTGATCCCCGGGAGGATCCAAGGACAGAATCCGCTTGAACGAATCGAGCGCCTGCTCGACTTGTCTGCGACGTTCATAGATTTCCCCGGTCAGGCGGTAGAATTCTCCCCCCCAAGCGGCATCGCCCTCCATCGTCTCCAGCATGGAGAGCGCCTCCGCTTCCATACCCAAAAGATTGTGGATTCGTGCTTGATGAAAGCGGAGTCCCGAATTTCCGGGGTGCTTTCCCAGGGCTTTTTCATAAAGGGCCAAGACCGCGTCAGGGTTTCCCTTCTCAAGGTAAAACTCCTCGAGCCGGACCAGATGGAGGGTCAGACCTGTCTTCTCCCATCCTTCCCAAAGATTCTCGATGCCTTCCTTCTCGCGCCCTTCTTCCATCTGTGCTTCCGCAAGACCAATTCGGGCAGGCGTAAAGGTGGGATCGATCTTGAGGGCTCCCCGGAAGGCCCTCCTCGCCTTTTCGGTCTGTCCCTGGCGGTGGAAGAGCAGGCCCACTTCAAAGCGTATCCCGACGAGGGCCGAAACTTCCCGCTCCCTTCGGTCGCCCTTCTCGAAGGAGCGGGCAAGAACCGTCTGAACGGAAAGGGCCTCTTCCCAGCGCTCGTTTTTGACAAGAAGCCTCCGAAACGATTCGAGCACTTCCCTGTTCCGCCCTTCCTTCTTAAAGTATTCCCGAAGGAGCGCCATCGCATCCTCCACCCGGCCCGCGCATTCGTAATCATTTTCCAGCGCCATGATCAGGCGGACGTCTTCTTCATCGAAAACGCGGGCCCGGCGATGGATTCGAATGGCCGCCGCCAAATCCCCCGACGAACGCTTGAGATCCCCGTAGAGAAGAAGGGCTTCCCGGTGATCCGGAAAAAGGGTGACGAGCCGCTCGAGGATGGAGACCGCCTGGGGAAGGTGGGACCGATTGATTTCGGTCCAGGCCCGTTTCCATAGCGCCAGGGCTTTTTCGGAACGTTTTTCTTCCCGAGACTCCCGAAGATTCTTCACCCAATCGACGAGGTCAGAGAGCCCATGGATCAGAAACACCAATCCCGCGCCAAGGGAAAAGGCCAGCACCAGAAGGGTGATTTGGGGGACCTGGAGAACCTGATGGGGAAGGAGTTGAAAGCTCACCTTCTGGTCGTTCCATTCGGCCAGCTTGACGAGAATCACTGCCAAAAGGAGCATGACCAGGAGAAGGATGCGAGTCATGGAGCGCGCCACTCCGTTACAGGGAATTCTCCCGTTCGTCTTGCAGCGGGATAGAGGGACAACCTCTCCTCCGGCAAAACCCGCCTCTCCCGTCCCGTTTCATCAAAAACGTAGATTGGGGCATCGGCATAGAGGTCCTCCAGCCGATAGATCCCCCTGATCCCGGGAAGAAACAGGTCGACGACGATATCCCCGACATCGAGAAGAGTCCATCGTTCCCCCCGTTCCGGAGAGAGTCCGAACCCGGGACGGGACAATGCCATATCCAGTCCGTCCAGCGCGGCCTGCATATGACGTTCGTTTTCCGCATCTCCGAGGATCAAGCAGTCGGCATATCCACACCTGCCGGCGACGTCCACAACCCACACATCATGGATCTTTTTATCCACAAGGACCCGGGCAAGCTGCCGAGCCTTTTCAAAGACACTGGCTTCATCAATATTTCTGACTGTCTGGTCGTTCGTTGGCCTCACACACACTCCTTGCAAGAGTCAGGACGAAAGGCGAAGAAATTCCATTGGAATCAAGATTTGGCGGGACGGTTGCACCCGACGGGCAACGGCCGGTAAGGAAGGATCAAGGGAACCGGTCGTCGCTCTTTGGACGCGCCAGATAAATCCCCTTTTCCACAATATAGGATTTCACCGCGTCAGGCAAGAGTTCCAACCAATGGTCCCTCTCTTTCCCGGCCAGACCGTTCCTGAGTTCGGTCGAGGAGACGGAAAGGGCCTCGATCCGAAGGTAGCGGAGGGTCGTCCCGAAATGAGGGAGGGACCAGACCACCTCTCGCACGTGGCCCTCCAGGACCCCATCGATCCCTCTGCGCGTCATTTTGGGATCGAAGGGGCCGGAGGCCCTCAACACCGTCATGAACCCTTCCCGGACGCCGGGCGCGGTCGACCCCGGTCGTGTCACGACGACCACATGCGCCCCTCTCAAGATCACCTCCGGCTCGCCCCATTCCCAAAAATCCACGAAGGCGTCGTCGCCCATGATGAAGAAAGGAAGAGGCGTGATCGCGAGCGTGGAAATGGTTCGCGCCGTGTAGGAGGGACCGGCCATGCGGCACTCCACATCCGAGCTCCGCCACCCTGGAGTGGCCCCAATCGCGAGGTCGAGCATCTTTTGCCGTTCTTCGCAGGACACTTCAGGGAGGTCCTTGTGGGGAGGATGGCCTGTCGGAATGAAAAGAATTCCCTCCACATCCAACTTCGCCTGCACCTCTTTGGCCAACACGAGATGCCCGCGATGGACCGGATTGAAGGCTCCTCCCAGAAGGGCCAGTCTGGGACGCAAGAGGCAATCAGCCCCTTCGGAGATGTCCATGGCCATGAACCATGTATTTCGTGGTGGTCAGCTCGGTCAGCCCCATCGTTCCACGCGCATGGATCCGGGTCGTGCTGATTCCCACTTCAGCGCCCAGGCCGAACACCCCACCATCGTGAAGCCGCGTGGAGGCATTGACCATGACGCAGGACGCATCCACCTCCCGAAGAAAGCGGTCCGCCTCGAAGATGTCGGTTGTCACGATCGATTCGGTGTGACCGGATCCGTAGAGGGTGATATGTTCAAGCGCTTCCTCCAAGCTCCGGACGATGCGAAGGTTCATCGAAAGCGCCAGGAATTCGGTCGAATAGGTCTCATGGGTCGCGGGGGCAAGGGTCGGGTCGATCTGCCGGGTCCGTGGACAGGCGAACACGACGACCTCCTTCTCCTTCAAGATATTGAGGAATGGATGGACGAAGGTATCCGCCAATTGTTCATGAACAAGCAGGGTCTCCATCGCGTTGCAGGTCGATGGACGGTTGACCTTGGCATTTAACGCGATATCCCGCGCCATGGTAAAGGGCGCCGACTCGGCAATGAACACATGGCAGATTCCCTGGTCGTGGCGCAACACCGGAACGCGCGCATGGGACACGACGGCCTCCATGAGGGACGCCCCTCCCCTGGGAATCACCACATCAAGCAGGGTGTTGGAAACCAGGTCCTGCACCACCTTTCGGTCCGTCCACGGGAGAAAGGCCACGCCGTCCGGGTCGATATTGGCTTCGGCCAGTCCTTCCCAGATCGCCCTGGAAAGAATCGAATTGCTTCGTACCGACTCGGATCCTCCTTTGAGAATCACCCCATTGCCGGATTTGAGGCAGAGGGACGCGACTTCCACGGTGACATTGGGGCGGGACTCGTAGACGACCCCCACCAGTCCGATCGGGACCCGAACCTTTTCAATCACCAGGCCGTCGGGATTTTCCCAACGGGACACGGCCGTGCCGACCGGATCGGGAAGGGCGGACACCTCTCTCACACCGGAGACCATCCCGTCGAAGCGGGACTCGGTCAGAAGAAGCCGGTCGCACATCGCCGGCGAGACCCCTTTCGACAATGCCTCTTCATAATCCTCCCGATTCGCCTTCAGGATCTCGGGGCGAAAGGACTCAAGCTGGCGAGCGATTTTGTCCAGGGCCTCGTTCTTTTTCCCCGAGGTCAGGATCGCGTAGGAACGGGAAGCGGACTTCGTCTTCTTTAGAAGGGGATCAAGTTCCGAGCCGGTATATGTCATCAGTCTTCCTCCTGAGTCCTCATTTGGGAAAATGGCCGGACACGACCAGGTCATTGCGATGAACGAGAACGCCCTTGATCCCGGGTGTCCAATCCGCCGACCCGATTCGGGAGATCCCCTTCGCAATTTCACGTCCCTCGGGATCCCGAAGGGAGACCGGATCCCGTGGAGCGAACTGTCCCTCGACTCCGACCACCCCCGCACCCAACAAGCTTGTCTTTCCGGTGGAAAGGGCCATCGACGCTCCCCGATCCAGGCGGAATCCTCCCCTAGGACGGGAAAAATGGCTGATCCAGATCTTTCTGTTCGAGAAAAGGGCCGAGGGTGTTCCGAAGAGGGTCCCTGTTGTTCCCTCGAAAAATTTAAGGATCCCGGAGGGGAGATCCCCCTTCAAGACTCCGACGGGAAGCCCCCATCCGTTGGCCCACAACGCGGTTCCGACCTTCGATGCCATCCCTCCGGTCCCTAATCCGCTCCGGGACATTCCGGCCATCCGTTCGATCCGCGCGTCGATTTCATGGACGCAGGAAATTTTCTGGGCTTTAGGATCGGTCCGCGGATCGGAGGTAAAAAGATGCGACACATCGGAAAGGAAGAGGAGGCATTCGGCCCGCACAAGACCCGCCACGTAGGCGGACAATCGGTCATTGTCTCCAAACCGGATCTCGAAGGTGGCCACGGCATCGTTTTCATTCACCACCGGGACGATCCCCAGGGAAAGGAGGGTTTCGATGGTCCGCTCCAGGTTTGTGAAACGCTCCCGGTCCTCAATGTCTGCGGGAGTCAGCAGAATCTGGGCGGAATGAATCCCATAACGGCCCAACGCACGTTCCCAATGCCGCATGAGGGGACTCTGTCCACACGAGGCGGCCGCCTGTTTGAGCGCCAGCGAAAGCGGCTTTCTTCCAAGCCGGATTTTTTCACGGCCGGCGGCGATCGCCCCGGAAGAAACGAGGACGAGTCGAATCCCTTCCTTCCGGAGAAGGGACACCTGACGGGCGATTCTCCCAAAAGATCGGGGGGAAAGGGCTCCGGAGTCGTCAGTGAGAATCTGGCTCCCGATCTTGAGAACCAGCACACGAAGGCGTTTTCGGATCCGAAGCCGTTCTTCCCGGCACTCAGAGTCGATCAAGTGTCGGGTCCCTGACTTGGGAGGAAACCGTATGGGGCTCTCCATCGAGAAGGCGGTCGAGGGCTGTGAGAAGTTCCGGGATGCCTTCGCCGCTCTGAGAGGATAGGACGTAGGGAGTCCGGCCGATTTTCCTGCAGAATGCGTTAAATTCCTCGATCCGTTTGGGGTCCGCCGCATCGGCCTTGGTCGCGGCCACCTCTTCCGGCTTGTCGAGGAGCGCGGGATCGTAAAGTTCCAATTCTTTTCGAATCACCCGATAGGCCTCCTCGGGATCTTCGGGCCCTTCGTAACTGACATCGATAAAATGAAGAAGAATTTCCGTTCGCTCCACATGACGAAGGAAGCGGTCTCCCAATCCCCGACCCTCATGGGCTCCTTCAATCAGACCCGGCAGGTCGGCGATCACATATTCCCGATGGTTGGGGGGCGATCCCCGGGAGACGACGCCGAGATGAGGGTATAAGGTGGTGAACGGGTAAGAGCCGATCCGGGGGTGAGCCCGGGTGACACGGGAGAGAAACGTGGATTTCCCCGCATTGGGAAACCCGAGAAGGCCCACTTTTGCCATCACCTTGAGTTCCAACCGCAGAAAAACATCCTGCCCCGGCTTGCCCGGTTCAAAAAAATCCGGAGATTGCCGGGTCGCGGTGGCAAAATGAACGTTTCCCCGGCCTCCACGCCCACCCTGTGCGGCGATGTAAACCTGGCCTTCTGACACGAGGTCGACGAGGATTTCGCCTGATTCGGCATTGAGAACCTGGGTTCCCAACGGAAGGAAAAGGGAAAGGTCTTCCCCGTTTTTTCCATGCTGTTTTTTGCCGCGGCCGTTTTCTCCGTCCGTGGCGGCGATGTGGGGACGATGCTTGAAATCGAGAAGGGTCGATTTTGAGGAGGTTCCCACAAGGAGGATGGACCCTCCCTTGCCACCGTCCCCTCCGTCAGGACCGCCCTTTGGAACGAACTTTTCGCGCCGGAATGAGGCCGAGCCGTCTCCTCCCTTTCCCGAGGAAACCCAGAGCGTAACCTCGTCGACAAACTGAGACATGCTTCCTCCGGCTTCGGGTTTATCTCCCGCGGATGATCAGCCCTTTGCCGGCTCAGCCGACCCTATGGCCTCCGGAACAATGCTGATCTTTTTGGCATCCCGGCCATACGAGGAAAAGCGCACGGTTCCGGTCTGCATGGCAAAAAGGGTATGATCCCTGCCCATTCCAACGTTGTCCCCGGGATAGAATTTGGTTCCTCTCTGCCGGACAAGAATGTTTCCCGCCAGGACAAACTGGCCGTCGTGACGCTTGACGCCAAGGCGCTTCGACTCGGAATCACGTCCATTTCGGGTCGATCCGACCCCTTTCTTATGAGCCATGAGATAGTCCTCTTCTACGCAGTCTTGATGATCGACTCGATCTTCACTCGGGACACGAGCTGACGGTGCCCTTTCTTGCGGCGATAGTTCTTCCGGCGTTTTTTCTTGAACACGATCACCTTCGGGTCTTTCTCCTGGCGAAGAATCCGGCCGTGCACCTCGACGGCAAGAGGCTTCTCCTCCGTCGCATAGGTGTAGACCCCATCCTCGGCCACCATCAACACCTCACCGAAGATGACCGCCCCATCCTCCTCAAGACGTTCAACGACGAGAATCTGTCCAGGGGTGACGCGATACATCTTTCCCCCTGTCCGAATCACGGCAAAGTTCCCTGCCATGAAGTCCCCCTCTTTTCTGATAAAACCGATATTCTGATTCGACGGCATACACGAACCGCAGCGCCGATAGTCTATGGAGCTAAACCGGCTCCGCCCAAAATCGCAAAGTTGAACTATAGCACAAGAAGAGAATCGGTTGCAAAGATTGCGCGCTGTCCGACCCCCCTTGAAAGAGGGCCTCGTTTTTAAAAATCCTCGCCCCCTGGGACACTTTGGCCTCATTTTCTCAGGGCCGTTCAGAGTTCCCCAGAGGATGAAAGGACGGAACTGGCCACTGTTGAGGAACACTGAGCATGGCGATGTCTGTCTTGGCGGGGGAAAAGCGTCGTGATTTTCCAGGGAGGGGGAACGTTCTGGACACGTGCATGGAGGGTCCCGGTGAAAGAGGTTTTTCCCATTCCGAGGGACTCTCGATGTGAACAGATATCCGGCCTCAAGGCGGAAGAGCGGTCTTCCCGGCTTCGATGATGGTCCGCCTGGCGTTCTCCTGATCACACACCGCCTCTTGGGACCGGCAGTATGGATTGAAACAGTTTTCAAACTGTGAGAATATTTCAGAACGAGCGGATAAAAATGGATCGATCCCGAAAGAGGGGGTTCCCACTTGGACCGTCCGGTGGCCACTGACGGTGCTGCCATCCCTATGGTCGGCCTTTCGGAGATCTGTTTGGAGAAGGAACGATGCCTGATTCTACCGCCCCCACGGCCAAAAGAACTCGTTCAGGATCCTCCCGGAATATTCCCGCCGCCAGCGGGGAGGATCTTTCCGAACATCTCCGCTCCCACGGAATCCATCCGACCCAGCAGCGGCTCAGGGTTCTCAAAGTGCTGGTCGAATCAAAGGCCCACCTGAGCGCCGAAGAGATCCACAGTCTCGTCCGGGCTCAGACGCCCCGGATCGGCTTAGCGACGATCTATCGAACCCTCCATGCCCTCAAGGAAAAAGGACTGGTCGAAGAGCATCGGTTTAACGACGAGTTCAGCCGGTATGAAGCCATGCCCTCCTCCCATCATGACCATCTCATCTGCCTGGAATGCGGCAAAGTGGTCGAATTTGATCAGCCCCTGATCGAAAAGCTTCAGGTCGCCGCCGCCAAGGAAAACCATTTCTCGATCGTCTCCCATCGTCTCGAAATTTACGGAATTTGCGGGACCTGCGCCAAAAAACATCCCGTCAATCCTGAGCGTTAGGCTGGGGCCGGCTCCTCGCCCTGTGGCGGAGTCCGCTCGTTCGGCACGGTGGAGATAATCGGCTCCTCCCCCGACAGCTTGGCCTTGGGAGTTCTTGAAAGACCCGCCCCCGAATAGATCTGGAATGTCCATATCATGACGGTATTGGACGATCGGTGGATGGCTCCCAGCACTGATGCGGCCAGAGAGCTTCCCGTGTCGTTCAAAACGACGGTGTCCGCCCCAAGCCGCCGGATCTGCATGTTGAGAACCGGCCCGATGGCCCGGCCTCGGGCCAGAATGGTATCCACCAACACATCCTCTTCCATCCCGATGGCCTGGCACAGATTGAGCGTGTGGCGCGCCACATTTTCCTCTTCGATCAAAGACGCATTGAGGGGAAGGGCCAGGGGAATCTCAAGAACGGTGATGATCGTGACCTTTGCTTCATCGGCCTTGGCCACCTTCAGCACGTCCCGCAGCATGGGGGAGGGCCTGGTGGGCGAAGTCGCCACCAGGATGTGCTTGTGGGGCTTGGCCTTGGGATAATCGTCCTTGATCTCCGTGATCTGAACTCTTTCCATGACCGGAAGGGATTCCCTTCTCCGAAACCACAAATAATAGAAAATCCCTCCCGCCATCCAGACCGTCCCGAACACCCGCCCATATTTATGGAACAGGAGCACCATGATAAAGACGCCGAAAGTCCCCATGAACCCGATCATCGTCGGAATCGGGATTTCCCACCCTGCCACCCTGAGCGTCAAGGGTACCCGGAAGGGTCTCTTTAAGGCGGGTTCCTTTTTGCGAAGCTTGACCAGGGCGAGATGGGTCATGGAAAACGACAGCATGGCTCCGTAATTGTAGAGATCCGCCAGGATCTCGAGGTAGGGAAAGAACGCCACGATCAGGGCGGCGATGGTTCCAAAAATTCCGATGGAGACGATGGGGGTCTTGTATCGGACACTTGTCCGGTGGAAGACCGGGGAAATCAGAAGATTGTTGGACATCGAATACGCCAGGCGGGACACTCCGATCAGTCCCGCGTTGGCGGAGACCGTCAGGATCGTGGCCCCCAGAATGGACACCCATGGAGCAAAAATGGCTCCAAAATGGGGCATCGCATGGGCAATGCCCGCGATGGGATCGTTGATCCATGTGGTCGAAAGAATTTCCGGCTTCATCGCCGACAAGGCCACCAGTGAAATCCCCGAATACAAGAGGATGGTCGTTCCCATCGTCAGAAACATCGCCCGCGGAACAGTCTTTTCTGCATTTCGGGCTTCCCCGGCCATCTGGCTGATGGCTTCGATTCCGGTATAGGCCACCATGGCGATCGAGATCCCATAGAGAAAATTGTGCCAAGTGGGCGCTGTCCCCAGCGTGAACTGGTGCCAGATGGTATTGAAGTTGAAGAGGAGGAAGCCCCCCATGACCATCAGGGAGATCTGGGTGATGATGTCGAACCCCGCCAGCATCAGGCTAAACCACGAAGACTCCTTCAATCCGACGATATTGAGCAGGACGAGGACAAGAATCAACAGTCCCGTGAAGGTGACATTGACCTGTGGATTGGTTTTGAAGATGGGAAAGAAATACCCCAGATATGGGCCGACGGAGAACGCCCCGATCGCAAGGGTGAGAATATAGTCGAGAAGGAGAGCCCACCCTGTAAAGAACGCCCACCCGTCTCCAAAGGCTCGCTGGGCGAAGAGTGAAGATCCCCCTCCCTCGGGTATGGCGCTGGACAGCTCCGCGTAGCTTAAGACTGTGCAGATAAAGAACAGGCCCGCGGTTCCGATCGCGAGAAAGGAAGCCCCTCCTGCGTACACCGTCGTAATTCCCAGGGCGTAATAGATCGAGGAGCCGACGTCTCCGTATCCGGTCGAATAGAGGGCGCCAAGGCCGACGACCTTACGAAGGACCGTCGTATTGAAGCGGGCAATTCCGGTTCTGGTGTGATGATAGATTTTAAAAAGGGCCATCAGTCTCCCATCTCTCGGAAATCCTCCCGGGACCCGATTACTTCATGGTGGATAGCGGGAGCAGAACAGAATTTTTCGTTCCTGCGACGCGAACATGGCGTTCTCCGCACGCGAGACCCAAGAGGTCGGACCGATGAAAGCGTCCGAGCGGTTGGTGGGAGTTCCATCCGGCCTTTCCGTTCGATTCAAGAAGAATCAGGGCCCCTTGCTCCCCTGCCGCAGCGATGGTTCCTGCCCCGGTTCGGCAGACTCCATAAAGATCGCTGAGGCTTCCTGTCGGAATCTGCACAAAGGAGCGGCCCCCATCGGTCGAGGAAAAAAGGAGCCCGTGGTCCCCGGCAAGAAGGATCCGGCCCCCATCCGTCCAAAGGCTGTTGAAGGAGGGTTTTTGCCGGGTCACCTTTTGCATCGGGATCTCGAGGGGGGCAAATTTTTTCCCTCCGTCGGAGGTCTTGAGCAGGGTCTTGTGCCATCCCGCGAAAAACCCATGCCTTTCATCCGTGAAAACCACCGCATAGAGGTTCTGTTCCGTCGGAGAGTGGAGCTTGCTCCAGTGTTCTCCTCCATCAATGGTCTTGAGCATGATCCCCCTCTCTCCAACCGCAAACCCGACCTTATCGGAGGGAAAGCTCACGGCGTTCAGAAAAAGGGGCGCAACCCCGGTGACAATCGGCGACCATGTCTTTCCTTGATCGGAAGAGCGGAGCAACACCCCTTTGTCTCCCGCGACCCAGAGGATCCCCGAGGGCGATTTCCCGATCCCGTAGAAATCCGAATCGACCGGGACCGGCATGCGGTCCCAAGTCTTTGCCCCCCCGGCATTTCTGAGAATCGTCCCCTGATACCCGATGACAACGAGACTCCCTCCGGAATCCGCAATCCCCGACAGAACCCCGATATAGGGAGGTCCGGGTTTGGAGGAAGGGGGAGGGGCCGGTGGAGGAGGCTGGACGAGAACAAACCCCGTCCCCGGCGGAAGAACGGCGGCGGGAAGCGGTTTGGCGTGTTCCTTTTGGCAAGCGGAAAGAACCATGGGAACCAGCGCCGTCAGGAGGAAAGCCTGTCGGCGGAAAGAATTTCCATTGAAAGAAATGTGATTTCGGACAATCATGGGGTCAGGATAACCGATCCGAACGTTGGCCGCAAGAGAAACGGAAGACCGGGCCTCTAGTGGATGTTCTGTTCCTCCTTGTATCTCTCGCTCTCCTTTTGCTCGAAGTTGAAGGGCTTGAAGTGGTACTCGAAGATGGTCTTGATCGCAAAGGGGGCGCTCACGGGAGTCAGGCCCGTCCCGATTCCCACGTTCCAGTCGATATGTTCCCCGATAGCGAAGTTCCAGCTCTGGAAGATGAACTGCTGCTGCATTTCCGCATAAAGGGGGGAGGCCCCTCCCAGGGGACCCATATTATTGATGGTCCCTGTATCCCCGAAGGCCTCGATCCCCGCATTGACGTTTTCGGCAAGGATATAATAGACCCCGGCCGAATAGGCGAACTCAGGGGGGAAGTTGGGCTCGGAGCCGTCCGTGGCGAAAAAGAAGGAGGGGTTGAGATCAATGATGAAGCGTCCGATCTTCTTTTCCGCGATCAAGATGATGTTGAGGAAGGATTGCATTCCGGTTCCCCCTCCCGGAGCCCAGTACTCGATCTGGACGGCGGGATCGATGAAGTCGGGAATTCTCGGAAACCGCATTCGGGTGGTGATGGCCCGCGTCTGGAGGTACGAATAGGGTTGGGCCCCCCCCGCGAGGAAGTCGACGTAGGCTCCCAGCGTCCACCAGTCGGTCACCCCGAACTCAAACACATAGGTTGAAAACAGGAGGTTTGAGTTCCGGAGGTTTTGGCCATAGAGCGACTCCGTCACCTTGTTCGGAAGAAGGAGGGTCTGCCAGGTCCCGACGCTGATCTCCCCTTGCTCAGGCGTTTCGTAGGGGTAAAGGATAAAATCCCGGAAGGGATCGGCATGGGCGATGGAAGGAGATACGAGCGGAAGGGCGATCATGACCAAACAACCTAAGGAATAAAGAACGGCGCGCAGGGATTGTTGAAGGCGCCCGAATGATGATCTTCTCAAGACAGTCCTTTCTCCCTTTTGGGCAGGGATTTTCCCTGCATTCCGTAGTCTGCTCCTTAGGTCAGAAATGAGGATGCTGGCTGGAACCGGCGTCAAAAAACGACAGGAAACGTCCTAGAGGGAAAGTTCACCGAGGCTTCAGGATTCCTTCCGCCACTTCTGGTTCCGGTCTTTCTTGCAGCCGAAAAATTTTTGATGGAAACTGGACTATTTATATAGACTCCGGAAGAAAATGTAAAGCCTCCGGAACCCATGGCTGTTATTTGTCGGGAACGCCCTCCCCCCGGACCCTTCATCTCCTCTCATACGGACCATTGTTTTGGGGACCTTTCTCCATTAATATGGAGAGAAATATTTAGGTGTTAATCTTCGGTCCGGTTTACAGTAACGCGGAAAGGACAAGTTGAATCAAGCAACCCGTGAGCCGGGAATCGCCCTCAAGGCACTCCGGCATAGCGCCGCCCATGTGCTGGCCCAGGCGGTAAAGCGTCTTTTTCCCTCGGCCCAAGTGGGAATCGGACCCGCCACCGATGAAGGCTTCTATTACGACTTTCATTTTGACCGTCCCTTTACGCAAGAAGATCTCGAGAAGATCGAAGCCGAAATGAAGTCCATCATCGCCACCCATGCCCCCATTGTCCGGCGGGCTCTCTCTCGCGAGGAGGCCGGGAGCCTTTTCTCCTCCATGGGCGAGGGCTTCAAACTCGAGATCCTTCATGGCATTCCCGAAGAGGCCGAGATCACCGTCTATGATCAAGGCGATTTCACGGATCTTTGCCGGGGACCCCACCTTTCAGACACAGGGCAAATCGGGGCCGTCAAGCTTCTCTCCTCCTCCGGGGCCTATTGGAAAGGCGTCGAGACCAACCCATCCCTGCAGCGGATTTATGGGACCGCGTTTCCGACGCAAAAGGAACTCGACGACTATCTGGTGCGGCTTGAAGAGATCCGCCAACGCGACCATCGGAAGCTAGGGAAGGAGTTGGGCTTTTTCCGGACTCTCGACGAAAAAGGGGCCGGGATGGTCCTATGGCTCCCACGTGGGTCCCGGATTCGCCGCGTGATCGAGGATATTTGGAAAATCCGCCACGACCGGCACAAATACCAGTATGTCTATACGCCGCACGTGGCCCGACTCGACCTCTGGAAACAGTCCGGTCACTGGGACTTTTACCGGGAAAGCATGTTCTCCCCCATGGAACTCGAGGGGTCGGAATTCGAGCTCAAACCGATGAACTGTCCCTTCCACATTCTGATATTTAAAGAAACGATCCAAAGCTATCGCGATCTTCCGGTCAGATTCGCCGAACTCGGGACCGTCTACCGGTACGAACGCTCCGGAACCCTTCAAGGGCTCCTTCGCGTTCGAGGATTCACCCAAGACGATGCGCACATCTTCTGCAGGCCTGAAGACATTGCGTCGGAGATCGGAAAAGTTCTGAAGTTGGTGGACGAAATGCTTGGTCCGTTCGGCT
Organism: Nitrospirota bacterium; assembly: GCA_027314645.1. Taxonomy (GTDB): domain Bacteria; phylum Nitrospirota; class Leptospirillia; order Leptospirillales; family Leptospirillaceae; genus UBA4572. The sequence goes on from DAHVAL010000013.1 coordinate 14,154, forward strand.
TCACAAACCCCTCGGTCTATCTTTCAACAAGACCAGAGGGGTCCGTGGGATCCGACGAACACTGGGAGCTTGCAACCCGGGCCCTGGAAGAAGCGCTCAATGCCGCCGGCATCCCCTATGAAATCGATCCGGGGGAGGGTGTCTTTTATGGCCCAAAGATCGACATGAAGTTTCATGATGTCCTGGGTCGCTCCTGGCAGCTCTCAACCATTCAGGTCGACTTCAATCTCCCCGAAAAATTCGACCTGACCTATCGGGATGCCTCAGGCAAGGATGTTCGTCCGATCATGATCCACCGGGCCCTCCTAGGGTCGGTGGAGCGATTCTTTGGAATCCTGATCGAACATTTCAAAGGGGCCTTTCCCTTGTGGCTCGCTCCGGAGCAGATCATTCTCCTGTCGATCGCCGACCGGCACATCCCCTACGCACAACGCGTTGCCGACGAATTGACGGCCGCAGGCCTCCGGGTGGCGACCGATTTCAGAAACGAAAAAATCGGCCTTAAGATTCGCGAGGCCCAGCTCCTCAAAGTTCCCCAAATGTGGGTCGTCGGAGACAAGGAAATACAGGAGGACACCGTCTCGATCAGACACCGGGACGGGCGATCGGAGGGCGCCGTCCTGTGGAGGTCGGCATTGAAGGATGTCGTAGAAGAAAACAGCGCGGGTCTGGCGCTTGCGGATCTGACGCGACCAAAGGACTGAACAACAATCGAAAAGGGGGTTCCTGATTAATTCCAAAACACGCATCAATTATGAGATTAAAACCAAAGAAGTTCGGTTGATCGGAGCCGATGGAGAACAGCTGGGCATCGTCCCGACGCTGATCGCAGTCCGGAAAGCCGAAGAGGCCGGGTACGACCTGGTCGAAGTCTCTCCCAACGCCAAGCCTCCAGTGTGCAAGCTCATGGATTTTGGGAAGTTCCAGTACGAACAGAGCAAAAAAGTTCACTCCATGAAGCAGCACCAACGGACAGGCCAGATCAAGGAACTCAAATTCCGGCCCCACATCAACGAGCACGATCTCGAAATCAAGATCCACTACGTGGAAAGGTTCCTCGAGGAAGGGAACAAGGCCAAAGTGGCCCTCGTATTTCGCGGCCGTGAAATGATCCGGGCCGATATCGGAACCGAACTGATGCAAAGGATCATCAATGCGTTGGGTGTCAAGGCGCTCATTGAATCCCCTCCAAAGTTTGAGGGATCCAGCATGACGATGGTTCTGGCCCCCGCCCCTTCGGGAAAAACCGTGAGAGAGGCCAAGGAGGCAGACACAGAGAGCCCACCCCCCGAGGATTGATCCATTTTGTGGACTTGTGCTAGACTGTTGAACTTGTGATTTTACAGAGAATCAAATTGATGAAAGGACCCTGAACGTGGCCACAGGACGTGTTCTTAAAACCAAGCGCGCCGCAAAAAAGCGATTTTCCCTGACCGGAACGGGAAAGGTCAAGTTCCATAAATCAGGGAAACGCCATTTACTGACTGGAAAGTCTTCCAAGAGAACCCGGTCCTTGTCGACCGGCATTCTTGAAAAAGGTCAGGCGAAGAAGGTTCTGTCAAACCTGAATCTCTGACCGAAGTCTTTCCGACGCCGTCGAATCTTTCCCCTCGATTTTAACGAGGGTGTTATTTTGTCTGTTTGAGGAGGAAATCCATGCCACGCGTAAAGGGCGGCCCCCAAACCCGGGCACGCCGAAAAAAAATTCTCAACATGGCCAAGGGGTACTGGGGAGGACGTTCCCGTCTGTACCGGTCGGCCCGACACACGGTTGAAAAAGGCCTCACCTATGCGTACCGGGACCGGAAGGCGAAAAAAAGGGACTTCAGAAGTCTTTGGATTCAACGCATCAACTCAGCCTGTCGCCCGCAAGGGGTCAGCTATAGCCGGTTTATCTCGGGACTCAAAAAACTGGGGATCGCTCTCGACCGGAAAATTTTGGCCGACTTGGCCTTGAATCAGCCCGAAGCATTTTCCGATCTTCTCAATAAGGTCAAGGCTGCCGGCTGACCTTCCCTCTCCGGGCAACACTCTCTCACGGGCGCCAAAAAACGCCCGTGTTTCCTTTCCCTTCCACCCCAAGGAAACGCCGTCCCCGACAAGTTTTTTCCACCTTGCCCCGACAATGGAGAAAAATAACGGATATTTGGATTTCATGAGTGATTTTGGATTTTCAAAATCACTCCGATATTCAATCCTGATTTCTATTTTTTGATTGACCTTCCGGAATCGGCTCTATAATCTTGATTCGGAATGTATGATCGATTGTCTTTCCCTCCTTTCCAGAGGAGCCGATGCCCGAATCCCTTCCTCCCATTCCGATCGAATCCATCGTTTCCCGAATTTTTCTCATCCGTGGTCAAAAGGTCATGCTCGATTCCGACCTGGTCGCATTATACGGGGTTGAAACGAGGGTTCTCCTCCAGGCGGTCCGGCGAAATCCGGACCGGTTTCCCTCTGACTTCTCCGTTCAAATTGACGAAGATGAATGGAATTCTTTGAGATCACAAAGTGTGACCTCAAAGGGAAGGGGTGGCCGACGCTATCTCCCATTTGTATTTACGGAACACGGAGCCATCATGGCCGCAACGGTTCTCAATTCGCCATTGGCGGTCGAAATGAGTGTCTTTGTGGTCAGAGCCTTCGTGAAACTCCGGGAAATGCTCTCCACGCACAAAGAACTGGCCCACAAGATTGAGGAGCTTGAGAGAAAATTGGGGGTTCACGACGAGGCCATCATCGGGTTATTCGAGGCGATCAAGCAACTGATGGACCCACCGGCAGAGAAACGAAACCAGATCGGATTCATATCCGCCAAGGAGGGGAAAGGGGCCTCCTGAACCTTCCCCTCGACCGCATTCTTCAGACCGCGGACACCGACAGGGACTATCGCATCAGAATCGATCCCGTCTCCCCTCCGGAACGCTGCGTCCATTGCGGGTCCGAAGCCTCCCGACGATACAGGGAATGGGGCGATTGACTCGCCCCGGGAATCCGGACGGCCTCTGGATCCCTCATGACGGCTTTCCAGACTTGGGAGGGGCCGATCCCCGCTTATTTCAACCACCGGGCCACGAATGCCTGTACGGAATCGGCGAACACTCTGATTCAGGCGGATCAACGGATGGGGAGGAGGGACAGCTTCAACGTGCCCCGCACCCGGATCCTGTTCGCCCGACATGGCGCCCACCGGATGAAGCCATTTCGGAAACCAGGTCTTATGAGACGCCCAACTCGTGCGGAGGCGGAACTTGGAGATGGCGTGCCATCGACAGACATTGAGCCGGAGGAAATCAGTCAGGGAGTGGAGACATCAACACTTCCGGAACTGATCGAGAATGGAGAGGTCTGATTTTCAATCGATCGCGGAATGTATTGGCCCATCTTATTTTTCTTTTCAGTCCGACCAGTATTTGCTTTCTTTCCGGTCTCGCGCTTTTTCTTCACCCTCAGGGTTCCCGAGCACAAGACGATCCCAGCTCCATTTTTGAACTGTCGGGAGGAGAAATGGTCTTTTCGCAAAAGGCCCAGTTCTATTACGGCCAGATTGGCGACCTTGTCCCACTTTCTTCGCTCTCGTCCCTCTCGTCAGACGGAAAGATCCCGTACCTTCATGTTTTCGTCGCCGGAAACGTCATTTCGTTTGCCCAGCCGGCGGTCGATCCTTCGGAAGCGGTCAACGGAATCACCTACCAATCCTACGAAGGCGTCATTCCCGCAGTCGGAATCCAGATCCCGACCTCCTGGGGGTTTTGGGAAGGAGACCTGGGAGGGGCGTTTTTCCTGGTGGACCAGACCAATACGCCCGTTCAGTCCATCGAAGGACTCTACGCACAAACGGAGGTGCATCTCGATTCTGTGGGAAAGGGGGGACTGGATCTCATCGGCAGCTATATCGGAGAGATCAACTATCTTTTTGGTATGGGGCGGTATCTGGTCCCGGTCGGCTCTGTCGGACACGGGACCGTTTCGTTTCTTGCCGGTCCGGAGGGCATCGCCCAAGGGAACAATATCTATTTCGCCTTGCAGGGGGGCGGGATTCTGTCGGCCTATATCCGACCGATCCACACCATTTTGACCCTAGAGGGCGGAGTTCTGAATTCCTCCGCATGGCCAGGGATCGGCGAATATGAAGGATTTTCCTTCTACTTCTCTTACTGAAAGAAGATCAAAAAAGGCGGCCACCGGAAGGCGCCGCCCGAAAAAGCGAATTCGTTCATACCCGGCTTCAAGGGGTCGAAGTGGAATTGCCCGGCGAAGGAGCACCGGGATTCGCTGTTCCCGTCGCCGTATCCGACACCGAATCGCCGTGCTGTCTTGCAACATTCGACAAGGTTTGCCCGGTCATTCCGGACTGCGCGTCCTTCGAGATCGTCTTTCCCTGGGTGTCCGCAACGGCCGCGACTCCCGTTCCGAAATTCGCCGCCGGCGGGCTCATGTGCACCATTCCCATATTTGCCGCACCGACGGGATGGACGGGAGGAGGAGCCCCACCAGGATGGGCCTGGGAAATGCCCATCGATAGGCCCATCATCGCGAAAAAACCCACTACCATCCCTGCCCTCTTTGTTCCGATCGAAATGGTCATGACCGCCTCCTCTCCATTTTTCATGAAGAAAACTTATTCTTGCTCAAGGTAATGAAATATCGATTTTAAGTCAACATACTGAAGCGGGAAATCATGATCAACCTCGCGTGGAATGCTGCCATCAATAGAAGTTGTCTCGGATGAAATCCGCGAGAAACGGGATCAATCACCATTTCTGACGCTGAACAGAAAAGTCGGAGTTTACATCAAAGTCAATCACGGAATCTAAATACCCAAAATAACTTTGACTTCTTCCCTGTGAATGATGAAAATAGATTAAAATGATAAAAATAGACCTGAGGGAAGCCATGCATTTTTTTCTCATAAGATTATAAGATCGTTATTATGAGGTGATATGATGGACGTCCGGTATGCTGAAAGCATGGAAGAAAGTGCGGAAATTTTAAGGCTTGTGCTCCAGAAAATGTCTGAGTGGCGACTTTCCTTTACGCCTGTTCAATACACGGTCGTTTACGAGTATGTCACCAATATCAATTCGAGTCTCAAAAAATCGGTCGACGACCTGCTCACCGCGGGATCCCTTACGGATAAAACGATCGAAGAAGCCTATTACAGTTGCATCATCCCAGAGCAAACATTGCCGGTCCTGGAACAACGGGGCCTGCTCACGCAGGAAACCCTGGACGTCTTGAACCGCATGTCGGAATCGGCCAAAGCCACCATGCAAACGACCCAGAAAGCCCGCTTCGGAATCCTCTCCCAGCATAAAGCGCTCAAATCAGCAGAAATCGTCGATGCCTCCCTCCTCCAGTCGGTGATTGCCCAACTTGCGGGCGAAACCAAAAAACTGCTTGATTCGAGCGAAGCCCTCGAAAACAACCTCCGGGACAGCCGCCAGGAGATCGAAAATCTCCGCAGCGAACTTCAGGCTGTCGCCCAAGCCTCAACCATTGATCCATTGACTGGAATCGCCAACCGGCGCGGGTTCGAAAAACTGCTCGGCGAGCGTCTCTTGGTCCAGGAAACGAAATTGGGAAACAGCTCCTTTTTGTTCCTCGATATCGACCATTTCAAGAAAATTAACGACGACTTTGGCCACATCGTGGGAGACCGGGTGCTTCAGGCCGTTGCCAAGTTGCTCAAAGCCAAGACCCGTGGGGAGGATATCATCGCTCGGTTCGGAGGAGAGGAATTTGTCGTGGTTCTTCCGGGAACTCCGATCGACAAGGCCCATATTGTCGCCGAGAGCATCCGGCAGAATATTGAACGCATTACTCTCTTGAACGAGAAGGCCAAAAAGACGATCGGGTCGATCACCGTCTCCATCGGAATCGACAGCCACAAGGCTGGCCAGGATTGGCATGAAACGATCCAACATGCCGATAAGGCCATGTACCAATCCAAACAGAGCGGACGAAACCGCATCACCACCTATTTCAAGAGCTGAGGGTTCTCAGGCCCCTTTCACACGGTTTTTCTCCGTTTCGCCCGCGATCCCTTCCGAAGGGTCTCTTCCCGGAGAATGGCTTCGGCAAACTCTTCCATCAGTCGGTCCGCGCCGGCAAGGTCGGACTCCACAATGGCGCGATCCTTCGGGATATTTTGTATGAGGCGCCCCAGTTCTTCATGATAGCGGGCATGGATCCGCACAATCTCGCTCCCGTCAGAAATTTCCAAGGTGCTCATCCCTGGTCGCAGAGGGCACCTCCTCTCGTCAGCCAGCATTTCCGGATCAAACACATACGGGCTATTTAAAAGAACGTTCCGCGTCAGTCCATGAAGGCGCATCATGGCGGCGTAAAGGCCGAAAAGGGTGGAGGGGGTGTCCTTTCTCTCAGGCAAATGGCTCCGGAGGAACTTCTTCAAGGAGGCAAGGGGAAGGGGACGGGAGATCGCATACCCCTGAAGTTCATCGACCCCCAAGAGTCGGATGGCGTCGGCGATTTCGAGGGACTCGACCTCTTCCACCGCAAGGCGAAGCCCCATGCGATGCGACAGTTCCAGCACCGCCTCGACAAAATGCAAGTCCTTCGGCCGCTTGTCGAGGGTTCGGATAAATCCCTGGCCGAGCTTGACCTTGTCCACAGGGATTTCCTTGAGCCGCAGGAGTGAGGAATAGGCGCTTCCAATGTCGTCCAAGGCGAGGTGCACTCCCATCTTCTTGATCTGCTGCAGGTATTCGATGGCCAGCACCGTCTCCCCGAACTCGTGGCCTTCCAGAATCTCAAGGACCAGGTGGGACGGGTGGATTCCGGACTCCTTCATCATGGCTTTACAGGAATCGAGACATTTTTTCGAGACCGACCGGGGATCGATATTGACCGACACCCACAAGCCGGGGACAAGTTCCTGAAGGGACGGGAGGACAGACAGGCATTGTGCGAGGACCTGCCGGGAAAGCTCGAAAAGATCCTTTTCGCTCAAATCGGGCAGGAACGCGTCCGGAAGCAGGATCCCCCCAGAAGGTTCCCGAAGACGGGCCAGGGCTTCCACCCCCGAGATTCGGCCGGAGTGATTGTCCAGAACGGGCTGGAAATAGACCTCCACCATCCCGTCGGCCAGAAGTTTTTGGGGGCGGGAGAGGATCAGCGGAAGGGGCTCTCCCTGGATGATCCATGAACGGGACCGATCCTCCTTGTGCCCCTTGGAGAGATAAAGGGCCTGATCGGCACGCCTTAACAGAAGATCCGGGTTCTCCTGGCTCTCTTGGGGATCGTAAAGAGCCACCCCCATGGAAACCCCCACCGACACCGACTCCCCTTCCGCAAGTTCGATGGGATTCCTGAGCCCCTGATCGATCCGCGCAAGAAGGTCTTCAAGCTCGGGGGGACCGTTGAAGTTCTCAATGACCAGGACGAACTCGTCTCCTCCGAGACGGGCGATAAAGTCCGTCTTGCGCAGGAACCTGTTAATGCGGTCTCCCAGGAGGCGCAGGACCCGGTCCCCCGCCTCATGCCCGAACCGATCATTCACCGGCTTGAACGCATCGAGATCGAGAATGACCACAGCCAGAGACCAATGATACCGGGCCGAGCGCGCGATCGCCTTGAGAAGCTCACGATCGAGTGCCCGCCGGTTGGGAAGACCGGTCAAGCGGTCGTGGCGGGATTCGTATTCGAGCTGACGCGTCAGATTGACCATTGCCGTGATGTCACGTTGATTGCCCACGAATTCGACAATTTTCCCGGAGAGGTCCCTCACGGGACTGATCGACAGAAGGTTCCAGAACTCGGACCCATCCTTCCGGTAATTGAGGACCTGTCCCTGGAACGAGCGCCCTTCCCGGACCGCTCCCCGAATGGCCTCCACCGTGGTCGGGTCGGTTTCGGGCCCCTGGAGCAGGCGGCAGTTCTTTCCCAAAATTTCCTCTTCCGGATACCCGGTGACGGAGGTAAAGCCTCCGTTCACGAACACGACCTTGCCGTCGGGATCGGTGATCACCACCCCTTCGCCTACCGCCTCCACCGCTTTCGAGAGGAGGATCTGATGGCTGACGAGGTCCATCCGGTCCAGGCCGTCTGAGAGACTCCGAACCAGTTCGACAAGGAACCCTTCCAACACGGGATTGTCGAATCCGTCTCCTTTTTTGCTTCCAAGATCAAGGATGGCCCAGATCTTCCCGTTCCTGGCGATCGGGAGATACGCCCCAGAACGGATCCCGTAACGCCGTGCATTCTTCGCCAAGGCATCGTCTTCCGAGGAAAGGTCGCGCACCTTGACCAGGGAAAGGTCCCGAACCAGCCTGTCCGAGACCGACTGGCCGGCCACTTCAGGGGCTTCCAGCGGAACCCCGTGGAAAAACCCGACCTCTCCCGAGGCCCCCAACATCAGAACCTCTCCCTCGTTTCCTGGCCGCCTGACAGCCGCGGCCGCCATCCCGCCAAATTGAATGATGGCGTCGCAAATCGATTGAAAAAGGGCCGCCTCGTCGGACCCCGACGACAACAGTTCGCTCACTCGGGCCAGAAGGGTGTTATAGGAGGACAGGAGCCAGAGTTTTTCGACCTGGGCATGGCGTTCGGTCACATCGTATAGCGTCGCGACCACCCAGTCCGAATCAGGGAATCGGGTGATGGAAAGATCGACCATCACAGAACTCCCGTCCTTTTTGACCATGGAGACATCGGGAATGCTCACGATGTCTTTGGAGGACAGGAGGCTGTAAGCAAACCCGACCCGCTCGTACTCTTCCGAATCGGGATACAAGACCCGCGTGGACTGGCCGACAAGGTCTTCCGCACGGTCATATCCGAACATCTGAAGGAGCCGATCATTGGCATAGCGGATCTGACGGTGCTCAAGCAAAAAGATTCCCGCAAGGGTGCTTCGCAGAAGGACCTTCTGGAAGGCCGCATTTTCTCGCTCGTTCCGGAGGAATTCCAGCCGGTCGAGACCCCGCGACACATCTCTCGCAATCTCGACAAGGACCTCCTGGAGAGGGACGTCAAAGGTCCCCGGCTTTCCGAGATAGAGCGTGAGGAAGCCCCAGGTCCTTCCCTTCCGAACCACCGGAAGCGCTGCCTCGTTCATGAGGGCGTGTTCTTTCGCCCGGTCGGCCTCCGGGGTCCCAGCCAGGGAGGAGAGGAGATCATAGTTGAAAATGGGACGGCCGCTCCGCCACACTTCTCCGACCGCTCCTCGGCTGGGGGAATGGGGCGGGTCAAGCGAAATTTCAAGGCCGTCGAGAAAGGCGGTGGCCCCCGATTTGGCGACCACCTTCACATGGAGGTCCTCCTCCGGTATCCCGATCCAGGCCAACCCGAACTTTCCGTACTGCACCGCAAGGTCGCAGATCGCCTGCATCAGTCCCGGTTCATCCCGGGCTTCGGCGATCGCCTGATTGACCTGGGCGAGGAGTGCGTTGAAGTCGGAGAGACGGATGATGTCCTGGGAGAGGCGATGGCGTTCCGTCACATCGACGAGTGTCCAGACCACCGTCTTCTCTCCTTCGGACACCAAATGCCCTTCAATGTCCACATACCTTTCCTGTCCGTCGGACGTGATCATGCGAAAGTCACGAAGAAGGGTCCGACCCTCCCTCAGGACCCGTTCCACGGCCTTCTTGGACAGATCGACATTCTCCTCCCCCCAGGAAAAGAACGATTGAACGGGCCTGCCCACAACCGACTCCGACTGGTCCACCCCCAGGATCTTGAGAAACCCCCGGTTCGCTTCCTCAATAATCCTTTCGGGATAGCGGACCAGGGAGATTCCCGCGGTCGTATTGGAAAGAAGGCTCTCTTTGAGGGAGGTGGCCCGCCGCTCAGCTTCGGCAAGGTCGATCCGGTCAAGCGCCAGGGAAAGGCTCTTCGCGATCGATTCGAGCAGGAGACCAAGGGCGGGATCGAACGGCTCCTCATGATCGAGATAGACGGTGAAAACGCCCCAGCCCCGTCCGTTTCGGCTCACAGGGAGGGTGGCACATGCGGCGAGGCCGAACATCCGGGCGCGGGCACGCCACGGCTTCATGGTCTCGGAGGTCTCAAATGAGGAGATGTAGATCGGGCCGCCCTCGCGCCAGCATTTGCCCCCCGGCCCCTGTCCCTCCAGAATATCAGCCCTCACTGAAATGGAAATCCCTTCAAGATAGGCGGTCTCGCCGGCGATCCCCATCATTTGGAAGATTCCCTTTTCGTCCGGCCGACCCACCCACACCAGGCGGATTCCTGGGACCTCCATGGCCAACCCACAAAATTTCTTCATGATTCCTTCGTCGTCCGTCGCGTCCGACACCGCTTCGGCGACATTCGCCCGGAGGAGGTCGAAGGTCATGAGGCGCTCAAGATAGAGGTTTTTTTCTTGGAGACTCCGTTCCAAGGCCCGGCGTTCCGTCACATCGAATCCCCAGGTGACGAGATAGAGGGGGAGGCCGCCCCGATCCCGAATGAGGGTCCCGGTCCAGTCAAAGATGCGTTGCTCCCGTCCCGGGAGGATGAGAGGACACTCGAAACGGAGCGGAACGGGGAGCTCTTTCTGCCCTTCGAACACCCCGTGGATCGACCTTGAAATGTCCGGAGGAAGGAACCGCTCCCAGATAAAAGGCGTTTCCCGGACCTCGGAGAGGGACACCCCCAGGATCTCTTGCCCCGTCCGGGTGAGACGAAGGATGGTCCCCGAGCGATCAATGACAAATCCCACGGCTCCGGAAGAATCATAAAAACTCTCGTTGAGGCTTGAAAGTTCGAAGATTTCCTTCCCCTGGATGTCCTGTCGCCGGACAAGGGCGCGGATTCCCCATCCCATGAGCAGGAGGAAGAAGACCCCTCCCTCTTCAAGCCCCCATCGGCCTTTGCTTTTTTTTATCCATCGCTCAAACAGGGAGGACGGGTGCCAACCGACCCTGATGGCAAAAGGAGTCTTTGGGACGGGGACCTGGACGAAGCGTCGGGACCCGGAACGTCCTTCCGTGGGGGGAAGATTGTCAGGTGAGACCGCGAGGGCGTCTCCCGTCCTCAAATCCCACAGGGCATAGCTCCATCTGTCCAGAGGAAGGCCCTTCAACAAATCCTGGACATTGAGATCGATCTGAAATCCGACCCGTTCCTCTTTGGGCGCGGGAAGATAGCTGATCTGGAGGAGCGTTGTCCCGAGGCGCCGTGAGAAGCGGCTTTTCCCGACGAGAAAATGGGGATTTGAAAACAGGGTCGAAATGGGAAGGGTCCCGGATCTTACAAAGGTCGGCGTGAGGACCGTGCGGCGTCCCACCGACCAAAGACGTTTTCCGTTGAGGGGATCGAAGATCTCGAGATACGTCAGGCCAGGATGAATGGACAGAAAGATGCGGATGGTTCTTTGGGTGGCGGTGTCCGGGGAGGTAAAGGGCCGCTCTCCCCCAGGGAAGAGCGAGACGATCGTTCCCAGATCGAGCAATCCGGAGGAGAGGCGATTTGAAATCACCGACGCGCGCAAAAGGGCTGCCCGCATCGCCACGTTTTTCATCTTTTCCTGAAAAGCGTGGAAATTCTCCTTTTCGAAAATCCCGACCCCGAAAACGGCCAACAAAATGGGGCCAAGCACGAGAAGATCGATGCCCCGCCCGATGAAAAAAGGCTTTTTAACCATGCGATCCATAACGGTCGACCTCCTCCCCTGACGAAGGAATCACCGATCAGGACAAAAGCAGACCCTCGAGATCCACCTCAAAACAGACGGTGGGCATCCGGATTCCCCAGAGATCGAGGGTGGCCGGATGGACTTCGCCCACCGTTCCCACCGTCTCCCCTTTTCCATTTTCATACACGCCGCATCGCCCCGGAAGATAGGGAGGAAGGTCGGCGGAACGAAGGGAGAGGGTCCGGTCCATCCTCTCCAACACCATTTCGAGAATTCCCAGAAGTTCGGACACGCTTGCCTGTGGGTGAGAGAGCATCCCGGACAGAAGCCAAAGATCCTGAACCGGGCGTTCCCCACCGGACAAGGAAGGGCCGAGGCGCATCGCTTCCCCGATTTCGAAGATCTTATGGGGATAGGGAAAGCGGCTCGATCGGGCTTCGGAGGCCAAGAGCCCCGACAGGAGTGTCGGACGCACGACGGCAAACTGGAGACTTGCCGGATTGTCGATCCGTACGAGATCGTTCCTTTCCCGGCCGAGCCGTTCGGTGACGAGAGGCTCACCCGTCAAGATGTTCGACAGGAGCTCCTGGAAGCCCATCGCCAGGAGGGCGGTTCTGAGACGGAATTCGGCCTTCTGGCGGGGGGAAGGACGGCCACGTGTGAAGTCCTTGGGAAGGGCCGGCTCGAAGGTGTCGTACCCCTTCGCCACAAGGTAATCCTCAACGACATCCACCGCCCCGAGAAGATCGTCCCGGTAAAACGGCGAAAGGACCTCCCATCCGGCCTCGCCGTTTTCCTCCCTGCGGAGGAACTGGGGATATCCGAAGCTTGACAGGGTCTCCACAAAGTCGGCCGGATCGCGTTCAGATCCGAGCACACGGGAGGGGAGACCCTCGGGCACGAACACCGTGATCTCGGGAAAGGCAGGGGCGACCATCCGGAAGTTGTCGCCCTCGGACAGGAGCGGTTCGATCACAAAGCCGCGGTCGGCAAGGTTGGCGGCCAAAATGTTCAGGACCAGCAGAAGCCTTGCAGCATCAAAGCCGGTGGCTTCAACAAACAGCTCTTCGTCCTGCGGCGTCACCTCTCCCAGGGCGCGGGCGTTGATGACCGGGGGAAAAGACAGCACCTCCCCCCGCCCATCGACCAGGATCGGCCAAAAAGCATGGGGGGTGACCAGATCCCCATAGGCCTGTCCCTTTGGGTGGGTCGACACGATGTCCCGAAGCGTCAGGCTCTCCTCCGCCCCCAAGGGGATGAATCGGGTTCCTTCAGGATCGGCCGTTCGATAGGTTAGGGGAAAGGCAAGCCGGGCAAGGGGATACACCCCGATCGCCACATCCGCCCTCTTGCGGCCGAACAGCTCGGAGAGGCGTTCTTGGGTCCCGATCAGCTGGGTCAGCCCCTCGTCCCCAAGATGGCTCCCGCGGGCGCAAAACCCGCCGAGAAACGGACGGACCGACGCAACGGACGGGTCGATCCGGATGTCGGGCGCTCCCCCCTTCCGGTCACGGGCGGACGCCTTCTCGAGAAAATCGTAGGGCTTCTGGTGAAGGGCGGACCCGCCCCGCAGCTGGCGGGCGATTCCCTCAACGCTCCAGAGGTCGGGACGGTTGGTGTCGTTGAGCTCGACCTTGAATCGCCGGGACCCCGGATCGTAACTCTTCCATTCCCCTTTCACCCGATCAAGGGTCCGATCCATTTCCTGGGGAGTCACCTTCTGGTGGAGAAGTCCCAGGAGGTCGTCAAAGTGTCCTTCCAGTGTCGGCACATCATCCTCACGTCAATTAGGGGGATTCTTCCATCGCAACCTTCATGCCGGACTTCCAGGCCCGGGAGCGTTCTTCCGAGCGTGTCATTTGGGCAAGCGTCGACAAATCCCCGGTGAAAAGATCCCGAATATCCGACAGTCCGAGCCGGAACATGGCCATTCGGTCGATGCCCATTCCCCAGGCGATCACCGGAACATCGACTCCCAGAGGATGGGTCACCTCGGGACGAAAAAGGCCCGCTCCGCCCAGCTCCATCCACCCAAGGACGGGATGGTGGGCGTGAAGTTCGACCGACGGCTCGGTGAAGGGAAAATACGCGGGCTTGTAGTGGACCTTGTCGACCCCCGCGATTTCCCGGGCCAGGAGGGCAAGAAGCCCGAGAAGGGTCCTGAAGCTGGCGGTCTCTTCAAGCACGATTCCCTCCGCCTGGAAAAAGTCCACGGCATGGGTGGCGTCGACCTGATCATGCCGAAAACATCGGGCGATGGCAAAGTACTTCCCGGGAACCTCGGGGTTTTCCGCCATGGTCCTTGCGGACAGGGCGGTCCCTTGGCTTCGCATGAGGAGGCGCCGCGACTGGCCCGGGTCGAACCCTTGACGCCAGCCCCTCGTGGAGGTCGGTGGTTCGCGGCCTTCATGGGTCCGGGCCACCGCCTCGAGGGGCCATTCGGCGGTGTCGGAGGCGGTGCGGGGTTCGGAGAGCAGATAGATGTCATGAATGTTCCGTGCGGGATGGGTCTGGGGAATGAAGAGCGCATCCATATTCCAAAATTCGGGTTCGACCAGGCTTCCCGTCATTTCGGCAAATCCGAGGCGCACCAGATGGCTGCGGACCTCTTCGAGAAACTCCCGGTACGGGTGAAGATGGCCGGTCGACGGGCGGGGCGGGGGCGTCTCCAGCGAATAGGCCCGGAAGGATTTTCCTGCCCAGCTTTTGTTCATGAGCATTTCGGGAGTGACGGCCCCCAGGAGGGACTCCGTCGCCTCAAGCTCTTTGATGTCGAGGGAACAGTCGGGCGACAGGCAACAGGACTTCGTGGCCCGTTCGTCAAACCGCAAAAGTCCTTTTCCCTTGCCTCTGCGACGCTGGTATTGTTCAAGGAGTCCCTGGTCTTCGGGGGAGAGCCCCTCAAGGGTGACCGGGAGGGAGGATTCGGCGATGGTCCCGAGAAGGGTCCGAAGGCGCTTGATCCCCTCCGGGAGTTCCCCGTTCCGGTACACCAGGCCGCCTTCCCCGATGCGGATGGTGCCGCTTTCCTTGAGGGCCCCCACCGCCTTGGAGGCAATGGTGGAATCCGGGAAGAGCTCCCGGATTTCCTTCATCTCCCGGGGACCCCCCGACAATGCGTCCATGATGCGCTCCTCCGGAAGTCCCGCCGTGAGAGCTTCTTCTCCTCCCTCGGTGACGGTGAGGACCGTCTCCAGCCGATCGACCTTCTCCGACAAAAAGGATTTGGCCTTGAGCCATTCCACCCCCATCTGGACCTGCGCCGGATCAAGGCCGGACCGTCGTGCGATTTCCGGGAGGGGGAGATGGGTCTCCCGATCGGGGAGGGCAAGAAAGGCGCGGAGGATCGCTCGTTCAAGAGGGTGAAGGGAAGAAGAGGACATGTCAGGCGATTCCTTGTCTGGAAGGTGAAGGAGCGGAGGTTTTCCAGGTGGATCCCTCCATCACCAGGTGGCAGAACACCTGGCGGCCAGATTCGTGTTCCTCAAATCGTTCCGGCATCCTCTCGCGACAGGCCGGCCGGGCTTCCGGACATCGGGCAAGAAAAGGACAAAGCTCAAAGGACCGATCCTGTCCGTCGGAGGTCTCGCCCGCGTCCATGGGAGCGTCCCGTCCCATGAGGAGACGGGTATACGGATGGACCGGGTCATCGAGAACCTCCCGGGTGGGTCCCACCTCCACCACCCGGCCCCGGTAGAGGACCGCCACCCTATCGGAAATATACCGGACGACGGAGAGGTCATGGGAAATGAACAGCACGCTCATTCCTTCCTTCTCGTTGAGAGAAGAAAAAAGATTGATGATCTGAGCCCCGATGGAGAGGTCGAGAGAGGCGATCGGTTCATCGGCCACAAGGAGGTCGGGAGCGCATGCGATCGCCCGGGCGATCCCGACCCTTTGTCGGCCTCCCCCCGAAAACTCCCGGGGGAACCGTTCGAGGTCGTGGCGGGAGAGGCCCACCCGCTCCAAGAGCCCTGAGACCCTCTCCCTCCGCGACGTCTTGTCGGGAACCAGGTCATGAATGATCAGCGGTTCCTCCACAATCTCCCCGACCCGCATGCGGGGATTCAAGGAGGCATAAGGGTCCTGGAACACCATTTGGAACCGCCGTCGGTGCCGGCGAAGTCCCCGTCCCGACAGGGCCGTCAGATCGGTCCCGTCAAAAAAGACCTTTCCCCGCGTGGGATCGAGGAGCCTCATGACCAGGCGCCCGAGAGTGGTTTTTCCCGAGCCCGACTCTCCCACCAAGCCCAGGATTTCTCCTTTGGCGATGGAAAAGGATACGTCCGACACCGCAGTCAGGACCTGGCGTGGTCCGAAGAGGCGTTTTCCGGGAAGGTCGAACTCCCGGACAAGCCCTCGGGCCTCGAGAAGGAGAGGCGATTCAGGCGACATGGACCGAGACTCCCAAGGGGGTTGTGTCGGGGTAAAAGCAGAGGGCCTGGGAGTTTCCCTCCCGAATCCAGGGAGGCTCCGAGGTCCGGCAGCGGTCGTCCGCCCGGGGGCATCTCGGGGCAAAGGCGCAGCCAGCCGGAAGATCCCACAAGGGAGGAACCTGCCCGGGGATGGCTGGGAGAGGGGAATCCCGACGTGTGCCCCCCGCTCCGGAAGGACGGGAGGACAGAAGGGCTCGGCTGTAAGGATGGACCGGACCGGTTCCGAAAAATTTGGGGGACGGAGATTCTTCGACAATTCGGCCGGCGTACATCACCAAGACACGGTCCGACACCCTGCGGACATCCGACAGGTCATGGGAGATGAACAGAAGCCCCTTGGTCCGGGATTCGCGGATCGCCGCCAGAAGATCGAGGATCTGAAGGGCGACGGTCGGATCGAGGGCCGTGGTCGGCTCGTCGGCGATCACCACGAGAGGGTCGAGGGCGATCGCCATGGCGATCATCACGCGCTGCCGCATTCCTCCCGACAGCTGGTGAGGATAGGAGCGGGCCACGCGCTCAGGGTCGGGAAGTCCCGAAGAGCGCAAGCGTTCGAGCAGGAGTTCGGCCACCCGGGAAGGGGGAAGGTCGGTATGGCTCCTGAAGAGCTCCCGGATCTGGGTCCCGATCGTCAGGACAGGGTTCAAGGCACTTTGAGGCTCCTGAAAAATCATCGCGATCCGATGCCCCCTGATCTTTCGGAGAGCGGTGGGGTCCAAGGCCAGAAGATCCTGCCCGTCGAACCGGATCTGGCCCGAGAGGACGGCGGAGCCGGGAGGAAACAGCCCGAGAAGGGACAGCCCCGTCAGGGTCTTTCCCGAACCGGATTCCCCGACAAGGCCCACCGCCTCCCCGCGCGCGATGGAAAAGGAGACCTTGGAGACCGGACGGATCTCTCCTTCACGGGTCCCGATCGCGACGGAGAGGTCCTGAACGTCGAGAAGAGGGTCACCGGAGACGGACATCATCCCTCCTCATAGGTTGCGCGGTAGCCCTCCATCTCCCACACCGAGACCTTCCGGAGAACCAGATTTCCCTCCGTTTCAGGGCTTAAGGCCTTTTGAAGTCCACGGAAGAAAAACAAGGCGAGGTTCTCCGCGGTGGTGGTCCGCTCCGCGAAAAAGGGATGGTCATTGAGATGGGTATGGTCCACTTCGGCAAGAAGCGGATCCATCCACCGTTCGATCTCGTGAAAATCCACCGCCATCCCCAGACCGTTGAGGGTGCCGGTCCCAAACACCGCTTCCACCACCCAGTTGTGCCCATGGAGCCGGGCGCACAATCCGGGATAGCCCTCAATCCTGTGGGAGGCGGCGAACGTCCGCTTGACGGAGACGGAAAAACCCATGAACATCCTTTCTGGTGAACACCCTTCCTCTGACGGGTTTGGAGATGCCGGGATCCCGTCCCGAAAGATCTATTATAGCAGAAGAGGGGGACCGGTGAGGAAGGGCGCCCCTCCATTTCAGGCCGGACCTCGCCTCGGGAGGGGATCAGGCAGTCGGGGGACTCAGGGTTCCTGGGATCGCACGCCTGAGGCCACCGCCGCTCGAAGCCTCTCCGGATCCAGAATCGCCCGCACGGGTCCGCCGATCCCGGAAAGAAGCCGCTGGTAGAGGGACAGGGCTTCCGCCACGAGGGGCTCCAACACGCCATCGTGGCGCATCAGGAACAGGGCTGCCAGAAGGCTTGACAAGGTACAGCCGCCTCCGTGGATTCCTTGAGGGATGGATCGCGAGGGATGGGTGTAGTAGCGTTCCTCCAGAGGCGTCCAGAACAGGTCGATCTTGGGGCCTTTTCCTCCGAAATGCCCCCCCTTCAGAAGAATGGCCGGGGCACCGTACTGCTCGTGAATTCTTCGGGCCATGAGGGAAAGATCGTCCGGATACCGTTCGAGGGACCAGCCGGAAAGTTCCTGCGCTTCGGGAAGATTGGGGGTGAGGAGGGTGGTTCGGGAAAAGAGGAGGCGGCCAAGGAGCCGGTATTCTTCCGGGCTGGTCATTCCTCCCCCCGCCCCGAATCGATAGACGGGGTCGAGGACGACCGGAGTCCCCATCGGAAGCGATGCGAGGAAATCCTCAAGGACCTCGGCGAGAGAGAGGGGAAGAAGCCCGATTTTTACGGCGCCGGGCAACGATTCCGCGGCAAGAGCTTCCAGCATCGACGCAAAGACCCTCTCCCCCACCGGCTCCACCCCCCGGACACTCTGGAGGTTCTGGATGGTGAGGCAGGTCGGAAGCCCCTTCCCCCTAAACCCCAGGCTCTGGAAGACCCGGAGATCCTGGAAAAGGCCGGCCCCTCCGGAAGGATCGACTCCGGCGACCGCCCATGGATCACCGGTCACGGAGAGGTTCCGGGCAGGGAGACGGCCGACCCAAGGAGTCCTGTCAGCAGCATGGGATTGACGTGCGCTCCGTGGAGAACGGCCCCGTAATGAAGAACGGGTCCGGTCACCCGGCCGGTGTGTCCGACATGGCCGATCACCTCGCCCCGGAGAACCTGTTGTCCCGGCCGGACCGACATGTCCGACATGTGGAGATATTCGGTCAGCAACCCCCCTCCATGGTCGATGATCACCATGTTTCCATCGTAATAGAAGGACCCGGCGAGACGGACCACGCCATCGTTGGCCGCGTGAACGGGCGTTCCCAGGGACACGTCGATGTCTTCGCCGGAGTGGCGGGCCATCGGGCGGCCGTTCAGGTAGCGGTAGGCCCCGAAGTCATGGGTGATCCGGCCATCGAGGGGAAGAATGAAGGGGCGGCGAAATCGGAGCGGCCCATCCGGCGGGGCGAGCGCATTGAGGATGACCGATCGCTCCCTTTTGATCCGGAGAAGGAGAGAGGCCGGGGGCGTGACAAAGGAGCGGGCGACGTGAAGCCGCGACACCTGAAAAGAGCGCGGCGTCACATCAAGAAGAACCCGCTCGGTCCCTTGAGGGGCGTGAAGGGAGAGAGGAATGGACCCCGGGGACCTGGCAAAATCGACTCCCACGAGGGCGGCCTTGACGGCGTTCGAAGAGCCGGTCCCGGAAGGTCCGGCCCACTGGAAAAGACGGACGCGGTGGCCTTCAAGCCCGATCCAGCGGATCGGGGACGATGGCGGAAGGAGCAGAAGAAGAATCCCTCCCTGCGGAAGAGCCAATTCCTCTTTTTGAGGAGCCGCCGCACCCGGACTCCCTCCCCCATAGAGGAGAAAGAGCGGGGCCAGGAGGAGCCAAATGACCCGGCGCACCCCGCGCGCCTTAACCACGGTTCCACGCCCGACGGAGGCTGAAGGCGGCCGCCACCGGATCGGAAGTCATGGAAAGAGCCCCCATCACGGCCATCCCGAAAGCGCCCGCCCCCCGGACAAGCGGGGCTTCCGATTCCCCGATCCCGCCGATGGCCCAGACCGGCACCGGGACCTCCCGCACGATCGTCCGGAGCGCTTCCAGACCAAGAGGGGGGCCGAACGACCGTTTTGAGGGAGTGTCGAACACGGGGCCGACGATCAGGTAGTCCGCCCCCTCCTCCGCCGCCTCGACCGCCGACCGGAAAGAATGGACGGAAGATCCGATCAAAAGCGGCCGCGTGGCGTGGCGCCGGATCGACGCGATCGGCGGATGGGCTTCAGGAAGATGGAGGCCGGTGGCCCTTCCAGCCAGGGCATAGTCGAGCCGCTGGTTCACAAGCCAGGGAAGGCCGGCGGGAACGTTGTCGCGGAAGAGGCGGACGAGTTCGGAAAACTCCCATCCTGACGCCGCCTTGCGCCGGAGTTGAATGGAGGTGATCCCTCCACGGACCCCTTCGATCGCCCGGATGACCAGATCCTTCAAGGGAAATTCCTCCGGAGTCACGTAGAGGAGCGGCCCAAGAACCTTTGCAGGGCCAGATTCGCCCATCAGGCCCCCAGCATCCCGGTGATCGGACTCGAGGCGGTCGCATAGAGCCGGCGCGGCATGCGTCCGGCCCGAAACGAATCCCTGCCCGCCAGGATCGCGTTTTTCATGGCCCGGGCCATCAGAACGGGATCCTTCGCTTCGGCGACGGCCGTGTTCATGAGGACGCCGTCCACACCCATCTCCATGGCGATCGCGGCGTCGGACGCGCATCCGACACCCGCATCGACAATGATGGGAAGGGCCACGGTCTCCTGGATGATCCGCAGGTTGTAGGGATTCCGGATCCCGAGTCCGGACCCGATCGGCGCCGCCAGCGGCATGACCGCGGCGCATCCGGCGTCCTCAAGCTTCTTGGCGATGATCGGATCGTCGTTCGTGTACGGGAAGACGATCGATCCCTCCTTCACCAGAATCCTCGCGGCCTCGACGAGACCGACGACATCGGGGAACAGCGTCTTGGGATCCCCGATCACCTCAAGCTTGACCAGGGGAGAGATTCCCGCTTCCCGGGCGAGGCGGGCATACCGGAGGGCCTCCTCGACGGTATAGCATCCGGCGGTATTGGGCAGGATCTGGAATTCCGACGGCGGCAAATAGTCGAGAAGATTCGGCTCGTCCTTTTTCAGGATGTTGACGCGCCGGACAGCCACCGTCACCACATCGGCCCCCGATTCGAGGATGACCGTCCGTGTCTCCTCGAATGAGCGGTATTTTCCTGTTCCGATCCAAAGCCGGGACCGGAAGGTCCTTCCTCCGATGATCAACGGATCGTCCGGCAACACGTGTCCCTCTTTTTCTGTCATGGCGGTCGTGGTCATGGGTCCCCCTGCGTTTCTGGTCATGGATGACTGTTTATATTCTCATTCTAGGACGGTCGGAACGGGGGGGCAACCTCCGCGGCCGAAGTGATTTCAGCCGGACTCCTTGAACTCCCTCGTCGTTTCCCGGTGGCGGTGGATCGTATCCTCCATCACGCGCATATCTTTGCGCATCAGGACAAAATCGGCCGATCCCTTCACGATGATGAGGATGGCGACGCAGAAAGCTCCGATTCCGATCCCGGCGTAAAGATCATTGGGATGTGTGCTGAAAAATCGGAACATGGCCAATCCTACCACCGTCAGGTTGAGTCCCGCGGTCACATGGAGAAGGAAGTTCCGCTCGACGGCCAGAATAAATTGATCAAACGCGATCTGGTCCGAAAACGAGAGGGGCTCCGTAATCTGGAAGCGCGGAACTCCCCTCCTTCCATGTGGCTCTTTCTTCACAGCATGCACAAGGAGTCCTCCTTTTCTAAAGGGTGTCGTGTCGAAGACGCATTCTCTTAGGGTGTCATCAAATTCCCCGGGGATCAAGAGCCCTCTCGCTCCTGTCCGCTGGCGCGATCGTCCCACGGGTTCGCCGGAAGCGGAATTGACTCTCCACGCCGCATTTCCTAAAATGATAATAATTCTCATTTTCATAATATTGACTGTTGGGGGGTCTTTTATCTATGATACACTCAATCAGTTGATATTTAGTATCAATTTATTCCGCGGCGGCAGGAATGACCCCTCTCCAGAACATGAAATCCACAATGATTCGCTCTTGCCTCCTTGCCCTCCTTCTTTTCCTCGCCGGGGCCTTTGCCGATGATTCCGGCCGCGTTCTGCCCGCGAACGCGGCAGAGGCGCAGAATCAGCCGGAGGACGTCAACGGTGACCTCGTTCCGGACCTCATGGAAATGGCCCCCCACTATCTTTCCTGGGGTCCCAACACCAGCGGTCCCTTCTTCACCGGAACCGCCGAAGTCGAACCGGTTGGATCGTTCTTTTACGAACCCTACTGGTTCGATTTCCTCCAGCCGGGCATCGGATTCTCCTCCCTGTCGATGCCCCAGCGCATTTCCATCGGGTTGATCAAGAACTGGGAATTTGACTTCCTCATTCCTTTCGTCGCCAACCAGGGGGTCTCTCCGACCACGCCGCAAGGGACGACGGCCAATGCCTTCGGAATGGGGGATTCGATCGTCTGGATCAAGCAGCAGCTCACCAACGACGCCGACGCCTACCATTTCTGGGCCCGGCCGGCGCTGACCCTCTCGTACCAGTTCACCCTTCCCACGGGGCATTTTTTAAACCTCTCCCCCCAGAAGTATACCGTCGACCAAACCGGCGACGGAACCTTCAACGAAGGGCTCTATGTGATCCTGCGGAAACATTTCAAGCCATTCATGCTCTACCTGCAGGCGGGAGACATCATTGAAAACCCCACCCAGGTGGAGGCCGGCTTCACCTTTAACAACGGGCTCGTCACCACCTCCCGGGCCCAGTCGGTCGTCAACGGCAACCTCCTCTGGTTTGCGGGCGCCTTCGAGCATGTCTTAAACGACGAATGGGGGGCCGGATATGTTCTGGAGTTCTTCGGTGAAAGCCAGACCGGCCAGAATCTCCTTTTCGGACCGGCGAACGCCCCCGCGTGGAGCTTCCTCTGGGTCGACCCCGGGGTGGAGGTCACCTGGCCCAATTCCGGACGTGTGGAGGTCACCTGGGGCGCCGGGGTGGCATTTCCCGTCTATCAGTCGAATTATCCGATCACCTATACGCCCATGGGGACGATCACCATGTACTATAACGGTCCATTCGGATACCGGGGACAATGACCGGTCTCGAGGGTAAGGAGCCATTCATGAACGTGTATGTCGGGTCCCGCGCCGGAAAAACGATCGCGGGAATCATTCTGCTTCCGGCCCTCCTCTCAGCGTGCGCGAGTGCAGGGTCCCCCGCGGACGCACAGATGTCCCTTTTGCCAAGAAGTCACGAGCTCCTTGCCATGGGTCGACTCCCGGAGGCCTTGCGGCTGACCGGGCGCGCCATCTCCCTTGACGGGCCCACCCCCTTCCTTTTAAATCAGATGGCGCTCATCCGTGTACGGGAAGGCCATCCCAAGATGGCCCTCCGGGTCCTCACTCACGCGACCCGCCTCTATCCGCACTCCACCATACTCACCCTCAATCTCGCCACCGAGCAGCTCGTCTCTCGGCAACCGGCCCTCGCGCGAGCCACGCTCCGTCCGATTCTCGCCAGAGGAACTTGGCCCAACGGCTTCCGGACTCTCATGGGGCGGATCGACCTCGACACGGGACACCTCGCCGAATCCGGCCTGTTCCTTCATGAGGCCCTGGACCGCCACCCCGGGAATCCGCTCCTCCTTGCCACCATGGGTCTCCTGCATCAGCGCATGGGACAGGAGCACGAGGCCCGGGAGGATTTCAGGAAGGCCCTGGTCCATGCTCCTCCCGGCCCACTCAGAACCCGCCTTTACGCGCTTCTGGAGCCCCATGAATGAGATGCGGAGGGGGCGCCGCGCTTTTCAATTCCCCGATCCCGGACTATAATCGGAGATCTGGATTGCTCACCCGTCCGGACGCGCTCGCATTCCCCATTCCACCCCCATAGGAGAAAGCGATGAGTTCTCCCGAGAAATCCGCTTTTTTCATACCCGACCCCGCCATCATCCGGAAGAGCCGGGTTCCGGACTACGATCGCCTGTATGCCGCCTCGGTGGCCGATCCCTCCGCCTTCTGGGAAAACCTCTCCAAAGAGCTTCTCTTTCATACCCCCCCGAAAAAGATCCTGGACTGGTCTCCCCGGTCCTTCGAAGGACGGTGGCTGGTGGGAGCCATGGGCAATATCTGCGAAAACGCGCTCGACCGTCATGTCCACGACGGATTTGCCAACAAGGCGGCCCTCATCTGGGTGGGAGACCGGGGGGAAGAGGACATTTACACCTATGGACGCCTTCTCGACCAGACCTCCCGTTTTGCCCACATCCTCAAGGAGCTCGGCGTCGGCAAGGGGGACCGGGTTACGATCTATCTTCCCCCCACCCCCTTCCAGGTCATCGCGATGCTGGCCTGCGCCCGGCTCGGGGCCGTCCACTCCGTGGTGTTCTCCGGATTTTCCGCGATGGCTCTCAAGAGCCGGCTCGAGGACTTCGAGCCCAAGGTCCTCGTGACGGCGGACTGCGGGTTCCGTCGCGGAAAAAGGATCCCCCTGCTCGAGACCGCCCGGGCGGCCCGAAGGGGAATCGCTTCGCTCACGTGCACCGTCGTGGTTCCGAGGGAGGCTTCCCCGCTTCTCCTCGAGCCGGGGGAACGGTCGCTTCCGGATCTCATGTCCGAGGTGCGCTTTTCGGGACCGCTGACCCCCGTCCCCGTCTCCTGCGACGATCCCCTGTTCGTCCTCTACACCTCCGGGACCACCGGAAAGCCCAAGGGCGTGGTTCATGTGCAGCTGGGATACATGCTGGGGACCTACGCCACCGCCCGCTACATCTTCGATCTTCAGGACTCCGACGTCTATTTCTGCGTCGCGGACCCGGGCTGGATCACCGGACACAGCTACATCGTCTACGGTCCCCTGTTAAACCGGGCCACCGTCCTTCTCTGCGAAGGGACTCCGGACTATCCCGATGCCGGCCGCCACTGGTCCCTGATCGAACGCCACCGTGTGTCCATCTACTACTCCACCCCCACGACGATCCGCCTCCAGATGCGCCTCGGGGATTCCTGGCCGGCGGGGTACGACCTGTCCTCCCTCCGGATTCTGGGTTCCGTCGGGGAACCTCTGAACCCGGAGGCGTGGCACTGGATCCACCGGGTCACGGGAGGAAAGCTCCCTCTCATGGACACATGGTGGCAGACCGAAACCGGAATGATCATGATCACCCCCCTCCCATCCACGCCGCTAAAGCCCGGATCGGCGGGACGGCCCTTTCCCGGCGTCGAAGCCGACGTCGTCGATCATTCCGGACATCCCGTCCGGCCGGGGGAGACGGGAATGGTGGTCATTCGCACCCCCTGGCCCTCCATGTTTCGGACGGTGTACGGGGACCCCGAAAGATACCGCAAATACTGGACGGAGATCCCCGGTCTCTATTTTTCCGGCGATTCGGCGAGAAAGGACGACGACGGCTCCTTCTTCCTCCTCGGCCGGGTGGACGACGTGATCAAGGTGGCGGGACACCGCCTGGGGACCGCCGAAATCGAAAGCGCGCTGATCACGCACCCCAAGATCGCCGAAGCGGCGGCGATCGGAAAGCCCGACGAGTTGCGGGGAGAAATCATCAAAGTCTTCATCGTCCTTCGCCCTCACGCCCTTTCGGAGCCTCCCCATCGCGACGAAATAAAACAGCATGTCCGGCTGGAGCTGGGAGGGATCGCGGAACCCCACGAGATCGACATCGTCCTCTCCCTGCCCAAGACCCGGAGCGGAAAAATCATGCGCCGGGTTCTGAAGGCCCGGGAGATGGGACTTCCGGAAGGCGATCTTTCCACCATGGAGGATTAGATGTCGGGATCCGGTCCGCTCGTTTCAACCCTCCTTCACGTTCGCATGCGCGTCAACGACCTCGACAGGACGGTCGCCTTCTACCGCACTGTGCTTGGGCTTTCCGAAGTCCGAAGAAGCCTCTCGCCCCGAGGGTCAAAAATCGCCTATCTGCATGTCCCCGGATCGGACACCGAACTCGAGATCACGGAATTTGCGGCCTCGGGCCCCGTCACCGTTCCTCCGGATCTTGTGCATCTGGCATTCCGCGTGGACAACATGGAAAAGACTCTTGAACGCCTCCGCTCCTTGGACATTCCCATCACCGATGGTCCCACCGAGACCGCCTACAGCGTCTTCGCCTTCATCGACGCCCCGGAAGGGTACGAAATCGAGCTGATCGCCCCCCGCTCCTCTTCTTGAGGAGCACGAAGCCCCCTCAAGTCACGCCTCCGAAGATGATCTGGATCATAAAAAGCCCCGCGGAAAATCCCGATAATGGGGGGAAAGGGGATCCCTCGGTCCCTCAACCCGTCCGATCAAAAAGGAGGCGAAATGTTTATTTGGAGCAAAAAAAAGGAAGTCCCCGATTCCGGGCTCAAGGTCAAACGCCCTCTGTCGGAAGAGGAGTTGGTGAAGGCGGGGTACCGGATCGGGAAGTTTTCTCCATCGAATTGCGAATGCCCCCCGGCTCCAGATATCATTCCAATCTGGGTCGCAAACAACGTCGAGGCCTTCGACCTTCCCGTAGACCGGCTCCTTTCGGAGGTCGACATCCCGAACGAGTTCTTGCCGAAGTTTTTCCTGGCCATTTTCGAAGGATTCCGCGACCTCATCCATTCCTGTCCGAACGCGGGGAATTCTCCCTTCGCCCTGGGCCGTGGGGATGTCATCGAAATCTCAAAGGGGATTTTCATCCAACTGGCCCAGAAAAAGGGCGTCGCCCTCGACATTCCCTCCTGATTTCCCCCCGATGGGGGAGGGGCGAGGGGACCGTGACGCGACCGCCGGGAAGGTCCCCCTACCCGGGTCCTCGTCCCAAAGAGGGCCCGGTGGCCGGGGCCCACGGTCTCAATGAGCCCTGACGTCCAAAAGGGTTCCCGTGACCTCGCCTTCGCGAAGGAACGCCCCTTTAGGGGCGCATCCTCCACGCCAGGTCCTAAATTTTGCCCAGTCTTTCGAAAGTACGAGCGTCCTCACTCTTCCGGCACCATCCGGATGTGCCCCGACGGACATTCCCTGGCGCACAGGCCGCATCCCTTGCAATACTCGTAATCGAAGAGATAGGGGACCGGAAGGTTCCCGAACCCCGCCGTTTTCAGCACCGCACCATCCGGACACAACACCCAGCAGTTGTCGCATTCCAGGCAATGTCCGCAGGACAGGCACCGGTCGGCCTCCGCCCGGATCAGGTCGGAAGAGCCCGTGGTCTCGATTTCATCGAATCCGTTGCGCGCTCCGGGAGCACGCTCCATCGGCTCATAGGAGGAGCCGTGATCAAAATAGTGGAGGTTGAGGCCGGAATAGGGGAGCGGGACGAGGGCGGGAACGGCGGACGGACCCTCTCCCCGGAGAAGGGCCCCTATTTTCAGGGCGATTCGATGCCCGCTTCCGATCGCAGCGGAGACGAGGCCCCCTCCCGGAACGGCATCGCCTCCGGCAAAGATCCGTTCATTCCCTTCCACCCTTCCGTCATTCGAGACGGCCAGATGATCGCGACTTTTCAGCAGGCGTTCCAAGCCCTCGGAATCCAGGTCCTGGCCGACCGCCGGGATGACCTGGTCGGCTTCAAGAACGGTCTCGGTTCCGGGAAAAGCCCGGTGGACTGGCGATTTTGCCTCCAATTCCTTGAGGGCGTGAACCAGTTCGACTCCGACGACCCGGTCCTCCCGGAGAAGGAGCCGCCCGATGCTCCGGCCCGCGTGGATCCGGACCCCCTCCCCGATCGCCAGCCCCACCTCCCGGGCGATCGCCGGCATTGGCCACCCCTTCTGACTCTCCCGGTCGACGGGAATCTCTTCGTCGGTCACCACATGGACCTCTCCCGTTCCCGTTCTGAGAAGAGTCCTGGCGAGATCGATGGCGGTGTTCCCCCCGCCCACGATCACGACGCGGTCCCAGCGGGGAAGCGCGCCCACATTTTTCCATGTCCAGAGAAGATCGATGCCGTGATGGAGGTTGGCCGGAACGGAGTGGGCCACGGAAAACGCCCGGCTCCTCTGCCGTCCTGGGGAGAGAAAGACCGCGGCATAGTCGGCTTCCAGCTCCTCGAGGGAGACGTCCCTTCCCAGTTTCTTTCCGGGATAAAAGGTGATCCCGAGTCCCAGAATCCGCTCCGCCTCCCCTGAGAGGACCAGGGAGGGAAGCCGGTAGTCCGGGATGATCCGGCAGGTGCCCCCCGCCTCTGGAAACTGGTCGAACAGACTGACCCGGATCCCCTGCCGGCGAAGGTGATAGGCGCAGGAGAGGCCGGCCGGACCGGCTCCGACCACCGCCACCTTGTCTTCTCCGAGCGGGGGAATTGCCGGATAGGGCCACCCTTCCCGAAGGGCCGCATCTCCCAGAAAACGCTCCACCGAATGGATGGACACGGGGGCATCGAAGCGGCCCCGGTGACAGTCGGTTTCGCACGGATGGGGGCACACCCGGCCCGTGACCGCAGGCATGGGGTTGTCCGACACCAGAACCTCCCACGCCCGGCGGGGCTCGTCCCTGGCCATCAGGGAGAGGTAGTCGGGAATGTTCTCCTGCGCCGGACAGACGGCGTGGCAGGGGGAAGGGGCGGTTTCGAAGAGAGGCCGCATGAGGCGCCAGCTTCCCGTGCGATTTTCAAGGGACGTTCCGGGAAAGGCGATTCCCCCCGGAGTCACCCGGTCGGCCCGATCCGGCCCTTTATTTTCTAGGCCCATCGCGTCCCTCCCCGCCGGACGGTGTCGGCTCCTTCGGAGTCCCGCGGTTCGGGACCGGAGGCCAAGAGTCCGTACCGTTCGATGTTGGCATCGGCGATGGCCTGCAAATGCTCGAGTCCTTCATGGGCCTCCGGAGAGTCGGCCAGAAGATGCCCAAATCGGCTCTGGAGCTCGGCATACTCGCGCACCGGACGGACCGTCCTGATCGCCATCCGGCCGATGACCTGCCCGCGCGCAAGCTCAAGGAGCGGGAAAAGGCCCGACTCCACCGCCAGACGGTCGACGGCGATCGTCAGAGAACTGTCGTGCCCCCATCCCAGGGGACAGGGCGAATGCAGAAGGAGAAAGGAGGGGCCTTCCGTTGAAAGAGCGCGCCGGACCTTGCTCCGAAGATCGGAGGGATAGGCGACCGAGGCCGTCGCGGCGTAGGGAATCCCGTGGGCAGCGATGATGGTCAGAAGATCTTTCTTCAAATGGCGCTTGCCCTGCCGGGTCTTCCCTGCCGGCGAGGTGGTGGTCCAGGCGCCCAGGGGAGTCGATCCTGACCGCTGGATCCCGGTGTTCATGTAGGCCTCATTGTCAAAGCAGACAAACAGGACGTCGTGATTTCGCTCGAGCATCCCCGAGAGCGCCTGGAATCCGATGTCAAAGGTTCCCCCGTCTCCGGCAAAGGCCAACACCTTGGTGTTCCTTCCCTGGATCTTCAAGGCCGCCTCGATGCCGGACGCCACCGCGGCGACGTTTTCGAACAGGGAATGGATCCAGGCGACGTTCCAGGCCGACAGAGGCCAGGGGGTCGTGAAAATCTCGAGACAGCCGGTGGCGTTGGCAACGATGACGTCGGGACCGGCCGCTTCAAGCACGAGGCGGGCCGCAAGGGCTTGCCCGCATCCCTGGCAGGCCCCATGCCCGGACTCCAACCCCGAGAAACGGGGCTGGGCGGCCCGGAGTTCGGCAAGGTCGACAGGGCCGGGATCGGACGCGGAAGCCATGGGTCACTCCTTCTCGGGGAAAGGATTGGTCGATTTGGGCGCGGCATCGGCAAGGGATTCCGGCGCCGAATCCGCCTTGGGCAGCCGATCGGGATCGAGGTCGGCGAAACGGAGGTCCCATTCTCCGGCATGGTCCAGGCCCTCGAGCATCGTCCGAAAGGACTCTGCACGAAGATCCCGGCCTCCAAGACCTCCCGCGACGCTTAAGATCCGGGGAGCGGAAGGGAGACCATACAGCGCGGAGCGGACTTCATGGGACACGATTCCCCCCGATCCGGGGGAAAGGGATCGGTCCAGCACCACCAGCGCGGCCAGCCCTTCCGTCGCCTTTCTCAGGGCCTCCGTGGGAAAAGGCCGAAAGGAGCGGAGCCGGATCAGGCGGACCGGCCGGCCAAGATCGCCCGACCGATGGGCGTCGAGAAGGGTCCCGAAGACCGACCCCATCACAAGGATTCCGGTGGGCGCCTCCCGGTCCCCTTCCACCGCGATCAGGCCGCCGCAGGACCTTCCCGCAATCCCGGACCAGTCCCGGTCGGCAGAGAGGATTTCGCGGGCGGCCTGTTCGAAGGCGGCATGCTGAAGATACCGCATCTCGGTGAAGAAGTCGGGAGAGACCAGCGTTCCGGCGCTGAATGGGTGTTCGGAGGAGAGCTTCCGGGTGAAGCGGAAGGGGGGCAGGAAGCGGTCGACCTGCGCCTGATCCGGAAGATCGATGGGCTCGAGCGTATGCGTCAGGGTGAATCCGTCCACGCACACCATGACCGGAAGCTCGACGCGCTCGGAGATCCGGAAGGCCTGGATCGTCGTATCCACCGCCTCCTGGTTGTCCGCGCAGTAAAGCTGGATCCAGCCCGAATCCCTGACCGCCATGGAATCCTGATGGTCGTTCCAGATGGACACGGGCGCAGACACGGCCCGGTTGGCGCAGGTGAGCACGACCGGGACCCGCATCCCGGAGATGTTGTAGAGGACCTCCCCCATCAGAAGAATGCCCTGGGAGGCGCTGGCCGTATAGGACCGCGATCCCGCCGATGCGGCTCCGAGAACGACCGACGCGGCGGAGAACTCGCTCTCGACGCTCACCAGTTCCGCATCGAGGAGACCGTCCGCGATCAGGCGCGCCAACCCCTCCACGATATGGGTCTGGGGCGTGATGGGATAGGCCGCCACAACCTGGGGCCGGCACAAGGCGACGGCCCGGGCGATGGCCTCGGATCCTTCGAGGATGTCACGCATGGACGGCCTTCCTCCATCGCCCTGACGCCACCTGGGCGGCTCCCTTCTCGACCAAGGCCTGGTTCTTTTTCAACAGGTCCCCCGAAAATCGGACCGACAGCGCCCGGAGGAGACTTTCCAGGGGAATCATCTCCGTCAGGGCCAGAAAAGCCGCGAGAAGCGGGGTGTTCGGAATCGGACGTCCCAACACCTCGAGAGAGAGCCGTGTGGCGGGAAGCGTCATGAGGCCGATCAAGGGGGAAAGAGGACGCCCATCCTCTTCCAGCCTTCTCCGGAGCTCTTCCGGAGGGCAAGACGAGTTGACGAGAACGGCCCCGTCCTGGGAAAGGCCGGAAAGCGTTCCGGGAATGCGGAGGAGCCCGTCGTCCTGAAGAAGAAGGGCCTGGGGGGAGATCACCTGGGATCGGCGAAGAATCGGACGCTCATCGATACGCACAAAGGCGGTGATCGGGGCGCCCCTGCGTTCTGCACCGAAACTCGGGAAGGCCTGGGAAAACTTCCCGTCGTAAAAGGCGGCGGAGGCGAGAAGATAGGCCGCGATCACATTGCCCTGCCCTCCTCGGCCATGGATCCGGATTTCGACCATGCGTTCCCCCTGTCCCAGCAGGTTTCGTCCGAACATCACACGCTCCCGATCTGGACGCTCATTGTAACCATAGCACGCTGGTTTGAGGCTGGAAAGGTGGTATGCTAGCTACCAGAGATTGAACGTCCACCCAGGAGGAGGGCCCCATGCCGGAGGGATCCCAGGGCTTCCTAAAAAGAGAGCGCCTTCAGGATCTCTTCGACCTCCTCGTCCGCTTTGGATTCGAGCCCGTGGGTCCGAGGGTTCAGGACGGAATCATCGTGTATGCGCCCCTTTCCGGCCCGGAGGATCTTCCATGGGGCGTCCGGGATCTTCAGGACCCCGGGTCCTACCGGATCGAACCGGACCTGGGAGAGCGAAATTTCAGCTGGGCCAATGGCCCGCAGGCCCTGAAGCCTTTCCTGTTCGCTCCCCGTGACACCCTTTGGGAATCCCGACGCGACATCTCCGGGCCTCTTTCCTTTTCCCCCTTGTCCCCACCCAACCGGCGCCTGGCGGTCATCGGGGTCCGATCCTGCGACCTGGCCGCGCTTTCCCTCCAGGACAGGCATTTTCTGAAAGGGCCGTTTCCGGACCCGTTCTACAAAGCCCGCCGGCAGGATCTTCTTCTGATCGCGGTGGACTGTTCCCATCCTGCGCGAACCTGCTTTTGCGCCTCCACGGGAGACGGTCCGGAGGCCCGTTCCGGGTTCGATCTCGCCTTGGGGGAACTCGACGAAGGATTCCTCGTGCGCCCCGGGTCCGACCTGGGACGGACCCTCCTTCGGGAGCTTTCCCTCGCCCCTCCCGCCCCGGGGATGGAGGAGCGGCTGACCGCCCAGACGGATCATGCGGCCTCCGTCCAGGAGCGCCACCTCCCCCCCGGAGAGTTCCGGCACGACCTCGTCTCCCGCCCGGATCATCCCCATTGGGCCCAGATCGCGGCCCGCTGCCTCTCCTGCGGAAACTGCACCGCGGTCTGTCCAACCTGTTTCTGCTTTTCGGAACGGGAAGAGCCCGCCTTAGACGGGCACCACAGCCTGCACGTACGGGAATGGGACTCCTGCTTCACCGCCGGGCACAGCTATCTCCACCCGGCTCCCCTTCGGGAGGATACCCGAGTCCGGTACCGGCAGTGGCTGACCCACAAGCTCGGCACCTGGCACGATCAATACGGACGCTCGGGGTGCGTGGGATGCGGACGCTGCCTGACCTGGTGCCCGGTGGGGATCGACTTCACGGACGATCTCCCCCGTCTTCTGGAGGACCCGGATGGAGGCTGATCCGCATCTTCCCCGGTCCGCCGTCATCCGGGAACGCATCCAGGAATCGCCGACGGTCTTTACCCTGAGGGTGCAGATGGAAGAGGGCTCTCCCCGGCCCTTTCGTTTTTCCCCCGGCCAATTCAACATGATCGGGGTCTTCGGAGTCGGGGAGATTCCCCTCTCCATCGTCTCCGACCCGCTGGATGTCGACTTTTTCGACCACACCGTCCGGGTCCTGGGACGGGTGACCCAGGCGATGTCCCGCCTCGTCCCGGGAGACCGCCTGAGCGTTCGGGGACCCTTTGGAAACGGGTGGCCGATGGACGAGAAGCGAGGCCGGGACATCGTCCTGATATCCGGGGGATTGGGGTGCGCCCCGCTGGTGTCGGTCGTCAATTATGTTCTGCGGCGACGCGGGGATTTCGGAACGCTGACCGTCCTCCACGGGGTCAAAAATCCCGGCGACCTCTTCTGGAAGGACCGATTCGACCGTTTGAACGAGGGCGAAGGAACCCGGGCGTTTCTCACGAGCGATACGGGAGGGCCGGGGTGGGAGGGATCGGTCGGTCCCGTCACCGACCTCATCCCTCATCTCCCTCTCACGCCCCGGACCTCGGCGAAAATCTGCGGACCCGAGCCCATGATGATCGCGACCATCAAGATGCTTGTCGAGCGGGGCATTCCGGAGGATGAACTCTGGATCAGCATGGAGCGGAACATGCAGTGCGCGACAGGATTCTGCGGCCACTGCCAGCTGGGGGAACTCTTCATCTGCCAAAGCGGTCCGGTGTTCCGGTATTCCGACATGAAAACACGCCTGGGGATCCGGGGTCTTTGATCCCCCCTGGCTTTTGAAGGAGCCTTCGGTGACCACCTCCCGTAAACCTCGCATCGCCGTCGTAAAGCTTGCGTCCTGCGACGGCTGCCAGTTGGCATTTCTTGGACTTGGAGAGAAGCTCCTCGAGCTTGCCTCCCAGGTCGAGATCGTCCACTTTGCCGAAGCCGGGCCGCTGGGAGCCTTGACCGACCTTGACATCACCTTCATCGAGGGAAGCGTCTCCACCCGGGAGGACCAGGACACCGTCCACTCCGTGAGACGCCAAAGCCGATTTCTGGTGACCATCGGAGCCTGCGCCACCTCGGGAGGCATTCAGGCGCTTCGGAATCTTTCTGCGGGAAATCTTCTGTCTTCGGTGTACCCTTCTCCGGAATACGTGGACTTTCTCGCCCATTCGACGCCGGTCTCCTCCGAAGTCGGGGTGGACCTTGAACTGTGGGGATGCCCCGTCAATGGAACCCAGATTCTCACCGCGATCGCCTCCCTTCTGTTCGGGGCCGCCCCCGCCGCCGAACGGGACAAAGTCTGCCTTGAATGCAAGCGGCGCCAGATCCCCTGCGTCATGGTCGCGAAAGGAATTCCCTGCCTGGGTCCGGTGACATTGACGGGATGCGGGGCATTGTGCCCCTCCTTCGATCGGGGATGCTACGGGTGCTACGGACCTTCTGAAAATCCCGAAACGCCCTCCCTTGCCAGAAGATTCGCGGGACTCGGCCTTCTTCCGGACGACATTGCCCGCCGCTTTCTCTTCGTCAACAGCCAGGCTCCGGCATTCCTGGCGGAGGGACGCCGCTGGACGAAGGAGGACCGTCATGAATGAGCGCCGCGAAATCCATGTGCCGATCCTGGCGCGGGTGGAAGGGAAAGGGGCGTTGGATCTCACGATTCGCAAGGATCGCCTCTCCGAGGTCCGTCTCCGGATCTTCGAGTCCCCCCGTCTCTTCGAAAAGATCCTCGAAGGACGGGAATTCCGGGAAGTTCCGGACATCGTGGCCCGGATCTGCGGCATCTGTCCGGCCGCCTACCAATTGACCTCGGTATCGGCAATCGAAGCCGGGTTCGGCCTCGATCCCGGTCCGGACATCCGGCGGTTTCGGAGAATTCTGGCATGCGGAGAATGGATTGCGAGCCACAGCCTCCACATCCATCTGTTGGCGGCTCCGGATTTTCTTGGATACGAAGATGTCATGGAGTGGGCCCGCCACGATCCCGGACCCGTCCGGAGGGGATTCCACCTCCATGGGCTCGGAAACGCCCTCTTGTCCCTTCTGGGAGGCCGCCCGGTCCATCCCGTGGGGGCCTGCGTGGGAGGATTCCACCGCTTTCCGATGAGGCCGGAGATCGCGGCGCTCGCAGGACGGATTCGCGACGCTCTTCCCATGGCATCGGCCCTTGTCCGTTGGGCCGCCGGCCTCGATTATCCGGCCAGCGACCGGTCCTTCGTGTCGGTCGCGCTTCGGACCGAGGAGGCCTATCCGATGAACGAAGGCCGCATCGTGTCGACCCGGGGGCACGATCTCACGCCTTCCGATTTCGAGGGGCGAATCCGGGAATTCCAGGTCCCCCATTCCACGGCGCTCCATAGCCTTCTTGAGGGAGATCCCTATCTGGTGGGCCCACTGGCGCGCATAAACCTCAATTGGGACCGGCTCCCTCCCGAAATCATGGAGGATCTTCGCCCCTTCGGCCTCCGATTTCCGAGCGCCAACATGCACCACAGTCTGCTTGCCCGGGCCATCGAAATCCGTTACGCCCTTGCCGAGGCGCTCTCCCTTCTGGAAGCTCCCGTTCCCGAGTCCCCCTCCTTCCATTCCGTCACCCCTCGGGAAAGCACCGGGATCGCCGCCACGGAGGCCCCCCGGGGAATCCTGTGGCACCGATACGACATTGGAGAGGACGGACGGATCCGCCGGGCCCGCATCATTCCCCCGACCAGCCAGAACCAGGCCATGATGGAGTCGGATCTCAGGGTTACCTTGGAACGGGAGGGATTCGACCGTCCCGACGACTCCCTCCGGCGGCTCTCCGAGCGAATCGTCCGGAACTACGATCCGTGCATCTCCTGCGCCACGCATTTTCTGGATCTGACCGTCCACAGAGAGAAGGGATGACCTCTCCCGTTGCCCTCATGGGATCGGCTCCCCCCCTTATTTGACGGGCACGTGAATTCCGCTTGGACCATCACTGAAAGGGGGGTTCATCGCCCGAATCGGGGTCGATCTCACCCTGGCTGGGAGGTCAGGGGCTTTTTCAACCGTTAAGCGTCCTCAGTGGCGGGACCCGCGAGCGCGCGGATGACCCGGGCGGGGACCCCGGCGACCAGGGGGGTTCGGGGGAACGTCCTTCGTGACCACCGCCCCGGCTCCAACCACGGAATTTCTGCCCACCGTGACGCCCCCGATGATGGTGGCCCCCGCCGCGATCCAGACGTTTCTTTCGAGGACGATCGGCTTGGCCTCGATATAGGCGCGTCTTTGGGTGGGGTCCACCGAGTGGCCGGAAGTGAGGATTGTGACGTTGGGCCCAATCATGACGAGGTCTCCGATGGTGAGGCCTCCCATGTCGTAGAGCGTGCAGCACTGGTTGATGAAAACCCGGTGCCCGACCCGAAGATCCAGGCCGTAGGCGGAATAAAAGGGAGGAATGAGGGTGAAGGTGTCGTCCACTTGTTTCCCGGTCAATTCGCTGAAGAGCTCCCTGATTTTCGCCCCATCGTCAAAAGTCAACCTGTTGATCTTTGCCGTCAGCCGCATGGCCCGCTTGACGGCGGCCATATTCTCCCACTCGGGGCCGCGCGTCGGAACGCGGTTTGAGTCAAACGGCCTTTCGACATCCATCGACGTTTTCTCCCGGTCCGCAATACAAGATTCGCGGGATCCGATGGCGACTCTCTCGCATCAACCCCCGCTCCCGACACTTCTGATACAATTGGGACATATCCGTAATGTCCAAGTGGCGGAAGAACAAGAGGAGGGAGATGACACCCCGTCCCGCTTCCCCCGAAGGTGTTTCCGGAGGGAGACCCAGCATGGCTCTAAGAGCCTTCGGCTGATCCGAATAAGGAAATGTATTTCCCATAACGGAACTTGCGATTGCGGACATTTCCCGTCATTTCGCTAAGGATATCCGTTTCCACGAAGCGGCTCATCAATTTGTTGGCGGCGGTAAAACTCACTCCCGTATGTTTTTGGATATCGGAAACGCTCATGATCGGGGAGGAATAAAGTTTTTCAAGAACCCTGATTCCCTTGGCGGCAGCGCGACCGAACCTGTGAGTGATGGTTTGCCTGTGAGATTCACGCAATGCAACAATTTTTCTTGCTGTTTCGGTTGCCTCTTGGGACACTTCCAGAACTGCGGCAAGAAAAAACTTCAACCAGCTTTCCCAATCGCCATCGTTTCTCACCGATTGAAGCAGGCTGTAGTATTGCTCCCGATAACGCCTAAAGTAATGGGACAAATAGAGAACCGGCCACTGCAAAATTTTTTG
>DAHVAL010000014.1 GCA_027314645.1 Nitrospirota bacterium
GAAAATTCCCCATGCGTCTCCATGACAGCGAGTGCGCCACCCAGGGATACATGAATGTCCCCAAGGGGAGGGCGCAACTTACGACAACGGGTTCGACGCCTAACAGCCGGGTCCAGGAGGGGCGGGGCAGGCCTCCTGGCGGTCACGCCACCAATAATTCTTTTAACGCGATAAGTTTTTTTAAAATGGAATCTGGTTTTAGGTTTTTCAATCCTACGAAGGAGGGTTTTGTTCGTCAATCTTGTGCAAAATGCTTCCATGCGTGTGCAAAAAGGGTTCTTGCCGGGGTCGTCATGAAAGATGTTTCAAGGTCGATTAAATCAAAGGGTTATGATAGGATCGCAGGCGAG
Organism: Nitrospirota bacterium; assembly: GCA_027314645.1. Classification (GTDB taxonomy): domain Bacteria; phylum Nitrospirota; class Leptospirillia; order Leptospirillales; family Leptospirillaceae; genus UBA4572. The sequence goes on from DAHVAL010000014.1 coordinate 351, forward strand.
AGATCGGGAAGAGGAGAGCGTTTCTGATGTCTGTCAACAGGAATGAAAAGGAATCAGAAATTCCATATTTCCAAGACTCCTTTCGAAGCGGCAAAGGACGCGTGATGCCATCGGATTTCATGGCCGGTGCATTGTCCCGTCGCGGCCCAACGATTGTTTTTCTGGCAGTTTTTCTTGCCGTTGTCCCTCCCACTCGCAACTTCGCAGCCGCAGATCCTCCCAACGTTCCCGTTACCCTCGAAAATGCCGTCTCCCAAGCTCTTTTGGCCCGACCTGAACTCAAGGCACAACTCGACCGCGTCAAAAGTGCCCAGGAGACCATCGGCCAGGTGCGATCGGCAGAATTTCCACAACTCTCCGCAAGCGTCCAAACCATTTACGGAAATAGCCTCTTCGGATTCTTTCTTTTTCAAAATTACGTCTATCAGGATCTGAACCTCCTGACCGTCACCTTGACTGAAACCTTGCTCGACTTTGGAAAAGTCGGCTCTCAAATCGAGGAGAGCCAATTTTCCTATGATGCGGAAAAAGATCGGGAGCGAGTTCTTTGGTCTCAGACCATCCGCGATGCAGAATCGGATTTTTTCACTCTCCTCGCGGACCAGCATCAGGTAAGGGCTGATAAAAAGAGCCTGGAAGATGCCAATCTTCAGTTATCCCGGGCCCGATTGCGGTACTCCACAGGCAGAGGAATCATTTTAGATGTCACCAGGGCCAGGGTGAACGTCGAAGCGGCTCGGCTCGCCCTGATCCGCTCACGAGACCAGGTCAAGACCGACTCCGTCAACTTGGCCCAGGTAATGGGAATCCGGAAAAATGTCCATCTCGTCGCCCAAGAGGTTATCCAGGATCCCAACTTCGTTCTGGCCCCCAATCCCGATCATGATTTGAAGATTGCCCTGGCCCACCGCCCTGAGTGGGAAGAGGCCCAGAACAATGTGAAGGCGGCCCAGGCCAATGTCAAGAATGCCCGCTCCCAGAACTATCCATCGCTCAACGCTCTTTTCCAATCCTTTACCGCCACCGTTCCGGCGGGGACCCTTCCGTTTACCTATCTACCGAACAACTCCCCCTATTCCACCGTTAATATCGGAGGGATCCTGACCATCCCCCTCTTCGAAGGGGGATATATGATCCACCAGACCGCCAAAGCCCGCTCGGACCTCATGACGGCGCTCGATACACAGGATTCGGTGCGCCTCCAGGTCGCGTCCGATCTGAGAAAAGCCGCCATTACCATCTCCGATGCCAAGCAGCAGCTGGAGGAGGCCTTGACGGAAGAAGAAAACGCGTTGAAAAACGATACGCTGGTCGAAGAGGCCTACAGGGTTGGCCAGGTGCAATCGGTGGACGTGATGGACGCCCAGACCGCTCTGAGGCAGGCACGGGAAATTGTGATAAAAGCCAAATATTTGCTAATGAACGGTTATGTGGCCTACCAATATGCCCGGGGAACCATCGAGCCTCCCAGAACCATCGCGGATGACAAGCCCTGACCTAAGGAGTGTTCATGGCCAGAAAACCCAAGCCTTTCATCATCGTGATTCTCCTTCTTGTTTTAGCGGGAGCCGGTACCTGGTTCTGGTTAAGCCATCGGACACGGCCCTCGCCTGCCTCCCTTGTTCTCTTCGGGAATATCGACCTTCGAGAGGTCCAGCTGGCCTTTCACGACACTGGTCGCATCCTGAAGCTTCTGTATGTGGAAGGCGCTCCGGTCAAGACCGGAGCCCTGATGGCCATTATGGATCCCGTCCGCTATCAGGACTTGGTGGATGCCGACAATGAGGCCCTTAAACGTGACCGGGCCCAGCGCAAAAACGCCGAACAGACATGGGCGCGCGTTCGCCGGTTAACCAAAGCCCAGTTCAACTCTCACCAACAGAAGGATGACGCCAGAGCCGCCCTCGACATGGCCCGAGCCTCGGTAAAGAGGGACAAAGCCCAGCTGGCTTACGATACCCGGCAGCTCAACGATACGAAGGTCTATTCCCCTGTCGACGGAATCGTGCAAACCCGTATCCTCGAGCCGGGAGACATGGCCTTTCCGCAAACCCCCGTGTATACGCTCTCTCGCACACGACCGCTCTGGGCGCGCGTCTATCTTGAAGAGCCGGAACTGGGGAAAATTCACGAGGGAATGCCGGCGTACGTCACCTCCGATTCCCATCCGGGAGAAACATTCGTCGGGTATGTGGGCTATATTTCCCCGGCAGCGGAATTCACCCCCAAGGAGGTCCAGACCCTTCACCAGCGGACCATCCTCGTATACAGGACCCGGGTCTATCTTTCCTGTCCGACATTCAAGCTCCGCCTGGGAATGCCCGTGACGGTCACCATCCCTTTTCATCACCCCCCGTCCCTTCCGATGCGTTGTCCGGACGGATCTTTCGCAGAGACCATCCATGGCGGTGGCTGAACAAAAAAACTCCCCGGCCATTTCCGTCTCGCATCTCGTCCGGACCTTCCGGTCCCCCCGGGGAATCATACGGGCGCTGGATGATGTCTCCTTTACCGTGCCCAAAGGGACGATCACAGGGCTGATCGGACCCGATGGAGCAGGAAAGACAACCCTTCTCAGGATTTTGGCCGGAATTATGGCACCAGATGGGGGCAAGGCCGAAATTCTGGGGTTCGACCCTGAGACCCAAGGCCCTAAACTTCAACGACATATCGGGTATATGCCGCAGAAATTCGGCCTCTACGAGGACCTCACGGTCGGAGAAAATCTTGACCTCCATGCAGATCTCCATGGCGTCCCTGTGGAACGAAGATCCGAGTTCTATGCCCCTCTTCTCGCGATGACCGCCTTGTCCCCCTTTCGTTCCCGCCTCGCAGGAAATCTCTCGGGGGGAATGAAACAGAAGCTTGGGGTCGCCTGCTCGCTCGTTCACGCCCCCCCGCTCCTCCTCCTGGACGAACCGACCGTCGGGGTCGATCCGGTTTCCCGAAGGGACCTATGGGAGATCCTGACCACCCAGGTCCGCAATCAGGGAACCACCCTTCTCGTGAGCACCGCCTATATGGATGAGGCCAGTCGCTTCGACCGTGTGGTGATTCTCTATAACGGACATGTTCTCGGGGAAGGGAACCCCTCGGATTTGATGTCGAATGTCCGGGGCCACGTATTCTGGGTGAATGTCCCGGACATTGCCGCCCGCCGGCTGGAACCTCTCCTGTCCCAGGTCCCGGGAGTGATTGATGCGGTCGGAGAGGCGGAGGAGGTCCGCATTGTGTCCGAAGGGACCTCCCCTCCATCGCTTCCGGAAGACATGAAGGGGGCCCGGACGAAGAGTCTCGACCCGCGCTTTGAAGATGCCTTCATGCTTCTTCTGGGTCAGGAGCAAGGATCCAAGGGAAGGAGATCCTTCTCCCCGGAGCGGCTTGGATGGCAAAATAAAAAGAGGGGACTTTTGGACGGAGGAGTCGAAGACTCCATTGTCATCCGGGACCTGACGCGCAATTTCGGGTCGTTTTGTGCGGTCGATCACCTGACCTTTTCCGTGCGCAGAGGGGAGATCTTTGGCCTCTTAGGCGCCAATGGAGCCGGAAAAACCACCACCTTCCGCATGCTCTCGGGACTCCTTCTTCCCACCTCGGGAGAACTCAGGATCGATGGACAGGATGTGTTAGGGGCCGGGGTGTCGAATTTACGGAGCCGTCTTGGATACATGTCCCAGAAATTTTCCCTCTATTCGCAACTCACGGTCACACAGAACCTCACATTTTTCACAAGCGCCTACGGAATGACGGGAAAGCGGCAGCGGGACCGAATCGCGGAAATCGAGGAGTTTTTTGAGCTCGTGCCGTATCGACATGAGTCGGCAGGTCTTCTTCCTTTGGGTTTTCGGCAGCGGTTGGCGCTGGCGGCATCGCTTGCCCACGAACCGTCGATCCTGCTTCTAGACGAACCGACAAGCGGGGTCGATCCACTGGCCAGGAGAGAGTTCTGGAGAACCATCAGTCAATTGTCTCTCTGGGGGATTTCGGTGCTGGTCACCACCCATTTTATGACGGAGGCCGAATATTGCGATCGTTTGGCGATCATGTCCCTCGGACGTCTCCTGGCTCTTGGATCACCCAGCGAGATCCGCGCCCGGGCAAGGACCGAAGCCTGCCCGAACCCGAGCCTCGAGGAGGCCTTCATCGCCCTGCTTGAGCAGGAAAATCGTGCCAGGGACGCCCCCTTATGAACGACAACGAGACCCTTCAGGAAAAACTGACCCGGATTTCTGCCATGGTCAAGAAGGAAACAATCCAGATCTTCCGGGATCCTTCAAGCCTCGCCATTGCCATCGTGCTGCCGGTCTTTCTCCTTCTCATCTTTGGATATGGCGTTTCGCTCGATGCCCGCCACGTTCCGATCGCCGTGGTCGCGGATAGCCGGACCTCCGCCTCCGAAGGGTTCGTGGCGGGTCTTCGGCAATCCCCCTGGTTCGTCCCTCGCTCCTATCCCAACATTCATGAGGCGATTGGGGCGTTAAAGCGGAAGGATGTTGACGGGATTCTTTGGCTTCGGGAAGATTTCGGCCGGTCCATCCAATCCTTCCGGACCCAGGGGGTGGATGTGGTCGTCAACGGGGTGGATGACAACACCGCCCGCTTGGTTGAAGGGTATCTGACCAACACGTGGGCGACCTGGATCGGATTGAGAAACCTGAGAGGTCGGACGCTCACCTTCCAGCCCGTCAGCCTAGACGTCCGGATCTGGTTCAACCCCAACAGCCGGAGCCGGGATTTCCTTGTCCCGGGCCTGATCGCCGTCATCATGACCTTAATCGGAGCGCTCCTCACATCCATGGTCATCGCCCGTGAATGGGAGCGGGGAACCCTCGAATCGCTCTTTTCCACCCCCGTGACAATCGGAGAAATTCTCATTGGAAAGTTCATCCCATATTTCATTCTTGGAATGATCGGAATGGGGGTCTCGGTCACCATGGGACGGGTCCTCTTTGCCGTCCCGCTCAGGGGGACCCTCCTGGTTCTTTTGATTTGCTCGGCCCTCTTTCTGACCACCGCCTTGGGCATGGGGCTCGTCATTTCAACGATCTCGAAGAACCAGTTCGTGGCGGGCCAAATTGCCATCGTCTTTACCTTTCTCCCGGCCTTCATTCTGTCCGGGTTCATCTTCGACATCCATTCGATGCCCCTTTTCATCCGGGTCATCACCCACCTCATACCGGCCAGCTATTTCGTGACCATCCTCCAGTCGGTCTTTCTGGCGGGGAACATTCCCGGAATCATCATTCCAAATGCGATCACCCTCTTCCTGTTTTCGGTCTTCCTCTTCGGAGTTCTTATCCGAATCAGCCGAAAGAGAATCCTGTGAGCCTCCTTGTGATTAGAATCCTGAGGCTCGCTCAAAAAGAATTCCTCGCCCTTCTCCGGGACAAAAAATCCCGCTTGGTGTTGATCGTCCCGCCCCTGATCCAGCTCATCGTGTTCAGCTATGCGGCGACATTTGACCTCAACCGCATTTCCTATGCGGTCTGGAACGAGGATCCAGGACTCTTCTCCAGGCAGCTTCTCGCCCGATTTTCCGGGTCAAAAAACTTCCATCTCTTAAGAGCCGTGAACTCGGAGGAGGACGTCAAATCCCTGATAGACAACCGGGATGTCCTTCTCGTCGTCCACCTTCGGAGCACCTTCAGCCGGGACCTTTTGGCCGGGAGGCAAGGGTCGGTCCAAGCCATCATCGATGGGCGCCAAAGCAATACGGCCATGATTCTCATGGGATATGTCCAGACGATCGTTCAGACCTTCAATGACGACTTCGTGACTGAACATGGGCTTACGCCTCCCATCGCCCCGATCCTGGTTCGGGCCTGGTACAATCCCAATCTCAAGAGCCGATGGTTCATCGTCCCCGGAATTGTGGGGCTTTTGACCCTCGTCATTTCCTTGTTGGTGACGGCCTTGTCAGTCGCCCGGGAACGGGAGGATGGGACCTTCGATCAACTGTTGGTCACCCCTCTTCGCCCCTTCGATATCATCATGGGAAAGATCATTCCCGGGTTTGTGATCGGGTTGCTCGAGGCGACGGCGATTATCCTGGTGGCCGTCTTCCTGTTTCATGTTCCGCTCAGGGGATCGGTTTTGGCTCTTTACCTGGGCATCCTCCTTTTTATCCTTTCCGGCCTGGGAGTCGGCCTCATGATTTCCTCGGTGGTCAAAACCCAGCAGCAGGGTCTTCTGGGGGCCTTCCTGTTTTTGGTTCCTTCGATCATTCTGTCCGGTTTCGCCACTCCCATCGAAAATATGCCCCGCGTCATCCAGGATTTGACCCTCCTGAATCCCCTCCGGTATTTTCTCGTGGTCCTTCGGTCGGTCTTTCTTCAAGGGGCCGGTGTCCGGATTCTCCTATTGGATTATGGGGCCATGGCGGGGATCGGAGTCGTCTCCCTTGTTCTGGCGGCGCATTTTTTCAGGAAAAAAATCGAGTGAAGGAGACGGATTTTCTCGAGTGAAACGAAAGAATGGTCGGAAGCGCTGCCCGGAGGGATTGAACTGGGAAAAACGGGCCCTGCCCAACAAAAAAATCCAGCGACCGCGTTTGCGACACCGGGGAGAGTCTCTGATCCCAGGACCCGCCATTTGAAGGCGGAGAGGGAAAATCGATCAAGGGGGCAAGGAGACGGACTTCGCGGAATGATTGAGGGAAGGCGAATCCCAAGGGTTCGGAGGGAGGATTCGCGTGACAGTCTCTCAAAGATCAATTTAGAGAGAGCTTACGACGCCTCTGCCGGGCGGGGGGAGGGTATCGTTTTTTGCCGGATGACGCGCGTTCCGGAAAGACAATCGTGCAGAGCCCGGCGGCGATCATTTCCCAAGGCAAAAAGAAATCCTAATCCCAATGTCATAAGCGATACAAGAAGACTGAGGGTTCTTGATAAGGCCCGACGGGTCCCGATCGCTCGCAACTCTCCATCATCAGAGTCGCGCACCACGGTCAACCCGAAAAGCGACAATCCTGGGGTTTCCGATAATGCGGCCAAAAAGAGAAAAAAGTAAAGGAAAATCCCCGCGGAAACGGCCCAAAAATGGAACGAAGACAAGGCCCATTGCCGCAAGGGGTTGAACAAATCATCCCTTGGGGTTCCCGCAAGGACTTCTCTTCTCAGAAGGTACACTCCAAGCTCCGAGAAAAAAATTCCGAGGGAGAAGTCGATCAAAAAAGCCAGAATACGTCGAAGTATCATGGATGGCTCGCTCGCTGAATGTCTTCTTGGCCATGAGTCAGAGAGAGGAGGGAGGCCACGACGATAGGAGCCAGGCGCCCGGGCAGAATCCGTGGCCCCAGACTTGCCCGACACGCCCGTCCGATCTTCTCTTGTTCCAAAACCATGGATCGTTCACGGTCCGTCCACCCCCCTTCCGGACCCGTCACTGCCAAAAGGGGACGCTCACTCGAAGGAATCGAAAGCGCCTTCCAAATCGGAAGTGCGGTGGGATCTTCGTCCAGAAAAAGCATGAATGGCAGATCTTCTTCCAACAGTCTTCCCAGAGAACACGGAGGTTTCACCTCCATCCGGTCGGTGCGGCCAGAAAGCTGGCTTGCCTCCTGAACCTTCGTGTCGAAGCGCGCCTTTTTCCGCTCGAACTGGTCCTTGTTCCAATGGACTTGCGATCGATCGGCGAGAAGGGGATAAAGAGTCCGGACTCCCAGGCAGACGGACGGTTCGATGATCTCTTCGAACCCTTCCCCTTTGAGGAGTCCGACGGCCACGTCAAAGATCCGTCTTTTTCCGGGGCCGTTTCCCCCTCGGTCGGGAGAAGGCGTCAGCGAGACGACCAGGGGAACGAGCGCCGTGACCACCCCGAGATAGACCTGATCCGGGCATTCGGGCCGGACAAATCGGAAGGAATCTCCGGGTGTCGCCCGAAGGCTTTTTGTGAGATGACGGGCGAGCATGGCGCCGGGATGAAGAACAAGACCGGCCGGGTCATCCTCAATGCGATCGGCCCCGGTAATCCAGAAAAGGGCAGGTCCGCCTATGTCCGGCCTCCCGAGGAATAAACGAGCCGATCACTCAAAGATCGACTTTACCTTTGAAAAAAGGCCTCCGTCGCCCCCCGCCGGATTTTCCTGCGACTCACCCGAAACCTCGGCAAACCGTTCAAGTGCCTCCCGTTGCTCCCGGGACAAACGGGTCGGAATTTCGACGTTGAACCGGACCACGAGATCTCCCAATCCCCGTGTCTGGGGGTTGGCGATCCCTTTTCCGCGGACTCGGCGAACCGTTCCAGGCTGCGTTCCCGGATCGACCTTCATCGCATAGGAGCCTCCCAATGTGGGAATTTCAAGTGTCGACCCAAAAATGGCCTGTGTCAGCGTCAGGTTTTTTTCGATGACCAGGTCGTCCCCTTCCCGCGTGAAGACCTGGTGGGGTTTGACGACGACATCAAGATAAAGATCCCCGGGGGGCCCTCCACTGACACCCGCATGCCCCTCACCGGAGATCCTGACGCGCATGCCCGTCTGAACGCCCGCGGGAATGGACCGCGTGATCGTCCTGTCGACGGAGATTCTCCCCTTCCCGGAACAATTCGGACAGATCTCCGTGATCATGCGGCCTTCCCCGCCGCAAGTCCCGCAGGTTTTCTGAACGTGAAAAAATCCCTGCTGAATCCGGATAAATCCGGTCCCACGGCAGGAAGAACACACCGTGACGGATTTCCCGTTCTTCGATCCGTTCCCCGAACAAGGCGCACAGGTTTCCCATCGCGCGAGCTTGATGGAAATTTCTTTGCCGAGGGCCGCCTCCTCAAAGGACAGCTCCACCTGGCGAAGGATATGCTCCCCTTGCTGGCGGCCGCCTGAAGAGCCGCCCCCAAAGAATTCGTTGAGAACCTCGGAAAACACATCCCCGAAGTTCGCCCCTCCACGGGCAAACCCTCCGTCGAAGCCTTCAAAGAAGCCCGAGCCCCCTCCAGAATCATACACCTGGCGCTTCTGCGGATCGCCGAGAACTTCATAGGCTTCATTGATCAACTTGAATTGCGCTTCCGCCGCTTTGTCGCCAGGATTGCGGTCGGGGTGATACTGCATGGCCAATTTGCGGTAGGCCTTTTTAATGTCGTCTGCGGACGCGTTTCGGGAGATGCCCAAGACGGTATAAAAATCTTTCGAGGCCAAAAGAGATCCTTCCCCTGAATGGAATGGTCGGTTCGTGCAAAAAGCGGAAGAAGGATCAGCCTTCTTCCGCCAGGGTATTCTCGCTTCAGGACGGGTTCTTTTTCACGTCCTCGTATTCGGCATCGACCACGTTCTCGCCCGACGGGCCCGAGGCGGACTGGCCGGGAGAAGCGCCATCCCCGCCGCCTTTCTCCGCATTTTGGGACGCCTGGGTGGTCTTGTACACGATGTCCGCAAGCTTGTGTGATTCCTGCTCCAACACCTTCAACGCTTCCTTGAGCTCATCGATATTTTCGGACGTGAGCTTTCCACGGGCGGCTTCGATCGCTTCCCGAAACTGGCCCCGTTCCACATCGGAAATTTTCTCGGTCACATCCCCGAGAGATTTTTCCATGGCGTAGATCATGTTTTCCAAGCCGTTGCGGGTTTCGATCTTCTCGCGTCGCTTATGGTCCTCGGCGGCATGGGCTTCGGCTTCCCGAATCAGACGATCCACCTCGTCCTTCGAAAGCCCTCCTTGGGCCGTAATGCGGATCGATTGCTCCTTTCCGGTTCCCTTATCCTTGGCGCTGACGTGAACGATTCCATTCGAATCGATATCGAAGGTGACTTCGATTTGAGGCACGCCCCGGGGGGCGGAAGGAATCCCCGTAAGATCGAACTCGCCCAAAAGCTTGTTATCGGCCGCCATTTCGCGCTCTCCCTGGAAAACCTTGATGGTCACGGAGTTTTGATTGTCGGCCGCCGTCGTGAACACCTGGCTACGTTTCGCGGGGATGGTCGTGTTCCTCTCGATCAGCTTGGTAAACACGCCTCCCAAGGTTTCGAGCCCCAAGGAAAGCGGGGTCACATCAAGAAGAAGGACATCCTTGACGTCTCCCTTCAGCACGGCTCCCTGGATGGCCGCTCCAATCGCCACGACCTCGTCGGGGTTCACCCCTTTATGCGGGTCCTTTCCAAAGAACTTGCGGACGGTCTCCTGGACCTTGGGCATACGTGTCTGTCCCCCCACAAGCACCACCTCGTCGACATTGGAGGAGGTCAGGTCCGCATCGGAAAGAGCTTTCTTGACAGGCTCAAGGGAATGGCTGACCAGTCCATCGGTCAATTGCTCAAGCTTCGAGCGGGAAATTTTCATGACCAAATGCTTCGGACCCGAGGCATCTGCGGTAATGAAGGGAAGGTTGACCTCCGTCTCCATCACGGTGGACAACTCGATCTTCGCCTTTTCGGAGGCTTCCTTCAGTCGCTGGAGAGCCATTTTGTCTTTTTTAAGGTCGATGCCCGACTCCTGGAGATAGGTCGCGACGATATAATCGATCAGGGACGCGTCAAAATCGTCTCCGCCAAGGTAGGTGTCCCCATTGGTGGATTTCACTTCAAACACCCCTTCCCCTATCTCAAGGATCGAAATATCGAAGGTTCCTCCGCCAAGGTCGTACACGGCAATTTTTTCTTCCTTCTTCCTGTCAAGGCCATACGCCAGGGACGCGGCCGTCGGCTCATTGATGATTCGGAGAACATTGAGGCCCGCAATCGCCCCGGCATTCTTCGTATCTTGACGCTGCGCGTCATTAAAATAGGCCGGGACCGTGATGACGGCATCGGTCACTTTTTCCCCAAGGTAGTCCTCGGCGGCTTGTTTGAGCTTCATCAAGATCTTGGCGGAGATTTCCGCAGGGGAATACTGCTTGCCACGTATTTCGACATAGGCATCCCCACTGGGGCCAGACACGACCTTGTACGGAAGCCGTTTCATCGCATGAACCACCTCGTCGGAAATGAATTTTCGTCCGATGAGACGCTTGACGGAATAAATGGTATTTTCCGGATTGGTGATCGCCTGACGTTTCGCCACCTGGCCGACCAGGATCTCCCCTTTGTCTGTGAAAGCAACGACGGATGGGGTAATGCGCGAACCCTCCTGGTTCGGGATCACGACCGGTTCTCCCCCTTCCATGATGCAGACAACGGAGTTTGTTGTTCCGAGATCGATCCCGATGATTTTACTCATAGATAAATTCCTTTCACGATGAAGTGATATATCATTTCGGCGGAACCCTTGTCCCGCATGTATGTTCCTGCCTTTATTCTCAGTCTCAGGATGGCTTTCCCTTTGAAACCGTCACCATGGAGGGGCGGATCAACCGGTTGTGGATTCGGTAACCTTGCTGATAGACGTCGACAATCATCCCTTCCGGAAGAGTGTCGGTTTCAGTATACCCGACCGCTTCGTGAACTTCGGGGTCGAAGGAGGCTCCTTCCGACTGAACGCGAACGACATGGTTTTTTTCAAGGAGTTCCAAAAATTGCTTTTGGGTGAGACGAACCCCCTCGACGAGGGATTTGCATCCTGCGCCACCTTCGGCGTCCACCGTCCCGACATGCTGCAAGGCGCGCTCAAGGTTGTCCAGGACAGGTAAAAAAGCCCGGAGAATGGATTCGTTTGCAAATTTGCGCGATTCCTCCAAATCCCTCCCGCTTCTTTTCCGAAAATTGTCGAAATCGGCAAGAAGACGAATATATTTCTCCTTCCAGGGATCCCCTTTGGACTCCTCCGTCTGTGATCCTTCTCCCTCTTGAAGAAGCTCAGCCTCCGCATCCGAAGGGGCCTCTCTTCCCGGCTCCTTATTCGAAGGGGGCGCTTCTTCCTCAAACTCTTCCGGCATTCCTCATCCTTTCTATTCCATGTATCCTATTGGTTCACGCACCTCAAAAATTCACGCATTCAGACGATTATTCAACGCCCAGCCCGGAAAGCCAATGGTTCAGGCGGTTGGAAAGGCGCGACATCAGGGGAATCACCTGACCGTAATCCATCCGGACGGGGCCGACAAGCCCGATCGTTCCGAACCACGCTCCTGCCCGCAGAAGAGGAATGGAGACGACTGTGCATGCGTCAAGGCCCGGAGGTTCGTTTTCCGAACCGATCGAGACCGAGATCCCTCGAAATTCGACGAGCTTTTTCAAAAAGCTGAAAAGAGCGATCTGTTCCTCAAAGGCCTGGAACACCGACTCAAGATCTCCGGCGCGAAAAAACCCAGGCTCCTTCGCAAATCTTGAAGCCCCGAACAATTTGACGCCGGGTGTTCCTTCCAGGCGTTCAAGGGCACCGACAAAGTCATTCCAAGCCTCCGAAATTCCCTCCATGTCGGCAAAGAAGGCATCCCGGATCTCGGATATTGTCTTTAATCGCCCTATCCTGTTCAGCTTCAGGACGATTTTTCGAAACTCAACCCAGCCAATTCCCTCGGGATAAATGATGGTCCGTTTGAGAAGATGGCCGGTTTCAAGAATCACGACGAGAAGCCCCTCTCTGCCGGAAACCGGAACAGCCTCGAGGCCCACAACGCGAACATCTCCGACCGATCCCGTTTCCATAAGAAAGACCGCGTGGCCGGACATTCTCCCGACCTGAATGACGATCTCGGTCAAAACCTCGCTGAATTCGGTCAGCGAGGCTTCGGAAAGAAGCGGTTCGATCCCTTCCGAAAAATGGGTCCATTCTTCAAATTCGGATTGTTCAAAATCCGAATGGTCGACGAAGTAGCGAAACCCTTTTTCCGTGGGAACGCGCCCCGCGGAGGTGTGGGGATGGGTAAGGTATCCCAACTCCTCAAGGGCACTCATTATATTTCGGATCGTTGCAGGCGAGTAAGGCAACCTGAAAGAACGGTTGACAGACTGGGAACCGACCGGTAACCCTGAACGGATATACCCCACGATGGTGGCGGAAAGAACTGCCCACTTTTTCTGGTCGAGAATTTCCTTCATTTCTGAACTGTCTGGCACTCGTCCTCCAGATTTAGCACTCAGCAACTTCGAGTGCTAAAATATATCAGGAGGAAGAGACGCTGTCAAGCCTTCTTGTCTTCAGGAATCGAGTTTCCTTTGGCCCCACCCTTTTCTTCAAGCGGATATCCCCAAGGATCGACCTTCTTTTCTTCTTGGGGGAATCGTTTGTTCAACAGGCGCTCTCTCCTCACGATGAGGTAGAAGCTTGCCGAAATGACGAACACGGTCATGATCAGGCCGACGATGATAATGGAATAGTTGACGATCATGTTCGGAATACTTGGAGTTTCGTCCATTACAATCCTTTCCTTCAATCGGAATCAGAGCAATCTTCCCTTTATGGGCGGTAATCATCAATCCCCGGGCGCCGGATGGCTTCGGCATGGCTGATCGGCTGCCCGAGCGGTCTCAGCCCCATTTCGCCCGCGGCCATATCCAGATGCAACCCCAACACTTCCTGAATATCGGGGTTGAGGAAATCGGATCCGGCCCTTTGGTCGACCATTTTCAGATAGGTTCGACACCCCTCGCACGCCAGTATTCCCTGATGTTCATTGGGATGCTTGTAGAGAAGATCGAAAAGCTCCGGATCGGTTTCCCCGCAGGAGGGGCATCCAGCCATCAAAAATGTCTCCCAATGAAACGAACAGAAAAAACAATAGTACCTTCTCCGGTCGTTCGACACGGCCTGGCCGATGACGGGCGGCGCTCCGCATACCGGACAGTGGGCATAGCCCCATTCAAGGTTCCGCAAAAAAGTGATCAGGGTTTCGTGAAGGCGTTCAAAGGAGATGCGAAGAGACATTTTCAGCAAGTAGACCAGAAGGGGACGGGGAACATCCATCGTTTCCGAAACGGAATCAAAATGCCCGTCGTCGCGAGAGAGAAGCTCGGCGATCACTTCTCCTTCCGATTTCCGGCTGTTTCTCATGAAGGTCGCAATACGGGTGGCATATTGCTCGCGCTCTCCGCCGCCTTGTCTCATGACGGTCATAATCTTCCTGAACTGCTGCCCGGTGTGAGGAAGGTTCATTTTTGCAAAGGCGGGACGGTCAATCAAAGGAATGCCTCTCGACAATCGCTCCCGGAGCGTCGCGTCGCGAAGATCGATCAAGGCCAGGAGGTCGTCAGGTCGGGAGGTATTCCAGATCTCTTCGATCTTCTCGTAAAACTGGAAAATATCCCGCAAATGAGGGCGCGCCCGAATATGTTCGGCGAGCATTCGATCACGTTCAGAAGATTCCATGCAACCTCCGGGATATCTTAGGCGTTGAAGGTGTGAAATGGTTCAGAAGAGGTTTTGATCCTCTGCACGCGAACGACGCCCTTCACGTGTTGGACTCGCGTCATGATCTCCTGAAGATGACCCAGATTTTCTACGGTAATGGTGAAGTCCAGAACCCCCATGCGGTGCTTGGATGGTTTTACCTCGGCATGCGTGATGTTGGCCCCCCGCTCCGAAATGACCGCGGAAACAGCCGCCAGCATCCCGGGTTTGTCCTCCATCGACACCCGGAGATGGACATCGAAGATCGCATCCTTCGAAGAGTCCCACACAGCAGGAACAATCCGGTCCTGCTCCAGGGAAAGGTGGACGAGATTCGGACAGTCGGCAGTATGGACAATGATCCCCCGTCCCCGCGTGACATACCCGACGATCTCCTCTCCAGGGACAGGGCTGCAACACCCCGCAAGACCGATCAGAAGATCCTTTCCACCCCCCCGAACAACGATCGGGACCCGTTCCTGCATTGGAGAGGGGGTGATGACAGAAACAGGTTCCTCTCCCTGACCCGGAAGGAGTTTTCGGAGCACCGAGGAGGCGGAAAGCCGGCCGAACCCGATGCGGGAATAGATATCCTCGAGCGTAGGATCGGACAAATCGGAGAACGAGAGGACGGTTCCCAAAAATGGCGGCTTGGTAAACTCGCTCCATCGCCGATGAAATTTTTGGGCCTCCGCCTCAAGGGAGCGCAACCCGATTTCTGCGCTCTGGCGCATCTCCTCTTCCTTGATCCAGTGGCGGATTCTGGCCCGTGCCTTGGGGGTGGCGACAAAGCGCAGCCAATCCTTGCTCGGGGTTTGAGAAGGATTCGTGATGATCTCGACCACATCGCCGCTTTCCAGGACCGTCTTGATGGGAACCCATCGTCCATTCACGCGGGCGCCAACGGTACGGTTCCCTACCTCGGTATGGATCCCGTAGGCGAAATCAATCGCCGTCGAGCCCTTGATCATTTCCCGAACATCGCCGGCCGGTGTAAAGACATAGACCTCATCAGGAAAGAGGTTGAGCTTTACCGAATTCATGAATTCCTGATTGTCGGAAAGCTCCTTCTGCCATTCGACGAGTTGGCGAAGCCAATTCACGACCTTGAGATCCGGAAAAGCGGGTGTGCCGTCCGAGTTTTCCTTATAATTCCAATGGGCGGCGACCCCTTCTTCGGCCACGCGATGCATCTCTTCCGTCCGGATCTGAAACTCCACGAGCACCCCTTCCGGTGCGATCACGGTCGTATGCAGGGATTGATACATATTCGACTTTGGAACGGCAATGAAATCCTTAATGCGGCCGGCCATCGGCTTGTAAATCCCGTGGAGCAATCCCAACACGCCGTAACAATGGAGCTTCGTGTCGGTAATGACCCGAATCCCCATCAAATCGTAGATTTCATCAAAAGGAATTTCCTGGGAGGTCATCTTCCGGTAAATGCTGTAGATATGCTTGTACCGGCCTTCAACACGGCCAGGAATGGCGTTTTCAACCAAGGACTGAGAGACCGAGTGGATGATCTGCTCGATATAATTGGTCCGTTCCTTCCGTTTTCTCGCCACCCGGGAGCGAAGGTCGGCATAGGTTTCCGGATCAAGGACGGAAAAGGAAAGGTCTTCAAGCTCGGATTTGATCCATCCGATCCCAAGCCGATTGGCCAACGGGGCATAAATATCCAGGGTCTCTTGGGCAATGATTTTTTGCTTCGACGCATCGAGCCATTCGATCGTGCGCATGTTGTGAAGCCGGTCCGCGAGCTTGACAAGAAGAACGCGGATATCTTCCGACATCGACAAAAGCATCTTACGAAAATTTTCGGCCTGCTTCTCTGCCTGGGACTTCTTAAATTGAAACTTTCCTATTTTGGTGACGCCGTCGATCAAATGCAGAACTTTTTTCCCAAAGGTGGACTCGATCACTTCGGGCGAGAGGGACGTGTCTTCCAGGGTGTCATGGAGAAGGGCGGTGACGAGACAATTGGTATCGACCCGCATTTCGGCCAAAATAAGAGCCACATTCAGCGGATGTTTGATATAGGAGTCGCCGGACTGCCGTTTTTGACCCTCATGCGATTCGAGGGCCATATTGTAGGCCTTGCGGATAAGGTCAAGACCTTCAGGATTCGGATTGTACCGGGCCACCGTCTCAAGAAGCCTGTCGAGGGTGACCTCCCCTTCCGGAAGGGCATGCCCATGGTCCGTGGGATCAGAAATCCCTTCAGGCCTGTCGGTATTGGCTAACAACGAAGAGGCGTTCAAGATAATCCCCCTTGCCCCGGATCTCGGGAGTCAAGACCAGATCGCATTCCTGTCCAGGATGGGGCATCTTTCCCCCCTCCCTGAAAAACGCGCGACCATTTCCGTGTCTCCACCGGTAGGAACAGACCTGCATGCGCCCAAATCCGTCCTCCAACCGTTCAATTCTCGCCCGGCGAACCCCGAACATGGGAGAAGAAAAGCCTTCGCCGAACGGAAACAGCTTACTGTATCCTTCCCAAAAAACCGGATTCCGAAAATAGGAAGGAAGAAACGCGTCGATCTTCAATGGAGCGTCCGAAGACTTTGAGGGGCTTGCTCCGTTTTGGGAGTCGGCCTCATGATTGAGAATTTCTTTCAGTCTTCGCGACACTTCGGGAAGGAGATTTAAAGGGAACTCCAGCCCCCCCGCCATCGGGTGTCCTCCTCCAAGGATGGGGAGATCGGTCAACGCCTTCAATATTTCCGGGAACCGATCATTGTTCCGGCATCGCACAGATCCTCTCACGGTCAACGAGGTCGTCAGCGTCCCCACAAAGACCGTCCGGTTCCATTCTTCGGAGATGCGATGGGCAACCCTTCCCAAAATTCCTGGGAACCAATTCGAATCAAACAAAAACCATCCATCCGGGTCCTTCTTACGAATCTCTTCGTAAAGAACCCATTCCATTTCCTGCCTTTTTCTGTTCATTTCGAGAAGAAGGTGGACCGTTTTTTCCGAGCTTTCCGAAGAAGAGGCCATCAACAGGTCGAACGCAGGGCGAGGATCTCCCATCCGTCCGGGCGCATTCAAAAACGGAATCACCCCAAAAGAGAAATCGCTCACAATGGGAGCCCGGCGGATCTTGCGTCGCAGAAGGATTCGGATCCCCGGGAATGCCGACAGCGCCTCCTCCGACAGGAGGGCCCGGATGAAGTAGCGATTTTCCCGTAAAAGGGGGGCACGGTCACCCAGCACGGAAAGTCCCGCCAAAAAGGCCATCTGAGGTTCTTCGTCCGGCGTCAGATAGGGCCTGATCAACGTATAGGCCGCCCCCGCAGAGGTAAGGGCCGACCGACCGGAAGGATGGACGAGAGGAACGGATTTCCGCGGCCATTCGTCCGGGATCAAATGGTGATCGACGACCAGACAGGACATCCCTTCCGACAGGAGCATCCGGAGGACATGCGCGCTGGATGCCCCCATATCCGTCACGATAATCCGACGAATCCCTTCTTCCTGGAAGGGCTGGATCCGCGCGGGCCGAACAGATCGGCCATCTTCCCGATTCGTCAAAAGAATGGAGTGCGGATGGCCGCGATAGGTCAAAAATCTGGAGAGAATCGCTGCGGAGGTCAGGCCGTCTACATCGAGATCCGCATAGATGAGAACGGGTTCCCGGTTTTCAAGAAGCCCATGCATCCAGACACGGGGAGAATCCATGTCCCCAAGGGAATGGTCCCCCGGTGGAAGGGGGGCTTGAATGTCGTTGACGAAGGAATCGGGAGCGATTCCCCGGCGGAACAGGACCCGCACCCACACCGGATCAAGTCCCCATGCTTTGGAGTGGGCATACACCTCCTCCTCTGACATCTCGGGAACATCCCATGCATGGTTGTCACACCCTGCGATTTCTTGTTCCATCATCAAGCATCCTTGGTGTGGTTCCAGCACCTTGGGAGAAGGACCCAAATTTTTGAGTGACCGGGCCAATCATCTAAATTCAGTCACAGGACTGTCAGATGACATTCTTCTTCTTGAGGTAGAGGATAACGATCACCGTCACCGGTGGAAGAAGAAAAAGCCCAATGCTTCCCAAAACCTCTGAAATGTTGATTTGACCCTGCACGAGATTGGTCCTTTCGAATATCCGGAAGGCACTACACTCTATTGCTTTCCGGAGCCGTTTTCCTGGAAGAAACACCGAGTCCCTGCTTCCGTCCAGGAAGGACGAGAAGAAGAGGGCTGGCAACGAAGATCGAAGAGTAGGTCCCGATCATCACTCCGATAAAAAGGGCCAGGGAAAATGAATGAATCACCGGCCCGCCGCCTACCAACAGCGCGAACAAAACCAACTCCACGGTTAATGATACCACAACCGTCCGGCTAAGTACTTGATTGATCCCTGAATTGATCAGCTCCTCAGGAGTCTGCCGTACCGTGCGGCGCATTTGTTCCCGAATACGGTCGAAAACCACGACTGTATCGGTGAGAGAATATCCGGCCAGGGTCAGCAGGCTGGTCACGATCAATAGATTGATTTCCGTCCCCATAATATAAAGGACGCCCAAAAGGGCGACGACATTGTGAAAGGTCGAGATGGCCGCCGCCAGGCCGAACCTGAATTCGAATCGGACCGCAATATAGAGGATAAATCCGATCAAGGAAAAAAGGATTGCCACCAACGCTTTTCCGGCAAGCTCGCTCCCGATCGTCGGGCCGATTTCAATGGACTGGCGGATCGTCATGGGATTCGACGGAAAACTGGTTCGCAAGACACGCAACAGGGATTCCGTCACGGAATGGGTCCGCTCTTTTCGAACCTTTACGCGAATGAATAGATCGGAGGTCCTGTTGACATTCTGAATCTGTGCTCCCGAAAATCCCTGGTCCGAGAGGACCTTCCGAACGCCCGCCAGAGATTCGGGATGGTCAAAATGCACCATAAGGGCCGTTCCCCCGGTAAAATCTATTCCCAGATTGGCCGCCCCCCGAACGATCTGAAAAAGCGCAAACAGGCCGATCACGACGAAAATAGAAGAAATCCCCAAGGAAATTTTTTTCTTTCCCATAAAGTCGATGGCCGGGTTTTTGATCAATTCAAACATGGAAATATCCCCAGGTTAGGAATGCGTTCATATCGAAAGTCGTTCTAATTTTGATCGTCTGGCAAGGAGGTCGAACACGATTCTGGTCCCCGCAAGAGAAGTAAAAAGGTTGATCGCAATCCCGACTGTCAGCGTAACGGCAAACCCTTTGATCGGACCCGTTCCGAACATAAAGAGGATCACGGCGGTGATGAGCGTCGTCACGTGGGAATCGACGATGGTTAAAAACGCCTTGTCGTACCCGAGGTCGATCGAGGATCGGACAGGCCTGCCCGACCTTATTTCTTCCCGAATACGTTCAAAGATAAGGACGTTGGAGTCGACACCCATCCCGACGGTAAGAATGATCCCTGCGATTCCCGGCAAGGTTAGGGTCGCATGGAGGGCCGCCATTGCCCCCATAAGAAAGAGCATATTGAGCATCAGGGCAAAGTCTGCGATCACTCCCGACAAACGGTAGTAAACGGCCATAAACAGGAGCACAAGAAGAAGGGCGATCATTGTTGCATGAAGCCCCGCGCGTATGGAGTCCTTTCCGAGGGAAGGCCCGACGGTGACATTCTGCAGGATTTGAACCGGTGCCGGAAGAGCCCCCGAGCGCAATACGATGGCCAGATCCTTCGCTTCCTTCATGGAAAAGCTGCCCGTGATCTGCGCCTGTCCTCCGGAAATTTCCTCCTGGATGACCGGCGCGGAATAGACCGTCTTGTCCAAGACAATCGCCAGGCGATCCTTCACATGATTCTTCGTGATCTGGTCAAACAGCTTCGATCCGGCGGAATTGAAGGTCAATGAAACATAGGGCTCATTAAACTGTCCAAAGGCCACCCGTGCATCACTGATCATGTCTCCGGTCATCAAAGGAAGGGATTTCAGCAAATAGGGGACCTTTGTCCCATTTTTTGAGGGCGAGTTCCCGTAAAGGACTTCCTCGCCTGGCGGAAGAGGGGTCTTGCCCCCATTGGTGAACTGGGCAGGATCCGCAGAATCGTCGGCAAGCTTAAACTCGAGGCGCGCCGTCCTTCCGATTAACGCCATCGCTCTTTCAGGATCGGTCACACCAGGCAACTGGATCAGAATCCGGTCCTTTCCTTGCTGTTCGATCACCGGCTCCGCGACGCCAAATTGGTCGATCCTGTTCCGAATGACTTCCATGGCCTGAGTCATGGCATGTGTCCGTATTCTCTGGGTTTCTTTTTTGGGAAGCGTGAACGCCAGGCTAGACGGGGAATCTGTGGATTTCTTTAAATAGGAGGCCCGGCTGGACACCCAATCGAGAGCCTTTTTTCGAGTCGCAGGGTCGGAGACTGCCAGTGTGATCGTGTCCCCTGAGACGGCTGGCTTGACGCCCAGTTCCGAAAGACCCGCGGCAATTTCATCCAAGGTGCCGGAGACCGCCTTATCCTCCAAAACTTGAAGGGTCAAAGACATCCCCCCTCTCAGATCAAGCCCCAATGAGATGGAACCGCCGGGAAGATAGGTCTTCACGGAGGACGGGAGACTCTCCCACACAGGGAGGGACGGCAGAATCCAAAGAATCGAAAGGACAGTAAAAAGGACCAGCAGAACTATCCGGCCCCTTACATTTTTTTTATGCATTACTCATCATCTCCCGAGCCGTCAGGTTATCATTCATAATGGTTTCACGATTCAAGGGTCAGGATCGCCTGCTTCATCACAGTGACAACGACGCCCGGAGCGATTTCGAGATCCACCTGCCGGTCCCGAATCACTGAAATCGACCCGACAAGTCCCCCCCCGGTCACCACACGATCCCCGATCTTCAAGGAAGAAAGGAATTCCGCCATTTTCTTCTGACGCTTTTTTTGAGGAAAGATAACAAGGGCGTAAAATAGGACGATGATTAATAAAATTGGCACGAGTTGCATGACCGTCTGTCCCGATGAGGTTGACTGCGCAACGCTGTTCATTTATCGGCTCCTTCTATGTCCCTTGGCTGAAAACATGGAGTCTCCCACCCCGCAAGACGTCCTTCGGAAATCCTCTTGCGGATCTCGCGCATAAGATCCATATAAAATGACACATTATGGATCGTCCCCAGAATGGCCCCTGTCATTTCTGAATTTTTGACAAGGTGATGCAGGTAGGACTTTGAATGATTCCGGCACGTCGAACAGGCGCATGCCGGATCGATCGGGTCCATGTCCTCCCTGTATCGGGCATTTCGGATGACGATCGGGCCGTTCCAGGTGAAGTACATCCCGTTTCTTGCGTTTCTCGTTGGGAGGACGCAATCGAAAAGGTCCACCCCTTGGCGAACTCCTTCCACAATATCACCCGGATACCCGATTCCCATCAAGTACCGGGGGCGATTTTCGGGAAGAATCGGGAGGGTTGAGGACAGCATCCTGCGTCTTTCCTCGAAGCTCTCCCCGACACCCAGCCCACCGATTCCAAAGCCAGAAAATTCTTGTCCTTCGGATCCCCGCAGCGTCACAAGTCCTTCCGCGCTCCGCTCTCGAAGCGCTTTATCGATCCCCCCCTGAACAATCCCAAATAAGGGAGCGGAGGTTTCGGGGTTCCACGCATTCAAGGATCTTTGGGCCCATCTGTGGGTTCTCTCCATCGCTTCGGCCACCCGTTCAGGCGGTTGGTCAACCCCCGCCAAGTCATCCAAAACCATCCGGATATCAACCCCAAGATCGCCTGAAATGGAAACCGCGTCCTCCGGGGACAGAAAGACTCTGGCCCCGTCATACGGAGATAAGAAAGAGATTCCCTCCTCCATAATTTTTCTTCGATGCTGAAGGCTCAGCACCTGGTATCCGCCGCTGTCGGAGAGTGTGGGAATCCGGATTCCCATCATGCGGCCAATTCCCCCGTTTTGGCGTACGATTTCCCGACCGGGGCGCAGCCAGAGGTGAAAGGCATTCACCAGAAGAATCTCGGTCCCTGTTTCTTTCAACGTTTCTGGAATAAGCCCTTTGACGGTTCCCCTGGTGCCGACAGGCATAAACGCAGGCGTATCGACTTCCCCGTGAAGGGTCCGAAGTCGCCCGGTTCGCGCTTTTGTCGTTGGATCACGGTGCCGAACCTCGAAGAACCCCTGAGGGATCACATCGAATCCGGAGCTGAAACACCCAGGAGAGAAAGTCCCTTCTTTAGAATTTTTGCCACGGCGATAGAAAGGCCGATTCTGGCAAGCATAACGGGACGATCCTTCTCCTCAGACGAAAGAATTCGGTGGTGAAAGTAATAATGATGGTAGGCGCCGGCCACGGCAGCCAGATAATCCGTTAAGGGGTGCACCTCGAAAGATTCCGCACAACGAAGAATCACGCCTGAAAATTGGGCAAGAAGCCTGATGAGAGAACGCTCGGTTTGCTCCGACAGCACCGACAACGACCCCGCGGAAAATTCTTCGAGGGCGACGTTTCTGAGGGACGCCTGGGCCAAGAGACTTTTCACCCGGGCATGCGCATACTGGACATAAAAGACCGGGTTGTCCATGGAGCGCTCTTTGGCCTTGGCAAGATCGAACTCAAGCGGGGATTCGTGGCTTCGGGTCAAGTAGGAAAATCGGGTGGCATCAACCCCGACCTCGTCGAGCACTTCCCCTAACGTCACATACTCGCCCGCTCGTGTCGACATGCTGACCGCTTTCCCATTCCTCATCAGGGACACAAGCTGGATCAGACAAATGCGCAAATCCACATTTTTCTTGGCGCGCTCGGCCAAAGTCCTGACGACCGCCTGCATCCGAGCCTGGTACCCATGGTGGTCTGCGCCCCAAACATCCACCAAGGTATCAAAACCGCGCTCCACCTTGTCGGCGTGATAGGCGATGTCCGCCGCAAAATACGTGTAAGAGCCGTCCGATTTTTTGAGGACCCGATCCTTATCGTCATTCATGACGGTGGTCTTGAACCAGAGGGCCCCCTCCGACTCAAAGACCATTCCCCCCGGCTCCTGCTCCAAAAGATCAATCCAATGCGAAATTCGGGACCGGTCCTCTCCCGGAAAAATATGAAGCGTTTTTTCGGAAAAAAACCGGTCAAAAGAGACGCCAAATCTCGAGAGATCGTTTCGAATCTCGGACATGATCAGTGTCTGGGCCACATGGGTAAACGCGTCCTGCACTTCTTCCGTGAACCGGCCCTCCAGGGCACTTTTCCGTACCGCATCCCCAATGAGCTCTTTTTCCTCTCTGAGTCTTTGGGCGATTTCGGGGATGTAGTCGCCTCGGTATCCTTCGCCGTCTCCCAGGAGACGCACCCTTTCTTCAGGATCAGCCCGTCCTTCAAGCCTTCGGAATGCGAGGTAAACAGATTTTCCCAACATATTCATCTGATTACCGGCATCGTTGATATAGTATTCTGTCGAGACGCGATGGCCCGCTTCTCGAAGGATTCGGGCGAGAGAGTCGCCGAACGCGGCTCCTCGACCGTGACCGACATGAAGGGGACCTGTTGGATTGGCGCTGACAAATTCAACATTGATGGCTCTCGGACTGGAAACTTTCTCGGTGTGACTGTCAGATCCGATGACGCGTTCCAGATACCGGTAGAGGAAGGGAGAGGAAAAAGTAAGGTTGATGTATCCAGGACCGGCAACTTCTACCCACACCAGCACATCAACTGCGGACGGATCATCCTTCATCGCGGTCACAATTTTTTCGGCGATGGCTCTGGGAGGCTTGCCGAGGCCCTTCGAGAGACCCATCACCAAAGGAGTCGACAGATCTCCGAATTCCTCCTTTTTAGGCCACTCCAGTCGAAGGCCTTTTTCAAGGGTGGACTGGATCGTCTCGAGAGGCCATCCCTCCTCTGATCCCGATTTGAGAACGGCCCGAGTGATGATTCCTTTTACACACTCTTCAAACACAAAGACTCCGATTAATCTTCATCCCACCTCGGTCTCGGGCGGATTTCACTATAGGGAGGCCGGACGATTTCCCCCGATCGAAATAATTCCAAACCTGTCAAAGCTATCATAACTGCATTGTCTCCGCAAAGGGGGCGAGGGGCAATCCGAAGCGGAATCCCCTTCTCTTCACATAATATTTTGAGCAAGGTTCGAAAATGCTGATTGGCGGCAACCCCTCCTCCGACCAAAAAAACAGGGGGGTGAAATCTCCCGAGAGCTTTTCCAATACGATCAAGAAGGTGGGAGACGATTGCGTCTTGGTAGGAAGCGGCCATGAGAGGAAGGCGGTCCCCTGTGATTCCCTCACTCCGCACATGCGAAACAAAAGCGGTTTTCAAGCCGCTGAAGCTAAAATCCAATTCCCTGGGTGTATGAATCCCCCGAAGAAATTTCAAGAATGGCCCGCTCCAGGCCTCTGCAGCCTTTTCGATCTCCGGGCCGCCCGGGTACGGAAGCCCTAAGACCTTAGCCCCCTTGTCAAAGGCTTCTCCTGCCGCATCATCCACCGTTCGTCCCACGAGGTCGAGGTCTGGCCACTTTCGAATGCGATAGAGATGTGTATGCCCCCCTGACACAACCAGTCCCAAGGACTCCTGCGGAATCTCCTCTTCGATTTCCACTGCGACCCTGAGGTGGGCGCGAATGTGATGAACCGGAATCAGGGGAATTTTTTTCGACCAGCAAAGGCCCTTGAGGTAAGAAATGGCACTTAACAGGCCTCCCGAAAGCCCGGGCCCTGTCGTCAGCGCAGCGGCAGCGACCTGATCAAGGGACAGGCCCGTTTCAGAAAAGGCTGCTTCCACCAAAAAGGGGAGACGTTCGGAATGTGTTCGGGAGGCAAGTTCAGGGACCACACCCCCATAGGGTGCATGGAGGTCGTTCTGGGAAAGTGAACGGTGGAAAAAAAGAGCCCCGGTCATATCGACCAGGGCTACAGATGTATCGTCACACGAACTCTCGATGGCAAGAATCATGGATCAGATGATCCTAGATTACTGCAGCCATGGAATCTTCTTCGATGAACACGGGCTGGCCTTCACGCATCACCACACGAATCTTTTTGTCCGCATGGAGCGCCCCGGCGATAACCATTTCCGAAAGACGGTCCTCGATATGGCGCTGAATTGCGCGTCGCATCGGTCGGGCTCCATAATTCGGTTGATATCCCTCTTTCACAAGCCATTTCTTGACTTCCAGGTCGAGTTCGAGAATGATCCCTTTGGGTTCAAGACGCTTGTTAAGCTCCGCGATTCGAATGTCGACGATCACTTCGAGTTGTTTTTCATCCAGAGGATGAAAGACGACGATTTCGTCGATCCTGTTTAAAAATTCTGGATTGAAGGTCCTCTTCAGATCATCTTGGATCGTATTTTTGATGAATGTTTCCCTCACCTCCCCCGTCCCCCGCTGGAAGCCAAGAGAGCCTTCCTTTTCGATAGCCCGGGCCCCGAGGTTTGACGTCATGATCAGGACCGTGTTCTTGAAATCGATCCTCCGTCCAAGGCTGTCCGTGATAAATCCATCATCAAGCACCTGAAGGAGGACATTGAACATATCCGGATGGGCTTTTTCGATCTCGTCGAAGAGAATGACAGAGTAGGGCCGACGGCGAACCTTTTCTGTGAGCTGGCCGCCCTCTTCATATCCCACATATCCAGGAGGCGCCCCCGTCAATCGCGACACGTTAAATCGCTCCATATATTCGGACATGTCAACGCGAATCAGGGCCTCTTCATTTCCAAAGAGAGTTTCTGCCAGGGTTCGGGCAAGTTCTGTCTTGCCAACCCCTGTTGGGCCGAGAAAGATGAAGGACCCGATCGGGCGTTTTTCTCCCTTGATTCCCGCTCTGGATCTTCGGATCGCCCTTGCCACGGCGGAAATGGCTTCGTCTTGTCCAACGACACGACGATGAAGCTCGTCTTCAAGCTTGAGAAGGCGTTCACTTTCCCCTTCTTCAATGCGGTAAAGAGGGATTCCGGTCATCTTGGACACGATCATTGACACTTCTTCGCCCCCAATAACCGGTCTTTTCTTCTCCTGCTCGGTTTTCCATTTTATCTTTTCTTCGTCGATCTGTTTTCGGAGAACGTCTTCCTGAGTCCTCAAACGCACGGCTTCTTCAAAGTTCTGCTGTTTGATGGCTTGTTCTTTGCCTTTGAGGGACCGTTTCAACAGTTGATCAAGTTCCTTGATCTCGGGAGGCAGAGAAAAGCTCTTGAGCTTTGCACGCGATCCGGCCTCATCGATGATGTCGATGGCTTTATCGGGCAGGAATCGGTCGGTCACGTACCGCTCTGACAAGACCACGGCGTCATGGACCGCAGAATCGGTGATCACAACGCCATGATGCTCCTCGTAACGATCGCGCAGGCCAAGAATGATTCTCTCCGCTTCCTCGATGGGAGGCTCGTTGACGTAGATGGGCTGAAAACGCCTCTTAAGAGCCCCATCCTTTTCGATATATTTCCTATATTCATCGAGGGTCGTGGCTCCAATGCACTGGATTTCCCCTCGAGAAAGGGCAGGCTTCAGCATATTGGAGGCATCGATGGAGCCTTCTGCGGCCCCGGCTCCTACCAACGTATGCAGCTCATCGATGAACACGATGATGTTTCCGGCGGTCACCACCTCTTTCATGACGACCTTCAGACGTTCCTCAAATTGGCCACGGTATTTTGTGCCGGCGACAAGGGACCCAAGATCCAAGGCGACAACCCTCTTGTTGAGAAGGTTATCCGGAACTTCCCCATTAACGATTTTTTGAGCGAGACCCTCCACAATAGCAGTCTTGCCGACCCCTGACTCCCCGATCAACACAGGGTTGTTTTTCGTTCTTCTTCCCAAAATTTGAAGGACGCGTTCGATCTCGTCATGGCGGCCGATAACCGGGTCAAGCCCTCCATCGGTGGCCATCTGCGTCAGATCGCGGCCAAACTCATCGAGCGCGGGCGTATTGCTCTTTCGTTCTTTTTCTCGATTTGTCCCGGTTCCCGCCTTTTTAAGAAGACTTGCGGTCAATTGACGGGCTGCAAGCAGATTTGATCCCAGAGCCCGTAAAATCTTCCCGCCGATTCCGTCTTCTTCGCGGAGAACCCCCAAAAGGAGATGTTCCGATCCAATATGGGTATGGCCCAAAAGGCGGGCTTCATCGACGGCATATTCAATGACTCGTTTGACGCGGGGAGTTAGGGGAAGTTCCCCGAAGGTCAACGTGGCAGTTCCGTTAAGGAGATTGCGTTCGATTTCCATTCGAACCTGATCCGGAGTCAGTCCCATTCTTTTAAGAACGGCTACAGGAACCCCATCGGGATCAGACACCAAAGCCAGCACGATATGTTCGGTCCCCAAATAATCATTCTGATGCTTTTCGGCCTCTTCACGGGCCATAATGATGACCTTCCGTCCCTTTTCTGTGAATTTGTCCATCATGGCAGGGCTCCTCGCTGGCTCTATTGAAATGATACATGAGCAATGTCTTAAAAAAATAGTAATCCGGCCCCCTACCCGTGTCAAGAAAACCCGGGGCGTCAAGATCCGCAAGTCCCCAAGAAACTTGAAAAGCGGTCCAACCTCCTTTTTCTGTTGGCTTTCAGGTGTAAAGTAAGATAGATTTTACCATCATGCGTTCATTGAAAACGAAAATCCAATGAAATGCTTGAAAAAGTTGATCTTTCTAAAAAGCCACAGGAATCAAGCACGGATAATGATGCATCCCCCATAACAAAAGGACGTTCCATGAATCTTGAAGACGAGGTCGTTGACCGGATATCGGAGTGTACGGATACCGCCATGTCAGGGGACCGCATCACTCAGGAACAGGCACTTTGGCTCTTTTCGCTCCCGCAAGAATATTCCCCCATGATTCAAATGGGGGCCGAGGCGGTGAGAGAAAAATTTCGAGGCAACCAGATCGACCCCTGTACAGTCATGAACGCAAAATCCGGAAGTTGCGCTGAAGATTGTCATTTCTGTGCTCAATCCTCCCATTTTCGGACCATTGCCCCCACTTACGACCTCTTGGCGTCGGATGCGATTGTGACAGCAGCCAGAAAAGCCCGGGATAACGGAACCCGTCGATTTTGTATCGGCACAAGTGGCCGAAGTCTTGAAAACCCGATGGAGCTCAGGATCGTTGAAACAGCCCTGGGAAGAATGCGGGAGGAACTCGGCCTATGGTCGTGCGCCACTCTCGGATCGATCACGAAAAATACCATCAACATTTTGAAGGATGCCGGCCTTAATCGTCTTCACCATAACCTCGAAACCTCCCGAAACCACTTCCCAAACATCGTCACGACCCATACCTATGACGAACGGGTCGAAACGGTCAGAAAGGCCAAAGAGGCCGGTATTTCTGTCTGCTCCGGGGGAATTTTTGGCGTCGGCGAATCCAACCAGGACAGGGTCTCCCTCTTTGAACTCCTCAGAGAACTTGACGTCGACTCCATTCCAATCAATTTTTTGGTTCCGATCGCCGGAACCCCGCTATTCGACAAGGGAGCCGGGATCGAATCTGAGGAGGCTCTGCGCGTCATCGCTGTCGGCCGTCTCTTCTTCCCCACGAAGGAGGTCCGTATCTGCGGCGGCCGTATGCCCGCGCTCAAAGACCGACACCACGAAATCTTTTCCCATGGGGCGGACGGGGTGATGATTGGGAACTATTTGACCCGTCAGGGCCGGTCACCGGATCAGGATATTCAAATGATCCGGGAAATGGGGTTCGACCTGGTTCCACCCCACCCCCTTTCACAGGCGAATTCAACCGTTGAGTGACCGAACATTCTTCAGCGTAAGAATGCGGATTCATATGTCAGGACGCCACCTTTCCGGAGCCGAAGACCTGGTTCCCGCCGAAGAGCTGGAACAAACCGTGGCCGCCTTTTTGAAGCGCCTCGCTCCGTTCGCCTCTCGAGAAAATCAGTGGGTCCCTCAACAAATCCTCACCATCGATCCGATCCCGGAAAAAGCCGTCCTCCGAAAGCCCCTGCTCCCCGTTCAGATGCTGGATTCCAAGTCCCTGGAGGAAACCTCAGCCCTCCTCCCGTATCTCCTGGAGGAGCTTCTTCCCAATCCAATGATGGGGGAAAAAATTCTTGAGATCTTTTTTCGCAAGATCATGGATTCTCCTCCGAAAAACGGGGCGTTGGTCGTGACCACTTCAGGAGAATTGCTAGACATTGGCCATTTAGAAGGGATCAGAACCACCCATGTTGGATGCACGGCTAGAATCCGACAGGATCTCGAACAGTGCCTCGATCCGCTCACCAGGCCAAACTACCGGCTTGTCGATGCTCTGGTGTTAGCCAGCAAGGTTATTTCCTCTGGGTGCGTTCTTCTTGAAATCTGTGCATCGGATGACCCTGAATATACAACAGGCTACCTTGCTTCGGACAAATTTGGATATATAAGGATTCCACATATCAAAACCAAAGGCTCTGGCAGGGGCGGACGACTCTATGTTGTGCCCCCCGATGTCGATCTCCGATCTTTGATCACCTATCTTCGGGCGACGCCGGTGGTGATCGATCGGCAACCCTCTCCTGCAGAATCCCCCCTCCATCCTTCTCTAAAAACGACTCGGCTGGTTCCATCGACCAATCCTTGCAAGGATTGAGGACAGGAGAAGGCATGTCAGATCCCGACAGACGCTCTGACGGTGCATTCCATCGAATCCTTCAAAGCTTGGGGGACCAAGGACGGATAAAACACCTCCCTCCCCCAGGGACGAACTCTCTCTCCTCGAACGATTATTTAGGCTTAGCCCGTCACCCCGAAGTTATTGAAGCCGCCGTCAAGGCCGTGAGCACCTATGGCACAGGCAGCACAGGCTCAAGATTCCTTTCGGGGAATCTTGAACTCAGTGAGGAATTGGAATTTCGCATCGCCAAGTTTAAAACACCTGAATCAGGGCTTGGCCGTGTATTTTCCTCAGGTTACCATGCCAATCTTTCCGTCCTTTCAATCTTTTCGCCGCATGCAGGAGGCCGTTACTCCGATGCAGAAAACCATGCCTCCCTCATCGACGGATTTCGCATGGGCCAAAAACCCGTCCACATCTTTCCCCATAACGACTGGAGATGGGTCGAAGCGCATATTTCCAGAAACCGGATCAAAAGCCCCCTGATTGTCACCGAATCCCTTTTCAGTATAAGCGGAGAAATCGGATGTCTTCCCGAGCTTTATCACATTGCCAAAAAGCACGATGGACTTCTTGTGATCGACGACGCGCATGCCACTGGAACCCTGGGCCCAACGGGGAGAGGAGGACTTGAATACTTCAACCTTCCCTTTGATCCCGGGCATATGATTCTGACCGGAACATTTTCCAAATCGTTGGGAAGCCTCGGGGGGTTTGCCCTCTTGAAAGAGGACTTCCGAACCGTCCTCTCCTCGCTGGGAAGACCGTTTATTTATACGACCGCTCTTCCACCCGGCGTCCTCGCTGCCTCGATAAAGAGCCTTGAGATCCTGGACAGGTCTCCAGATCTGACCGAACGACTGCAAACTCTGAGCGCTACTTGGCAACACAGGCTGAAAAGGGTCGCTCTCAAGACCCCAATCATCAATTTGAAAAAAAATCGGATTCCGCTTGAGGACATTTCTCGCGCATTTTCCGATCGAGGGTTTTTACTCCCTGTTCTTCGGCACCCAACGGTCCCTAAGGGACAGGAATGCCTTCGTCTTTCCGTCAGCCTGAATTGGGGGGAAAAGATCGAAAACACCCTCATGGAAATATTTGCCAACCAAATGGAAGGGGACGATGGCCAAAACGATTGACTACAAGAAAAAAAGTATTCCATTAGCCCTGACCACAGGAGATCTTGTTCAGAAAAACGGAGATCTCCTTGGATTATGGAGCACGACCTTGGATTTCGATGCTTCCGCCACCCCCTTTCATGGCCTTTTTTGGAAAGGAATGCGATATCTCTCCCGGTTTGTCTTTTTAATTGACGGGACCCCGCCTCTCTCCCTGTCCTCCGCCGCGTCTTCCCATGAAGAAAATAGACAATCCCCTTATTTCCGACATTTACGTCTCCTAGGACCGCCCATATCAGAATTTATCGAAGGCTGTCCTCCCCCAAATCTCCTGATCGACGGTCCTCTCCTGGTCGATAGAAAACGATTTTGTTACCCGTCCGGGATCGTCGACGAGATCACCGTTTACAACCATGGCCCCTACGTTATCCAAGTCCCGGTTTCGTTCATGATTTCCACGGACCTAAGAGACATTATGGATATTCGAGGGATCAGAGAGGAATGGCCCGCACACTCCATCCATACAACCTTTGAGGGGAACGAAGGGGTCCTTACATTTTATTTCATGGGACCTGATCAAACCGCTCGGGAGACAAAAATCACACTGGAGCCGCACTTCCTTTCTTGGAACGCCGGATCGCTCGAGGGCTCCATCGAGGTTTCTGCCCACGGAAAAAAGACCATCAAGTTTAAGGTTCATTGCAAAGAATCGGTCAATCGCAGAATCGGCGCGGCTTCCGACTCCAAAAAAGGGCGCATAAAATCCGTTGCCTCTTACTTGAAGCAAGATCTGGAGGATCAAAAGACCTTTCAATCGATGTGGCCGACCATTGAAGGGGATGGTCTTCCTCTTTCCAGGTGGAGAGACAATGCCATCAATGATCTTCGAATCCTTCTGACACCAACACCCTTTGGACCGTTTCCGTATGCAGGAATTCCCTGGTTTTCGACCCCATTTGGCCGGGACGCCTTAATATCAGGCTTTTCGACACTTTGGGCTCATCCTCCTTTAACGCGGGCCGTTCTCCTTTTTCTTTCTGCAACCCAGGCCAAAACTGAAGATCGATTTAGGGACGCCGAAAGGGGAAAGATTCTTCATGAATTTCGTTATGGGGAGGCCGGGAAAGACCCTGCAGTCCCCTTTGGCCACTATTACGGTTCGGTGGATGCTCCGCCTCTTTTTATAGCCTTGGCATGGGAATATCTGAAGAGAACCGGCGATAAAGCAACATTGACCAAAATCCGTAAATCGATCGTCCTCGCGATGGAGTGGATCGAAAATAGGGGGGTGGACCCTTCCTCCGGATTCCTTGTCTATAAGTCAGATTCAGGCAAGGGCTTGATTCAAAAAGGATGGAAAGATTCCGGGGACTCCGTATTCCACGCTAACGGTGAATTGGCCAAAGGTCCAATCGCTCTTTCAGAGGTCCAAGGCTATCTCTACATGGCCTATCTGGGCTTCTCCAATCTTTTAAAATTTTTCGGGGATGCCCATTTGGGAACATATTTTGAAGAAAAAGCCTTCAAGCTTCGTGAACGATTCCATCAGGGGTTTTGGTCGGATAAAATCCACATGTTTTCTTTGGCAATTGATGGGCAAGGAACCCCATGTGAAGTTCGCTCGTCCAATGCAGGCCATCTCTTGTTCACAGGAATCGCCTATGATCAATATGCCAAAAAGACCGCCCAGGAGTTGCTCATGCCCGACATGTTTTCCGGGTGGGGGATAAGAACCTTGGGGGCCAAAGAAGTTCGATACAATCCTGTCTCGTATCACAACGGGTCTGTCTGGCCACACGACAATGGACTTATCCTGGCCGGATTCTCAAAATATGGCCTGAAAGAAGAGCTTTCCCTCCTTGCCCAATCCTATTTTGAGGCCCTTTCCTCTCTCCCCTCAGAACGGCCTCCGGAACTCTTTTGCGGATTCGAAAAAAGCGCAGTTTCTGAAGGTCCTCTGTCCTATCCGACATCCTGTCGAATTCAAGCGTGGTCGATTGCCTCATTTTTTCTTGTAATCCAGGCGCTCGCTTCACTGGACCTCAACACGACCGATAAAAAAATCATTAAAATTAACGAATCAGAATTTCGTTTTATCGGATCCTTAAAAATAGATCACATTCCAGCTTGATTACCATTCTAATTAAAATTATGATAAATTAAACTTTACATTTATGAGAACATAGGATATATATTGTGTATCTGGAAAAAAATTCTCGGAGATCCTTGAATTTACTTTAGGGTTCCGTATAATCAACCGAGAAGTATTAATGGCTTCTATCCATCTTGCGAGGGAAGAATGCTGGACCCTATTTCTCGAGCTCTTTTAAGTCGCATTTTTGTCCTTCTCTGTATATCCCTGGCACTTTATCGTCTCCCAAATGTGATTTATGCTTCTAACCCGGTCGAATCAGAAGCCACGCCCCTGCCTGATTCACCGAACAACCCGTCGGAAAAAAACACCCCTCGTCCTTTACGCGTTCAATCCATATTTTCCCATGGTTTCTTCGATGACAACCCTTCCTTCCTGACAAAAAACGGGGTTCCAGTCATTGAAGTCATTGATCAAGCCCCTACCTTGCTTCCCAACTTCATTCCGGAGTTTTCAACCATAAAGAACGGCCGTTTCATCACCCACCTTGATGGAGGATATACGGTTGTCTGGACCGTAGACCCTGTTCTTCAAACGAGAATAGGGAAATATATTCAAAACCATCGTGTTCCGTACGGTTTTTTTGTTGCCGAAAACCCGAGGAACGGCCGCCTTCTTGCCTTCTGGGGCTCGCACTACCGGAAATTTGATGGAAGCCTCCTGCTTCGGGCGACCTATCCCGCCGCATCATTGTTCAAAATCATTACAGCCACCGACGCCCTCTCCCAACATAAAATCACACCGAATACCCGCATCCATTTCCATGGATGCTTATATTGTATCGGGCCCGCCTTTTGGCATAACGATCGGCGCCGAGACCGTCTCGACCTCACCGTGTCGGAGGCCCTCGGAAGATCAATCAATGTCGTGTTTGCTAAAATCGCGCTAAGGTACCTTTCTCCCAATGACTTGCGGGATACCGCAATGCGGTACGGGTTCAATCGCCCAATCCGATCCGATATCCCCATCGATCAAAGCCATGCAGATATTCCTGAGGATCTGAACGGGTTTGCATTTTGTTCCGCTGGTTTTGGGGATGTTGGGATCAGCCCAATCCATGCAGCGGCCATCGCGGGAGCCCTTTCGAACGATGGCGTTATGATGAACCCGCATTTGATTGAGCAAATCATCGGAAAAAATGGAGAGATTCTTTTTCAAGATGCTCCGGAATACCTGTTTGCCGTCACAACTCCGACCATTTCCAAAGCAATGATTAAAATGATGCAGTCTACTGTCGTCCACGGAACGGGCCACAAAGCTTTTTTCAGATGGCGATTTAACCCACGGCTTCGCCATATTCTCGTGGCAGGGAAGACTGGAACCTTGACTGGAAAGAACCCGGCAGGGCATTATGTATGGTTTATAGGGACAGCGTCTAACCACAATCCAAACATTGCTGTCGCAGCATTGACAATCGATCAAGGAATATGGACGATAAAGGGTCCGGACATAGCCAGTAAAGGGATGTACACTTTCTTTAACGAAAAACATTCCGACAAGGTTCATGGTTAGATTCAAAGATTTCAGGCATAAAATCATGTATTCTTTTTCATGAATTTCGGACTTCATGGATTCGGATTGCTGAGTGAAAAGGGGCATTGCTTCCGAAAAAAAAATCCATTTAGATTTCAACATTCTGACCTCAGGGAGGGGAATCATGGTATCCGTGAAAAAAATTATGACCCGAAATCCGATATCCGTTGATATGACAACAACAGCAAGAGAAGTTGCTGAAATCATGAAATCAAAAAAAGTAGGAAGCTTACTGGTAGCCCAAGATGACAAAACCGTTGGGATCATCACTGAAACCGACTTGGTAAGACGCGTTTTGGGAGAAGACAGAGTTCCTTATATCACTCCGGTCTCACAAGTGATGAGCGCACCTGTATTGACAATCTCCCCAGACGCTTCTGTCTATGATGCCCAGGATATGATGGACAAACATCACATTAGGCATCTATTGGTGGTTGATGAAGATGAGACGGTTCTTGGAGTGATTTCGATCAGAGACCTTATCCATCCGACTTACGTTGGACGAGAAGATTCTTGGGATGGGGGCGTGACAGAATAGTCGAGAAAGCGTTTTCAGGAAAGATAAAGGACGCCAAAAACGACCAAGGTGTGCGGCAAAGTAGTGGTGGTTACCCTTCCCAAATGGTGAAATGCCTTCAGTCCAAAAAACTGGAGGCATTTTTATTTTGAGCATACCACTTTCCCCGGAACCTCTGCCAGAATGCGGAGGAATGCATGGGAACTCCTGCAAAAATCCGATCATCAATTTTCACAATTTCAGGCAAAGAAAAAAACAGGGTCCCTGATCGGGGCAATTTTTATTGAAAAAGCTGAAATTGAAAGGTTCCGCCGTTAGTGACAACGGTAATTGGAGGCTTGAAGGGAAGGGAAAACCGATATTTGACATAATGTGGGGCAATGGAAACCTTTTCCATCTTACCCTGATTTTGATGCATTCCATTTTTTATCAGGATTAGCCGAATCGTTGGAGGCGCATGAAATTCAAAACGATTGTTTCCTAAATACCAAAGCTCGCAGCCTCTTTGCTGATAGTTGTCATCGACAGAGATTTCGTGGATTTTTGCGGGTGAAAGGCCCCTTGTGTCAAGAATATAGGCTTGGCGGGAATAGAGAAGAGTTTCTTTTGATAGGACATGCCTTACGATTAATAGGACCCCCAGAACGATAATGAGGGTCCCGATCGCAAGACCATATATGAGGGGAAGAGGGTTGGACGGCTTTTTGACATGAGCACCCATATTGGCCAACCGAGTTACTTCTTTTCCTCTTTTTTAGTCTGCACGGCAGGAGTCGGAGTCTTCTTCGAAGCGAGGGACTCCCCCAGTTCAACGAGTTCCAAAACAGCCATTTCCGCTCCGTCCCCAATTCTCCGACGGGTTTTAATGATGCGCGTATACCCTCCAGGACGGGATACAAATCTTGGAGCAATGCTGTCGAAGAGATGAAACGCCACATCTTTGTTTCGAACCACCTTCAGGACTTCTCTGAGATGGTGGATATTTTTTTCTCTTGCCTTTGAAATAAGCTTTTCTACCATTGGACGAAGCTCTTTCGCTTTCATGGTAGTCGTCTCAATTTTCTCATGCTCGAAAAATGAAGTGATCATCGACCGGAACATTGCAGCCCGATGGCTAGAATCGCGACCAAATTGACGGCCAGAAACACGGTGTCTCATAAGATTTCTCCGATTGTTACTCGTTAACCTCGGGTTTTTTTCCGAACTTCGTTAAATCCATACCAAGAGAAAGACCGATATTGGCTAAGGCGTCCTTGATCTCATCGAGCGATTTTTTTCCAAAATTTTTCGTCTGAAGAAGATCTTCTTCGGTCCTTCGTACCAAATCGTGAATTTTCTTAATCTCAGAATTTTTCAGACAATTGGCCGCACGAACAGACAATTCCAGTTCGTTGACGCTCTTATCTAAGAGGGATTGGAATCCGTCCGATACTGCAGCAGGAGAATTCTTTCCAATGGGATCATCGATATTCGATGATTCATTCGATATAAAGAGATCCAAGTGATTTTTTAGGATCATGGCAGACTGGGAAAGAGCCTCACTTGGAGAAATACTTCCATCTGTTTCTATTTCAAAGATCAGGCGATCGTAATCTGTCATACGGCCGACTCGGGTGCTCTCAACGAAATAATTCACCTTTTTTAGGGGGGTGAAGATGGCATCAATGGGGATAACGCCCACTTCCGGCTCATCAAGTCGCGAGCGGTCTGCCGGGACATATCCGCGGCCTTTCTCGACTTTAAGATCCATATCGAGAGTGGAGCCTTCATCCAACGTGGCAATAACGTGGTCCGGATCCAATACATCAACAATACCGGCAGTGTCCAAATCTGAAGCGGTAACAATCTTTGGACCTTTAACCTTTAGATGAATCCAATGCGGATCAGTTGGGTGCATCTTTAGGCGGAGGTCTTTCAAATTGAGGATAATATCGCTGACGTCCTCAACGACACCAGGGATATTGGAAAATTCATGAAACACATTCTTGATCCGGATCGCTGTAATGGCCGTTCCGCTGATCGATGAAAGGAGAACTCTCCTAAGGGCATTGCCCAGGGTGATTCCGTATCCCCGTTCAAAGGGTTCTATCACGACACGCGAAGAACGATTCGTGTTTTTTTCGAAGTGAAGACCCTTTGGCATTTGGGAGGTCACGACTGAATCCATGTTTGTCTCCTCTATATCCCTTGAAAATGATTAGCGTGAATACAATTCGACGACAAGATTTTCAGAAATAAGAATATTAATTGCATCACGCTGCGGGATATCCTTAACAGTGGCGCTAAATGAATTCTTATCGACATCAAGCCAGCTCGAGACGACTCCACGCAATTCTGCATCACGGAAATTTCCTTGAACTCTCTCGCTTGTTCTCATTGACGGAGCTAAAGAAATAGCATCGTTGACCTTGCAGGAATAAGAAGGAATATTCACTTTTCTCCCATTTACAAGGATATGGCCATGAGTAACAAGCATTCTTGATTCGGTACGGGACGCCCCCCAGCCGATATGGTAAACCACACTGTCCAACCGCATTTCAAGAGCTGCAAGAAGGGACTGCCCAGTATTGCCCTTTTTTCGCGAGGCAATTTTAAATGTTTTCCGAAACTGTCGCTCAAGGACTCCGTATATTCTCTTAACCTTCTGCTTCTCTCTCAGCTGAAGGCCATACTCAGAAGATTTTGCTCTGTTTTGACCATGCTCTCCCGGTGGATAGGAGCGGCGATCAATAGCGCATTTTGCCGAAAGGCATCGAGCTCCTTTAAGGAATAGTTTGACCCCTTCTCTTCTGCAAAAACGGCAAACAGGCCCATTATAACGCGCCAAAGCTTCTCCTTTACTTTAATCGGTCAAATAAATGGAATTAGACCCTGCGTCTTTTAGGTGGACGACATCCATTATGTGGAATAGGAGTGACATCTTTTATAAGACTTATTTTTATCCCGACAGTTTGAAGGGCTCGAATGGCGGATTCTCTGCCTGATCCTGGACCTTTTACATACACCTCACAGGACTTCATTCCCATGTCGGAAGCTTTTTTAGTGGCAATCTCAGCGGCCTTTTGGGCGGCAAAAGGTGTACTTTTCCTCGAGCCCTTAAAGCTCTGTGCTCCTGAACTAGACCATGCGATCACATCGCCCTTTGCGTCTGTGATGGAAATAATCGTGTTATTAAAGGAGGCGTGAATATGTACGATTCCAACGGGAACATTTTTTTTCTCCCGCTTTTTTGTTCCTTTTTTAACGCTCATAACTCCCTCAGTGGTTATTAAAGTCTAGGATCAGCCCGTTTTCTTCTTGGCACCAATGCCTTTCTTCGGACCCTTTCGTGTACGAGCGTTTGTCTTTGTCCTCTGGCCCCGGACTGGAAGACCTTTGCGGTGGCGCAATCCCTGGTAACATCCGATGTCCATTTTCCGTTTGATATTCTGAGAAATCTCGCGTCTCAAATCCCCTTCAACGGCATAGGACACCTCGATTGCGTCCCGAAGTTTTGCCACTTCGTCATCGGTCAGGGCATGGACACGGGTGTCAGGGTCGACCTTGACAGCCTGAAGTATTTTCTTAGCGCTCGGACGTCCGATGCCGAAAATATAAGTTAAGGCGATTTCAATTCTTTTATTGCGAGGCAAATCAACCCCTACGATGCGAGCCAAAACTTATCTCCTTAAGTTAATCAACCCTGCCGTTGCTTGTGCTTAGGGTTTTCACATTTAATCCGGACAATTCCGTTCCTTCGGATTACCCGACATTTGGAACAGATTGGTTTTACTGAGGCTCGAACCTTCATGTTAACTCCGCGTTAAAAGTGCATGTTACTTGAATCTGTAGGTAATTCGCCCTCGGGTCAAGTCATACAGGGATAATTCAAGCGTCACCTTATCCCCTGGAAGAATTTTGATATAATTCATTCTCATTTTGCCGGAGATATGAGCCAGGACTTTATGTCCATTCTCCAGCTCTACTCTAAACATCGCATTGGGCAACGTCTCAAGAACGGTCCCTTGAACTTCAATTGTGTCTTCTTTTCCCACTAACCCCTCATGAATTCATCATAGATCAGGAAGAGTCAGAATCTTCGGACCAGATTTTGTAATCGCAACTGTATGCTCAAAATGGGCCGAAAGGCTTCCGTCCTTGGTAACAGCAGTCCAACCATCGGGAAGAACAACTGTTTCGTGTCCCCCTTCATTGACCATAGGCTCAATGGCAAGGACCATACCCGCTTCCAATTTAAGCCCTTTACCTTTGTGGCCATAATTGGGAACGGGAGGTTCTTCGTGAAGCCTTCTGCCAATTCCATGGCCCACAAAATTTCGGACAACGGAAAACGAATGCCCTTCAGCGTATTGCTGTATGGCATAGGAAATATCCCCGATCCGCGATCCGGGCAGACATTGCTCGATTCCAAGTTCAAGCGACTTTTGGGTAACCTTGATGAGCCGTTCGGCCATCTCTGATATTTGACCCACTCCGACCGTTACAGCTGAATCGCCAAAATACCCGTCGAGCTCCACGCCATAATCCAAACCGACAATATCCCCATACTGTAACACATAATTACTTGGGATTCCATGGACAACGACATTGTTCACCGAAAGACAGATCGAAGCGGGGTAAGAATGATACCCTTTAAAGGCTGGTTTAGCCCCATGTTTAATCGCATAATTCTCAGCAAAACGGTCAATCTCTAGCAAGGAAATGCCAGGAGAAACCATCTTCTTAATTTCCAATAGGGCATTAGCCACAATTCGACCAGCCCTATGAATTTTTTCAATTTCTTGTTCTGTCTTTAAATGAACCATTTTTCAGTCATTTTTTTTTCTTTGAGGAAATGAGTTTTTCGATCTCTGAAAATACCTTTTCGATGGGTCGGCTGGCATCCACATTCGCCAACACCTTACGTTCCCCATAATAGTTCAGCAGAGGCTTTGTGTGTTCCCAATACACAACAGATCGTTGGCGAATAACTTGTTCATTGTCGTCTGTTCTTTGAACCAACAAAATATGACAGACATCGCAAAGGGTATCATCTTTAGGCTTTGCAAAAATGGTGTGATAGGTCCTTTGGCACTTTGGACACATCCTTCGACCAGTTAACCGAATGATCCGCTCTTCCTCATCCATCGTAAAATCAATCACAAGATCGATTTTTGAGCGAAGGGACGTCAGTATGGAATCGAGTTCCTTCGCTTGATGAATGTTTCGAGGAAATCCGTCAAAAATAAATGTATTTTTCCCTGCTTCGGGCGTGGAGATTTTTTCTTGAACCAGTCCAAGAACTAATTCATCGGGAACAAGTTCTCCTTTTTCCATAAATCCTTTTGCTTTAATTCCCAAGGAGGATTGGTTCCTTATCGATTCACGTAGTAAGTCTCCCGTTGAAATTTTCACCATAGGATGTTTCTCGAGAAGCATGTTCGCTTGAGTTCCCTTCCCCACTCCGGGAGGGCCTATAAATACAATATGCATTATTTAGGCAATCCTTCCCCTGATGCGACTCTTTTTCAGAAATCCCTCATAATTTCTGGACATCATATAGGACTCAATTTGTTGAGAGGTGTCTAAAGAAACACCAATAACAATTAAAAGAGAAGTTCCACCAAAATAAAAAGGGACATGGAGTTGATAAATCAAAATTTCTGGAATAACACAAACTACTGCTAAATACACCGCTCCAACAAGGGTAATTCG
Source organism: Nitrospirota bacterium (assembly GCA_027314645.1). GTDB lineage: Bacteria > Nitrospirota > Leptospirillia > Leptospirillales > Leptospirillaceae > UBA4572. Next base: position 41,154 of record DAHVAL010000014.1, read on the forward strand.
ATTCATGACCTTATAGATAAATGCGGCTGTTGTTTTTCCTGGGCGAATTCCCGGAATAATTCCCCCATATTTCTGGATATTCTCAGCAATATCGGCAGGGTTCAACACCACTGCTGTATAGAAAAAGCTAAAAAATAAAATGAGCATCACATAGAGAATTGTGTACGAAAAACTCCCAGGAGCCAGAGATTTCCCAATCGATTGAATCCATGGAACAGAAATAAATCCGGCAATAGTGGCCGGAAAAGATATCAGGGAGGATGCAAAAATGGGAGGAATCACCCCCGCAGTATTAATCTTAAAAGGAATATGGGTCGATTGACCCGCAACCATTTTATTGGTCACGAGCCGTTTGGCATATTCCACGGGAATTTTTCTCCTTGCCGTTTCAATAAACACAATTGAGGCAACAATGATAACGACCATCGCTGCAAGTACAAGGAGAACAAACCCAGATATTTCTTCCTGCTGGTAGAGTTTATAGGTAGAAAGAACTGCAGAAGGAAGTCTTGCAACAATACCGGAAAAAATTATCAGGCTAATCCCGTTTCCGACCCCTCGTTCGGTGATCTGTTCACCAAGCCACATGACAAAAGTCGTCGCCGCCGTCAATGTAATCATAACCAATATTCGGAATCCCCATCCTGGATGGGGAACAAATTGGCCGTGATTCATCTGTTCCAATCCCAATGCGATTCCAAAGGATTGGATCATGGCGATTAAAACGGTCAAGTATCGTGTGTATTTGGTAATGACCTTCCGACCTCTCTCCCCTTCTTTTGAGAGCGCCTGTAATGCAGGATGAACAACCGTGAGCAATTGAAGAATGATGGATGCCGATATATAGGGCATAATTCCAAGAGCAAAAATTGTAAACCTCGAAAGAGCTCCTCCAGAGAACATATCAAAAAAACCGATCAAAGCTCCGCCATTTTGATGGAGAAACTTAGACAGTTCTGTTCCATTCACCCCTGGAGTGGGGATATAGGCTCCAATCCGATAAATTGCGAGCATTCCAAGTGTAAAAAGAACCCGTTCCCGGAGTTCCGGAATTTTCCAAATATTTTCAAAGGTGCGAAATATTCTCTCAACCAATCGATCCGCCAATTTTAATAATTTTTTCCTGAACGGATTTGCTCACGCGGATTCCTTCTACGATGTAAGGCTTTGTCGGATCTCCGGTCCCCAGAATTTTGACTGAAAATTTCCTTGATCTCGGAGGATCTATAACCCCTAGGCTCATTAGGGAATTAACATCGATGCGATTTTCAGGAAATTCGAATTTTTCGATCCGATCGATATTAATGGTCAGAGTTTCAACTCTATCGATAGGGGTGAATCCCCTTTTGGGGACCCGAAGAATTAAAGGAGTCTGGCCACCTTCAAACCCTGGCGGCTTGACTCCACCGGAACGTGCACCTTGTCCTTTGTGTCCTTTGGTGGAGGTTTTCCCGTGGCCCGAACCCGTCCCTCGCCCCACACGCTTCTTTCGATGCTTCGCCCCTTCAGAAGGCTTTAAATCATGAAATTTCATGAATTGATTTCTCCTTAAATTTCTTTCACTTCCAGCATATGTTGCGTTTTCCGGACCATTCCCAAGATGGTTGGAGAGGCGTTACGAATAACTTCTTGGTTTGGCCTTTTAAGTCCCAGCGCATCAATAACCTTCCGAACTTTCAAGGGAACCCCTATCGGACTCTTAATAAGGCGGATTTTAATCTTAGTCTCAGACATTTCCTACCCTCTCACCCGTTTGATGAAAACTATGATGCTTCAGGTTTTCTTTCTTCCATCGCATCCTTGAAGCTCCGAAGCTTTTTAAGCCCCTCCAAAGTCGCCCGTACGACATTATACGGGTTGCTTGAACCAAGGGATTTACAAAGAACATTCGTTGCCCCGAGAACTTCCATGACCGCTCGGACTGCACCACCCGCAATCAGTCCTGTTCCCTCGGATGCCGGCTTGATCATGACATCCTCTGCACCAAAATGACCGATCACTTCATGCGGGACAGTTGTCGCCTTTAAAGGAACGGAAATTAAATTTTTCTTTGCATTTTCAATGGCCTTCTTAATGGCTTCTGGAACTTCGGTCGATTTTCCTTTTCCCATTCCCACCACACCTGCGCCGTTCCCGACAACAACAAGGGCTGAAAAGGAAAATCTTTTTCCGCCTTTCACCACCTTAGAGACCCGATTAACAAATACGACCTTATCCTTAAGGGCGCTATGATCTATTTTGATGTGTTCCAAGACCCCTCCTCAGATTGGGCTTTAAAACTGTAATCCCCCTTCACGAGCTCCATCAGCAAGAGCCTTTATCCGACCGTGGTAAAGATATCCCCCTCTGTCGAACACAACATTTGAAATGTTTTTTCTTTTTGCCTCTGCAGCAATCATCTGGCCAACCTGTTTTGCTACGGATATTGTATCTCCAGATTTAATATCAGGAATGGACAGAGAAGAGGCCGAAACAAGGGTATGCCCCTTAGCATCATCAATAATTTGAGCATAAATATATTTTAAACTGCGATAAACAGAAAGACGGGGTCGCTCTTCACTTCCCTTAATTTTCTTACGAACCCGTTTGTGTTTCGAAATTCTTTTATCATTCCTTGTATGCAGTTTCACTTTATGCTCCTGATTAGATTACTTTTTCCCTGTTTTTCCTTCTTTTCTCCGGACCTTCTCTCCCTCGAACTTTATCCCTTTACCCTTATAAGGCTCGACAGGTTTGATCTGTTTGATTTCGGCAGCAATTTTCCCAAGAAGTTCTTTGTCGTGTGACACAAGGGTAATGATGGTCTGTTTTTCCACGGAGGCCTTTATTTGTTTTGGAAGGGTCATCTCCACCGGCTTCGTAAAACCTAGGGTCATCGACAGGTTTTGTCCTGCGAGCTGGGCTCTAAACCCAACACCGGTAATTTCCAATACCTTCTTAAAAGGTTCGGCGACCCCTTTGACCTTGTTATAGAGAATGGAGCGATGTAACCCATGAAGGGCCTTGTCTTTGCCATTATCTGAAGGCCTGACAACCGTTAAAAGGCTTTCCCCCTGGGTCACCGAAAACCCAAAAGGGAGTGTATGGGACATTTCTCCATGAGGTCCTTTGATATGAAGGTCGAGTTTTTCAACCTTCACCGTGACCCCTTTAGGAACAGTAATCGGCAATTTTCCAATGCGAGACATCATTAACTCCGAAGGAAATGGTTACCAGATTTGACAGAGGACTTCGCCACCAAGGTTTTGTTGTTTGGCTTTCCGGTCTGTCATTACACCCTTTGAGGTAGAAAGAATTGTAACCCCGATTCCTCCCATAAGAATCTTATGCTTCGTGACCTTTTGATAGATCCGTAGGCCAGGCTTAGAAATTCTTTTTAATCCTCGAATAAGCGGGATGCGGTTATTCGATATTCTTAAATTAATGAGGAGGTTTTTCTTTCCGTTATCTTCGGTCACCTCGTAGGAGGAGATAAAGCCTTCCTCTTGCATGACCTTTAAAATATTTTCTTTAAGATTAGAATGTTGACATGACACTGTTTGATAAACACGCATGTTGGCATTCCTGATACGGGTTAACATATCAGCAATAGGATCAGTCAAAGACATAAAAACCTCGCTTTACCAAGATGATTTTGTAATTCCAGGAATCTCTCCCTTAAGGGACAGATTGCGGAAACAAATACGACACATTCCGAAATCTCGCATATAACCTCTCGGGCGTCCGCAAAGCTTACACCGGTTATATGTCCTGACCTTGAACTTTTGAATTTTCTTTGCTTTATTCACCATCGAAATTTTGGCCATAATTTCCTCTTTACTTTCTGAATGGCATCCCTAACAGAGAGAGCAGTTTTTTTGAACTGGCATTATCCCGGGCTGTGGTCACAATAGAAACATCCAAACCATGGAACATAGAGACCTCATCGTATTTGATTTCTGGAAAAATGATTTGCTCTTTTAGACCTAAGGAGTAATTTCCATTCCCGTCAAAGGAGCGATCGTTTATTCCTTTGAAATCTCTAATCCTTGGCAGGGCTATAGCGATTAACCGGTCCAAGAATTCCCACATGATATTGCCTCGAAGGGTCACCATCACACCAATCGGCATACCTTCACGAAGTTTAAAACCCGCTATGGATTTCCTTGCTTTGGTAAGGACGGGCTTCTGACCGGTGATAAGCTCCAATTCTTTTGATGCCATATCAAGAAGCTTCGGATTTCCTATGGCCTCACCTAAGGCGACGTTCAAGGTGATTTTGGAAAGCTTCGGAACTTGCATCACATTCTTAAATTTTAATTCTTTCATCAATTGGGGCTGAATTTCCTTTAAATAACGAGTCTTAAGTCGAGGTTCCGTTGGGCTCTCACCCTTTGGTGGAGCAGTACGCTTGGGAGCGGTACTCTTTGAGCTTTCTGACTTTGTCTTGGCTTTTTTTCCCGATTTTGCGGGAGCCGTTCCTTTTTTTTCCGCCATCACTGACCTTTCATTCTTACTTTTGATCTACTTTTGATCGATGATTTCGTTACATTTCTTACAAGAGCGCAGTTTTTTTCCAGACTCAAGAATTTTGTGGGAGATTCGTGTAGGTTTATGGCAATTCGGGCATTCCAACATCACATTGGAGGCGTCAAGGAAGTTTTCTTTTTCGATGAAACCGCCTTGAGGAGCGGTTTGATTCGGTTTCACCGCCTTCTTGATGATGTTTATATTTTCAACGTAAACACGGTGTAAAAGTCGATCAACTTTTATCACCTTCCCTGATTTGCCTTTATCTTTTCCTACGGTCACAAGCACTTTGTCATCTTTTTTAATCGGGGGAAAGGCTTGTGATTTGAGTTTTTGGTTTTTCATCTAATTCCTCGAGTTTTAAAGAACTTCAGGGGCAAGAGACAATATTTTCATAAATTTTCTTTTCCTCAGCTCTCTGGCCACAGGACCGAAGATACGAGTCCCGATCGGATCCCCTTGAGCATTGATCAAAACAGCTGCATTCTGGTCGAAGCGGATATAAGATCCATCTTCCCGGCGGGACTCTTTCACAGTCCTCACCACGACCGCTTTGGCGACATCACCTTTTTTTACGGAGGCATTTGCGGTTGCTTCTTTAATAGAAACGACGATCGTATCGCCCAGATAGGCGTATCTTCTCCGGGACCCACCCATGATATGGAAGCACATTACTTTTTTGGCGCCGGAGTTATCTGCAACCTGGAGCATTGTTCGAAGCTGTATCATTATAAGTGCCTCTTTTAGAAATTTTATAAAACCTGAACAACCCGATGATGCTTATCTTTGCTGATCGGTCTTGTTTCAACTACTAAAACGGAAGCCCCTTCCGGGATAGCTTTATCGGTGTGAGCTTTGATTCTGTTTTTCTTGGTCACAACTTTTTTATAGAGGGGATGAACGACCTTGCGGCGAATTTCAACCACCACGGTCTTGGTCATCTTGTTTTTAACGACCGTCCCCTGAAGAAGGCCCGAAGATTTTTTCTTGGGGGCCGTTTTCGTTTCTTTACTTTCCATTCTTGGATTTCCTTTCGGTAAGGACCGTAAAGAGTTTTGCAATATTTCTTTTTTCATCTTTCACAAGATGACCATGTTCAAGTCGCCCATTCACTCTTTGAATTCTGAATGTAAGGAGACGTCTCTTTCCTTCAGAAACGGCTTTAATAATTTCATCGTCCGTCATCTGTCTTATTTCAGAGGATTTCATTAAATCTCCTCGCGTTTAACGATCTTGGTCGCAAAGGGCATCTTGTAGGAGGCCAGCCTGAGAGCTTCCTCAGCAACCTCAGCGGAAACCCCTTCCATTTCATAGATAATGCGCCCGGGCTTAACAACCGCAACCCAAAACTCCGGGTTCCCTTTGCCTGATCCCATACGTGTCTCGGCAGGTTTTCTTGTGATCGGTTTGTCTGGAAAAACGCGAATCCAGACTTTCCCCCCACGTTTTACGAACCGTGTGATCGCAATTCGGCCGGCTTCTATTTGGCGAGAAGTAAGCCAGTGGGGTTCGATGGCCTTAAGACCAAAATCCCCAAAGGCCAACTCTGATCCACGATAGGCTTTCCCTTTCAGATTTCCCTTCATCATTTTGCGATGTTTAACTTTTTTCGGACTTAACATTACTGCTTAACCTTTCTACTCTTTTCAGGGGTCTTCTCTAGCGTGACTTCAGGTTCGGCTGGAAGATGATCTCCCATGTAAATCC
>DAHVAL010000015.1:0-5915 GCA_027314645.1 Nitrospirota bacterium
CGGGAGTTCCAGGGTGCCGTGGGGGCGAAGGGAGAGATCGGCGAACAGCAGATGGGTGAGCGGATCGGTCAGGGCGCCTTCCTGTCCGGCCCAGGTCCCGGCGAGGAGCCGGATCCGGGCGTCGCCCTCTTCGATCACGGGGATCTGGGAGGGAAGGAGGTCCCGGTACTGGGGGTCGGACATCTTTTCCCTGGCCGGAAGGTTGATCCAGAGCTGGAATCCGCTCATCCGCCCTTGGGTCTGCTGGGGCATCTCGGAGTGGATGATCCCCCGTGCGGCCTTCATCCACTGGGCCCCGCCCGTCACCAGGTCCCCCTTGTGCCCCATGCTGTCCCGATGCAGCATATGGCCTTCGATCAGATAGGTGAAGGTGACGAACCCCCGGTGGGGATGGTCGGGAAACCCCGCGATGTAGTCGCCCGGATTGGTGCTGTTGAAGTGGTCCAGCATCAGGAAGGGATCCAGGGTCCGGAGGGCGGCGGTCCCGATGGTCCGGTGGACCGTCACCCCCGCGCCTTCGGACAGGCGCTGGGCCGGAATCAGAGTCACGGCCGGGCTCATGCCCCTTCGATATCCCGATTCTGCGCTTCTGCCTCTCCCAAGGCCTCAAGGAGAATCTGGTAGGTGTGGAGGTCGATCCTGTTTTCGGTCCAGGCCCGGTCGAGCTTTTCCATCAGGATCTCCCACATGGGACTCGAGACCGATTCCTCGTTAAGATTCGCTGCAATGCCGTTAGGCGTCCGTGCCTCCTGTCCGCTCATGTCCCCTCCCCCTCGGTCAACCGTTCCTCCTGACGGAAATCCTCTCCTCGCCGGAGTCTCCGCCGTTCCTATGTATAGTCTATCATGCTCGACGGGCGCGGAAAGTCCGGAATCGGCGAAAATTATATTTTACCGTCAGGGACTTGTGAGAGGGGCTCGTGGAAAGCGGCGGCAGACCTTTGCAAGGAATTTCCAAAAAAAAAAGGGCGGTGCGCCCTCCTCACCGGTACCGGGCCAGATAGCGGCGTTCGAAATAGGTCTTGGCTCCATGGAAAAAAGAGCTTTTCAAAAGGATGTTGCGGGTCGGCGTCCGGTAGACAAAGGTGCCCGAGTCGAGGCTGTCGACCACGCACACCAGTTCGACCCGGAACTCCCGCGTTCCCCGTTTTCCCGAAAGATAGGAGGCGATGTTCCCGGCCGCCGTGTCCGCCTGAAGATCGGCGGAATGGCCCTGCTTCGGCATCCACTCCGGTCCGGGGTAGGCGCCGCAGTCTCCCGCGACGTAGGTCCCCGGCCATTCTTCGACCTGGCAGGTTTTCCCGGCCTTGATGAACCCTCCCGGAGAGGCAGGAAGGGCGGTTCCTGAAATCCAGTCCGGCCCCTTGAGGCCGGGGGTGAAGATGATCATGTCGGCGGGAAATCGGCCGGCCTCCGTGATCACCTCGTTGGGGGTGAAGCTCTGGAGTTTGGCTCCGAGATGGGTGGGGATGTTTCGCCGGGCCATTTCCTGGAGAAGGGTCTTCACCGCCTTCGGTCCCAGGCGATTGCCGGGCTCGGCGGCGGGGCTGAAGAAGGTGAGGTTCACCTTGTTCCTGCGGCCGTGTTTGCGAAGCCAGGTATCGACTCCGAAAAGGAGTTCGAAGACCGGCCCGCCCCGGACCGCGGAAGGTTCGTTGGGGTTTCCCGCGAATCCCATCGCGATCGTGCCGGATTCCATCCCCGCCAGGCGGTCGCGGATCGCCACGGCGTCCTCCAGCCCCTGGCAGATCGACCGGCTGTGCTCGATGCCGGGGAGCTTGCGAAGCGAGGCGGATCCCGTGGCGATCAGAAGAGCGTCGTTCGAATGCCGGCCTTTGTCGGTGACGACGGCGCGTCCGCCATCTTCCACGCCAACGAGGGTTTCGGGGAGGTGGCGGATTCGGTATTTCCGGAAGAAGGCGGACAGGGAGATGACCTGGTCGGCGGGGGTTCGAAGGCCGGTCGGAATCCAGATCAGCCCCGGGTAGTAGAGAAGCTCGGGGCGGGGGGACAAGAGGAGAATGTCCGTCTCGCGTGGGACCTTAAGTCTCAGGGCCCGGGCGGCGGCCAAGCCTCCGAAGCCGGAGCCGGCGATGACGATCCGTTTCATGGGAGCCTCCTTTGGGATGCATGTCCGATCCTGACAGAGTCATTGTAGGGAGAAGGAGCCGGTCTGTACAAGAATCAAAAGGCCCAGAAGGGACTTTGTCCCGAGGTTAGATAGCCGACCGCCACCGTCCGGCCGAAGAAAAAGTCGATGCCCGCATCGAATGTCGCCTTACTTCCAATGGGTCCCGCAAGGTCGTTCCATGCAAATTTACCAGACCCCGCGATGGAAGTATCGTAGTTGAGCACCTGAAGGGAAAAAGAATTTTGGATTTGGTTCGACCCGATAAGGGTGAGGGAGAGGGGAGTGGGGGATGGACTCGGACAATACCATCCATTGTTGAGGGGAGAACAGACTGTAAAAGTCGTTGTTCCGAAAAAGAGGGCGTTCGATCCGCTGTCGAGAAAACCGCAGGCCCCGGAGGCCGCCAATCCCGTGAAGGTGGCATCGAGATAAAAGGAGCTATTGCAAGCAGAGCTCCCGCTCACGCCATACACGGAAAGTCCCGCCAGGGAATTGTCGGATTGGGTCCCAAGTCCGAAGGTCAAGGTTCCCGTGACGGAGCTTGCCCCGTTGGTGCCGACCCCCGGCAATGTGACCTCGACGCCGTTGTTGTCGACGGGAAGGGAGAAGACCGGATTGGACACATGGCAGGGATCGCTTGGGTTTTTGGTATCTGAGCAAGAGAGTTCGTCAGATTTGGAACAGGCCGTGGGGCTGGAGCAAGCATAATAATATTCCATATCGTACTGAGAAAAAGGATATCCCACTCCAAGAATCCCGTTGAAGGCAGTTTCAAAGGCTGAAGGAGAACAGACAGAGGACGACGTAAGAGTGTGGTTTGACACCTGGACCATGAGGGAAGACATGAGCGGCTCGCTTCCAAGCCGGACATCGGCGGTGACGACGGGGCCGTAGGTCTCGCTGGCCGCAAACTGCATGCACTCATAGACGTAATTCGCTCCGTCCATCACTTGGGGAAGGGCAATCGACAGAACTGTGTGGGAGAGTCTGAGGCCGACGGATCCCGTGTCCAGCAAAATGTTTCCGATCGTCTGGCAGGTGGATGTCCCCGGGATGCAGACCGTCACGCTGACGACGGGAGTATTGATATTCGTCGACGCCATCGTGATGGGGATTTGATTGGGAGACATCGAGGGCGCAGACCCTGACCCTCCGCCGCAAGAGGCCAGGAGCGCAAATGGGAGACACACCCAGAGAAAGACCCTTGGCCAGTGTCCGGACACACTCTTCGCGAACGAGGAACGGCACACCCGGATTCGCCGGATCATTATGGAATCGCGAGAACGTTGGAAAGGGAGATCCCGTTGGGAACGAGGGCCGGATCCCAGGCCATCCCTTCTGAATGAAGGACCGTTCCGCTCATCCGAAGTTCGAGATGCGGGGTGGAGAGGATGCGGGGTCCCCGGGAAAATGGCAATTGCGTGGGGAGGCGATTCCCCAGCAGAGGACCCAGTCGGGGGTGATGAATCCCAGACCAGGAAAGGCCAAAGATGACGCCATCCGGTCCTGCGACCTGGCGCAAGGTTTCTGTGACGGACGCGTTCGTGATCGGATTGGTCCGGATCCGCGTCATGGTGTAAACCATGAGCCCTGGGGAGATTGATGTGGTCTGCTCCGACGTGTATCCAAGACCGGTCGTTTCCGATGGCGCATACGGAGTGCCGATCGCACCGAAAGCCGGGGACGCCAAAAGCAAGAGAAGTCCCATTCCGCCGGCGGCCGCTGAGATTGGAGCCTTGAGACGATGTCCGTGATTCATCCTCACCTTTCCGATTCTCTTTTTTTCATAGGCCTCCTAGTGTACCGCAAACGGAAACCTTCTGGGAATCTCGAACAGCCCCCAGAGAAAGGCGAGGATCAGCAAGACGGCCCCCGACCTCAGATAATCCGAAAATCGGTAATCTCCGGGCCCCCACGTCATCGTGTTGACCGGATGGGAAAAGGGAGTCAGGAAGGACATCGTCGCCGCAAAGGCCACGCCCATCATGAGGGGATAGGGGGAGAGATCCATCGCCCGGGAGAGGTCCATGGCGATGGGGGCCATGATGAGGGCGACGAGGTTGTGGGAGAGAAACTGCACCATCAGGGCGGTCGTTCCCATCAGGAGGGCCAGCAGAAAGATGGGGGGAAGCGTGTGTCCCTGGGAGCTGAGGAGATGTGCGATCATGTGGCCCAGGCCGGTTTGGGAGATGGCCCAGCCGAGGGGAAAGAGCCCCCCCAGAAGCATGACCACCCTCCATTCGATCGCGTTCTTGGCTTCCTCCAGGGTCAGGCACCCGGTGAGAAGCATGAGAATGGCCCCCATGACCGCCGAAAGGGCGAGCGGGAGCCAACCGAAGACGTTGGAGAGCACCACGGCTCCCAGGATGGTTAAGGCCAGGAGGGCCTTGTCGGAGCGGAAGGTTTCCCGTTCGAAGAGATCGAGGTAGAGGAAGAGCTTCCGGGAGGAAAGGTTTTCGACGGCCTGACGGGTTCCCTGGATCAGAAGCAGGTCCCCCGGCTCGATCGTCAGGTCGGAAAGGTCCCCGGAAATCCGGCGGCCCTCGTCCCGGTGGATCCCGACGATGTCCACCTCCGGCGGAAGGAGAAAATGGAGGGACGAGATCTTTCGACCGATCATGCCCGAGCGGGGAGCGAGCATCGCCTGAGCCAGGATCCATTCCTCCGACTCCATGAGCCGGTCCAGGGGAGGTCTTTTCAGGTCTTCTTCCGGGTCCTGGAGGCTGGATTGAACGGGGAGAAGGAAGATGCCCCGGATGTCGGACAGCTTATGAAGCTGGGGAAGGGTGGCCACCACATGGAGGTGGAGGCCCGGGCTCAATGGACTTTTTTCGGGAGACAATTCGGGCAGAGGCACGGGGCGCCGAAGGTCGCCCGCCTGGCCGGCCATGCGCGTCCAATCCCAGGAGGCCTTCAGGAAGGACTGGGCGCGGGCGCGCGCCGACAGGATCCGGTAGGCATGGGCGGTGCGAAGGGAGAGCCCCACCTCTGTGTGCAGGAGGGTCTGGAGAAAGGGCTTTCCATGATCGGGAAAATCCTTGCCCAACACCAGCTCAAGGTCGAAGGTCCGCTCTTCCTCGGCAAGAGAAGGGACGTCCGACTTCTCCGAGCTCCGGAAGAGCTTCCTGCGGGACATTCCCAGGTACCCGACGCCTAAAAGAAAGGCGCCGGCTCCGATCGGGAAAAAATCGAACATGCGGAATGGGTGGTGGCCTTGAGTTTCCAGAAAACCTGAAATGACGATGTTCGAAGATGTTCCGATCAGCGTGGCCGATCCCCCGAGGATCGCCGCATAGCCCAAAGGGAGAAGAAGGGGTTTTTCGGAGAGGCGGGCCTCATGGAGAAGGGAGAGGACGACAGGAAGGAAGAGCGCGGTGGTCCCGGTGTCGTTTAGGAACATCGCAAAAAGACCGACCGTGGCCAGGATGGCCGGAACCAGGAGGGAGGGCCGGCGTTTTCGCAGGGTTTCGAGAAGCCGGGACACGTTCCGGACCACTTTTGTCCGGGAGAGGCCTTCCGACAGGATGAACAGGGAGATGATGGCGATGACCGCCGGTTGGGAAAAACCCGAAAAGGCCTTTTCCAACGGAAGGATGCCGGTGAGCGAAAGAACGACCGGAACTCCCAGGACCACAATTTCAAGCGGAAGAAGGCGCAGCCAGAGCAGGAGGATCACAAAAAACGCCAGCGACGTCACGACAATGATTGGCATAGCTCTCCCGGAAGGATTCGACGCGGGGCAATTGCCACAGGATAACATTTTTGGATTTTCTCTGTTAGTCTGG
>DAHVAL010000015.1:6261-45824 GCA_027314645.1 Nitrospirota bacterium
TTTTCAACCACCGCCTCCGTCCACGATTTTTTCGAAGCGGCCTCCTCGGGGAATCTTTTCGGACAACGGGTGGTTCATAACGCGGTCCGGCAGGTTCGCGGGGGATACGTGGCCTATGTGATGGTCGAGGTTTCGAAAAAAGATATCGGGCAGGCCTACAAGAATTTCATTGAAGAGGAACGGGCCCGGCGGGACCTTAGGCTGGCCGAAACCCGGGGGGCGGTTCTCCTCGGAACCGGCCATTATCGGAAGGCGCTCGGATTTTATCGCCAAAAGGCGAAAAAGGATCCTCAAAACGATGTCTGGTGGATCGGAATAGGGGCGGCCCAATATCGGCTGGGGAACTATCCGGCGGCGCTGAAGGCGACCGATCATGGGCTTCTTCTCAATCCCCGCTCGTTTTACGGATACTGGAACCGGTCAAGCATTCTTCAAAAGCTGGGACGGCACGTGGAATCGGTCGATGCGGTTCGGGTGGCCTGCCGGATTCGTCCTTCGGAGGCCTGTTCGCGCCGGCTTGAACAGGCGGAGCTGAACGTGCTTGCGCACTAAAGGGCGCGGGATTTTGGGCGGGGTGGGGCGTTCCTGAATCCGTCTCGGATCTTGAGGAGGAGAGGGCGGATGACGTCCATATCCTCTTTGGTGAGCGCCCGGTCGAAGAAGATTTCGAGATAGCGGATATGCCGCGGAAAGACTTCCTCGAACAAGCGTTCTCCCGCGGGGGTCAGTCGAATGATCTGGCCTCGCCTGTCGTTCGGGTTTTGGGTGCGCACAATCAGCTTCTTTTTTTCAAGGCGAGTCAGGACGCCTGTCAGGGTTCCCTTGGTGACCAGGGTTTCTCGGGCGAGATCGGTGCATCGAAGGCCATTGGACCGGCCGAGTGTGACGATGACATCGAACTGGCCCCGGGTGAGCCCCATCGTTCCGATATGCCGGTCGGACACCTGAAGAAACGCCTGATAGGCTTCGACCAGAGGGCGGAGCATGATCAAAAAATGGGGGGACGAAGGACGGTGGGTGTTTCCCGTCGAATCCTCCCCAGACAATGGCTTATTTGACAGTGATCGTTCCACGGGCCGTCCTTGGATGAAAGTCGCCGAAATACTCATAGGTTCCAGCTCCCAGTCCGGATACGGGGATATCCACGGTTTGACCGGGTCTTATGATGATCTCGAAGGCCATATCGTAACTCTCGAATTCTTCCATCGATTTTCCCGAATTCGTGACCCTGAACACCAGTGGCTCTCCCTTGGGAACCGTTTTGACCACCGTTTCGAATCGATGGTGGCGAATCGTGACATCAATCCGAAGTGGACTTTGGCCTGCCGTTTGGGCAAGGGTGAAAGCGGGACCGAAACCAAGACTCCAAATAAAAAACATCATCGACAATAAGATCTTTTGTAACAAATCCCTCATATGGATATCGTAGCCCTTCTTATGACATTTTTCAAATGGAAACTCAAATGAAGCGAATCTTCATCGAATCTTCCGAACAGTCTGAGGACCGGTTCCCAAAGAATTCCGGTGGGAGCGCAGCCACCAGAGCATCATGACGATCATGTAGGAAAAAGTGGTCAGGACCACCGTGAGGGAGGGGCGGGCGCGGTAACCAAAAAAATCGGCCATGAAGCCGCCGACCATATGGTGTTCGTTGAGAAGCCCGCTGGTGTCCCAGACCTGGCTGATGATGGGAGGCAAGGCTCCGATCATGACGAGGCGGCCGACCGCCGATGAAATCATCCCCGTGGCGAAGAGGATCAGAAGGACGGAGGTGATCGAGAAAAAAAGACTGAGAGGAATCCGGACGAACCCCTGGAAAAGGAGGGCGACCAGGGTGATTCCGGCCGCAAGGCCTGAAATCCCCCAAAGAAATTCGGCGGTATTTGGTCCTCCCGTTTGGGTCGCGATTCCCCAGAGGAAAAGAATGGTTTCCAGCCCTTCGCGGAAGACCCCGAAAAAGGAGAGCAGGAAAAGGGCTCCAAGTTCGCCGGAATCCAGCAGGCGGCCGACCTTTCCCGAGAGCTCGCGGGAGAGATCCTTTCCGTGGTAATGCATCCAGATGACCATGGTGGTGAGGAAGAAGGCGGCGAGAAAGAAGATGAGAATGTCGATCTCGGTTCGGAGCGGGCCCGAGAGCGTGGCCACGAGATCCCGGGATCCGATCAGAACCACCCCGCACAGGAGAAGCGCCGTGAGGACCCCCGCGATCACATAATTGCGGTCGGACGCCCGGCCGGCCTTTTTGACGGTGGTCAGCAGAATTCCCACGAGGAGGGCTGCCTCGATCGATTCCCTCATCACGATAAGAAACGTTTCCATGCCCCATCTCCGAAATTTTTGAGAATGACTATCAGTGTTATTGTAGGGATTCTCGAAGAAGGCGTCAAGATCTCATCGGTTGTTCCAGGGGAATTGGGAGTATGTTAGACTAGGGCCGATCCGAAAGGGAGAAACTGTCAAAAGGAGGGAAGATGCGCGTGTCGTTTCATGGGGCCGCCCGCCGTGTGACGGGATCCTGCTATCTCGTGGAGGCGGGAAGGAACAAATTTCTGGTCGATTGCGGCATGTTCCAGGGGAAAGACGACATGACGCAAGAAAATTCGCGACCTTTGGGATTCGATCCGAAAGACCTGACGGCCGTTCTTCTGACCCACGCGCATCTTGACCATTGCGGACGGCTGCCCCTTTTGCTCAAGCAGGGGTTCAAAGGCCCCATCATCGCCACTCCCGCGACCCGCGACCTGACCGCCATCGTGCTGATGGACGCGGCCCACATCTTAGCGGAGCATGCCGAACACCTCGAGTGGCGGTCGGGTCATGCCGTCCCGCCCCTGTACTCTCTCGTGGACGTCTTCGACACCATGCGATCCTTTCAGATCCCTGCACAATACGGCGAGGTCATCTCCCTCGCCCGGGACGTGGACGCCGTCTTCCACGATGCCGGCCATATTCTGGGCTCATCCTCGATCCAGATCACCGAGCGGTCGGGACAATCACGAACCCGGATTCTTTTCTCGGGCGATCTGGGCTCCTCCGGGCGCTCCTTTCTCAAATCTCCCGACCCGCCCGCCGACTCCGACGTCGTCGTGATGGAGACGACCTACGGGAACCGGAATCACCGTTCCTATGTGGAATCGACGGGGGAACTTCGGGAGCATATCACCGAGACCTTTCGGAGAGGGGGAAACGTCCTGATTCCGACCTTTGCCCTGGAACGGACACAGGAAATCCTGTTTCTCTTCAAAAAGTGGGACTCGGAGGGGTTCTTTCCTCAGGGAAGCCGGATTTACCTCGACTCCCCGATGGCGATCCGGTCGACCGATGTGTTCGAACGCTATGCGGAGGCCTTCGATACCGAAATCCGGGAGCTTTTGAAAAACCGTGTCGATCCCTTCCACTTTGACCGCCTGACGCTTTCAAGAAGCAGCGATGACTCCCGCCGGATCAACGAAAACAAAGGTCGCTCCATCATCCTCGCCGGGTCCGGCATGCTTTCGGGGGGCCGGATGATGTACCATCTCGAACGGGAAATCGACAATGCGAACTCCTCCCTGGTCTTCGTCGGCTATCAGAGCGAAGGGACGCTGGGGCGCGAATTGGTGGACGGAGCCCGGACGGTGAAGATATTCGGCCAGGAGCGGGAGGTTCATCTTCGGATGTCCATGATCAATGGATTCTCGGCCCATGCCGACCAGAGGGATCTCCTCGACTGGTGCCGGAAGATGTCCGTTCCCAACCTGGCCATCCTCGTCCACGGGGAAGAGCGGTCGATGGAGGGCTTCCGAAAGGTTCTTCCCAAGGTGGGGTGGTCCCGCGTCACGCTCCCTGAGATGAATGAATCCATCACCCTTTCGCCGACATACGTCGAATGATCAGTCCCACGGGGTAAAAACGATGCCCGTACCCTCTCGCATTCTCTCTTTTCAAGGGACCTCCCGGTGAGCGACCTCTCCCTTCTCCACCGCTTTTTCAGGCTGTCGAAATCCCGCCTGGACCATCCGATGATCGAGGTCTGGGGACAGGAAGGCGACCGGGTGTTCCGGGCGCAGAGCATTTCCTATAAAGAGGCGGGGGAAATCGTCCTCCGGAAAGCCTCCGCCCTGCAAAAGGAATTGACCCCTTCCGACACCCTCGTCGGGATTCATCTTCCTCCCGGTCCCTCCTATGTCACCACCGACCTTGCCCTCATGCTCATCGGCCGGACTCCCGTTCTGATCGATCATCTCCTTCCTCCCGAATCGGTCCGGGGAATCCTCGAGGCCTTCGGAATTACGGCCCTCGTCACATGGGACGAGACCTTGAAACATTTCCTGAAATCCTCGGGACCCTATCGGACGCTTTCCTCCGAAGAGGAGGATCGAAAGAGTCCCCCGCAGGACCCCGGGCCCCTCTTGGCGGCGGCCCTTCCGCAAGGAAGCGAGACGGTGGCGCATCTTTTATTGACTTCGGGGACCACCGGAGAACCGAAGGGAGTGCCCCTGTCCCACCGGAACCTGCTTTCGGACGCCGATGCCGCCTTGACCTACGGAGTGTTCACCGATCGGGACCGCGTCCTCTCCGTCCTCCCTCTTCATCATTCCTACCCCTATATGACCGGGATCCTGCTTCCGCTCTCCTGCGGCGGGACGATCCTTTTTCCGCCCGATCTGTCTCCGGCCGCGCTGGCAGGGGTGTTGCAACAGGGAGAGGTGACCATCTTCCCTGCGATTCCGCTCCTCTGGGAGCGTTTTCATAGACGGATCTTCGAGGAAATCGGCAAAAAATCCTCCCTTGCCCAGACCGTGATCACGCGGGGGCTCCTTCCATGGTCTTATTTCCTCCGCCGAAGGTTCGGCCTCACCATAGGAGCGATTCCGTTTCGTGCAGTGCGGAGGCGTTTCGGCCCTCGCATGAAGGCGCTTTTTTCGGGGGGGGCGGCCCTGCCCCCAGAAATCGCCCGGGATTTTCTCGCCATGGGGTTGACCATGCTCGAAGGGTACGGACTGACGGAAACCTCCCCGGTCGTGTCGGTCAACACCCCGTCCAATTGGTCGGTCGGGACCGTGGGACCGCCGATTCCGGGTGTCGAAGTCCGTGTCCTTCCCCCGGAGGAAGGGAGACCCGGCGGAAGAATTCTCGTTCGTGGCCCCATTGTCGCGGACTTTTGGTGGTTTCCCGGAGGGGAGCGTCGTCCCATCAAGGATGCCGAGGGATGGTTCGATACGGGGGATCTGGGATTTCTCTCGGAAGGGCGGCTCACCCTTGTGGGCCGGGAAAAGGAGGTGATCGTCCTTCCCAGCGGAAAGAACATTTTTCCAGAATTTCTGGAGCAGACCCTGATCAAAAAAGGACATATGGCGGAGGCGGCGGTGTTCCTCGAAGGAAAGGCCCTCATCGCGCTGGTCCGATCGGAGGATCCGTCCGTCGGGGACGCTCAAATCCGCGAGGTGGTCGAAGCGGTCAACTGGGAGCATCCGGGGCACAGCCGGATCGCCGCCTTCGAAATCGTGAACACGCCTCTTCCCCGAACACGTTTAGGAAAGCTTCGCCGCTTCAAGCTTCCGGACATTTATCGGGAGATTCGATCGAGGAGGATGGGCTCCCACAAAAAATCGCTCATTCCGGACAGCCCTCTAGTGGGGCGGGTCCGTGACCTGATCCGGTCCATTTCCGGAATCGGGGGAGAGATTCCCGATGACGCAAAGCTCGAAGCCGATCTCGGGATCGACTCCTTGGGCAAGATCGAGCTTCTCCAGGAGATCGAGGAGATTCTTGGGCAAGAGGTTCCAGACACCTTGCTCACAGGAATCGTGACGGTGGGGGATCTCCTCGAACGGATGTCGAAGGAGGGGGCGTCAGGAGCCCCTCCGGCCGATCCCTTGACCCCCCCCTTAAACGAGGCGGAGGAGTCCTTAATCCCCGGCAAAGGACCTGGGCCTCATCGAGAACTCGCTCTGCCCCAGCGTTTTCTCTATCAGGCCCTCCGCCACCTTGCCGGATGGCTGTGGGGGGTCGCCTGGCCTCACGTTTCCGCCAGCGGTTCGGGGGTGCCCGGAGAGATCTCTCTCCCTCCCGGCCCCTTCGTCGTGGTGTCGAACTTTTCTGGTCCCCTCGACCCTCTTCTTCTTGCCTTGTCCTTGCCGAAGGAGATCCTTGCGCGAACCTTCATGGGGGGGGGCCCTTCCGGGGAAAAGGCCCGGCTTCGTCCGTTTCAGGAGCTTGTCCGGCTTATTCCCGGTGAGGACGGCCAGGGGGTCACGGAGCTCCGGATGGCGATCCATTTGCTTCGTTCCGGGTCCGGGCTGGTGGTCTTTCCTGAAGGAGAAGCCACTCCCGATGGACGCCTCGGGGTCTTTGGACCCGGGATCGGATCGATCGTTCGGAGGGTGAAATGCCCGATCCTCCCGGCCAGGATTTCGGGGTCCTACAAGGCCTGGCCGCCCCACCGCCGTTTTCCGCGTCTGGGACCGGTCTCTCTTCACTTCGGGCCCATGATCCCTCCAGAGGCCTTCCAGGGGCTGGATGAGGGAGCGATTGCCCGTGTCCTCGAGGGGGCTGTCAGGAAGATTCCCGACTCATTTTGAGCAGGCCACCCCCGGGAGAGAGCGTTCCTTGGGTCAGGAACCGCCCGTGTGTCTCCGGCCATTGCCAGGGAGCCCGTTCGGGTTGCTCCTCCGGTCTTGACCCTTAAATGTCAATGAGGGGAGAGGTCTTGCTCCGCCAGGGAGGGTTCGAGGCCTTCCGACTTCATGGCCTGTGAGAGGGCGGAGGTCAAGAGAGCCCTGATCTCGCTCATCCGGCCGGGGGATTCGGCTTCAAAGCGGAGAACGAGGGCCGGCTGGGTGTTGGAGGCCCGAACCAGGCCCCACCCGTCGGAAAATTCGGCCCTGATTCCGTCGATATCGATAAAGGCCACCCCCTGGGACTTGAGAAGGGACTTCAGGCGTTCGACGACCGGAAACTTCAATTCATCGGGACAGAACCGGCGAAGCTCGGGCGTCGAATACGTCTTGGGCAGCGCGGAGAGCAAGGAGGAGAGAGGCCGTCCGGACCTTGCAAGCAGGGCCATCAGACGGATCCCGGCATAGAGGGCATCATCGAATCCGTAATACTCGTCGGCAAAAAAGATATGGCCGCTCATTTCTCCGGCGAGAGGCGCCCCCGTCTCTTTCATGCGGGCCTTGATCAGCGAATGGCCGGCTTTCCACATGTCGGGAATTCCTCCGAGGGCGGCGATCCGATCATACAGGAACTTGGAGGCCTTCACCTCCGAAATCACCCGGGCCCCTCGCCTTTTGGCAAGCACCTCTTCGGCAAAGAGGACCATCAATTGATCGCCGAAGAGGCATTCTCCCCGCTCATCAACCACGCCGATCCGGTCGGAGTCCCCATCGAAGGCGATCCCGAGATCAGCCTCTTTGTCGAGGACCTCCTGTCTGAGGGCGGCGAGATTTTTCGAGACGGTGGGATCGGGATGATGGTTGGGAAAGGTCCCGTCCGGTTCCTCGAAGAGCATGGTCAGGTCGATGCCCAGGGGAGTATAGAGCGCTCTCGCGACCAGACCCGCGGTCGCGTTTCCGCAGTCGACGATAACCCTCAGGGGACGATGGCCAAAGGCGGGAAGAGATCCGAACCGGCTGGTGAGGTCCTTGACATAGGCCAAGGTCACGGGATGAGAGGAAAGGGTGCCGGGAGGGCCGGGAAAAGGAGGGGGCGGGGCGGCATCGATGGCGATCGCCCGTCGCTTGATGGCGGAGATGGCTTCCCCGTAAATTGTTTCCCGGCCGATCGCAAGCTTGATCCCGTTGTCGGGGGAAGGGTTGTGGCTGGCGGTGATCATCGCCCCGCCCCCGACGGGAAGTGTGAAGAGGGCGTAGTAGAGGAGCGGAGTCGGCACCACCCCGATGTCGATGACCGAGATCCCGCAGGATCGAAGGGTCTCGGACAAGGTCTGGGCAATGCGGGAAGAGGTGAGCCGGACATCTTGTCCCAAGGCGATCGTCAGGACATTTTTGGCCTTTAGGATCTCGGCCAGGGCAAGGCTGATCGAACGAACCTGGCCGTCTGAGAGATCTTTTTCCGCATTTCCCCGAATATCGTATTCCCGAAAGATCCCGGGATTGATCAAGGATGGTCCTCTTTCACAGGAGGAGGGGCGAAGGTGTCATGGGTCTCATCGGTGCGCCGGTAATCGTCCTGAAATCGTATGATGTCGTCCTCTTCCAGGTACTCTCCGTTCTGGACTTCGATAATGATCAGGGGAACCTTTCCCGGGTTTTCGATCCGGTGCTTCGTGGCCTTGGGCACATCGATGCTTTGATTGGTATGAAGGAAGATTTCTTCCTCTCCCAAAATGATGCGGGCCGTTCCGGCAATGACCACCCAATGCTCGGAGCGGTGAAGGTGCATCTGGAGGGAGAGGCGGCCTCCGGGATTGACGGTGACGCTTTTCAGCTTGTACATGGGGCCCTGGTCCAGAACGGTATAGTGTCCCCATGGCCGGTGCGTTGTCCGGTGTTCCATGGCCTCCACGGCATTTCGATCGCGCAGGCGGGATACCACCTCCCGCACCTGCTGGGCCCGATCCTTGGGACAGATCAGCGTGGCGTCGTCGGTGTCCACAACGATCATGTCCTTTAGCCCGATGAGGGCGACGACCCGTTTGTCCGCATGGATGATGGAGTTTTCCGTGTCGATCATGACGGCGTTCCCCCGGACCACATTGCCCTCGTTGTCATGAGGAGAGATGTCGTCCAGGGCCGACCACGATCCGACGTCTTTCCAGTCGATCGGTCCGGAGATCGACCAGACGCGGGAGGAATGCTCCATCAACCCGTAATCGATGGAAAGAGGCGAGGTATGGCGGTAAAAGTGATCGATCGCCCGTCGCTCTTCCGCCTGGCCCAATGCCTCCCGGACGGAGGACAGGGATTCGAAGAGGGTGGGCTGGATGAGGGAGAGTTCCTCGAAGAAGGTGCGAACGGAAAAGACGAACATCCCCGAGTTCCAGTGATGGCGTCCTCCGGAAAGAAAGAGCCGGGCCTTCGTGAGATCGGGCTTTTCGACGAACTTGGCCACCTTTCTGGCAGTGAAGAGGCCGGTCGAAAATGCGGGGAGTTCTTCCCCCAGTTCGAGGTACCCGAATCCGGTCTCCGGCCGATGGGGGGGAATCCCGAAGGTCAGGAGCACTTTTTCGTTCTGGGCGATTCCTGCCGCGTGCTGAACGAGAGCGAGGAAATGATCCTGCGGGCTGATCAGATGGTCCGAGGCCATGACCGCGACCACCGCGTCGGGATCTTCCCGCGCGATCAACAGGGATGTGAGGGCGATGGCTGGAAGGGTGTTGAGGGAGCGGGGTTCGATGACGAGACGGCACTCTCGTCCGAGGCCGTCGTTCATCCCCTGAAGGATTCTGCGTGTTTCTGAGGCATGGGTGGCACCCACCACAATCGCGATCCGGTCTTCCGGGACCAGGGGGAGAATCCGGTTGACGGTCTTGGCAAGGAGGGAGTCGGGCCCCTCAAAGGAGAGAAACTGTTTCGGAAAGAGCTCCCGGCTCATCGGCCAGAATCGCGTGCCGGAACCTCCGGCCATAATCATGCTGTAAAGCATTTTGCCCCCCAAGAAGGTGACGACCAAACCTCTTGAGGGTTCATTATCCCTATCGCTTTTCCCAAAGACAAGGGTTTATAAGAGAAAGAACGGGATTCCCGCTCGGGCCAGGCTCTCTTGGAAGAGTGAGGACACGAAAAGAGACCCGCCGGAGGACGGGTCCCTATAGGATTTCCACCCAACGTTCAGCGACACTCCGTCCCCGCCTCTCCCGGTCCGGATTTTCGCTCGAGCCTTGGGTGGTTTTTGACCTCCCGAGTTCCCAAACGGGTTTCAAACGCCGCCATAAGATTCAGAATGTTTTAAGAAATCCGGAAAACCATCTGGACCATATGGAAACCTTTTTTGCCTTGGCGTTCTGTTTAAGAGTTTTGAGAAGCGCCCAGTCCATATGAAAAATGCTTTGGACGACTCCGTCTTTTTCGACGATGACCACGGGATTTTTGCGGTAGATTCTCGCCATTTCTGATCTCCATTCCGGGTCGGGGGTTCTCCAGATTCCGAGGATCCAGCTCCATTCCCTATCCACCGCCCGTTTGAATAGGAAGGAAGCCGTCTTCTAGAGGGGTTCCGGAATCTCTGCCGGAGTCCTGGTCTCCTTTTAGATGGGAGCGTCCACCGTCACCGTCCAAGGGACCACGACGCACGGCGTTCGCTCATTCAACGGGGACCTCCAGGCTTGTTTTCTGGGAATCGCCGCGCTTTCCGATTCGGACGGTCAGGACCCCGTCCTTCAACGTTGCCGTAATCTTGGAAGGATCGGCGTTTTCCGGCAAGGAAAACGACCGGGTGAAATCCCCGCAATATCGCTCGGTCCGGTGATAGCGGGATCCTTTCTGATCCGAACTCCGGAACCTGTAGCCGGAGAGGAAAATGACCCCGTTTTCAACCACGACCCGGAGCGCCTCTTTTGACACCTCGGGAACCTCGATTTTTATGAGGAATGCGTCCTCGTTCTCAAGGATGTCGGTGTCCGGACTCCACAATGACCCCGTGGAAGATTCCGAAGGCGGGGGGGATTTTTCCTTAAATAGTAGGGGGGAGAGCCTTCGGGCGATTTCATCGATTTCCCTTAGGGGATTCCACTCTATGAGACCGGCCATGAGAGACTCCTTAATGTCACCTCTATTGGGTCAATTTAGGGTATTTTCGGGATTTCCCCCTTTTAATTATCATGTACGTTTAATAAATATCACTCATTTTTTATCTGTCAAGATTTATTTTCAAGAGGATAAGAAGACGAATTTTTTTTATGAGCGGGAGGAGGCGGAAAAGGGGACGAGGGGATAAGCCAGAACGGACTCTATGGGGGAATCACGATTTCGAGGCTGCGCGAAGTAAACGATCCCCCCAGCGTGATGGGAGAAGCGCCAGAATTCGCACCAAGACCAGGAGGAGAAACGGAAACGCGATCCTGTCGCGTCCCTGGTCGATTCCCGCCCGTATCCGCTGGGCCGCGTTATCCGGGGAGAGGACGAAGGGCATCGGGTAGGGATTGTTCCTTGTCATTTCAGTTGCGATATATCCTGGATTGATGAGGGACACGGAGACCCCCCGCGGCGCGGCGTCGTACCGGATCGCATCGGTCCATGCGGCCAAGGCGGCCTTGGAGGCACAGTAGGCTCCGGCCTTTGGAAGTCCCCGGTAGCTGGCGAGGCTGCCGATGACAGCGATCCGGCCGTGTCCGGCCTTTTTCATGGCCGGAAGAAATGGCTCGATCGTATTCAGAACCCCCATGACATTGGTGTCGAAAATGAGCCGCATCGCCTCAGCGCCGTTTCCCTCTTCTGGCCCGCGCACCCCTGCATTGGCGATGATGAGGGACGGCGGGCCTTCATCTTCGAGAATTCTGCGCGCAAGGGTCTCCATTTCGCTTCTGTCTCTGACGTCGATCCCATGGAGGATGGGGCGGGCTCCCCGGTCGGACAGAAGAGCCGAAAGCGCTTGAAGCCTGTCGACTCTTCGCGCGACAAGGTGGAGTGTGGCCTCCGGATCCCCGTAGCGGAGGGCCAGAGACCATCCCAGCCCGGAGGAGGCTCCTGTGATGAGGATATTGGCCATGAATCTCCGAAAATGAAGGGATGCCGATGGAAAACACCGAGGTATTCAGGTACTCTTTCAGGGTAGCATAATTTGGAACGAACCGGGTCCCTTCCGGGGAAGAAAGGAACGGGAAAGACCCTTATCGGGCAAGGAACATGGCAAAACGATCGGCAAAAAATCGGGCGGCCTCGGACAGCATGATCGATGAGCTTCTGGAGATCCGTCCTCGTGAGGAAAAGAATGTCGGAAACAGGGCTGGATTTGTCGCGGTCGTCGGCCTCCCCAACGCAGGAAAATCGACCCTCGTCAACACTCTGGTCGGGGAAAAAGTCTCGGCGGTCAGTCCGACCCCTCAGACGACCCGAACCCTGATACGGGGGATTCTGACGGAATCTCGGGGGCAGATCGTGTTTCTGGATACCCCGGGATTCCATACCTCCGGTCCTCTCTTAAACCAAAGGATGGGAGGGCGGCTTCGGGAGGCTCTTGACGAGGCCCACGCCATCCTCTGGGTGGTGGATATGTCGTCGAGAAAATGGGACCGGGAATGGGAGAAGTTCCTGGGCCTGATCGCTCCCCAGCGTTCGAAGAAGCCCTTGGTGATCGGGTTGACGAAGATGGATCGCCTGGGTCCTTCAAAGATGATCCCTGTTCTCCTCGAGTTTGAGCGGGCCCTGGAGCGGCATGGCGTCGAAGGGGAGATCGTCCCTCTTTCCGGGCTCAAGGGCCTAAACCTCGATCCGTTAAAGGACCTCCTGTTTTCCCACCTCCCCGAGGGCGAGCCCATCTTCGATCCCGAATGGTATACAAACCAGACGATGCGGGAGATGGTCCGGGAAATTGTTCAGGAAAAGATTTTTTCCCTTCTTTACCAGGAGGTCCCCCATCAGTGTGCCGTGCTGGTCGAGCAGTTTCAGGAGCCGACCAGCGAGGAGAAGGCCACGCGGATTGAAGGATCGATCCTCGTCGAGCGGGACTCGCAGAAAGGAATCGTGGTGGGTTCCAAGGGCGAAACCATTCATTTGATCAGCGCACGCGCCCGTAAAGAGATTGAGAAATTGACAGGGACGCCAGTATATCTGCATCTCACCGTGCGTGTGGTCCCCGATTGGAGGGACCGGCCTTCCATTTTGCGGGACCTGGGATATCTGTCGGAGTGACCGGGCCTTTTTTGGCCGCGAGGAACGTTCATGGCTGAGGAACGGGCTCTCATCCTTAAGTCTTCCCGATATCAGGACGCATCCAAGATCGTCTCCTATTTTTCTTTTGAAAGCGGCCTTAGGACAGGGTTCGCGAGAGGCGCCACCGCAAGGGACAACCGGTTCGGGGCTTCCCTGGAACCCTTGACGCTTTGCCGGATCTCAGGAAGAATCGGCAGCTCCCAATCCCTTCACCGAATCCACCACGCCGATATCCTTGATTCCTATCGCCGGATCCATGCCGACTTCAATCGACTTACCTGGGCTGGGTTGGCGGTTCGATTTCTCCTGGGGCTTCTTCCGCCGGATCATCCTGAACCCTCCCTCTTCGACAGAACCGTCGAAATGTTTGGAGAACTCGATGCGGGGTCGGTCCATTCCGGGTTGATTTGGATCCTGTTCGCCCGGGAAAGCTTGGCAATATTGGGGTATCGGACCGCTCCTGCGCGATGCGCCCGATGCCATAAAAAGACGCAGGAGGAAGGCGTGCTCTTTTACCCGGGGGACGGAACGGTTCTCTGCAGGGGATGTCGGAAAGACGGAGAAGGGAAGGGGATCGAAACCTCAGCAAAGATCCTGGATTGGCTTTCCGGAGAGGACCCGGAAAGGGCCCTCGACCCCCACTATGTGGGCGCGATGATCTCTTTTCTTGATGATCTTATCAGCCACCATCACCCCCGATGGATTCCAACCGGGGCCATCGCGTTTCTCCCGGAATGACGGGTGGGATCAGAATACAAAGAAATGGACCCCCACGGACGTGGTGATCATGATAAGCGGTCCAGCGGAGAATCCAGGACCGGGGTAGGCGGGAAAGGCCAGGGGAACTCCGGCCAACCGCTCTTCTAAAAACCATTGCTTGAAACTCCACCCCACGCCTAATTCTGCGAACGGTTCGGGCGTGATGCGCCCTCTCCCGAAAGAATATTCGAACGCACTTCCGATGTCTCCCAGGGCATAGAGCCAATCTTTGGCTTTATTTCTATACAGGACATGGTAGATCCCGAAGGACAAAGGGGTGATGGAGACAAGCCCCGAGTTGTTGGGATAATAAGTCACCGGATTAATCGGAACGGTTTGGGTCGTCTCGAAAAAATTGGCCCCCAAGTTTGCCGTGAAGTCCCAGTCGGGGCGGAATTCCCACATCATTCGAATCGTGCCGCCCCACCCGAACGGAGAGGAGTTCTGGAGGGGCGAGGTCGGCAGATAGTCGAAATTGCCCATGAGCTGGATATCGAAGGCTCGGGAGATGGCGGGATGACACAACATCATGAGGAAGGTCACCAATGCTGAAAATACGACCTTTGATCGAAGGACCCGGTTCCGTCGTTTTCTTTGGACCATCGGTGTGCTGAGATTGTTCAACGGAGCCTTTCTGTCATGGCCCCTGAAATGGCGCGTCTCGATCCGGTCACTGCCAGTAAAAAGAATGCGGAGGAAAAAAGCGTCAGGCCGAGGAACAGTCCGACCGGGAATCCTGGAGATACGGGAATCGCTCTTACCGTGACATGTTGAAGCGTCACGGTTTCCTCTTTGACGGTCCAGAATGAAAGTCGATAGTCCCCATCATCCGGTGGAAGTATGAACGCCCGATGGGTGCCACTCCTGTCGACAGGACCTTCGAAGAATGTCAGGTCCTGGCCGTACCGGAGCCAACTGTCCAGGCGGTGACGAAGGATCAAGTAGGATCCCGACTCCTTCCCTCCGGAGGGGAAAATGGGAAGAAGCATGCGGGGGGCGTTTGCACGGCCCTCGGATTCGTGAAATCCCGTCGTCTTGATGTCATGGACGGGAGCGGCCGTTTTGGGCGAAAGAACCACCGTTGAAAACATCAGGAGAAGTCCTCCTGTCGCCAGGGATGAAAAAAGGATCTTGCGATTTGACAGACCCCGGAGCCTTTCGGCGAGAAGAGGCAGCGAATCGAAGGCGAGGCGGCCCGACAGATATCCGGCCAGCCCCAGAAGGATCAAGAGGACGAGGTCATTCCGGTAGAGTCCCAGAGGGGTGGCCACCTTAAAAGTGGTGCTCCGGACCAGGGCGCCGGTTTTGGCGTCCGAAAGGGTCATGGTGTATAGCCCAGAATCCCACAGGGAGAGACGAATCGATGGGGGAGTGGCGCGCTGGCCGATCGGTGGAACGAGGAGGGGCATCTGGAAGACCGTCCGGCCAGGGCGCCAATAATTGACAGAGAAAGCCGCGTTCTTGTCCTTGACCACCCTCAATAGAACGGGGAGGGCCAGGGGGGAATGGTTTTCCGGAAGCCGGACCGAAAAGGTGACCTGGGCTCGAGGGAGTTCGGGCGAGAGGATGCGTCCAGGCGACCAAGTGGTACGATAAAGATGGATGAAGAACCCCGCCGTGCCGATGATCAGCCCGCCGGCCAAGAAGGGGATCACAAAACGAAATGCGAATTTGTTCAAAGATTATCTCCGGAATGTTCCGACGAAAGAGGAGCATGCCATACAGAGCCGAAGGGGTCTTCCGCCGGGGGGGGTTCCTTTGTGCAAGTCCCCGTCCAAGATCTGTCTCCGTATTCTGTGGGAAGAAGGACTAAAAGTCAAAGGAGACGCCCATCGCCATATACCGTTCCTTGGTAAAAAGAAGATCCCCGAGGTAGGAGTATCCGTTGTAGATGTCGATCATGGGGCGGATATCAAAATAGGAACCCGGCCGATGGAACATGAGTCCGACCTGGAAATCCTCGATGGGGGTGTATCCGGTGATCCCGCGGGATTCCAGATACAGGGAGGTATAGGCCCGACCGAGATGGTCCAAAAACCCCAGGCTCTTGGTGTAAGCTTCGATGCCTGCCTGAAGGATGAGGGAATCCTGGGCCGTAGAGTAATAGTTCAGCCCGAAGACGCGATAGGAGGCTCCTCCGTAGATGCGTATGTAGGGATTGAGGTCCCAGGAGGAAACTTCCTGAAGAATCTCCTGTCCGAAATCCGAAAGTTTGTTGAGGTGGGCCAATGTCGTGTAATCGTATCCGGTATGGGAACTTTCATGGTAAAAGAAGAGCCGTTGCGAGAACCTTCCGACTCTGGCCGTTACGGGAATCCCCACGATGTAATCCCCATCGATGAGATAGGTGTTCGCGCCAAAGATTCCGAATCTTGAAAAAGCGCCTCCCATGATGCCGATCTGGATGGCCTTGTCGACCCCTTGCGTGGTCGACTCCCACCGGGCGATGCCGATGTCGCCTGCCACGTTCCCGTTGAACTGGTAGTATCCGGGGGTGTCGGAAAGCACAAAGAATTCGAGGGTGGAGACGGGTTCGCGGGGGTTCGAAAGAAGGGGAGTGAAGACGTCTTGGGTCGGGAAGAGGATGACCCTGGAGTCCCCATTTTGAACCGGAATCACTCCCGCCGTGCCCTGGGAAGGATTATCCTGGTCGAGGGTGATATTTGTGGAAGGGGGCGGGGCGGCGTGTGAGAGGGTATTGGTCGGAAGCGTGAATCCGATCACGGCGAGAAAAACGATGCAACACACAGAGGAGCATCTCCCCAGGATCCCGCGCTCAGTCTTGGACATAGGGTCTGGAGTCTCCCTAAAGGTATCTCATCTGTCTCGTCGGTTAACGTTCATCCAGCGGGCGGAAAGAGGTGGACCCTCGCATTGCTATTTTTGAAGAAGGGGAATCTACTTCCTGAGGGGGAACCGTAGTCTCCGCATTTTTAGTTTAGATTAGAACTTGTTGCGTGGCAAGAGCCCACCGACCGGATGCGAACAGGAGCGCAAAATGGAAAATCGCGGAGAAGTTCTGCTTAAAAAAAATGAGGAGCGACGGGTCCTCGCTGGGCATCGATGGGTATTTTCGAACGAATTGCAAACACCGCCGGAGACTTCAGGAGCCCCACTCCTGGTCGATGTCCGCTCTGCGTCGGGGAGATTCCTTGGGACGGGCCTCTTCAACCCCCATTCCTTGATTTCCGTCCGTCTTCTCGATGGGCCGGTACGCTCCCTCTCCGCGTATCTGGAAGAAAAGATCTTCCGGTCAGTGGCGATGCGGCATGAACTTGGGGGCTCCCAAGAGGGCGTTCGGCTTGTCCATGCGGAGGCGGACGGACTGCCTGGGCTGGTGGTCGACCGTTACGGAGAATACCTTTCAGTGCAAATCACCACCCGCGCGCTGGAAGCGTATTCCAGGGAAATTCTCTCCCAACTGACATCGATCCTTTCTCCTCTTGGAATTCGAACCGATCGGAGAGCCCGCATTCGTGCGTCGGAAGGCCTTCCGATCGAGGAGGACCAGATCATCGGGGATATTCCGCCCGCGCTTTCCGTTTGCGTCGATGACGTCCCTCTGGCCTTTTCCTTGAAGGAAGGTCAAAAGACGGGCCTGTTTCTCGACCAGAAGGATAATGTGCGAGCGCTGGCCCCGTTCTTGGTCCGCCCGCGTATTCTCGATGGGTTCAGTTATGTCGGAGGGTGGTCGGCCGCCATTATGGCGCAGGGGGCGAAAAAGGGACTTTCGGGGACAACCCTCGAAATCACGGGGGTGGATGCGTCGGAGAGGGCCATCGGATTTTATCATGACAATGTTCCTGGCGGCCGCGGGATCGTCTCTGATTTTCTCCCGTGGGGAAGAAAGGCCCGCGAAGAAGGTCAGCGTTTCGATGTCGTGATCCTGGACCCTCCCGCCTTCATCAAAAGCCGCCGCCTGATGAAAGAAGGGATCGAAGGCTACTATGGCGTATTCAGGCTTGGGCTGTCCCTTTTGGCGGAGAAGGGGGTCTTTGTGGCCTGTTCCTGTTCAGCCCTTCTGTCGTGGGAAGATTTTTCGGGAATTTTGCGGTCGGTGTTCCAGAAGGAGGGACGGAGAGCGCGCCTTTTCTATCAGGGTCGGGCCTCCTGGGATCATCCGAGGATATTGGCCATGCCGGAACTGGACTATTTGAAATGTGCCGCCTTTTGGGTCGAGTCCTAAGGGGATTTTTCAGGGCTCGTTCGAACGGGAAAGGGGTCGAGGGGGACCCCGCGCATCGAAGGATCTTTGATAGGGCGTAAGGCTTTTGAACCACGTTTTTTGGCTCCGGGGCTTTCCGCTGAATCCTTGCGGGCGCCCTCTTGATTGACCGATCCCATTACGATCCTTTATGATGATGATTCTGCAAATTTTTTTCCCTCATGGGAATGACTGGATTCCCGTGGGGGAATCATGGTTCAACACAAGGCGGACAAACGAATGACGGCGTCACTTTTACACATCAGGAACATTGCGATCATTGCTCACGTCGACCACGGAAAGACCACTCTTGTCGACAAGATGCTCCAACAGGGACATGTCTTCCGGGAAAACGAAGTCGTAGAAGAGCGCGTGATGGATTCAAACGCCCTTGAAAAAGAGCGCGGAATCACCATCCTCGCCAAGAATACGTGCATTTTCTATCAGGATTACCGGATCAATATTGTGGACACCCCCGGACATGCCGACTTCTCGGGGGAGGTCGAGCGGACTTTGACGCTGGTTGACGGTGTCCTTCTCGTCGTGGACGCCTTCGACGGACCGATGCCTCAGACGCGGTTCGTCTTAAACAAAGCTCTCCGCATGGGGCTTCGTCCGGTTGTGGTGATCAACAAGATCGATCGGCCGGGCGCCCGCCCGATCGAGGTTCAAAACGAGGTGTTTGGTCTGTTCATCGAGCTTGGAGCCACCGATGCCCAGATGGAGTACCCCGTTGTCTTTGCATCGGCAAAGAAAGGGATCGCCTCCCTGGATCCGATGAAAGAGGGGACCGACCTCATCCCGCTCTTCGACACGATCATCAACTATGTGCCCCCGCCGGATGTGGATGAAAACGGCCCGTTCCTCATGCAGGTGACGAGCTTCGAGTATGATTCCTACCTCGGCCAGATCGCCTTGGGAAAGATCATGCGGGGAAAGGTCTCCGCCGGAGAAACGATCGCCCGTGTTGTGGACGGAGCCCTGGTGGAGCGGAACAAGGTCAAGAAAATCCTCTCCTTCGAGGGACTCAAGCGCATCGAGGTTCCCATGGCCAAGGCGGGCGATATCATCCTTGTGGCCGTATTCGAGGATCTTCGGATCGGGGACATTCTCTCCGATGTCACGGAGCTCGGGTCTCTTCCCCCGATCGAGATCGGAGAACCGACCATCTCCCTCGAGTTCATGGTCAACAATTCCCCGTTCTGCGGCCAGGAAGGGAAGTTTGTCACAAGCCGGAATTTGCGCGACCGATTGATGAAGGAGATCCGGACGAATGTCGCCCTTCGCGTGGAGGAAACCGACAGTCCGGACTCTTTCAAGGTGTCCGGGAGAGGAGAACTCCATATCGGGATCCTGATCGAGACGATGCGGCGTGAAGGGTACGAGTTCCAGGTGTCCCGCCCGCATGTTCTTTATAAGGGAGAAGGCGCGGCAAGGCAGGAACCCTACGAATATCTGGTGGTTGATGTCCAGGAAGACTTCGTTGGCGCCGTGATCGAAAAGCTGGGCCCCCGTAAAGGGGAAATGCTGAACATGGCTCCCCAGAAGGACGGCCATGTCCGGCTGGAATACCTCATTCCTGCCCGGGGCCTCTTGGGATACCGAAGCGAATTTTTGTCGGACACCAAAGGGACGGGCCTTCTCAATCATACCTATCACGGGTATGGAGATTACAAGGGAGAAATTGCGGGCCGAATCAATGGGGCCCTCGTGTCGATGGAAACCGGCGAGACCGTGGCCTACGCGCTCGAAGGAGTTCAAGAGCGGGGCGTGCTGTTCGTCGGGCCCGGCCTCAAGGTGTACGAAGGAATGATCATTGGAGCCCATACCCGCCCCACCGATCTTGCCGTGAATCCCTGCAAGAAAAAACATCTCACGAATATCCGTTCCTCGACGGCTGAAGATGCCATCACTCTCGTTCCTCCAAAGGTGTTGAGCCTGGAGCAGGCACTCGAGTTTCTGGAGGACGATGAGATCATGGAGGTGACCCCTGAGAACCTCCGCATCCGAAAACGGATTCTTAACGAACAGGAACGAAGGAGGGCCTCGAAAAAATGACACCGCGAAATTTTTTCAAGATGACTGTCTGGGGTTTGGCCGTCCTGTTCATGGGACTTTCAACCACTATTTTGGATAAAGGGATTCCAATGAATGCCAATGCTGAAACCTCTTCCAAGCCTCTCCCTCCAGGGGAATATGCGGAATTAGAAACCTCGATGGGAACCATCGTGTGCCAGCTGTTTCCCAGTTCGGCCCCCGAAACCGTGGCGAATTTTGTCGGATTGGCCGAAGGAACAAAGCCGTTCATCGACCCTCGCACGGGGACTCAGGTCAAGCGGCCGTTCTTTGACGGCCTGATTTTCCATCGTGTAATCAAGAACTTCATGATTCAGGGAGGGGACCCTCTCGGAAACGGGACGGGTGGGCCAGGATATCAGTTCAAGAACGAAGTCGATCCCGCCCTGCATTTTGACCGCAAGGGCGTGATGGCGATGGCCAATGCAGGTCCGGATACGAACGGAAGCCAGTTTTTCATCACCGTGGCCCCCACGACGTGGCTTGATGGAAATTATTCGATCTTCGGCCAGGTTGTGGCCGGCCAAGATGTCGCCGATCGGATTGCCGAGGTTCCAACCGACCGTCGGGATCGTCCCGTGAATCCCGTGACCATTCTTCATGTTAAAATCCTGCGCGTGGCTCCCTGATATTTTGGGTGGGATGACCACCTGGCGGAGAAAGGGAGAAGGATGAAATCTTCTTCTTCCAAAATGACGGCATTGTTCATGGGAACGGGCTCCTCGGTGGGCGTTCCCATGATCGGATGCTCCTGTGCGGTCTGTCGCTCTCCCGACAAACGGAATCGAAGGACCCGTTCCTCCATTCTTGTCTCCGACGGAGGAAAAAACCTTCTTGTCGATACAGCTCCGGACCTTCGCATTCAATCTCTTCGGGAGGGAATTTCCCGAATCGATGCCGTCGTCTACACCCATGCCCACGCCGACCACGTCTTGGGCCTCGACGAACTCCGCACGTTCAATTTCATCATGCAGGAAGAGATCCCTATCTATGCGCCCCCGCGCGTTCTGGAGCGCATCAAGGCCATGTTCTCTTACGCTTTTTCGGAAGAGAACAAAGAGGGGGTCACACGCCCGCGGCTTGTTCCGCGCGAGCTTCCTGGCCCCATGGAGATCATGGGAATTTTTGTGCAGCCGTTTTTGGTCGAGCATGGTCCGGTGATGAATACGGCCCTGAGGATCGGTGATCTGGTCTATTTGACGGATTGCAATGCCGTTCCGGAGGAGGGGAAGAGGGTCATGAAAGGGGCTTCGACGATGATCGTCGGGGCCGTGCGCTATGAGCCCCATGAATCCCATTTCGGTTTGGCCCAAGCGATTGCGGAAATTCAGGAGATCTCGCCTCGGGCGGGCTATATCACCCATCTTTCCCACCGGATGGATCATGCGACCCTCGAGGGGGAGCTGCCTTCCGGGATTCGCCCGGCCTTTGACGGCCTTAAAATCGTGGTGTAATTGAGGGGGCCGCCAACCCTCCCGGCCTCTTATTCGGGCTTTCGAGCCAATTCCTCGAGCACGCGTTCCGTTAATGGAACGACCTCCCCCACATCCTTTCCATAGCCGTCTGCCTTGATTTCCTTGGCAAACTTCGGGGTGACGACGGCACCCCCCACAATCACCTTGAAGGGAAGCTTCCTCTCCTGGATCGTGTCGATGGCGATCTTCATCTGGATCATGGTGGTCGTCATCAGGGCAGAGAGGGCGACGATCTGGGCTTTTTCTTTTTCCGCCGTGTCAAGGATGACATCAAGAGGCACATTTCTTCCGAGGTCCAGGACACGGTACCCGAAATTCCGGAGCATGAGGATGCAGATATTCTTGCCGATATCGTGGATGTCCCCTTTCACCGTGGCAAAAACGATCGTGCCCTTCGGTTCGGTCGGCCCTTTGGCTTCAAGATGAGGTTGCAGGACTTCGACCCCTTTTTTCATGGTGTCCGCGCCGGCGATCAGGTGGGGAATGAACTTGAGCCGTTGTCCGAACAGGTCTCCCAGCTTTCGGATGGCCGGGGTCATGATATCGACAAAGACGGAAAAGGGCGGGGTT
Organism: Nitrospirota bacterium; assembly: GCA_027314645.1. Taxonomy (GTDB): domain Bacteria; phylum Nitrospirota; class Leptospirillia; order Leptospirillales; family Leptospirillaceae; genus UBA4572. Next base: position 28,161 of record DAHVAL010000015.1, read on the forward strand.
CCCTCCGAAAGCGCCTGGTTGACCAGAGGGGTGATGGCCTCCCGCTCGCCTTCGATGATGGCGCGTTCTATTTTCTGGGCGGTTGAAAGAGGACCTTCCGGAGAGGTTCCTGCCGCCTGTTGAGATCCGGATTGAGACGCGGGGGTGTTTCCCGACGGAACCAGAGGGGTCCATCCTTCCGCTTTCTTAATAAATACCCGGCATTCCGGGTCCCGGCCGGAAAATAGGCTGGCGGCCGCAACCGTCTGGTGAAGAAGGGGGTCGTAAGGATCGCAGATGGCGCCGTCAAGCCCGGCCCCTATCGCCATGGCCAGGAATGTATCGTGGACGGATTTTCGAACCGGAAGACCGAAGGAGACATTCGAGAGCCCAAGAACTGTTCGGGCCCCCCATTCCGATTTGAGGATCCGGATGGTTTCAAGTGTTTGTCTGGAGGCTTCCTGGACCGCGGAGACGGTCAGGGCCAAGGTATCGAATACGATATCTTCCGGGCGGAGTCCATACTTTTCTGCCGCCCTAAGGATTTTTTCGGCATTCTTGATCCGGTCGACCGCTTTTTCCGGGATGTCCTCCCCCGAAAGCAGACCGATGACCGCAGCTCCGTACCTTCGAATCAAGGGCAAGACCTCTTCGATGCGTTCTTCCTCGGCGTTAACGGAGTTGACCAGGGCGCGCCCAGGATAAATCCTAAGCCCCGCTTCCAGGGCGGAGGCGAAAGACGAGTCGATGACAAGGGGAAGAGACACCACGTTTCCGATCGCCGTGACGGCTTTTTCCATCATTCGGGCTTCGTCCACAAGGGGGACTCCCACGTTCACGTCCAGCGCGTGGGCACCCGCGGCCGCCTCTTTCCGGGCTTCAGCGACGATCAGGTCGGTCCGTCCTTCTGCGATAGACTCTGAAAATACCTTCTTTCCGGTCGGGTTGATTTTTTCACCGATCAGGACAAAGGGAACTCCGTCCCCAAACGGAAGGACCGTATTGCGGGAGGTGATCCGGGTCAGGCTGATTCTCGAGCGATGAACCGGCGGAAGGCCTCTGACCTTTTTCGAGAGGAGGCGGATGTAGTCAGGAGTCGTGCCGCAGCACCCTCCGATGATGTTGGCTCCCGCCGCCACGAAGGCCGGAGCGTAAGAGACCATCTCCTCCGCGCCGGTCGGGTAGACTGTTCGTCCGTCACGATGAACCGGAAGCCCGGCATTGGGTTCAATCGCCAGAAACGTATGGGTCGCCTTTCCCAATCGTTCGAGCACCGGCACCATGGCTTCCGGACCGACCGAACAATTGAGGCCCATAATTTCCACTCCGAAACCTTCGAGAACCGCCGCCACGGTTTCCGGGTCCGAGCCCGAATCCGTTATCCCGTCCGCGTTGAAGGTCATGAGGGCCATGATCGGAAGTCCCGGGGCCCCTTCCCTGACTCCGACCAGAGCGGCCCGCATTTCCTGAATGTCGAACATCGTTTCGATCGCGATGAGGTCCGCTCCTGCTTCTTTGAGAATCGCCGCCTGTTCCCGGAAGATGCCGACGGCCTCTTCGAAGGAAAGCTCCCCGACCGGGGCGATGGTTGTTCCCGATGGACCGATATCCCCGGCGATATACGCTTTTCCTTTAGAGGCCCGGCGGGCGAGTTCGACCCCCGCGTGATTGATTTCCCGGATGCGGGACTCTGCATTGTATTCGGCGAGTCTGAGGCGTGAGGCGCCAAAGGTATTGGTAAGAAGGATGTTCGACCCCGCATCGGCATATTCGGCATGCACGCGCGCAATTTCATCAGGCCGCTCAAGATTCCAAAGATCCGGAGCGTATCCTGGGGGCAGCCCTCTTCCTTGCAATAAGGCTCCCATGGAACCGTCCAATAAAAGAATGTCTTTTTTAAGCCGTTCAAGGATTGGAATCACGTGTCGGTCTCCGCCTCAGGATTCGATTTTTGTTCCGTTCCGGGACGCTGCCATCCGATCACTGCGGAGACGGAAAGTCGCGGAATCATGATATAGGCTTCATTGAGCGAGATCCCGATCTGATGGGCCTCGGTCAACGCCATCACCTCGGTTTGGGAGGAGAGGGGCCAATCGCCATATCCGACTCCAAACCGGTAGGTCCGCTGGTATCCGGCGCGAACGATTTCCCGTTCAAGCATGCGGTCGAGCCAAATCCCCATGTAATCCGCCATCCATGCGCCGACTCTTTCGAGGAAGTAGGCATGCGCAGGCTCGGGTCCGGTGAGTCGATCGACCTCATTTTCAATTTTCGGCCCGATGGTGGCAACGATCAGGGAGGCGTAGTCACAGTGTTTCAGGAGCTTGACCATTTTTTCGCCCTGAAAGAGCGTGGAGGTTTCTTTGGCGAGGACCTTCCTCTCTTCCATTCCGGTGATCTCAAGCGTTCGATAGACACCCTTTCCCTCGATCATCCGGTATCCTTCCTCAATCGCTGTGCTGATGGCCTTTTCCATGGCAGGTTCGCCGAGTTCGGCAAGGGAAGCCTTTTTAGGAATGCGCATTTCTCGTAGGATCTGGCGTTCCTCGATCTGAAAGGGGATATTGTAGAAAAAAATCGGATGGCCGAGTCTGATGGCCGGCATGGGGTCCTTTCCGAAGATCTCACCAAAAAGGACCGGCACCCGCGACGCGGAGTCGGTCCTGTTTGTGTATTCGAGGAGATGTTGCGACCCTCGAAATACAAGGTTCTAAAGTTTTTCAATCCTCAGACAGTCTGTCGCGTCAGGGAATCGATGGAAATCAATTTTTCGCTCTCTTCCCGGATTTGATGATTGATGTGCATCGAACAAAACTTCGGGCCGCACATCGAGCAGAACTCAGCGTGTTTGAATGTTTCCTGAGGAAGAGTTTCATCGTGCATCGAACGGGCCCTGTCCGGGTCCAGGGAAAGATCGAACTGGCTCTTCCAGTCGAACTCGTAGCGGGCCTTCGAAAGCCGGTCGTCCCGGTCTCTCGCTCCCGGGCGATGTCGCGCGATATCCGCGGCGTGGGCGGCGATCTTGTAGGCGATGATTCCGTTTCTGACATCCTCGAGGTCGGGAAGACCCAAATGTTCCTTTGGGGTCACGTAACAGAGGAGGGCCGCTCCGGCGGTTCCCGCCGCAGTCGCACCAATGGCGGAGGTAATATGGTCATAGCCGGGAGCGATATCCGTGACCAAAGGACCCAACACATAAAATGGAGCCTCGTGGCAGAGCTCCTGCTGTTTTTCCACATTCATGGGGATCTGGTCATACGGAACATGTCCAGGACCTTCGATCATGACCTGGACGTCGGACTCCCACGCCCGCTTGGTCAATTCCCCGAGAACCTTGAGCTCCGCAAACTGTGCAGCGTCAGAGGCATCTGCAAGGCAGCCGGGACGAAGACCATCCCCAAGTGAAAGGGAAACGTCAAATTCACGGCAGATTTGTAGAATACGGTCGAAGGCGGTGAAGAGGGGATTTTCTTTCTCATGGCGCAACATCCATTGTGCCATGAGCGAGCCGCCCCGGCTCACGATTCCCGTGAGACGCGAAGCCGTGAGAGGAATGAATTCCCGGAGCAACCCGGCATGAATTGTCATGTAGTCCACGCCCTGTTCGGCTTGGGAGCGGATCACCTGAATCAGCGCATCCTCCGTCAGTTCAAGCGGGTCACCGACCTGATGGATGGCCTCGTAAATCGGAACCGTCCCGAGGGGAATGGGGCTATTTCTGAGCATGGCCTCACGGATTTCCGGGATACGGGGACCCGTTGACAGATCCATCACGGTGTCGGCTCCGTGTTTCAGGCAGACGGCAAGCTTTCCAAGTTCATTTTCGATGTTGGGGACGAGGGAAGAATTGCCGATATTTGCGTTGATTTTACACGTGATTCCGATACCGATCCCCATGGGAACGAGTTCAGGATGGCGGATATTTGCAGGAATGATCATTCGTCCCCGGGCGATTTCGGACCGGATGAATTCCGGATCCACTTTTTCGATGGAGGCGACATAATCCATTTCCGGCGTGATCTGCCCCTTTCTTGCATAATGCAATTGGGTGACCACTCCGGTGCGCCCCTTGACCCATTCTTTTCTCATTTTTCATTCCCCCCATACTGGCTTATGGTCTAGTCCGCATGCGTGCCCGAAATCCGTCGCAAACCGGATTCCCTTAAGAACGGGACGGTTGTGCCTGTCGTTATCGTGTGTTGTCCATTTAGTGGCTGCGCGCGGAATCTTCATATTTTTTGGAGGACCAAGGATTTCCGACGAGCTGGCATTGAAACGGTCCATTGATTTCATCACGGGAGGCCGATTCTTGTCAATGAAACCGACCCCCGAAATCGACCTTCCGAGCCTTGTCCGCACTCCTGGCAGGATCCATGTCTCAGACACGTCAGATGCCGGGAGACAGAATCGGCCCGGGGCCTTGAAGCCATGGTCCTGACCGCGATTAGAACCATGTGAGGGAAGATATAGATTAAATGTCTGGTTGTCTATTCATTGTTAGTTGAAGCGTTTAAGAAAGTGCGGCGGGGTGTCCGTCCGGTCGCACGGAATGTCCCTTTGCCGGTCACCGGCTCAATCCTCTCTCGGGGAAAAAAATGACAGGGAGCAACGAAATGCCACCATCGGGCCCATCCCCTGCCGGGGACCAAAAGGAGAGGTCCCTACTTTTCAAATCCCCCAATCCTTTTGGGGATAGGACGTTCAAGGGGGAAAAGAGGATTTCAGGACATTCATGGACGCTTACATTTTTTCTAAATAAGTCAAGGGTTTGCAGACAGGTCTTAAAGAGCGCCGACCATGGTATTTTCTTCATCTCATTTTGGCCTTTACCCGGGATTGGAAAATTGTTAAAATTTCTTATCGATTTCATCGGTTTGGATCGGCATTAGATTTTTCGCGGAACCCCCTCCCATTCCTTTTTGATAAAACCATTGTGTCCGTTTCCCCACTGGGGCCGATGATACGGCTCCTACCCAGAAAGGAAATTTCTTTGAAAGGTTTGGAAATCATTTTCGCTTCGGCAGTCGCTCTTGTCCCGCTTGCACTTTCTTTAGCCCTTATTCTAGGGATCGTCTCTGATGGAAAGAACTGAAAGGCGGAAAGGCCCTATTGTTTTAGGAATGGGGATTCTCGGGAGACATTCATCTTTGCCAGGGCCAAAGGGTCGAAATTCTGGAGCGACCCGGGAAAGGATGTTCACACTCCCGCCCGCCCATTCTTCCCCGAACATCTCCTCGTTGCACTCGTTTTACTCCCTCAGGATCAGGGTCCGGAGACCTCCACAGGAGCCGCATCGGATCCGAATCGGCTCAAGAGATCGGGATCGACATTCATGAATAATGGGGCGGAAGCATTTGGAGTCTATCGAAGACTTTCCGGACAGAGGTACGGGTCTTGATCACCAAGAGGGAGAAATCGGGCGAAGTCCAATGCTGCCTGGCTTAGGAGCCCCATATCGGAGAATGTGAAGGTTCTGATCCGCGTGGATCCGGCCGATTAGAGAGTGACGATTCGACTAAAACTTCGCTGAAAACATAGGGATTTAGGGGGGGCCGATTTTCTCATCCATCATTTCGTATTTGAATCCATGCCCCAAGGAGGCTACCATTAAGAGGACCTCTCCCCAAAAATACAAAATGTAAGGGTTCAAGAATCGGCTTTGGAAGATATGGCGAAGCGGGGCGCAATGAGTCGCATCGTCGAGACGGCGTAGAGTGGGACCGTCCGAAAAATCACGAGGACTCATTCTTGGGGGGCGACGGCACCCCTTCTTTCCGAATGGGAGCCTTGGGCGCACTCCAAAACCCGATTTCAGAGCCGGCGGTCGACGAGAATGGGCGTTCGCGGGAGTGGGGACATTTATGAGAACATCGGAGAAGGACCCTTCTGGGGATCTCTTCGAATGCGTCCGAGAAGGGGAACACGATATTGCTCCATACCTCTCGATTACGCCGCATGCCTTCATGAGGCAATCCTTTTGGCCCTCTTCTCCCGGAGACTCGGGATCGCTCGGTCTCTGTTCGAGGGACCCCGCTTTAACTCGGAGGTGGCCGCTCCTTTCGGCTTGGGTGCCCTCTGGACAAACCGTGATCCCAAGGACCTCTCCATGGAAATAAAAGGCTTCCCCCCCTTACTCCGTCGGAGCGAAAGAGGATGAGCCCCTTCGCACCGGACGCCCCGGGTTTCTCGTGTTCTTCTAAAGATTTTCTCCATACCAAGGTCTTGGCTTCCTCCATCGGAAAGCGATCCATCATCGCCTCCATCTTCGCCCCCTTCAACCCACTTCTCCGCAAGATTCGGTTCGATCCCCGCCATCCCGAATTCCCGATCATTCCGACCGTCAAGTCCCTTCCAGTGAACTCAGTGGGACGCGATTTCGTCGTCGGCGATCTCCACGGACGACTTCCCTATCTCGAAGCCATGCTGTCCTCCGTCCGGTTCGACGAAGGCAAAGACCGGCTCTTCTCTGTCGGCGACCTTGTTGATCGCGGTCCCGACTCCACCGGGGTCCTGTCCCTTCTCCGGAAACCATGGTTCTACTCCGTCAAGGGAAACCACGAAGATCTCCTCCTGCACCATGCCGGGTGCATCCGCCGATACCGGAAGATCTATGCCCGAGCCATGAGAGGACGGTGGCTCGAAGAATTTCTCTCCTCGTCGGACTTTAAAGATCTGACCGGACTCATTGCCGCGCTCCCGCATATCATCGTCGTCGGCCAAGGGGCTCCCGGCCGTTTCCACGTGGTCCATGGGGAGATCTCCCTCGGAAAGGGAGGAGGAAGGAGCGTGGGAACGGATGCCGACGTCGACGCCTGGGCGGAGGGCCGCCCTTCATCGGGTCCCGCCTTCGAATCGGTCATCCTGTGGAGCAGGAAGATATTCGCGTCAAACGGACCCTATACGCCATGGCGTCCGGGACTTTCCCCCACGTTCTGCGGACACACTCTCGCCAGGACCGTCCGTATCCGTGAAAGCCACGTCAACATCGACACCGGAACGTTCCTTCGGGGCTCCCGGAACACCGGATCCGGAGGTCTTTCGCTGGTCCAGGCGAACTGACTCATTTCTCCGGGCTCCACCCCCTCCGCCGTTCAATCAGGGTCCGATCAGGGCCGCCTTTTATGGCTTCTGTGGATTACGATCATTTGGTCTTTTGGCGACGCCATGAAGCCCATTTTTTATGGTATTTTGATGAAGAAGGGTGGTGGGGAGAGTTCGGCCTATTGATGCGTCCACTGACATAAGCCGACCAGGGTTGGTCATGGAGCGCCCAAGACGGGCCCGGACCCATGGTCTTCTCCTGAGTATTGCGGGCCGGGGATCCGGGTCCGGAAGAGCATTCAAAATACCGAGAAGAACCCCCACATCTTGAAAGGAAGGGCCCGAAGGTCACCCCCCCGATACCCTGAATGTCGACAATGAAGGAGTTTTTGAGGGGATGAAGGTGGCCTGCTCAGACTCCAATTTATCTTGGATTCGATAAATTCTTTGCTTGCGGTTCTTTTTTGGTTGGTCTAAAATCGGAGGGTCGGAAGGCAGGACCGAACGGTGTTTCGCTTCTGTCTTGCGGCCAGAGTTGGAGGGCGCAATAGGCGCTCTGAGGATTAATCCGGTTCCAGCAGCCGGGAATAAATTTTCCCAACTCCTGGACCAGGGTGGAGGATAGAATGGCCAAGAAAATCGTGGTTCTGGGCGGAGGGGTCGCCGGAACAATCGTCGCTAACCAGCTTGCACGAAAAATTGCTGGAGATCTCCGTTCCAAGTCAGTCTCGATCACCCAAATCGGGAATACTGAAACGCATACCTATCAGCCTGGGTGGCTTTACATCCCCTTCGATCTTTCCCGGCCCGAGGATTTAAAACGGCCCCAGAGATCCCTTCTCGATCCCTCCATCACCTTTGTTCTGGATAATATTACCAACATCGACATACAGGGTCAGAAGCTCACTTCCAAGGAAGGGAAAGAATACACTTACGATATTCTTGTGATCGCCACCGGCTCCGTTCCCCGGCCCGACCTGACCCCTGGTCTCGTGGAGGGCGGGCACTGGTTTCATACTGAAGAAGGATCGATCAAACTTCGCGATGCCCTCAGGAGTTTTACCGGGGGAAGAATCGTCATCTCGATGGGGGTTCCGCATAAATGCCCGGTCGCCCCGGTCGAGGTGACCCTCATGCTCGATGACTATTTGAGAAAGCGCGGCATTCGGGACAAGACGGAAATCACCTATACCTACCCGGTGGGAACGGTCCACACCATTCCTGCCGTCGCCAAGTGGGGCGCCCAAACCTTTGAGGAGCGGGGCATCAAATACGAAGTGTTCTTCAACATGAAGGAAGTGGACGTCAAGAAAAAAATTGTCCACAGCATGGAAGGGAGCCAGCTTCCCTTTGATCTTCTGATCACCATCCCTCAGCACCGAGGGGCTCAGGTGATTCTTGACTCCAAACTTGGAGAGGGGGGTTGGATTCCCACCAATAAGGAAACTCTCCTGATGGAGGGAAGCGAGAATGTGTTTGTCGTGGGAGATACGACCAACCTTCCCGTTTCCAAAGCCGGGTCGACCGCCCATTTCTCCGCCGATGTGCTCGTTGAAAACATCGTGGATCTCCTCTCCGGACAAAAACCCTCCCATAAATACGATGGAAAGGTGTTTTGTTTTATCGAAACCGGAAGAAACCAGGCCAGCTACATTTCCTTCAACTACACCAATCCCCCGGTCCCTCCGACTCCGACCACGATGGTGCACTGGTTGAAGATTTCTTACAACAAGATGTACTGGCTCACATCCAGAGGAATCCTATAGGAGAACACGATGGGAGAAGAAACCCGGACAGACCTCCTCAAGGATAAGCTTGGGGAGCAGGCAACCCAGGACCTTCTTGTGAAGATCCTCGACCGTCTCGACACATTGTCGGAGGCGGTGATAGCCCAGAAAGCCTTGATGGACATCGGTTCGAACCAGCTCGTGGAGCGGGTGGCCGAATCGGCGGATCGGGCCCTCACACTGATTGATCGTGCCTCAGATCCCCATGTCGTGGTCCTCCTGGAAAAGCTTCGAGACATCGAAGGAATCATTCCGGCACTTGAACGGATCGCTCCGTTGGTTTCTTCCGGAGGGCTGGACACTCTTGTTGAAATCGGAACCGCGGCAACGGCCATCAACCGGATCATGACCGATGGATTGCTCGAAAGGCTCGTCACGCAGATCGAAAGGGCCGGCTCGTTGATGGAGCAGTTCATGGAGCTTCCCGTGGACCGGCTGGCCTCGGCGGTTCGGAGGATGGACGAAGTGGGGGCCCTCGACACATTGCCCGATGTGGCTTCGGGGGTGGTGGCACTGACAAGGGTGGTGAATGATCAGTTTGTGGAAAGGCTGATGGTGACCTTGGAGAACTGGGTGGCGGAAATCGAGATTCTCCATTCAGCGCTCAACCGGGTCTCTGTCGAAGGCAAAACGGGCTCCGGTTTGTTCAGTCTTCTCGCCCTCATGGGGGATGCGGAGAATCAGAAGGCCATTTATACCGGTCTCGAACTTGTCAAGGCTTTGCGCGCCGCGCAGCGCTGACGTCTTCTCCAGCGCGAGGTGATTTTCCCAGAAGCGGAAGAGGGCAACCTCTTCCGCTTTATTTGTGCCTCCTCCTTCCAATCCATCGAATGAACACCTGGGTGAGTGCCTGTAACGGTGGATCGACGGATTCCCTGGCGGCCAAGGTCAGGGTCTTTCCCGTGTTCTCCTGTGATCCTTCCTTAGGGCCCGGAAATCCTTAAAACCAATGACTCCGTCCGAGGGATTAGGTACAATGATTTCAAATTTTTCGGGAAGGTTTTCCTGCGACGCTTCAAAGGAGTGGAAGGTGCGGGGGAAGGATGAGGGGCGAGCGTTCCCTCAATGGGCGGAGAGAGTTCGGACAACCCCGCGGCCCGACGCGATGATCGTCAGGCCGGGTTGCCGTTGAAAGCTTAGGAGATCATGGAATCCCCCGTATCGAAAACACAAATTCTTCTTGCAAGTCTAGTCGGAACCACGATCGAATTTTTTGATTTTTATATATTTGCCACCGCCTCCGTTCTTGTGTTTCCAGCACTTTTTTTCCCCCCGGGCAACCCGGCAACCGCCACGCTCCAATCCCTTGCCACGTTTGCCCTGGCCTTTCTGACGCGTCCCATAGGGGCGGTCATTTTTGGGCATTTCGGAGACCGGGTGGGACGAAAGGCCACCCTTGTGGCCTCCCTCCTGACGATGGGAATCTCGACTGTCCTCATCGGCCTTTTGCCGACCTATGACCGAGTCGGCCTCATCGCCCCGCTCCTTCTGGCCTTGTGCCGGCTCGGACAGGGAGTCGGCCTGGGTGGAGAGTGGGGCGGCGCGGTCCTTTTGGCCACCGAAAACGCTCCGCGGGACAAAAAGGCGTGGTTTGGAATGTTTCCTCAGCTCGGTGCTCCAGTGGGATTCATTCTTTCAACCGGCGTCTTTCTTGCCTTGTCTCATTTTACGTCGCGGTCGGAATTCGCCCAGTGGGGATGGCGGATTCCATTTATTTTGAGCGCTTTTCTCGTCATTGTGGGGTTGTGGATCCGCCTTCGGATCCTTGAAACGCCGGAATTCAGGAAATCTCTCGATCGGGGGGAACGGGTCCGCCTTCCGATTTTCTCCGTCCTGCGCCATTACCCACTTGCGCTCATTCTGGGGGTCTTCTCTCTTTTCAGCACCTTTGTCCTTTTTTACCTCATGACCGTGTTTGCCCTGGGGTGGGGGACGACACACCTGGGGTACAGCGGGGAAAGCTTCCTGCTGATACAAATGATCGGGGTGATTTTTTTCGGTCTCCTGATCCCGGTCTCCTCCCATTACGCGGATCGGAGAAGTGCCCGTGAAGCGATGATGATTTCCACGGTTCTCATCTTCATATTTGGTCTGGCGTTCGGTCCCATGCTGACCCCGCACCATGCCTTCAGGGTGCTCGCGTTTTTCTTGGTCGGGTTTTCGATTATCGGTCTCACCTATGGGCCCGCCGGAACGATTTTGGCGGAGCTTTTTCCGACTCCTGTCCGTTACACAGGCGCCTCCCTCGCCTTCAATCTCGCAGGGATTGTCGGCGCCTCCCCGGCTCCGTACATCGCGACGCGCCTTGCGGCGGAGCATGGACTCTCCGCCGTAGGCGTCTATTTGTCGGCCACCGGAATCATCACCTTTCTAGCTCTCCTTTTTGTACGGCCGGCTGAGGAATCCTTGCCTTCGGGCCTGAGCGAATGGAAGGAGTCCCCTGCATTAGGGTCGCCCGGTTCCGACCGGAGCCCGTTCACCAATGAAGACCCTTCGTGACCCCCACGCCTGAGGAATCCTCCGAATACCTGATCATTGGGGCCGGCATCTTGGGGCTTGCCATGGCCCGGACAATTCGGGAGGCAAAACCGCATGCGTCCATTCATGTGATCGAGAAAGAATCCGTTCCAGCCTGGCATGCCAGCGGAAGGAATTCCGGGGTTCTTCACGCCGGGTTTTATTATTCATCCGACTCCCTTAAAGCCCGATTTACCAGGGAAGGGAACCGATTTTGGAGAGAATATTGTCTAGATCGCGGTCTTCCGATGAATCCTTCGGGCAAGGTGGTGGTGGCCCGAACGGAGGTCGAAGCGGAAGGGATCAAAGAGCTGAAAAGACGGGGGGACGTCAACGGAGTCGATGTTTCGATCATCGATGAAAAAGAACTTGCGGAAATAGAACCCAATGCAAAGACGGCGGGCATTGCCTTGTGGTCCCCGACCACAATGACCGTCGACCCCAATGACGTGGCAAAAACTCTGGAAAAGGAACTCACTCGATCGGGCGTCCGTTTTTTTTATGAAACTCCCTATCAGAGGCGGATCGAGAATGGGTCTGTCCGTGCCGGGAACAGGGTATTCCGTTACCATGCGCTCATCAACGCCGCCGGACTTCATGCCGATCGCATCGCCCAGGATTTCGGATTCGCTTCCGATCTCCTTCTGCTCCCCTTCAAAGGAATCTATCTCGAGTCCGAAGATCGAAATCACGCAACCTTGCCGGTTGGAACAAACATCTATCCCGTCCCCGATCTACGTCAGCCTTTCCTGGGGGTCCATTTCACCGTGAAGGTCGATGGAACAGTCAAGATTGGCCCGACGGCCATTCCAGCATTCTGGAGAGAAAACTACAAGGGATTGGACCGTTTCGAGTGGACCGATTTTCGTGAGATTGTGGGATGGGAATCCTCTCTCTTTTTCAAGAATGACTTCGGATTCAGGGATCTGGCCCTGGAGGAAATCAGGAAATATTCCAAAAAATATATGGTGGAGCAATCCCGCTCACTGGTGAAAACCCTCGATCCCTCCCGATTCACGAAATGGGGGAACCCTGGCATTCGAGCCCAGCTTCTAGACACGCGAAAGAGGGTTTTGATCTCCGACTTCCGCGTGGAGGGGGATCGCCATTCGATCCATATTTTGAATGCGGTCTCTCCCGCCTTTACCGCCAGCATTCCGTTTGCCCGGTGGATTTTTGATGAATATGGGAAGAATGGGCAATGGATTTCCCCGGAGAAGGGGTCAATGCATTCCTGAAGAAAAAAGAGGCTCGAGACTGGGAACCCTTCGAGTGGACAATGCGCTCATTTTCTGGAAATGTAGGGGCTCCCACCGATATAGAACCTGAGTGGACGGTCCTTCCAATCTCCGGCGTAATGGACCCCTATTCTCGGGCGGCTCACCACGGAGAAGGGGAGGGGGTCCGCCGGAGGCGTCCCGATGAAAAAATGTGCGCTTAAAAGGTCCAGACCATTTTGACGTTTGTCGATCTTCATGGCCTGACATAGAAGCCCCGGGCCTTTGGTTTTTTGGGAGATGTTGAGAACCGGCTCCAGGGCCCTGATGAGAACTGCGCACGGGTTCCCTTCTTTTTCCGTCACCACATTCATGCAGTAATACATCCCATAGATCATGTAAACGTAAGCGTGACCGGGCGGCCCAAACATGACCCGGGTCCGGGAGGTCAGTCCACGGGAGGAGTGACAGGCTTTGTCCTCCGTGCCGAGATAAGCTTCAACCTCAACGATTCTGCCGATTTTAGGCATTCCGTCCACAACATGGACCAGAACCTTCCCGAGAAGATCGCGAGCGACATCGATCGTTTCCCGGTCATAAAAAGCCCGGTTGAGCGGGAGAATGTCCGTGAACTGTTCAGATCCCATTGGCCTCTCTTGTCCGCCTGTACGGTTCGAAGATAACGGTGGGTTTTCCGGACATGGCATGGGGCGAATACATGGCGTTCCTCATGATCCGGAATCCGGGGAGAATGATCCAACCCGCCCCAACGGGACGGCTCCATGATGGATTTCCAGAATTCCTGTTCTAGCCGTGAAGATCGTGGCCATTGGGGGCCCCTAGGCGGGTCATTTGGAAAAAGGCCATCTGAAACCATCGATCTCCGGAAGGTCTTGGCCCGTCTCCTTGGCATAGAGAAGATGGCGCGTGATCTCTCCTTTGAGCCAGTCCTTCACATGACTTCCCCGAGATTGCAGTTTGGGTACTCTGTCGATGACATCGATGGCAAGGGAGAATCTATCGATTTGATTGTTGATGGCAAGTTGAAGCGGCGTGTTGATGCTTCCTTGTTCCTTATACCCTCGGACGTGCAGGTTTTTGTGGTTGGTTCTCCGGTAGGCCAATTTGTGAATCAGCCATGGGTATCCGTGAAAGTTGAAGATGATCGGTTTATCCGTCGTATAGAGGGAATCGAAGTCGCGGTCGGAAAGTCCATGGGGATGCTCTGACTGCGGTACGAGCCGAAAGAGATCGACCACATTGACAAATCTTAAGCGAAGATCGGGGAAATGCTCTCGGAGAAGAGCCGTTGCCGCAAGCGCCTCGGTCGTGACGATGTCTCCGGCTGCGCTCATGACGACATCCGGGTCTTCTCCCTGATCGGTTGAGGCCCAATTCCACAGTCCGATCCCTTTTGTGCAGTGGATGATTGCCTCTTCGATCGGCAAAAACTGAAGGTGAGGTTGTTTGTCGGCGACGACGACATTGACATAGTCGGTGCTGCGGAGGCAGTGGTCCATCACACTGAGGAGGCAGTTCGCGTCGGGGGGCAGGTAAATGCGCACGACTTGGGGGCTCTTGTTCGTCACCACATCAAGGAATCCGGGGTCTTGGTGAGTGAATCCATTGTGGTCCTGACGCCACACGGTGGAACTCAAAAGAATATTCAGAGACGAGATGGGAGCTCTCCATGGGACTTCCGTGTGGGCTTTTTCAAGCCACTTTGCGTGTTGATTGACCATGGAATCGATAATATGGGCGAAGGCCTCGTAAGTGTTGATCAATCCATGACGCCCAGTCAAGAGGTATCCTTCGAGCCATCCCTCCAGGGTATGCTCGCTCAGCATTTCCATGACCCGGCCATCCCTTGCCAGGTATCCGCCGTCATCGTCTTCCGGTTTGAGATCCGCCATCCAGGTCTTTCCACTCGCTTCATAAATTGCCTGCAGCCGGTTGGAGGCCGTTTCATCGGGTCCAAAGACGCGGAAATTTCCCGTATTTATTTTCATGACATCTCTGAGGAACTCTCCGAGAATGTACGTGTTTTGATCTTCCTGGGAACCGGGGGAGGCAACATGCGAGGCATAGGTTCGAAAGTCAGGAAGATGGAGGGGAATCCGGAGGAGGCCCCCGTTAGCATGCAGATTGGCACTCATGCGTCTATTCCCTGTTGGCGCCAGGGCACGCAAATGAGGAAGCAGCGTTCCTTTTTCATCGAAAAGCTTTTCTGGGTGATATTGTCGTAACCAGTCCTCCAGAAGCTTCAAGTGGGTCGGATTCTGCGAAACGTCGGTTATCGGCACTTGGTGAGCTCTCCAGGACCCTTCGATCCGATGTCCGTCGACGTCCTTCGGGGCGGTCCAGCCTTTGGGGGTTCGAAGCACAATCATTGGCCAACGACCTCGTTCGGGATTCCCTGAGATTCGTGATTTTTTTTGGATGGTTCGGATCTCGCGGAGGCAGCGCTCCAACGTCCGAGCCATCAAGCCATGCATGGGGAGGGGATCGTGGCCTTCGACGAAATGCGGCGAATAGCCGTATCCCTCAAAAAGGGAGCGGAGCTCGTTTGAGGAAACCCTGGAGAGAACTGTCGGGTTGGCGATCTTGTACCCGTTTAAGTGAAGGATGGGCAGGACGGCTCCATCTCTCAGGGGATTCAGGAATTTGTTCGAATGCCAGGAGGTGGCGAGAGGGCCTGTTTCGGCTTCCCCGTCCCCCACGACCGCGACAACGAGAAGGTCCGGGTTGTCGAAGGCGGCCCCATAGGCGTGAGAGAGACTGTATCCCAGTTCGCCTCCCTCGTTGATCGAGCCTGGAGTTTCAGGTGTGCAGTGGCTTCCGACTCCTCCTGGATGGGAGAAAAAGCGGAACAAATTTTTGAGCCCCTCTTCATCCTGGCTGCGGTCATGATAGCGTTCTGAGTAAGTCCCTTCGAGGTAGGCATTGGCCAGCATGGCGGGGGCTCCATGCCCGGGGCCGCTGATGTAGAGGGCATTGAGATCGTGGGTTCGAATGAGCCGGTTCATATGGACCCAAATGAAATTCTGTCCTGGATCAGATCCCCAATGGCCCAATAACCGTGGCTTGATGTGGGAGGGGGAAAGGGGATTTCGCAGGAGAGGGTTATCTTTCAAGTAAAGCATTCCGAGGGCCAGATAATTTGCTGCTTTCCAGTAACTGTCGATCGCCTCTAATTCCTCTGAGTCGGGGTCTTTGGGCATGGGAGGATCTCCTCTGGTTGGATGAAACCGTGAAATGGCTCTTGTTCGAATCTACCCTAGGAATGGCGAAAAGGAAATCAAGGGAGAAGCCATTAAAAGTTGATGGAAATGAATCAAAATGGTCCTAATTCCTTGCTTGGCCTGGGACGAATTGTCCGATGGAATGAATATTTTTTCGCTTATAAGATAATTTTTTTCTTTTTCAAACCTCTCCCTTGACGAATTTTTTCCGCGCAATACAATATCGTTCGTTTTGAAATAACGATATTTGAGTAAAAATTGGCGCATTGACTATGGGAGATTGCATGGGAAATGACTCATGGGAATTTTGGTGGGATTCTCGCGGACCTATTTCCTGAAAAATTCACCTCTTTCCAGTCTGGGACGGGATTTCTGAGAAAATGACAATATGCTGCAAGCCTTTTTTTTATCGATTTCATTTGACTAGTCCCTTTTTCTCTCCTTTTCGTTATTCGGAAACCGTAGACTCTGAAGGTGATTGGAGTTTTGAAATAGGATGCTGCAAGCACTTTGGAAAATCCGATGCATATTCTCCCCGATCGCGAACGGGGATTCTCCCTGAACGCGATCACTCATTCTCTTTGATGGCGAACGGGTAATTTCTCGATCGCGATCACCTGTTCTCTCCATCGCGAACAGGGATTCTCGCCATGGCGAACCCCCATTCCCATTGGCTTTCTCTCGGGTCGTTTCCCTCGCATGAACTCCGTATTCTTCTGATTGATGGTGCTCTGAGTCACCTAAATCTGGAGGGATGCGATGTCAAACACGAGGTTGCCGATGAACCATGCCCGAGAGATTCTCCGACTTTCACGCGAGATGAAAATGTCGGGACGAGCCATTGCCAAGAGCCTGTCCCTGTCCACATCAACTATTTCCAAGTACCTCAATCAACTCGAGTCAGTTCCCTGGCCCTTGCCTGAACCGGGTTCCGAGGCGTTTCTGGCACAGGTTCTGGAGAAAAAGAAAGTTCCTGCACCGTCGGCCAGGATCCTCCCGGACTGGGCCCAGGTCCATCGGGAGCTCCAGAGCCACAAGGGTGTCACCCTCCTGCTCCTCTGGGAAGAGTACCGGGAGACAACCAGGGAGCGGGGATATTCCTACTCCCGTTTCTGCTTGCACTACGCCGCCTATGCCAAACGGCTGAAGCCGTCCTTCCGGAACACCTACCCACCGGGAGACCGGCTTTTCATCGACTACGCCGGCACCACCGTCCCGATCCAGGATCCCAAAACAGGAGGCGTGGCGCTGGACGCCCAGATCTTCGTCGCCGTCCTGGGGTTCTCGAACTTCGTCTATTCCGAGGCCACCTCGAGTCAGGAGTTGTCCTGCTGGATCAGTTCCCATGTCCGCTGCTTCGCGTTCCTGGGAGGCGTTCCCGCCCTCCTGGTTCCGGACAATCTGAAGAGCGGGATCACCACTCCCGATCTCTACGAGCCCCTCGCCAACGAGACCTACCGGGAGATGGCGGAGCACTACTCCGTGGCGATTTTTCCGGCGCGCGTCAAACGTCCCCGGGACAAGGCTCCCGCAGAACAGTCGGTCCTCCTGGTGACCCGCTGGATCCTGGCCCGCCTCAGAAAGAGACCCTTCTTCGACCTCTTCTCTTTGAACCAGGCGATCCGGCTTTTGTTGGACGAACTCAACCGCCGTCCCTTCAAGGGGAGCCGGACCGGGTCGAGACAGGAGCTGTTCCTGTCCCGGGAAAAGGACGCGCTTCAGCCGCTTCCCTCCACACGGTTTGAACTGGCCCGCTGGAAGAAGGCCAAGGTCCATCTCGACTACCACGTCGAGGTGGATCGTCATTTCTACTCCGTGCCCTACATCCTGATCCACCAGGAGGTCCGGATTCGCATCACCGAGACCGTCGTGGAGGTCTTC
>DAHVAL010000016.1 GCA_027314645.1 Nitrospirota bacterium
AGGACGGCCGGCAGGTTGTTCATGACGGAGGAGAGAAGCGCGGCGATAAACCCCGTTCCCAGGGAGGCCGCGGTCACCCCGAAATGTCCGAGGCGTTCGAGGAGGTGCGCCACCAGGGTCGTCAGGCCTGCATTCTTGAGACCATAGACCACGAGGTACATGGACAGGCTGAAAACGACAATATGCCAGGGCGCGTCCATCAGGATCCGGCGGACATGGATCGTTCCCGTCTGGGTTTTTGAGGGCTTCCGGGCCGCGACGGCCAAGAGGATGAGGGCCGCGATGGACATGACCACAAAGGCGGGAATATGGGCGCGGGCGGTGACGAAATAGGCCAGAAGGACCCCGCCAAGGACGGGAAAGCCGGCCCGGAAGACCACCGGATCCTGGATGATGCTTTTCGGGTCGGGCAGTTTTTCAAGATGGTACCGGTCCGGAAGGTGCGCTCCGAAAAGGAGCCAGAGGGCGAGGAGCGTGGCCAAAATCGAGACCACGTCGACCGGAACCATGAACGCGGCGTACCGGTCGAAGGGGATGTGGAAATACCGGGCGACGATGATGTTCACCAGGTTCGAGATCATGAACGGGAGGCTTGCGGTGTCCGCGATGAACCCGGTGGCGATGATGAAGGCCAGGGCCCCCCGGGGGGTGACATCCATTCTCAGTAGAAGCGCCAGGACAATGGGGGTGAGAAGGAGAGCGGCTCCGTCATTGGCAAAGACCGCGGAGATGCCGGCGCCCAGAAGAATGACGTACGGGAACAGCCTTCGCCCGGATCCCCCTCCCAGACGCGCGATATGGATGGCCGACCAGTGGAAGAACCCGGCCTCGTCCAGGACCAGGGAGATGATGATCAGGGCGATGAAGGTAAAGGTTGCATCCCACACGATGTGCCAGACGATCGGGATGTCCCGAAGATGGACGACCCCCGTGGCCAGGGCCAGGAGGGCTCCTCCTGTCGAGCTCCATCCGATGCCGAGTCCTCTGGGTCGGAGAATGACGAGGGCGAGGGTGACTAGAAAGATGAGAATGGCCAGCAGGGATCTTCCTCCAGGAAGCGATGTCTCGTGTGCGCATGATCTTAGCCCGAGCGCGCCTCGTTTGTAAAATACGCGAATCTCGAATCATGTTGCGCTTTGCTTGAAATAGGTTCAAAATAATAAGAGGAAATATTTTTTTTGACCAAGGAACCATCATCATTAATTTATATTTCGATTATTGTTGGAATGTTAAATTTAAAACTATTTGATCTCAAACATCTTGGACGATCCGGGCGCACCTCGGGGAAGGAGCGGGACGGGGATCAGAGAAATCCGGGGAGGAAGGAGGCCGAAAAATCATGGGGCCGCCCTGGGGATATCCCGTCAAAACATTGCAACGCTCCATGAAAAAATAGAGCAAAATCTATAAAAAGTATATTAAGGAGGCATGATGGCAATGAACAGTTTTCGCTCCAGTTCCGAACCCGAAAGGCGGATCCTCGGTGTTCTGGAAGCGCTCTCTTCAGGTATCCGACTCGAAATATTTAGGCTTCTCGTGTCCAACGAACCGGGGGGGCTCGTCGCCGGAGAGGTTTCGACGATGTTGGCCATTCCTCCGACCAATTTGTCCTTCCATTTCAAGGCCATGACCCAGGCCGGGCTATTGACGGTGACCCCGGAAGGGCGGTTCCTTCGATATCGGGCGTCTATCGGAACCGTTGAAGAGGTGATTCAGTATCTGAACGACCAATGCGTCAGGCCGACGAAGGGGGAGAAACCCAGAAGGGAGCGTTCCCAGGCGGCGCCTCGAAGCAAGATCAGAAAATAATCTCCGATTATTCTCTCCGCATGTCCCGGTACCGGCGAATCAGGGCGGCCGTCCCGCTGTCATGGGGAGGCCCTTTCGGAGACTGTCCCGAAAGTTCCTCGATGATGCGGACCGCCATCACCTTGCCAAGCTCGACCCCCCATTGGTCAAATGAATCGATCCCCCAGAGGGTTCCCTGGGTGAAGACGCTGTGTTCATAGAGGGCCACCAGAGCGCCCAAAGTGCGGGGACTGAGTTCCTGGCCCAGGATGGTATTGCTTGGGCGGTTTCCCTCGAATGTCCGGTGGGGGACCTGGAATTCGGGGACACCCGAGGCGCGGACTTCTTCCGCCGTTTTTCCGAAGGCGAGGGCTTCGCCTTGGGCAAAGAGATTGGCCATCAGAATATCGTGGTGGTGGCCCAGGGGATTTCTGCTGTTGGCAAATCCGATGAAATCGATGGGGATCAGCCGGGTTCCTTGGTGAAGGAGCTGGTAAAAGGAATGCTGACCGTTGGTTCCCGGTTCTCCCCAGTAAATCGGCCCCGTCGTGGTCTCGACGGGGGAGCCGTCGGTGCGGACATGTTTCCCGTTCGATTCCATCGTGAGCTGCTGGAGATAGGCCGGGAACCGCTTGAGGTACTGGTCGTAAGGCAGGACCGCGATGGTCTGGCTTCCGAGAAAGTTGGTGTACCACACCACCAAAAGCCCCATGAGAACCGGGAGATTCCGCTCGAACGGAGACTTATGGAAATGTTCGTCCATGGCGTGGAATCCTTCCAGCATTTCCTGGAAGCGGTCGGGCCCGATGGCGATCATGGTGGAAAGACCGATGGCCGAATCCATGGAGTACCGGCCCCCGACCCAGTCCCAGAACCCGAACATGTTGTGCGTATCGATGCCGAACTTCTGGACCTCCGGAGCATTGGTCGACACCGCCACGAAATGGTGGCGGACCGATTCCTCCGAGGAAAGACGCGCGAGGAGCCACGCCCGGGCCGTCCGTGCATTCGTCATCGTCTCCAGGGTGGTAAAGGTCTTGGATGAGATGATGAAAAGCGTTTCCTCGGGGTCGAGGTCGCGCGTGGCCTCGACGAAGTCGGTTCCGTCGATATTCGACACGAAGCGAAAGACCCGGTCCCGATCCGAATAGGACCGGAGCGCCTCGTAGGCCATGACGGGGCCGAGGTCCGAGCCTCCGATCCCGATATTGATCACGTTTTTGATGGTCTTTCCCGTGGCCCCCTTCCAGGAGCCTTCCCGGACGCGGGTCGCAAAGGATCCCATGCGGTCTAGGACCTCGTGAACCTCCCGGACCACGTCGACCCCCTTCACCACGAGAGACTCCCCCTTCGGCATTCGGAGGGCCACGTGCAGGACCGAGCGATGTTCGGTCCGGTTGATCATCTCGCCCCGGAACATGGAGTCGATGCGGTCAAAGAGGCGGCACTGTGTCGCCATCTCGAGAAGAAGGGAGAGCGTCTTCTCCGTCACCAGGTTCTTCGAATAATCCAGGATGAGCCCGGCCCCCTCCACCGTCATGCGCTCTGCCCGGGAGGGATCCTCCGAAAAAAGGTCCCGGAGGGAGCGTTGGCGGATCTCTCCCGAATGGGAGACCAGGGCTTGCCACGAGGAAAGGGCCGTCAAGGATGTGGGGGAAGGGGTCATACGGGACTCCTTTGCGTGGGGGCCCCGGGAGGCGTCTCGGAGGGCATTCGGTTGAGCGCCAGAAGGGCGGGCCAGGAATGTTCGTTCCCGAGAATGGTCAGGGAACATGTTTCGATGGCGAAGTGGCGCGCCGCGTCGGAGGGAAGCTTAAGCCAGTTGGCCACAAGAACCCGAAGAAGGTGTCCATGGGCGAAGATGAGGGCATCCTTGCCCGTTTCTTGGACACGGACAAGAACCCTCTTGGCCCGGGCCGTCACATCTTTGAGGGACTCCCCTTCCGGGGCTCCGTCCCGGAAGAGGTCCCATCCGGGATTGGTCCGGCGAATTTCCATGGTGGTCAACCCCTCGTACGCTCCATAGTCCCATTCGACCAGGTCCCCGTCCAGATGGAGATCTTTCCCGAATCCGGCCAGTTCCGCGGTCCGGCGGGCTCTGGCCAGGGGGCTTGAAAGGACGACGGCGGGGTGGAGATCCGCGAGCATGGGTCCCAATCGCCTGACAGTGTCTTCTCCTTCCGGGGACAGGGGGAGATCGGTCCGGCCGGTGTGGCGTCCGGAGGCCGACCAGAGGGTGGCCCCGTGACGCACCAGAAAGATGTGCATGTCCGCTCCTTTTGCGGGGTCCGGTGTCTCCCCCGAGAATACCAGAAATCCGAAGGGGCCAACAACCCGGAATCATCTGGAAATAAGCGGTAGAGTTTACAAAATTCTTCCTTTATCTGATGTTGTCCCGAAGGGCGTCCCGTGGGACAATGGCTCCAGCCCAACCCACAGGAGATCCGATTCGACCACAAGGAGGGAGTGTGAAGGCACCGAAGGCGGCCTTTTCCCGGCCGGTTTGGAGCACCGCCAGGAAAGACGTGGTGGGGAGTTCGCTTGGAAGTTCCCGGGTATGGTTCACGGTGGCCCAGGGGATTCTGACCGAAGTGTATTATCCCAGGATCGATATCCCTCAGATCCGCGATTTGGGGTTTATCGTGGCCGATGACCGGGGATTCTGGACGGAGGTCCGGACTCTCGGCCAATATGCGGTCTCTCTTGAGGGAGAGGGACTCCCGGCGGTCCATATCCGCCATGAGCACGAGCGCTTTCGTCTCGATCTCGCCATCGTCGCGGCTCCGGACCGCGACGTGATCCTGGTGGATTTCCGGTTGACCGGGGACTCCGCCCTCCGTGTCTACCCGCTTCTCGCCCCCCGGTTGGGAGGACGGTCCGAAAATTCGGCCCTTTGCGGAACATGGCACGGACGGAGGATCCTGGGCGCGTTCCAGGGACCTTTCGCCCTGGCTCTCTCAGGCATGACCCCGGATGGGACCGACCTCTTTTCGAGGCTGTCCTGCGGCCATGTCGGAGAAAGCGACGGGTGGCAGGATTTTTCCCGAAACGGACGGATGACGTGGACCTATGACGAAGCCGGTCCCGGGGAGATCGCCCTCATGGCCGAAACGGGTTCGTCCGGAACTCTGGCCCTGGCCCTTGCCAGCAGCTGGGAAGCCGCCTCGACCCTGGCGTTCTCGGCCCTCATGGAGGGGTTCAAGCCGCAGTGGGACCACCAGGTGGCCCTTTGGGGCAGGTGGCAGGAAAAGCTTGCCATTCCGTCCAACCTCCCGCCCCGCCTCGCCCGCATGTACCGGACCTCCGCCATGGTGCTTCGGGCCCACGAGGACAAGACCTTCCCGGGGGCGATCATCGCCAGCATGTCCACCCCGTGGGGAGAGGCCTCCGACAGCCGGGGAGGATACCACCTCGTGTGGAGCCGGGACCTCTCCGAAAGCGCCGGCGCCTTCCTGGCCATGGGAGACACCCGGGCCGTCCTCCGCATCCTGTCGTACCTCATGGCCACCCAGCAGGAAGACGGCCATTGGCTCCAGAATCAGTGGCTTGGGGGAAAGCCTTACTGGCAAGGTCTCCAGCTGGACGAGGCGGCCTTTCCCGTCCTTCTGGCGGCCTCGCTGGAACACCACGGAACCCTCTCCGTGCCGGGGCTCCGGACGATGGTGGAGCGTGCGCTCCGGTTCATCATCCGCGAGGGGCCTGTCACGGGTCAGGACCGATGGGAAGAGGATCCGGGAATCAACCTGTTTACCCTGGCCGTCTCGATCGCGGCCCTGGTGGACGGGGCCGAGTTGCTCCACCCCGATGACCGGGAAATCGCCTATTGGATCGCCGATACCTGGAACTCCCGGATCGAACGCTGGACCTGGTCCGGTCAGACCGCTCTCGCCAGGCAACTGGGGGTCGCCGGATATTATCTTCGCGCCGTTCCGGAGGAAATTCTGGAAGATGCCGCGGCCAAGGGGCTTCCGCTCTTGATCAAGAACCGGTGCCAGGACCCGGGCCTTGCCGCCTGCGACCAAATCAGCACCGACTTCCTCCAGCTCGTCCGCTACGGCCTCCGCTCCCTGGCCCACCCTCCGGTGCGCGAAACGCTTCGGGCGGTGGACCGCCTTCTGCGGTGCGACACTCCCTCGGGCCAGACATGGTATCGGTACAACGGAGACGGATACGGGGAACATGAGGACGGGAGCCCGTTCGATGGAAGCGGCCTGGGGCGGCCCTGGCCCCTGTTGGCTGGAGAACGCGGGCATGCCTCCCTGACGGGGGGAGAAAGCCCCCTTCCCTACCTCCGGGCGATGGAGGCGATGGCAGGTCCAGGAGGGATGATTCCGGAGCAGGTCTGGGATACGGCCCCCATTCCGGAAAAGAACCTTTGGCCCGGAAAGCCCACCGGCTCGGCCATGCCGCTCGTCTGGGCCCATGCCGAATTCATCAAGCTGGTCCACAGCATGGGGAACAAGTCGCCGGTGGACCGGCCCCGGGCCACCGGGACCCGCTACGGGGGCAAGATTCCGTCCGTGTCATGGGTTCTCTGGCGTCACCGGCACAAGGTGAGCCAGATCCCGGAGGGGATCGAGCTCAGGGTCGTCTTTGAACGGGAGGTCCTGGTCCATTGGGGGATCGACAATTGGGACACTCCTGCGGACATGCCGACCCGGCCGCTGGGGCTGGGATTTTTTGGGACGGTCCTCCCCGCGGTTGGACTCAAGGCGGGGCAGACGATCCTTTTCACGTTTTACTGGATCGGCGAACAACGATGGGAGGGGGTGGACTACCGCGTGGAGGTCGTTCCTCCCGTTCCGGCGGATTTTTAGAATGACCGAAGGGCCCGATCGGACCGGTCTCCTCACCGATCTCCCCCGCTTTGAAGAGGGCTGGAATCGCCAGCCTTCACTCTTGTATAGTGGGGGGGAAGGGGCGTCGGCATCTCCGGCGCTTAGGAGATTCCCAAGGAGAGGACATGCCCTCGCGTCCACCGGCTCGACCGATAGCGACGTTGACGCTCAATCCCGCCGTGGACGTGTCCTATGAGGTTCCGGCGCTCGTGTCGGACCAGAAGACCCACGCTACCCGAACCCGGACCGACCCGGGGGGAAACGGGATCAACGTGGGCAGGGCCCTTAAGGTTCTCGGGGTGCCCGCCGCAAATTTCTGCATTATGGCCGGAAGCGCCGGGGTGTTGCTCGAAACGCTTCTCGAAGACCAGATCGACCATATCGTCTGCGCGCGCGTCCAGGGCGAAACCCGCATCAATGCGACCATCCTGCAGGACGTTCCTCCCATCCAATACGAAGTGACCGGGATCGGTCCTTACGTTCCTCCCGGCATCCTGTCCCGCCTCCTCGACGATTTTTTGTCCCAGAGTTCCGGAGGATTCGGCGTGTTGTCCGGATCGGTTCCCCCCGGGATTCCCCATGACATCTACGGGTCCATGGTGAGCCGGGTCCATGAGGCCGGAGGGTCCGCCGTGGTCGATGCCCACGGAGACCTTCTGCGGCATTCCCTCGATCGCCATCCCTTTCTGATCAAGCCGAACGGGTACGAACTCTCTCTTCTTTTAGGAAAGGAGGTCCGGGGGATCGAAGATGTGGCGCAGGAGGCCCGGATTCTTCAGAAAAGGGGGATCGCCTATGTCTGTGTCTCGTTAGGCATGGAAGGGGCCGTTCTGATCGGGCCGGAAGGGAGCTTTTTTGCAAAGGCTCCCCGGGTGGCCGTCAAATGCACTGTCGGGTCGGGCGATTCCATGGTGGCGGGCCTGATCGCGGCGCTGTCGCAGGGCAAGGGGGCTCCCGAAGCCCTCGGTCTCGCCGTGGCCTGCGGCAGCGGAACGGCCGCCCAGCCGGGGACGGCCATTTTTACCGCCGCCCAGGTGGGGGAGCTTCTTCCCCGCATCGAGGTGATCCCTTTGGACATTTAAGAGGGGGGAGACCCTGGCCTTCCCGCTCCGGGGCCTAATGTTCTGTCCGTCACGCCCTTGGGGCCCGCCGCCGGGATGATCGAGATCTTGCCCGTGCGGGAGGAGGTCCGGGCGGCGCGCCTCCACCCAAAAAAGTCCTTGGGCTCCCACGCTTCCCGCGGCATTCCTTTTCGTCCCGTCAGAACCGCCGGGTCCTGAGAATCACGATCGCAAGGAAAAACCCGAGCACCCCCGCCCCGGTAAATCCGATCAGGCCGAGGGTCTCGAAGGAAGAATGAGAGGAAAGGGAGGCGGAAAATATGAGCGCCGATCCGATCACGAGAGATGAGACGAGGACGGACAGGGAGAGAAGGTTCCCGGTCCGGTCGATTTCCCGGATGAGGTCATCCAAATGCCGAAGCGAGAAATCGATCCGGAACCGGCCGGTTCCCGCCGTATCCAAAAATCCCTCCACGGCCTCCGGAATGGCGTTCAGGATCCGGAGAGCCGAGCGGGAGGAGATTTTAAAATTCCGGAGAATGTTTGAGAGATTGAAGTTGCTCATGAACTGGGAGACCATGAAGGGCTTGGCCTCCTCCAGCATGTTGAAGGAAGGGTCGAGCTGGCGTCCGATCCCTTCCATGATGACGAGGGCCCGGAGGAGAAGGACGAGTTCGGAGGGAAGTTTGAGCCCATGCTCCCGGGTAATGGAGAACAGCTCGGAGGCCAGTTGGTCGACACGGATTTCGGACAGGGGAAGGTTCACGAACTCTTCGAGAAATCTCGACAGCTCGGATTCGAGCAGAAGGGTGTCGGACTCCTCGGGAATGGCGTTCATGCGGCGAAGCACCCCCACGACCCTGGCGACATCGTTCTCGGAGAGGGCGGTGAGAAGATCCGACAGGAGGGTCCTCCAGGTCTGGGAGAGGGTCCCGAACATCCCGAAGTCCAGAACCCCGATCCGGGAGCCCGGGAGAACGAGGATATTTCCCGGATGGGGGTCTCCCTGAAAGAATCCGAAGACGAACACCTGCTTTAAAATGGACCGTGCTCCCAGCCGGGCCAAGACTTCGGGGGTCGTCCCCATCTCGGCGAACCGGTCGATTTCGGTGATTTTGATTCCATCGAGAAATTCGAGCACCAGGACCTGCTCCGTCGAATACTCCGGAAACCACTGGGGAATGACAATTTCCTGGTCGTCGGCAAAATGCCGGGCCGCCCGGTCGATATTTTTGGCCTCATGGGAAAAGTCGAGCTCCAGGCGCAGCGTCCGTGAAAACTCCCGGACGACCTCTCGGGGATGGAAGCGGCGGGAGCGCTCAACATTGTCCTCAAGAACCCCCGCAAGAACGGACAGAATGGACAGATCGGCTTCGACCTTCGGGACGATCCCCGGGCGGCGAACCTTGATCGCGACTTCCGTCCCATCGGGAAGCCTTCCCCGGTGGACCTGGGCGATGGTGGCCTGTCCCAGCGGAACCGGGTCCAGGCGGGACAAATGGATGCTTGGGGGAGACCCCCAGGCCTCTTCCAGGATGGATTCGACCTGATCAAAGGGGAGAGGGGCGATGCGGTCCTGGAGACGGGAAAGCTCCGTGATGTAGTCCGGGGACAGGAGGTCCGGCCGTGCCGACAGAATCTGCCCCAATTTCGAAAATGTCGGCCCCAACTCCTCCAAGGCCTTGCGCAGACGGACCGGGCGCGACTCCGTCGGAGTGGGTTTTCGGAAGAGAAGGCGGCCTCCGGCCGTTTTGAGGGGGGAGAGCCTCAGGAACTCCACCACGTCCTCAAACCCGTACTTGATCAGAATCCGGACGACATCCTTGACCCGGGCCAGCTCGGACAAAGGCAGAAGATCGATGACGGACAAGGAGGTCTCCTTGACTTTATGGGACGTCAGGCCCGAGGAACCGTTCCCAGCACCGTAAGATAGAGAATGGCGGAGGAGGGAGGAAGCCCCAGGAATTCGGCGATCTCGTCGTCGAAAAATCCTCCGATGCCGCTTGTGCCGTGGCCCATGTGGACCGCGGCGAGGTTCAGCCGTTCCCCGATATTTCCGACATCCATATGGAGGGTCCGGTACACCCGGTTCCCGAAGCGCTCCACCAGGCGGGGAAGGTTCGCCACCTGGATCAGGAGACAGGAGGCGTCCCTGGCGAGGTCCTGGCCCAGGGAGAATTCGCAGGCGATTTCCGCCATGTTTCCCCGTCTCAGCAACGTCAGCTCCCGGGAATCCGGAGAGAAATGATACAGCCCCGGCATCAAAAGATCGACCGAATGGACCACGAGGAAGGAGGAAAAAAGCTGGGGGCCGAAAAACACGGGAGGAATCCCCGGATCGGGGGCGGCATCGCGGGAAAGATTGTATCCGAAATTTAACATGGCGGAGAGGTCTTCGAAGGGGAGGGCCTCTCCGGACAGCTGCCGGGCCGATCTTCGGGTCAGGAGGTCCCGGGAAAGATTGTCGTCGAAATCGATCTCCTTGTCCGAAAGGAGGATCGGATCCCGTTGGGGCGTGAAGCGCGATGTCGGCAGGAGGGTCGGATCGAATTCCACCTCTCCGGTCCAGTGCTGGGAGGGAATGAAGGGCTCGGGACCGATTGCGGCAAGGCGCTGGAGGTCCCGGAACAGGTCGCCCGTCTCGTGGGCTTCGGGTGGGGTGTAAGGAGGGTGCGAAGGCGACGGAAGGAAGGGGGTGCAGGGAATCGGCTCGTAGCTCGCCTCTCCATGGACCATGGCCAAGCCCGTGAGACAGACCTCGGTCGAGTCTCCGAGAAAAAGGAGAGAGTTGAGGAAAGTATCCTGAAATCCCGAGAGCGGATAGGCCAGGAATCCCGCTTCCCGGGCCATCAGGGAAAGGTTCGAAAGGAGATGGCCGGTATCGAGAAGAATGCGGCGGTACCCTCGTTCCCCATAGCGCCAGGCCGAGCGTTCATAGATCCCGGACAGGAGGATCAGGAAGCCCGCTTCCGACAGGGCCGGCTGGTGAATGAAGTAGGCGGCGATTTTTTCCCAGAAGGAGCCTTCGACCACGGGAACGAGGTGGTGTTCCTTGCCGTGGTAATGATAGATGCCGTCATTGATGAAGGGCTGGTCCCGAAAGACGAGATACACCTCGGAGGGATAGAGCCCGCCTGCCGAAGGGGCCGCCCGCATGTAGGTCTTGTCGATCTTGGGGGAGTCCATGATGGCCGTCACCCCGTAGGAGAAAAAGAGGATCCGTGAAAGTTCGGCCAGTCCCCAGGGGGTGGGGGGCTGGGGAGGCGCGACCGGAAGGGGGGTTCTCGTAAAGGGAATATGGCTGAAAGGAAGAAAGGGGATAAGGCTGATCGGGTTGTCCGCCTGGTATTCCTTGAATGGGGCAGGTTTCTTCGAGTAATCCAGCGACCGGAACCGATGAATGGTCGTCCGGTTGTATTTTGTTTCCTCGTGGTAGTATTCCGCACAGGAAACGAGGGTATGGTCCAAGAGTCTCTCCAGAATTGTTTCCGGCCAAGCCGGGGGTCCTCCGGTTCCGCAAAGAATGAAATTCTGCGGCCGAAAACAATGAGGAAGGGTCAAGGGGGTCAAACCCCTTCACCCTTCACAGGCCTTTAACCTCCATTATACATGGAGCGTCCCTCGTGATCACCTGTCGTCCTCTCCTTATTTATTGCCCAAAAGACGGACCCGCCGTCCGGGAGGGGGGAGGCTCGTTCGGGTCAAAGGGCCAGGTCGATCCGCCCTCCCTTGACGGGAGGACACCAGTAATACCCTCCCCGGACCGGCCGGGAAAAGGCAAACAGGCCATCGACGATCCCGTCCTCTTCTCCCGCCATGCGGCGCAGAACCCGTTCAAACGCCTCGAAGGAATGGCCAAAGGCGACGAACTCAAGCCCCCGTTCGGACCCGGTGGCCCAAGGCATGGACCGGCGGACCATGAAGGCCGCCGGGGAGAAGGTTTCCTGGGCGCTCCTTTTGATATGCGCCGACAGGGGGGCCTCGGGGATTTCCCGGTTCGTCCGCTGGTCCCGGCCGATGATCAGGATTGATCCATGAATAAATGATGCACCGGCCTTTGCCGATCCATTGAACGCATGTTCTCTCTCACTTTGAACCCTCCAACCTGGCGATCGCGGTCAACACCGCCTGAAGCACCGCTTCGGTGGTGTCCCTCCCAAAGCTCGCCGCGGCAATGGGGGGCTTGCCGCTGTCGTGAGAACGAATTTGAACGAACGCCACCGCCTTGGCCTCCGTCCCTTCCGACATCGCGTGCTCACTGAAATTCACGATCTCCGCCCGGATTGTAAAAGCATTGGAAAGGCCGTCCATCAGGGCCTCGACAACCCCTGATCCCTCTCCATCCATCTTCAGTGAACCCTCATCGCCGATTCTGACCATCGTTTGCACTCTTTCCTCTTTTTTTTCGACGGCATAGCCTGAGAGCCTCCATCGTGGGGAGACTTTCAGATAGGCCTCCTCAAAGAGAGCAAGAATCCTTGAGGGGGCAACCTCCACTCCCGTTCTCTCCGCCTCGGCTTGAACGAGTTCCGCGAATTCCCCCCAAAGCCACGGTGGAAGCTCAATCTGATAATCCCGTTTCAGGACGTGGGCGATCCCGCTTTTCCCCGACTGGCTGTTGATCCGGACCACCTCGGTATAGTCCCGTCCAAGATCCTGGGGATCGATGGGAAGGTAGGGAACGGTCCAAAACCCTCCGTACTCGCGATGGAAGGCCATCCCCTTGCGGATCGCATCCTGGTGGCTTCCGGAGGCGGCCGAGTAGACCAGCTCCCCGAACCAAGGATGGCGGGGATGAACGGGCATTCCCGTACATTCCTTATAGCAGGAGAGGATCTCCCGTGAGAAGGACAGGTCGAGATTCGGATCGATCCCCTGGGAATAAAGGTTCATCGCCATGGTGATCAGGTCCAGGTTCCCTGTCCTTTCTCCATTTCCGAACAAGGTTCCCTCGACCCGGTCCGCCCCTGCCAGAAGAGCCAGTTCCGCCGCGGCGATGGCGCACCCCCGGTCGTTGTGGGTGTGGACGCTCACGACTACCCCGTCGCGGCCCGACAGTTGGTCGAGGAATCTTTCGACCTGATCGGCGAACACGTTCGGAGTCGACATCTCGACCGTCGCCGGAAGATTGAGAATGACCTTCTGACCCTTCTCGGGTTCCCAGATCTCCTTCACGGCCGAACAGACCTCCAGGGCAAAGTCCGGTTCGGTGGCGCTGAAGCTTTCGGGAGAGTACTGGAAGGTCCACTCGGTCTCGGGGGAGAGGGTCGCCAGATCCCGGATGATCCGGGCTCCCGTCTCGGCGATCTCCTTCACCCCGCCCCTGTCCCGGCGAAAAACCTGGATGCGCTGGGCGGGATTCACAGAGTTGTAAAAATGCATGTTGGCTTTCTTCGCCCCCTTTAGGGCGGCGAAGGAGCGGGTGATCAGGTCTTCCCGCGCCTGTGTGAGCACTTGAATCGTCACATCGGAAGGGATCAGCTCCCGTTCGATCAGCTGCCTGACGAAGTCGAACTCGATCGTCGAGGCGGAGGGGAATCCGACCTCGATCTCCTTGAATCCCATCCGGACCAGAAGCCCAAACAGGCGGAGTTTTTTCGGCGTGTCCATCGGGGCGAGGAGCGCCTGGTTTCCATCGCGCAGATCGACGCTCGCCCAGACGGGTGCTTTTGTGAGCGTGCGGTCGACCCAACGCCGGTTCGGATTCGGGACGGGGGAAAACGGCCGATAGCGTGAGGAATCGAAGACGGTCATGGCCTTTCTCCTGATGTTAATGCGATTGCACCTCTCGAGACTCTTGTGGAGCCCTCATTGTAGAAAAAATCGGGAGACGATTGGTTGCTATTTTTGCTATTTTATCTGATATTCAAGCATTATTATTTCAATTTTTAAATTTTCAATGGAGGAAAATTGCGAAATGAAGAAAAAGATTGAAGACCTTGGTCTCGACGATTTCGACCGAAAGATCCTTCAGGAACTGCAACGCGACGGAGGGATCAGCAACCAGTCTCTCTCCGAGAAGATTTTTTTGTCCCCTTCTCCCTGTCTGCGCCGTGTCCACGCTCTGGAAGAGGCAGGCATCATCTTAAAAAGAGTCGCTCTTCTTGATCCCGAAAAGCTGGGGTTTGAATTGACAGTCATGATCCACGTCCGGATGGACAAACACACCCCGGACCGTTTTGGAGCTTTTCAGGATCGCGTCCGGACTTACTCCGAGGTTCAGTCCTGCTTTCTCATCACCGGACAGGAGTCCGACTATCTGCTCAAGGTAGTGGTCAGGGACATGGTGCATTTTCAGGACCTTCTTTTAAACCGACTGACCCAGATCGAAGGGGTGGCAGGTGTCCATTCAAGTTTTGTCCTGCAAAAAATCGTTGATACGACGGAACTTCCAGTCTAAGGTTGCGAGCGGGTCGAAGGCATGGGGAGACCTGGGCGAAAGGGAGATCCTGCGAGCAAAGGACGGACTTGAATATCATCAGCCACTCCTTTTAAAGTTCAGATGACCCCCTGACGGGAGAATGAGTCCTTCCTTCGGGAGTCGTGATCGCTGGAGCCGTGATGTCACCGAACCCGATGTGTCATGAACGCTAACCTGTGAGGAATATTGATGGAAAAGCTTAAGGACCATCTCGATCCTTCCTGGGCCGAGATCTTTGAAATCGACGGATTTGCCGAGAGGATGGGGCTGATCCGGCAAAAAGTCCGGCCGGCTCTCGTCACGTTGGCCAAACGCTTGTCGGAGTTGATGGGAGAGCGCGGGATGCCCGTGTTTCCCCATGTGGCGAGCCATATGCGCCGGCGCGTCAATCCTCCCAACGAAACGTGGCTGGCGTTGGGCCCGGAAAAGCGCGGATACAAGGCGTGGGGGCATCTGGGAGTCTTCATCGGGAAGGGCGGGTGTTCGGTCCGGTTCGTGGTGAAGGATGAGGCCGAAGGGCCGAAGCGGACGCTGGGGTCATGGCTTGAAAAGGAGTCGGAGGCTCAAAAGTGGTTTAAGGGGCACCCGGATCTTTGCGACTATGACGTTTTTCACGGGTCGGGTCTTCCCGGTCCTCCGCTTGAACGGAGCCCCCGGGAAATCGGGATCAGGCTGCGGCAGCTCAAGTCCTCGGGGCTCGATATCGGGTGGGGGGTCCCTTTCACGGCCGGCCTCGATTCCCTGGCCGAGCGCATGGGGAGTCTCGCCCTTCTCTACCGGATCGCGAACGGATCCTGACGGAGGATCGTGTCTTCCCGGCCGACGCCGGTGGACAGGATCGTCACCGGGACCTCGATCAGCTCCTCGATACGGGCAATGTAGCGCTTCGCGTTGTCGGGAAGGGCCCCGTAATCCCGGACTCCGGAGGTGGACCCCATCCATCCGGGAAGAGTTTCGAATATGGGACGCGCCACCTCCAACAGCTCCACCCTCCTCGGAAATTCGCTCGTCTTATCCCTGTGAATCTCATAGCCGGTGGCGATCTTAAGGGAGGGAAGGGCGTCGAGGACATCGATCTTCGTCAGGGCAATCTCGGAGATTCCGTTGATCCGGCAGGCATATCGGACGGCGGGTGCGTCGAACCACCCGCATCGGCGGGCTCTCCCTGTCGTGGCCCCGAATTCCTGGCCGCGTTCGCGAAGATATTCTCCGGACTCGTTGATGAGTTCGGTCGGAAACGGTCCCGATCCCACGCGGGTCGAGTAGGCCTTGGTCACTCCCAGGACGCGATCGATCGAGGTCGGGCCGACGCCGGTTCCCGTCAGGGCTCCCCCGGCGGAGGAGTTGGAGCTCGTGACGAAGGGATAGGTTCCGTGATCGACATCCAGAAGGGTTCCCTGGGCCCCTTCGAACAGAAGGATTTTCTTTTCCTTGATCGCCCGGTGCAGGGTCAGGGCCGTATCGTCCATGAACGGAAGGATGCGGTCCGAAAGCTCCATGGTTTGGCGGTAAATCGTTTCGACGTCCAGGCCATGGGTGGTATAGAGCTTTTCCAGCAGATAGTTTGTCTCTGCCAAGTTTTGCGTGAGCTTTTCCCGGAAGATCTTCGGATCGGACAAATCGCCGAGCCTGATTCCGATCCGTGCCATCTTGTCCACGTAGGCGGGCCCGATCCCCCGCCCGGTCGTTCCGATCCGCCGGGTTCCCCTGAACTTTTCGGACTCTTTGTCGATGGCCCGATGATAGGGAAGGATCAGATGACAGGCGTCGCTGATCCGGAGATTCCTGTCGACGGTCACCCCCCTCACTTGGAGCATTTCCCGCTCCTCCACCAGCGCGTGAGGATCCAGCGCCACTCCGTTTCCGATGACGCAGAGCTTGTCCCGATGGAGAATTCCCGAGGGGATCAGGTGGAGAATGAACTTTTCTCCCTCCGAAACGATGGTGTGACCCGCGTTGTGGCCTCCTTGGTAGCGGACGATGACGTCCGCCCGGTTGGTCAGAAGGTCGACGATCTTTCCTTTTCCTTCGTCACCCCACTGGGTTCCCAGGACGATCAGATTCGGCATGCGTGGAAGGGCTCGCTTTTTAGAGTGTTGAGGGTGGCCTGCTCCGTCACGGAACCCGCCTGCACACTGGACGGGTTTCGGAACAAGGATTCATTATGGAAAGCGGAAGACACTCCTGTCAACAAAGGCGCGGTCCCCCGTCATTCCGGGATTTTTTGGCCAAGAGGGGCTCCGGCCCGATCCCTGGAATGAAGGGATCCGCTCATGGCTCGGAGGCCGGGTTTTTTCGTTTCCCCCACCGGGCGAACCCTCCGGAGATCACGCGTTCCGTGGGGGGGAGAAGAAGAATCAGAAACGCCGCCAGGAGGGCCACCCCGGCCAGGATGAAAAATGTCTCATTGTAGGCGAAGGCTTGGCTCAAGGAGAGGGCGAGCTTTTTCCCCGTTGGATCGGGAGGGGGGGACGAGGTCTGGGACAGGACCGCGCGATAG
This sequence comes from Nitrospirota bacterium, assembly GCA_027314645.1. Taxonomy (GTDB): domain Bacteria; phylum Nitrospirota; class Leptospirillia; order Leptospirillales; family Leptospirillaceae; genus UBA4572. The sequence continues at coordinate 16,609 of DAHVAL010000016.1, forward strand.
GCCGGGGCGATATTGTCGACCAGGTGACGGGCCCACACCGTCCCGAACATTCCTCCGAGGAACTGGATCACAAGTTGGGTCACCAACCCCACCCGATGAAGAGAGGCGGGAAGGGTGCGAAGGACAAGCGGGGCCAGGGCCACCTGGGTGAGCGAGACCCCGATTCCGAAGACCATTTGCGGCAGAAGGACGAGGGACCGTTCGTAGACGTTGGCGGGAAGCGTCATGTAGGCCACGTTCGACAGGCCGATCAGAAACGACCCGACCGCCATGAATCCCCAGGTGAAGAACGCCCGGTCGGGCGAAATGAGAAAGGCGAAGACGGGAATCAGGAGTTCGGTGATCGCTCCCATGAAGATCACCATGCCGGCCTGATGGCTCTGGAAATGGTAAAAGATTTCCAGAAAAAGGGGGAGGAGGTACAGGCGTCCGAAGATCGCCGTTGAGCGGAGAAAGTTGGCGGCCGCGAGAATCAGGAAGGGAGGGTGGCGGAAGAGTTCGACCGGAATGATGGGCCGAGAATGGCGTCCGGCGTGGAAAAAGTAGGAGAAGGTGAAGAGAAGCCAGGCCATGGCCATGAGAAAAACCGCCGTGCTGTGCCATCCGAACCGTTCGCCCTCCATCAAGGTGTCCATACAGAAAAACCCGGCCCCGGAAAAAAGGATCCACCCGAGAAGATCGAAGGGGACCTTTTCGGGGCGGGGGTGGTCGGAAAGGGAGAGGGTGGCGAAAATCAGCGTGAGAAAGCCGACGGGGAGATGGATTCCCATGGTCCACCGCCATCCCACCGTGTCGACCAGAATGCCTCCGATGGTCGGGCCCAGGCTCACCGCGAGCGCGTTTCCGACGGCGAAGAGGGCAAGGGCCCGCGATTGCCGCTCCGGGGGGAAGGCTTCGTTGATCAGCGTCATGGAAAGAGGGATCAGAACGCCTCCGGAGAGTCCCTGGAGGGCGCGCCCCACCATCATCCAGGGCATGAAATGCGCAAGCATGGAGACGACGGATCCCAGCATGAACACGACGGTGGCCAGGGAATAAAGATCCCTCTCCTCAAAAAGGCCGCGCAGGCGGTAGGAAAGGGGGATTCCCAGGGCCACGAAAAGGCTGTAGCCGGCGGTCAGCCATCGTGTTTCATCGGGAGAGGAGTCCAGGGCCCGGGCGATGAAGAGCCGGCCCACGTTCATGCTGGTGGTGTCGGCAAGGGGAAGAGCCGTTCCGAGAATGACGGTGAACAGGACCATCTCGGGCGACCTTAGGTCGAAGCCGGAAAGGCGCTGTCTGAGAGAGGAGAGGGTCATGCGTCGGAGAGACCGGTCACGACGGGGCGGTCAAGACGAAGGTCGGGAGGGTGAGGGTCAGGGAAGGAAGCTGATGCGACAGCATCATTCCGGCGGTGATCCCGACCACGCCGACCACAAGGATCAGAAGGAGCCCCAAGGCCGTCCGGCGTCCTCGCGATCCCTTGGGAAGAAGAGAGGCGGTTTCAAGGAGCAGGATCATGAGGAGGACGAAAAACGCCATGAAGATGAAGACTCGGTCCATGGGGGTCCTTTTGTTTGACGGTCAGGAGGTCTTCACGGATCGTCCCAGGCGCTTTTCGACGGAGGCGATCTTCGACGAAAGGCGGCCGCTCTGATTCTTCCTGGCGTCGATCTTGATGGAGACGCTGATGCGCTGACAATCCTGGCTCATCCGTTCATAGCACCGGGTGACGACCGCCATGACTTGGTCCCACTCCCCTTCGAGCACGGTTCCCATGGGGTTCAGCCGATAATCGACCCCGCTCTTGTCGATAATATCCAGCGAACGCGCGACATAGTCTCCCACCGATTCTCCCTTGTCGAGAGGGCTCATGGAAAATTCGAGAAGAACGGACATGACCGATCCTTTCTTTATAATCTTCGAAGCGAAACGCGTCTTCCCCGTGGAATTCCTGACAGTCAAACCCTGCGTCCTCCTATCATAAAGGGACAGGGGGATGAAAGAAAAGTCCTGGGGGCGATCGCCCTGGTACGGGTCACTGACGCGCGATCTCCTTCACCGCCTTGGTGAGGGCCCTCTCCCCGTGATCTGTGAAAAAATTCAAAGCCTCCCCTCGTGTTCTTCAATGGTCGATTTTTTCCTGATGATAGAAATTATGAACTATCCGCATTTATGGCTCGCTTATCCTCCTGTTTACCACTTTGTCACATTGGCTTGAGAATCCGTTTTCATGCCCTCCTTAGGATTGGGACAGTCCGGAGTGGCCCCCGCGCATGTCGGGGAATTTCGGAAGGATTTCCCCCCGGAACCGGCGAAGGTCCGGGGGATACATTCGTTCCCTTCTTAATGTTCCTTTAAAAATTTAATTCGAGGGAGGACCTCTTGATGACCCATAGTAAAAGGTCGGCCGTCGGGATCGCCCTTTTCATCGCGGGACTTCTCGCGATGGGAGGCTGGACCCCCGCATTTGCCGACAACCTGACGCCCGATTCGCCGTATTCCCAGCCGAATCCTGCTCCCGCAGCAAGTTCAGGCTCTGCCAAATCTACCCCGGCGGACTTGGACAAGTTCAACTCTGAGTTCCATAACTCGTTCCAGAATTTGATTCCGGACGCCCCTCCGCCCGGGTATACGACCATGATGGGCAAGTGGGTGACCACCATGTACGGATTCGTTCAGGTCGATACGGTCTACGATACGACGAACTCCTATAACAACTGGCCCTTTAACGCGGCGCCTGCCAACGCCCAGGTGGCATCAGGGTCAGGAGCGGGCGGGAGCGCGTTAGGGACAGGCTTGGGGAGCACCATCGATTCCCCCCGATTTGGAATGGACGTGAACAACTCCCGGATCGGATTCGCCCTTTCATCCCCGGTCTACAACGGGTATAAGCTCCGGGCACTTCTTGAAATGGACTTTCTGGCCAATCCGGGAGAGGGTCTCAATACAACTGGCCTCGGATATATCACCAATCCGATCTTTCGCATCCGGCATTTTTTCCTCGATGTGACCACGCCTTCCTGGGGCAACGTCCTGGTCGGACAGTACTGGTCGCTCTTCGGCATGCAGCCGTACAACATCCAGAACAACCTCCAGATCGCTCCCGGCCCCGGCACGGCCTACGGTCGGTTCCCTCAGATCCGGTGGTACAAGAACTTCCACTTTGACCAGGGTCTGATGCTCGAGCCCGCCGCAGCAGTCATGACGCCTCCGACAACGACGGGAGGAATGCCTTCCTTTACGGAAGCGTTAAAGCTCTCCGACAGCAACATGATGTCGGAGATGATGATCGGCGACACGGGAAAGGGGCAGTTCCCTGCCTCGATTTCAATTTCTGGAATTGAGCAGAATTACTCTGGTTATGTGACCTCAACGTCGACCGGAACGTCGGCAAATTACCATAATACAGCCAATACGGGATTCAATTCCTGGACTGCCGCCGGCGCTGTGGACCTGCTCCTTCCGATCATCCCCATTAAGGATGGAAAGCCCGGCAACAACCTGACCCTCCAGGCCGAATACACCTGGGGTCAAGGGGATGCCTGGCAATTCCCGAATCTGTCCTTTGGAATGGGTGGAGCAACAGTCAATACCGTCGGGGCTGGATACGCTGGAAATGGCGTGATCATGAATAATCAGTTCTTACCCCTTGACATTCAAACCTACAACGCGGATCTCCAGTATTACTTCCCCGATGACGCTCGGACCTCGATCGTGGTGGGTTTTGCCGTCGACAACGCCTCGAATCTCCAGCAAATCGCTGGGGCTCTTGGAGGGTTCGGCGTCGGAGTTCCCGCAAGCGGTGCGGCAAGCACCAACGCTCTTTATACCTACCTCCAGCCTGACACCCATCTGACATTTGCCTATGTGGATCTTTGGCACGATTTTACCCCCCAGGTTCGGGCGGGGCTCGAATTCGGCCAATATGATGCGGTGTACACAAGCGGAGTCAACGCCCTCGACAATCGCGTCATGATGTCCTGGTTCTACCTGTTCTAGGAAGGTGCTCCGGGGAGGCTGGGCCTTCCCGGGACCACTTGAGAGGATTGTCATCGAAATGAAACCGGTTCGTCATTCGGAGGATATCCGGGGAGGCTATGGTGGTCCCATGGAGGACTCACCCATGACGAATGTGTTGAATCATCCCTCGAAGGTGGCGCTGGTGTTGGTCGACAGCGACCGCCGGGAAGCTGAAATCAGAAAGCTCCTTCTGGAGGACTTTCCCAAGGTGCGGGTGGCCCGCACCGCGGAGGAAGGAATCTGGATGGCGCGCAGGATTATGGCGGGAGGCGAGAAGATTGCCTTCCTGCTGAGTGACGTTTCATTTGGAAAAAGCGACATGATGGCCTTTCTGGCCTTCGTGCGGGGCCGGGGGAACCTCTCCCGCGTCCCGGTTCTGGTCATGACGATGGAGAAGGATCCGGAGGAACGCGTCCGGATTCTGGAAGCCGGTGCCGACGAGGTGCTGCTTCTCCCCTGTCCCGAAAGGGAGACACAGGCAAGGATCAAGGCGCTGATGCGGCGGGAGGGATTGTCGGCGGAACATGACAATCCCGATGCCCCCGCCCGATATCAAGTGGGCCCCCTGATCGTCGATACCGAACGGCACGAAGTGCGTTGGAAAGGGCAACGGATTCTGGTCACCCCCCTCGAGTTCCGGATCCTCGTCCGGCTCATCCGTCGGCCCGGTCGCGTTTTTGGCCGGGAGGAGCTCATGAAAAGTCTTTGGGGGGACCATTGGGAGGTTGAGGACCATAATTTGTCGGTCCACATTCACGGGATCCGGAAAAAACTCTCCCGAAAGGACGATCCCTGTACGGTGATCGAAACCGTTCGTGGCGTGGGATACCGGGTTCGAGAAGAGGCCTCCTGATCTTCCTGTCATTAATCTGTCATCGATTTGTAACATGGCTGTAGTGTCTCTATGTTAGGGTTAAAACTACCTTTAAGGAGGAATTCATGAGATTTCCCAAACGCACTGTGGGATTGGCGGCGGCCCTGGCGCTCGTCGCCTTATTGTCCGGAGTCGGGAAGGCCCAGGCGACCGACATTACCATCTCCGGCTCCAGCATGCTCTTTCCGCTTGAACAGGTGTGGGCCACCGCCTATATGAAGACCCATCCCGGCGTCCACATCTCGGTGGCTTCCACCGGCTCCGGGTTCGGGATTTCGAACGCCGCCAACGGAAACATCACGATCGGGGCCTCCGATGCCTTCCTGACCGCCGAACTCAGAAAGCGTTACGGGAGCCTGGTGGCGATTCCGGTGGCGTTCGAAGATACCCAGGTGATCTACAACATCCCGGGAATCAAGAAATCCCAGCTTCTTCGGATGGACGGACCGACCTTGGCCGGCATCTATATGGGGAAGATCAAGTTCTGGGACGACGCGGCGATCGGGGCGATCAACCCCGATGTCACATTTCCCCACCAGCGGATCAAAGTCGTCCACCGGGCCGATGCGTCCGGGACGACCTTCGTCTTTACCGATTATCTGAACAAAACTTCGAAGGATTGGTACGAGAACATCGGACGGGATCTGTCCCCGTCCTGGCCGGTGGGATCCGGCTACAACGGGTCCGATGCGGTCGTGGCGGCGGTCATGGCCACTCCGGGGGCCATCGGTTATGTCGGTCTCGGCTGGATCAACGAATACCATCTGAGCTCCATGGCCCTCAAGAACCTGGACGGCCATTATGTCGTGGGTTCGGTGAAAACGATCATGAATGCCGGAAAGGCCGCTCTCCACGATCCGACCTTCCCGGACGACTTCAACCAATCCATCGTCTGGAAAATTCATGGCCAAGACGTCTATCCCGACGCCAACTTCGAATTCTGGATGGTGAGCAACACGCTTCCCCATGCGACCATGAAAGAAGTCAAAAAGTTGATCATCTGGGCCCTGACGAAGGGACAGGATGGACGGTATACGAACAAGACGGGGTTTGCCCCGCTGCCGTTTACTCCGCTGAAGCCGCGTCTCAACAAGATTCTGGAACGGCTTCTTCCCGGAAACACCCTGAGCATTGAATCCGGCGGTTAGGAAACGGCCACAAGAGTTCACATTGTCATTCGCAGACCTGGTCCGGAGCGGTGTGTCCGGACCAGATCTGTTTAAAAGGACTGAGGGAGCCCCAATGGAGCCCGAAACGAGGGTGAGCCGCACAGGCCAATTGGTGAATGAGGAGGAGTCGATGCCGGTCTCCAGTGTTCCTCCCCGAGTCCTTTTCCAAAGACCCCTCAAGGAGAACCCCCGTTTGTCCCGACCCGAAGAGCCTCGACCGGCGGAAAAAAGCGTATTGCGGGATCTTCGAATGTCCACCCACGCCAAAATTCAACGCTCCGAGCGTCTCTTCCAGTCCATGCTCCTGATCGGAGGAACCTTCGTCCTGGCGCTCTTTGCCACTGTCCTCGGTGTGTGCCTCGTGGAGGCCTGGCCGTCGATCCACAGGTTTGGATTTTCCTTCCTCTGGACCTCCACATGGAATCCCCACCGGCAGATATTCGGGGCCTGGACCTATATTGTGGGGACCTTCTGGGTGACGGGGATCGCCTTGGGGTTCGCCATTCCGATCGCCATTTTATCCTCCCTTTTTCTTTCCGACTATTCTCCGAAATGGCTTGTGGGGGGGGTCTCCACCCTCATGGAAATGCTGGCCGGCATCCCTTCGATCGTCTTTGGGGCATTCGGGATCATTTTCGTGGTCCCGCTCCTTCGGGATCATATCGAGCCCTTCCTGGCGAACACCCTTGGGACGCGCTGGGAATTTTTTAACGGGGACAACATGGGGTACGGCATCCTGGCCGCCGGACTGGTGGTCGGGATCATGGTGATCCCCCTGGTGGCGACGGTCACCCGGGACTCTCTGATCATGGTTCCCCGGGAAACGGTCGAAGCGGCCTATGCGCTTGGCTCCACGAAGGCCGAAACGGTCTTTTTCGTCAAGCTTCCGGCGGTGGTTCCGGGGATCATCGGATCCGTCATCCTGGGATTCGGCCGGGCCATCGGGGAGACGATGGCGGTGCTCCTCTTGATCGGAAACCAGGCGTCCATTCCCTCCTCCATCCAGGATGTGGGCTATACGATCAGCTCCCTGCTCGCCAACACCTTTACCTATGCCGTGATCGACCCCCTGTATTCGGCCGCCGAGATCGAATTGGGACTGATTCTCCTTCTGATCTCGCTGGTGGTCAACACCCTGGGTCGAGAGCTTCTGATGAAACTGATGGGCGGACGTTTGGCGGGATCGGTGGGCGGTGGCTGAGACGGTCCGTCCCGAAAAAGGCCTCTCCCCTTTCCGGAAGGTTCGGAATCTTCTCCTGGGATCCTTGACGGCCATCGCCTTCGTTCTCGCCGTCACCCCTCTTCTGGCGATCATTTATGTCGCCTACGACCGGGGAAAATCCGCCCTCTCCCTCTCCTTCATCACCTCCCTCCCGGCGGGGTTCCCCGTGGGAATCGAGGGGGGAATCCTCAATGGGATCGTGGGGAGCCTGATACTGGTCGTGATCGCAAGTCTTTTTTCGGTCCCGATCGGGATCTGGGCCGGACTCTATCTCTGGGATCAGTCCCACACGCGCATGGCGAAGACGACCCGCCTTTTCTCGGACCTCCTCCTGGGGGTGCCCTCCGTGATCTGGGGAGTGGTGGGATTCTACGTCTTTTCCACCAATACCGGATACGGGTTTCATTGGGGGTTCTCGGGGCTCGCCGCAGGGCTCACGCTCGGGTTCATCATGGTTCCCATCGTGACCAGGGTGACGGAGCAGGCCCTCCATGACGTCCCCATGAGCTATATCGAAGGGGCGCTGGCATTGGGAGCCTCCCGATTCCAGATGGTCCGGGGCCTCGCCATCCCCGCGGCGATCACGGGGATCGGAACCGGAATCCTGCTTGGCGTCCTCAATGTCCTTGGTCAGACCGCCCCCCTCGTGTTCACCAATTATTACAATACCGGCATTCCGCACTCCCTTGTCGGATCCAATGGATCGGTGGGCGATCTTGCCATGCAGATCTTCATCTATATCCACGAGCCCTCGAAGGAACTCCACGTCAAGGCCATGGCCGCGGCCCTGGTCCTGACGGTCATCGTCCTTCTTCTCGACATGGGGATCCGCCTGCTCGCCTGGGGAAGCCGCAAGTACGCTCAGAAAAACGGATAGGAGACCTCGTTGGATCCGGCAAGTGACACCCTTGTTCCCAAGATCGTCGTCAAAAATTTCAGCGCGTTTTATGGATCGGTTCAGGCTCTCCACAATGTGGATTTCGCCATCTGCGAGCGCAAGATCACGGCCATGATCGGCCCTTCCGGGTGCGGGAAGTCCACCTTTCTCAGAAGCCTGAACCGGATGAACGATTTTGTTCCGGGGTTTCGCGTCGAGGGATCGGTCACCCTCGACGGACAAGAGCTCTATGCCCCCTCCGTCAATCCGGTCCTGATCCGGCAACGGGTCGGGATGGTGTTCCAGAAGCCCAACCCCTTCCAGATGTCGATCTTCGAGAACGTGGCATATGGACTCAGGATCCAAGGGGTCAAATCCCGCTCGGTTCTTTCCGATATAGTAGAGAAATCCCTGCGCGCGGCGGCGCTATGGGATGAGGTCAAGGACCGGCTGAACGGGGGGGCTTTTTCGCTGTCCGGGGGACAGCAGCAGCGGCTGTGCATCGCCCGGGCCCTTGCCGTGGAGCCGGAGGTGATCCTGCTTGATGAGCCGGCTTCGGCCCTTGATCCCATTTCCACTGCCCGGATCGAGGAGCTGATGCAAGATCTCAAGGACAGGTATACAATTGCGATCGTCACCCACAACATGCAGCAGGCCGCCCGGGTGTCCGACCGCACGGCCTTTTTTTTGGACGGGACCCTGGTCGAAGTGAACGAGACCACGAAGATCTTCACCAACCCGGAAGATTCGAGAACCGAAGATTACATCACAGGCCGATTCGGCTGACAGGAAGGAAGATGGTGCAGAGACATCTGGATGCGGAGCTTGAGCAACTCAAAAGCCGCATCACCGAAATGGGCAACATGGTCGATCTCCAGATGAAGGAGGCGACCGAGGCGTTGTTGGATCGGGATTCGGGAAAAGCCTCGCTTGTCATCGACCGGGACCACCAGGTCAATGCCATGGAGGTGGGGATCGACGAGGATTGCGTCCGAATGATTGCGCTCCATCAGCCGGAGGCGCGGGATCTTCGTTTCGTGATCACGGCCATGAAGATCATCACCGATCTTGAACGCATGAGCGATCTCGCCGCGAACGTGGGCGAGCGGGTGGTGGAGCTGTGCGAGGAATCGCCGATCGCCATTCCCCCCATGATTGTGGAGATGTCGATGATCGGGCGGGGAATGCTCAAGGACGCCCTCGACGCCTTCGTCACCCGGAACACCGCCCTGGCCCGCCAGGTGACCCAGGAAGACGAACGGGTCAATGTGCTCCACAGGGAGCTCGTGAAATCCGTGGTCGAGACGTTAACGCGCCACAACGGGGAAACCAGCCCCATCATCCGCCTTCTCTTCGTCAGCCGGTCCATGGAACGGTTTGCGGACCATGCGACCAATGTGGCGGAGATCATCATGTACATGGTGGAAGGGAAGATCATCCGGCACATGGTGTGATGAGACGGGTCCAGCGATGTGGATCGAAGAAGAAATCGGGAAGGCGCCCTGTCTCTGATGACGGGGCGCCTTTTTTATTGGAAGACTTTCCAGGGGCCGGGAGGACAGGGGAGCCGGTTCAGGAATTCGAGCAGGCCGCGGCCAGGAAGACGGCCCCCGATCCGCGGGAGAGGCTCCGGGCCCACACATTCATCGGAAGGAAGGCATCGGCGCCGGGAGCCGCCTGCCACGTCGCTTCGACCTCGGAGGGATGCTCCGGGGGATCGTTGAGCGGACAGGATTTCATGTGGGGAAGCTCAAACCGGATCAGGACGTTGATCGGATCCTGGGGGGTTTGATGATCGATGACGATCCGCACATAGGTGAGCCCGAATTTTTTCACGAGGGATCGGATCCCCAGCCTCCCGTTCGGCCCCGGGAGGACGTCGAGGACGGCCGAGTTGTCGGCCTTTTTGGAGTCCTTTCCGGAGGCCGGGGCGACAGGAAGGAGGGCCAAAAGGACCAGGGCGGCAAGAACGGACCGGAGGAGGCGACCCATCTCTCTCCTTTAGCTGTTCCGGATCCGGAACCGGAAGTTGAGCTGGAACTTCCCGGCGACCGGACGCCCTTTGAAGGTGGCCGGATCGAACGTGATGTGTTTCAGGACCCCCAGCGCGGCGGTGTTCAGGTCGTCGTACACGGAGGGAATGACCATCTTGAAGCGTTCGATCCGCCCCGTGGCATCGATCCACAATGTGACCACCACATCCCCCTCCTCGTCCGAATCCTTCATCTTCGCCGTATAGAGCGCATCGGTATCCACTTTGGTCAAGAGGGTCGGCGGAACATAGTCGGAGGGGGTGCCCTGAACGGGAGGCGCGCTTCCCCAGCCGAGGGAGACATGGGTTCCGACCTCGGCCGCGATCAGATTCGTGGAGGTGGCCTGGGCCTTGGGAAGGACCATGGGCTTGGGAGAGACGGGCTTGGCCATCTTCTTTAAAATCTTGTGGGGGTGTTTCTTGACCGGCTTGGGTGCGGGCTTGGGGGCCGGGGGCGCCGGAGCCACGAGGGAGATCCGGATCGGTTGCGGCGCGAGGGTGACGGGTTCTGGAGAAATATGGATGACCAGAAGAAGGGCGATTTCCATGGCCATGACAAGGCCCAAAAGCCCGTAAAGACGGAATGCGGGATGGTCGAGGAGGTCGGTTCTCACTGTGTCTCCGTGCGGATGGAGAGCTTCGAGAATCCCAATCGGTTGCAGAGATCCATCACGTCGACCAACCGCTGGAGCTTCGATTCCCGGTCGCCGCTGACGACGATTTGCTCTTTGTCCTGAAGTCCTTGGGTCTTGAGCTTTTCCAGGTTGTCCTGGAGTCCTTCAAGGGTGACTGAGATTTTGTCGACGAAGATGCTCCCGTCCTTCTGAATGGAGATGTTCATGATTTGAGGCTTCTGGGTGATCGAGGAGGGATCGGCCTTCGGAAGATTCAAGGTGACTCCGTCGAGCTTGATCAGGGAAATGGAAATGAAGATAAAGACCACCAGAAGGAAGAACATGATGTCGATCATCGGGATCAGTTCGATCCGAGCCCGGTCTTCTTCGCCGTGGTCTGAAAACATCCGCATGGTCGTGTCTCCTGTCCGGTCCTTGGGTTCTCGGAACTAACGCACGTTGAAGACTGGCTGGGCCTTTGCTGAAAATTCCTCCCCCACGGGGATGGTGCTTTGAACAGCAGCGCTTCCGGGAACATTTCTCAATCGATCCTGGAGGTGGAAGAGAAGGCGCGCGGAGGATTCGATGGCGTTCCGGATCTCCCGGACGGTGGTGTTGAGGTGGTTGTAGAATCCTAGCGAGACGATGGCGATGACCAGGCCAGTCGCCGTTGCAATCAGCGCTTCCGCGACCCCTCCGGTGATCTGTGCGGGTTTTCCAAGTCCGGAGACCGACATGACGTGAAATGAGGAGATGATCCCCATGATCGTTCCGAGGAGGCCCAGAAGGGGTGCCATGGTCACCGTGGTGTCGAGAACCCACATCCGTTCCTTGAGACGCTTCTCCTCCAGAAGGGCTTCCGCCTCCACCAGATGTTCGAGATCCCCTTCTGAAAGCTTCCGGTTGAGAAAGAAGGAGAGGATCTTTCCCACAATCAGGTGGGATTGGTTCAATTTCTCGAGAAGCTTTCTGATCTCCGCCATTTCATTTTCACCCAGGGCGCCCTTGCGAAGGACGGCGAGGATCGCATGGGTCCCCATTTTTTCCCGCCGCAAATACAGATAGCGCTCAAGGATGACCGCCATTGCCACTCCCGACATCGGGAGCAGGATGTACATGATCGGTCCACCCCTCATCAAGTACGCCAGTCCATTCATTTTTGTTTCCTCCACGTAGGTGTGCCAAGTCATCCCTTTGATCTAAGCATGGTCCCATTCGAATATTAATTTTTGGTTAATTTTTGGTGAGGTCCGTGTAAAAAACGAATAAAGGGGAGGACCCATGACGTCCTCCCCTTTTTGTGAGGTGAAGAGGCTAGAAGGTGACCGTGACCCCTCCGAAGAGGTTGATGGGTTCCCCAGGATAGACGAACAGGGTTTCGAGGTTGCTCGCTCCCGGGGTGAGGAATGCCGGTTCGTAGTAATTGGTGTTCAGCAGGTTGAAGGCGTTGAAGAAGAGCTGGGCGCTTTTATACCAGTTGGCCTTCGGAAGGTCGTAGGCCAAGAGCATGTTGGTCGTCCAGTATCCGGGCGCATTCTGCTGGATGTTTGCTGTGCCTGTGGGACCCCCGCCCGTATCGATGACATTCATCTGGCCGGTGTACCGCTCGTTTAAGGTCACGTGCCAGTTTCCGCGGGCGTAGTTCAGGTCGAGGTTGCCCAGCATGTTTGGAACGAAGGGCAGCGGGTCTCCCGAGTTGCTCAGCACGGTTGAGGTGCCCAGACCGTACTGGGCGCTGACGAAATAGGCGTCGACCGCGGAGAAGTTTCCGTCGATGCTGAAACCGGCCGGAAGATCCCGCTTGAACTCGGCTTCAAAGCCCCGCATCTCCGCAATCCCTGCAGAGGTCGGGAGAGCGTTGGTGACCCCGTTTGGCAGAACCTGAAGAGAGGTTGAAAACATGTTGTTGATGTAGTCGTTGTAGATGTCGAAGGCCACGAAGCCCTTGTCCGTCGAATAGCGCGCCCCGATTTCGGCGTCGTTGACGATCTCGGGCTTGATGTTGGCCGCATTTGGCGCCGACCCGGGAGCCAATTGGAAGAACTGGAGGCTGGGTGCCGAGTAGGACTGTCCCGCATTGGCGTAGAGCTTCCAGTGTTCGGTGGGATACCAGTTGGCCCCCACATGGGGAAGGGGGACCACGAAATTCTGTCCGGCCACCGGGGCGTACGCGGCGTTTCCGCCCTGGGCGAAGTTCAGGCTGGTCTGGGCCCCGGACATGAGGGAGTTCACATATTGCTGGCTCACCGCCATGACCCGGACGCCCGCGGAGAGGAACCAGTCGTCGGTTGGGCGGTAATGATCCTCGAGATATCCGCCGGTGGTGAACATGAGATTCGACCCTCCGGCGTTTCCGGTCACTTTGGGGGTCCCGATCGGAACGTTCCCGTAGAGCGTGTTGTTGTAGGAGATCCGCACGCCCAGATGAACCTTGTTTTTCTTGGAGGTGGAAAGGGCCGTTTCGGCGATATCCCCCACCTTGTACCCTTGTCCCTGAATGTAGGTGAAGTTGAAGGGGTTGGCGCATGCGGCCGGGCTGGCGCCCCCGTTGCAGTACCCGCCATACGAAGGCGACACGTTCTGGAAGGCGGTTCCGTTGGCTCCGGACACGGGAGACCCGATGATGCCCACCGGAACCTGGATGACTCCGTAGGGAACAACAAGCGCGAAGGCGTTGTTCTTGACCCAGACGGTGGGGTTGAGCTGGTCTTCTCCCTGGATCGTGATCATGTAGCGCTGGGAGGTCCAGTTCTTGTAGTACGGAGAGTCCGGCGTATTGGTTCCGGACGGATAGGTGGTGTTCTCCCCGTTGGGCAGACCGTTGTAGGTCGGGCCGAACTGCTGGAAGTTCTGGAGCGAGGTCGAGGCCCCGCGGTCGTAGTTCTTGTAGGAGCCGGTGAACATGAGGCCGATCTTTCCACTTTCAAGATATTTGGTGAGATTGGCGTAGTCCTGGTAGTCCTGAACCCCGGTATACTCCTGGAATCCCTGCTGATTGATGATGGAGAGATCGTTGTAGGCTCCCACGCCGGTCTTTTCGTTGATCCCGGTGTTGGTGATGAAGGAGGAGTAGTATTGATCGTAGGATCCGTAACCGGCGGTGAGCTGGCTGAAGGCGTCCTTGATCGGCTGCATCAGGTGGATGTTGATGTTGCAGCCCGAGGCATAGTTGTAGAGGTTCATGGCGGTGGTGACCCCGCGCTCGATATCGACGGAGGCGATGTCGATGTTGAAAAGGTTCAGATCATACACCATCCCTCCATCCTGGTTCTGGTTGAAGGGCACGCCTTCGACCTCGAACTCGATGTTGGACCCCCCGGAGGGAGCGGTGTTGGATCCGCCGGTGGAGTAGCCCCGGCAGGTGAAATAGTTCATCCCGCCCGTCACGCCGTTCGCGCCGGACCGGGAGTAGTAGTTGACGCCGGGCTGGTTCGACAGGGCGAACCCGATCCCGGTGGTCTGCCAGGTCTCAAAGGTCTTGTGGTCCACGACGGTGATGGCCCCCGTGGTGTCCTTGATCTTCTTGTTGGTGTCGGCATTGATGTTGGCTTCGGCCATCCTGTTGATCGCCATCGGGAAGTCGTGAGCGGTGTTCCCGTTGACTGCGATCTCTTCGGAGACCGGAAGGTACCCCTTCTTGATCACCTCGACGAGATAGCGGCCGGACGGGATCTTGGGCAGGGCGAAATGTCCGTCCGCGGTGGATCCGATCGTGTAGACCTCCTTGGTCGTCAGGTTCTTGATCTGCATCTGGGCCGACAGCGGGATTTTGTGGTCCCCGTGGCCTTCATAAATGGATCCCGTCAGGGCCGCGCTTCCCGTTGACAGGAGCGCCACGCGGAAGTTCATCTCTCCCACCATCCCCGCTTTCAGGATGCCTTCTTTTTTCTGGAGGGAAAAACCCCCGCCTCCCACCAGGATCTGGTAGGTCCCTTCGGGGAGATGGTTAAAAATGTAGGCCCCTTGGGGATCGCTCTTCTTGATCAGGACCTCCCCGCTCTGCATGTTCTTGAGGAGGATCGGAACGCCCTTTAACGGCGCCTGGTCCTTGTTGGACACGACGGAGCCATAGATGATCGCCGTCGTCATCCCCGCCTTCGCACCCTGTCCTTGTGTCTGCTGTTCCTGTTGCGGGGTGGCCGCTGCCTGAGCCCAGGCCAGACCCCCGTTTCCTTCGAGACACAGAAAGGCCGCCCCCAGGGCCAAAGCCTTTCTCATCCCTTGTCCAGACATGCGCATTTAATGTTCCTCCAACGATAAAAAGGGTTTTTGAATGCCTCGGATGAATGCACCCGCTTCGCGCCCTCGGAGACCTTAAGAACTCCAAGGATTGGGGGTAATGTAAGGGGACGGAGTAAAGGGGACGTGAAGTCTGGGTAAAGCCGTGTCATGAAAAATTGAGAAAGAGGATCGATCAAGGAGACATCGGAGGATCGCAGGAGAAATAAGATCAAAATGGGAATCGGAGGCGGGAGTGGCGGGCAGGAAAGGAGGAGGATGCGTCTTGGAGAAAAGTGGACCGGGGACGGTCAGGAGGGTGCGGACACCGATTTCTTGAGGCGGTATCCGAATCCCCGGATGGTTTCAATATAGCGTGGGTCGTGGCTCGAATCCCCGAGTTTTTTCCGAAGGGCGGAGATATGGACCTTGAGGATCTCTTCGCCGACATCGTTGTCCGCTCCCCAGAGGGTATTCAAAAGGTCCTCCT
The DNA here is from genome assembly GCA_027314645.1 of Nitrospirota bacterium. Classification (GTDB taxonomy): domain Bacteria; phylum Nitrospirota; class Leptospirillia; order Leptospirillales; family Leptospirillaceae; genus UBA4572. The sequence goes on from DAHVAL010000016.1 coordinate 32,107, forward strand.
TTGAGACGATGCGCCCTTGATTGACCCCCAGAAAGTGAAGGATTTGGAATTCGACGCGGGTCAGGCGCACCTCCTGATCGGCCACGAACACTTCCATCCGTTGGGTATCGAGGGAGAGAGGGCCGATGGTGAGGGAGACGGGAGGGATTTTGGCGGTGGCCGGTTCCTGGTAGCGTCGGATCAGCATCCTGATGCGGGCAATAAACTCCCGGTTGCTGAAGGGCTTTTCCAGGAAATCGTCCGCTCCTTCCTCCAAGGCCTTGATCCGGACCTCGAGTGCGCCCCTGGAGGAGATGGCCAGGATCGGGGTTTTCTTGAGATCCCGATGGGTCCGGATGAAGGAGAAGATTTGGGACCCCGAGGGGAAAGGAAGATGGAGGTCCACGACCGTGAGAAGGGGAACGCCTTTTGCGGCAACCCGCCGCAAGACCCATAAGGCTTCGTTTTCATCCCGTGCGACCGCCACGGGAAACTGTTCGTTCTCAAGGACCCGTCTCAATAAATTCAAAACCTCCGAATCATCCTCGACAATGACGATGACCGGGTTTGGGCTGGCGTCAGGCATGGGGAGAGGGATTCCTTCGATCGAACGAGAAGGTCTCGGTAATCTCCTCTCCCGAAGGAGAGAGGATCACCCAACCCTTGTCAAAAAGCTCCCAAGGCCCCCGCCGATGCGCAACGCGTCCGGATGCGGGCCCGGCTTCCCCCCCGTCGGAGAAAGCCTTCGAATGAAGGAGAATTTAGGGGACGGATGTTACATCAAGGTAAATGTTCGGTTGATCACAAAAAAATTTCCTCCTGTGTCGGATCTCGTCCGGGCGTCTCACCAAAAAAGACCAAAGAACTTTGTAAATAAGAACATTCATCGGGAGATCTCTTCCGAAATCGATCAGGATTTGAGGCGTTGCTTTACCGTCCCGTTACCGATCCGCCACGCCATATTTACCAATCCGTCAACCCACAAACTCAATATTGATTTTCTGATGATACCCAGGAGAGCCATCGGCGAAGGGCGGAGGAGGCGGGGGAAATGCGGACTCCGCATGACGCCCAAATCATCGAAGGGGTCCTCCCCCGATCTTCGTCCCGGGACGGTCCACAGGTTTTCCATGGTGTGAGGATGGCCCCGGTGGGCGTAAAGCGACCCTCCGTCCATCGGGATCGGAGGGGTCTTTTGAATGATCCCGGGAAAAGCGCCGGAGGCGAAGGGGATCTTCACGACCGAATAACGCGGAACGCCGTGGTGGGACGAGGACCCTGAGGCCCGCGAGACTCTCAAAAAGGGCCTGGAGTGGGAGGAGCGACGATGATTCAGACGGATAGGAAAAAACACGGCACGGGAGTCTTTCCGAGGGATGCCCGTCACAGCGCCACAATCATTTTTTGCGCCAAGGACGACCGGTTCGAAAAGGTGGCGGAACACATCGGGCTCCGCACCGGATATTTCGTGTCGACGGCCCACGATGGGGAAGAAGCGATCTGGATTCTTCGAAAGCTCCTGTCCAGATCGACCCTCGGCCGGATGGTCCTTGTCACGGAATTCTCCCTTCCGGGACGGTCCGGGGTGGACCTCTGCCGCTTCGTCCGGTCCCAGGCCCGTCTGTCGGACACCTCCATCCTGATCGTTTCCGAAGAAGAGGATCCCCAAAAGTGTATCGAGGGTCTGGAAGCGGGCGCGGACGATTTCCTGCGGGAGCCCGTCAGCCTGCGCGAGATCGAATCGCGGATCGGAGCCCTTCTTCGGCGGTCGGAACGCAAAGAAAAAAAGGGAGGGCCCTGGTCCTTCGATCGGATCGAGATTGACGGTCTGGTGGTCGACACGACCCGCTTCGAGGTCCGATTGCACGGAACTCCCGTCCACCTGAGCCATAAGGAGTTCACCATTTTGGCCCTTTTCGTCTCCCGACCGGGCCGGGCGGTTCCGTATGACGAATTCCTGGATTTTGTCTGGGGGGAGCATGCCGACCGGAGCCGGGAGAATTTGAAGGTCCATATCCATGCGCTCCGAAAAAAGCTTGCAGGGGCCGCGTACATTGAAGCCATCCGCGGGTTCGGGTACCGGATGCGCGACACCTCCCCCGCCCCCTGATCCTTTGCCCGCAATGGTTTTGGCTCTCCGCTCTCCTTCACCGTGGATAAGGATCGGGACTGGCCGGTCATATTCTTCCATCATCTTTCAGAGACGCTAAAGTTTTTTTATTTTTTACCATCGTTTAACCGTCCGGATATATCCCCCCTTCACAATTTCTCGCGTGGGATCATGTCCCCTCTTTAAACGCGCTCATTCCCTTTTATTTTTATTTCAAAGGAGATTTTCATGGGATTTCATGGACGAACCATGTCCTGGTTCTTCGTGTTCGCTTTAGCCCTTGGCACGGTCGCGCCCGAGGCGTGGTCCGCCCAGGACCCTTCCGCACAAAAACCTTCTGTCCCCGGCACCACCCAAGCGGCTCCGTCGGTTCTGTACGGGGTGGTCCGTTCCGCCAAGGACCAGAATAAACTTTCGGGTGTTCCGATTCGGCTTGAAAATTCTTCCAGCGGACAGGTCATCATAAAAGAGAGCGATCAGCAGGGCGCCTTCATCTTTTCAGACCTTGCCCCGGGCGACTATAAGATTCGGGTGGGGGGTGGAAAGTTCTCCATCCAGCAAAAGGAAGGGTTGTTGAAAGCGGGGACGGTCGGCGAGATGAATTTTGCCGTGAACGCGCTGTCTCAGGGAAATTCCTCGATCATCGGAGCCATCTTCGAGGGGAAAGGAAGCAACAAGATTCCGATTGGGGCCCAGGTCGCGATCGAAAACGTCAAGACGAAAGAAGTGTACCAGGTCACCACCGACAAGACGGGGCTGTTTCATCTCGAGGGTATCCCCTCCGGGCGGTATCTCGTTCAGGCCACCCGGAAAGGATACCTTCCCTTCACGCAGGAAATCGCCGTGGCAGGGCTCACCCACGAGGACATCCAGCTTCAGCCCAACAGCTTGGCGGAGGCGAATATCGAGGCCCAGGGAAACAAGAAGATTCATGACACGACCGGGGCCATCTCCATCGTCGGTCAGAAGAAATTCCAGCAGAACCTGACGACCGGCGCCACCTACACCCTCATGCAGAACACCCCGGGGATCGAATACTATTCCCGGTCCGGAGGGGAAGGGATCTCGGGCGGGATGAACTTCATGTCGTGCCGGGGCTACACGGTGGGCGGAGCCAACACGAGCCCTGTCGGAACGGCCGGAATCGAGGTCTCCGTCGAGGGGGTGCCGCTCAATAACGAAGCGGACGGCGGAGAGATCTACGATTTGGGGTTCATGAACACCGACGTGAAGTCGGCGGAAGTCCAGAGAGGCGTCACGACCTCCCGTCAAACCGGAAGCTACGCGGCTGGGTGCGCCATCAACTTCACGCTGAAGGATCCGACTCCGGATGCCTACCAGAAGATCACCTCCGGAGGGGGGTCCTACGGTCTCTATTACACGAGCTATATCAATAATTCCGGGTTGTCCGACTCGGGCTGGGGCGGATACAACGACTTCACCATCCTCCACCAGGACGGATTCCAGGAATTCACCCCGCTCACCGAATACCAGTACTATGGAAATCTCACCAAGTATCTGACCAAAGGAAAGATCTACTTCGTCGCCACTGCAAACTACAAAAATTATGACCGCGGCGCCTCGGTGACCGTCGACAACTACAACACCTTCGGACCGACCTTCAACGGAGGCCCGAGCTTTTCCAATCCCAGCAACGGGGCCACGACTCCCAATGCTCCGTTCTACAAGAATTGGTCGTACGGCCGGTTCTTGCTCGATCTCGGGTTCAAGAACCAGATCACCCCGGATCTTCGCGTGACGAACTCTCTCTACGTGGTGGCGGAGCCGAACGGAGACACCAGCATGCCCGTCGGGTTCTCTGGCGGGGCAAATATCCCGGTCACTCCGAACACCCAGGCCATGAATATTTCCCCCAACTACAGCAACCAGCTGGGATACCAGTTCACTCAGAACTACTATCAGGCCCAAGGGTTCAAGGCCGGCGACATCGCCGAGGTCAAGTACCATCTCTTTTATGGCGATGATGTGTATCTTGGAATGAAGGGGCAGTATGCGACCTACCAATATTTCATCATGCCCCTGTCTTTTGCGAACCAGGTGGGAGGAACGATCAACGCCAACTATTCCCAGACCAGCATCGTCGGATATCTGGAAGATCACTACCAGCCGGTCAAGCAGATGCTCCTGAACGTCGGGTTCCGGGTGGCGAGCATTGCGCAGTACTTCAACGATCAGGTGCCTCTCGACCAGCAGGCCAATTACAAGTCCAGCCAGGTCGGGCCCAGCTCGGGGGGGTCCATGCTGGTCCCGATGCCCCACGCGGGCTTGAACATTTATCCGACGGACAACTGGAAACTCTACGTGAACGGAGGAGAATCCTTTGCCCCTCCCGCGATTTTCGCCTACAAGGGGGCAGGTCCGGGGGGAGTCCCTGGCGGGGTTTCGCCCGAAACGGTGTGGGACCTGAGCGCCGGCGTCCGGTATACGTGGAAGAAAGGCTACGTCGCCGGAGACGTCTTCAGCGACTACCTCAGCAATATGCCGGTCCCCGTCGTCTTCGGGTCCGGGTCAACGCAATACACGCAGTTTGAAAACATCGCCGAAGCAAGACAGCAAGGGATCGAGCTTGAAGGAAAGTACACCCTCGGCTGGGGATTCGGGCTGGAAGGGAACTTCACCTACATCCAGGGCGTTTTCGGCAATACTCCGGTCAATGGCCCCGGAACGCAGCCAAACTTCGAAGGGGATCTGATTCCCTATATTCCCATGGATATGGCCAACATCGCGCTTTCTTATGATCACGGGCCGTGGCATTTCCTCGTGGACGAGCGCTTCACCGGGGTCATGAACATCATCGACTTTTCCGGGGGAAACTCGGGAACCGGCAATTTCCAGCAGCTGGTCCCGGCCTACTGGGTGACCGATCTTCACGCCTCCTACGACCTTCCGGTCCTGAAGGGATGGTACAAGAAGGCCGATGTGGCGGTGGACGCCTATAATCTCTTGAACACCAATTACTACAATCCGGCCGGGCTCTCACCGTATAATTCGGTCGAGACGCTCTTCGTCTATCCCGGGGAGCCGGTGAACGTGTTTGCCTCGCTCAACCTGACCTTCTAACCGGGCCCGGGAGGCCCCCTCCTGGCGGTGTCGTGCTCCGGGCCCGGTCCGAGGACTGGGCCCGGTTTTTTTATGGTGGGATCAAAATCAGGACAAGGGCAGGCATTCTGGGGGTATGGATCAGCCCGATGAGGGCTTTCGGGAGGGGGAGGAAGAGGTGAAAAAGAGATTTTCCGGCGTCCGGGGAGGGAGGGTCGCGCTCTCCCTGATCCCCTTCGGTCTATGGCTGTCCTTAGCCGTCCCCACCTGGGCAACAGATTCGGGGACGATTTCCGGGGAGGGATGGAGCGAGATCGCCCGGGTTCCGCTTCCGGGGGCGCCCACCCGGTTCGACTACCAAAGCCTGGATCCCGGCACGGGACGCCTCTATCTCGCCCACCTGGGGGATGGGAAACTGGTCGTCGTGGATACCCGGGCACAAAAGGTGGCCGCCACCGTGTCCGGATTCCCGAACGTCCATGGGGTCCTCGCGGTTCCTGAAATCGGAACGGTTTACGCCACCGTCTCTTCGAAATCCCGAAGATCGCCGGGGAGCCTCGTGGTCGTGGACACGAAGGACCTTCGGGTCCTTGCGAGGATTCCCACCGGAATCCATCCCGACGGCCTCGATTATGACACCAAGACCGGCCGCCTGTTCGTCTCCAATGAATGGGGCAGGAGCCTGAGCGTCATCGACACCCTCCACAATCACGTCATTAAAACGATCCCGCTGGGCGGAGAGGTCGGCAACACACGGGCGGATCAAAAAATCCACCGGGTGTTCGCCACTGTCCAGACCCGAAACCTCATGGTCCGAATCGATCCGTTCTCCCTCCATGTCGATCGGACCTACAGGCTGTCCTGCCGGCATCCTCACGGCCTGGCGATCGACGGAGAGACCCAAATGGCCTATGTGGCGTGTGAAGGAGACTCCAGGGTTCTGGCGGTGGATCTCGGAACCGGCAAGGTGTCCGCAAACCTTCCAACGGGCCGGAGACCGGACGTTCTCGCCCTCGACGCCTCCCGGCACCGTCTTTTCGTCGCCTCCGAGTCCGGCGTGGTGACCGTGTACCGGGTCAACGGGAACACCCTTGAGCTTTTGTCGCGCGCGAACCTGGGCGTGCGGGCCCACAGCATCCTGGTCGATCCGGCAACGCACCGCGTCTATCTCCCCCTCGAGAACGCCGAGGGACATCCGGTGCTTGAGATCCTGAAGTATCACCAGAGGTGACTCCCAAGCCCGGCGAGCCGGGTCTCCCCCGCTCCGAAGGACCACGTCCCTGGAGAAATCGGCCGGACCCTGGACGCGCTGCCATGATCGCGACACCGGACTCCCCGAAAGGTCAGGGGGGATTCTGGGCCTTTTTGTAGAGGTCCGACAGAAGGGGGAAGCGCTTGGAGAAGAGCGCGAAGGCGGTGAGGGCATATTCGCGGATCTCGTATTGGGCGTTCTCCTTCATCCGCAGGTCGAAAAAATTCATGAGGGAGCGAAAGTTCACCGTCCAGTACACATCGCTGTAGGCCGAGACGGGGACGGAGGACCGTAACAGTTCCCGGGCCCGGGCCCGGTAAGGGTTTCGGGCCGAGGGATCCCCCTTTGCCTCTGGGATGAGCCCCTGTTCGACCGCGTCGTCGATCCGCCGGCAGGCGTCCTTGTATTCGGCGTCATAGAACGCGAAGATCTGTTCCATGAGCGCGGAGTAACGGTCGGTCTGGTCTTGGGTCATGACTTCGAACCCATTGACGGATCGGGCGTCTTTTCCGGGGATGTAGTAGGCCGAGATGGGTTTTCGATAGCGCATGGAAAATTCGTTCCAGGTCGAGATCCGATGCTTGACCCACTGGCGCAGGACAAAAATGGGCGCGATGAACCGAAAGCGGAAGTAGACCGTTTCAAACGGGGTTCCGTGATGTTGGGAGAGGAGGTGGAACAGGAGGGTTCGGTCCTTGTCCGAAAGGTCGCTCACGGACCGCAGGCGACGGTTGGAGGTCGACACCCGGGCGGTGTTGAGAATGGTGGTTTCGTCTCCCCAGGT
>DAHVAL010000017.1 GCA_027314645.1 Nitrospirota bacterium
CTGATGCTCCAGAGTGTGGAATCCCGGTTTGGATCCAGTGATCGGCTTCTGCATCCGATCGAAGGACTCTCCGATAACGGATCGTGCTATACCGCCCAGGAAACCCGCCGTTTTGCCCGAGATCTGGGATTTCGGGTGTGCCGGACTCCGATCCGGAGTCCGGAAAGCAACGGCATGGCGGAATCGTTTGTCAAAACCTTCACGCGCGATTATGTGTCTCTTCATTCCTGTCCCGATGGATTGACGGTCATGAAGCAGTTGTTCCACTGGTTTGAGGATTACAATGAGCACCATCCCCATAAGGGGCTGAAGATGCGGTCCCCCAAGGAGTTCCGTAGTGCTTATCTAGCTCAAACAGGGTGTCCGATTAATTAGGGGCAATACCACTACCCTTAAAGCTGCCAGAGAAATCCACAATCAAATTTGGAGTAGATCAACGACAATTATCTAGGGTTTAGGGATTTTCTGGGGCTAACAACGCCGGGGAGGAAAAATGCCGGAGAATAACAACAACATTCGTCACCAGACTCAATGGGCTGCCCAATTTGCAGTCGCAAGCGAATTGTGCAAACGAGGATATGAGGTTTCATTTACGCTTGGAAACAACACCCACTCGCAGATCTGATGGTCATAAGTCCCCAAAAACATCAAATGTTTTTAATCGATGTAAAGGACCTCAAATATGAGAATTATTGGCAGATACGGCGACAAGAGCGTCGTGACGATCTTTACTACATTCTTGCCCTCGTACCTCCCGGAAAAACCAATCGATTTTTCGTTTTAACCCAATCTGAAGTAAACGCAAATATTGATGATGAGTTTGAACGACTCCCTGCTGAAAAGAAACCATTGGGTGAAAATGCTAATCGTCTTGGAATGCGGTGGGGAAATTCTCAGAAATTCGAAAATCGCTGGGAAGTTTTACCTCAATGAGCACGTTAATCTTTTAATGAGGGGGGAACCCCTACCGCCTCAATTCGATCCCGCCCGCCGCCTCCAATATTAAAGCCATGCCAGACGCAACATAGAAAATTCTCTCTTACAAAGACCGATCAAAACAAAACGACCCGCAAAATCTTTACTGGTCAGTCCGATTCTGGCCGCCCCTCCGATGGTTCTGTTTTATCTCTCAAAGACCGGCATGGGTTCTTTTTGTTCCCGAAAAGAAGTCCCGAATTTTGCGGACACCAAAGAAGGAACGCGACACCGGAATTTTCACATGCCCCTTTGAACTCATGGATTTCCCTTAATTTTTATTTTGTGTCGATTTATGATCCAGATCATAGTGGTTCATGATTCTTTCTCATACCATTCATCCACCTTCGAGACCCTGCACCCTCCCCGGATAGAGATCTGTCATCGGACCGATCCGGAGCATCAGGGATCGGGACTCATGACACCACATCGAAAGGGGGAGAGGATGGCCATCAGGACTTCCAAAGGATATCTTCCTTACATTTTAGGGATGATCGCTGTCGTTTCTGGAATTGTTTTCACCGAACACCCAGCTCAAGCCACCACTCGAGAGTTCAACATGACGATTGAGGAGGTGACCATTCGCGTGGCTCCCGGCCTTACATTCAATACCTTCGCCTTCGATGGTCAGGTCCCCGGCCCCCTGATTCATCTCCGAGAAGGGGACAATGTCATCGCCCACGTGACCAACAACACCTCCCTCCCGCACACCATCCATTGGCACGGAATCAACCAGTTGAACAATTGGAAAAACGATGGTGTCCCGGAAGTCACCCAAAAGCCGATCCAGCCGGGGGATACATTCACCTATCACTGGAAGGCGGAAAGACCTGGAACACTCTGGTATCACTGCCACGTGAACGTCAATGAACACGTGGCCATGCGGGGGATGTGGGGTCCGATCATCATCGATGCAAGGCATCCCCGCCCCCTCTCGCGCAAGGTCACAAAAGACGTGATTGCGATGTACAGCTCCTGGGAATCCCCGTACGCCCATCATTACGGACAGGGAGGGGGCCCGCATGATTCCGCCGATTATTGGTCGGTCAATGGAAAATCCTTCCCCCTCGACATGCCGATCAGAGTGAAAAAAGGAGATGTCGTCCGTCTTCACTTCATTGGGGCGGGGGATGCGTTCCACGAAATCCATCTGCATGGCCATGACATGCTGATCGTCAGCAAAGACGGTTATCCCCTCCGCCACACCTACTACGTGGACACCGTTCCCCTGGGCCCAGGGGAACGCTATGACGCCATTGTCCAGATGAACAATCCCGGCCGTTTCGTCATGCACGACCATATCGACAAACATATGACGAATGGAGGAAAGGAAATGGGAGGGCCCATGACGGTTGTTGAATACGACGGGATTCCGAAGGAGAGCTGGTATGCGTGGAAGGACAAAGACAAGACCTACGATCCCGATTTCTTCTATTCGAACTCCATGAAAAAGGGGTACGGAATTTTCCTGAATCCACACTTCAAGGGAACACCGGTCCAGTAATGCTCCGGGTTGCCCCTTCGAGGAGAGCCTCCATGGATCAGCGGATCTGTCGCATTTTTTCCTTCGTTTCTGCTATCGCTCTAGCGGCCACAGTCGGGATTTCATCTGAGGCGTTGGCATCCTCCCCCCCAGGGATGGCGCTGTTGAAACAACGCTGCGCCTCCTGCCACGACCTGACGGGTCCGGCACCGACCACCCTCCATGCCTTGTGGGCGCGCAAGGGCCCGGACCTTTTTTATGCCGGAAACAAATTTCAGAGGAAATGGCTGATCGAATGGCTCCAGCATCCCATTAGGATCCGGCCGGCCGGTGAGTTCTACGCCGACCACATCACGCCAGGGTCCAAGAGGGATAGGATCGACCCCTCCACACTCAAGGATCACATGGCGCTGGACGCGGCCGACGCCCAATTAGCGGCCGATGCCCTGATGACGCTTCACTCCCATGATGATCTGATCGCCAAGGAATCGGTTCCCAATGGAACCATCTCCCCGACGATGGGGGCTCTTGTCTTTGACAAGTTCCTCGGTTGCATGGCGTGCCATCGGGTCAAGCCGGACTTCGGCGGTCTTTCGGGGCCGGAGCTCTACACCGCCGGCAAACGTCTGCGAGCCCGGTTCATGGCGAGCTATATCCGTTCCCCCCAGGCCTGGGATCCGAAAATCTGGATGCCGAACAAACACCTCTCCAATGCCCGGATTGTTCAGCTTGTCCATTATCTACAGGCACTTTCCGAGGGAGAATCCAATGAATAGAAGATTAGTCACAATGTTGTCACTCGTTTGGATTGCGGGCTCGATCTCTTTCCTTCCAAGACCGGCCTGGTCCGCCTCTGCCAAGGACAACTATCGAACCTACTGCGCTCAGTGCCATGGGCTTATGGGCAATGGGCAGGGGGTCAATATCCGGGATATGTCCGTCCAGCCCAGAAACCATACCGATGGCGAATACATGTCCCAACGGTCCGACGCCGACCTTGCCAAGACCGACCGGGAAGGCGGCCTTGCCATCGATAAATCTGTCCTGATGCCTCCCTGGGGTGACACCCTTTCCCCGGCGGAAATCCGGGACATGGTGCAGTATCTCCGCACCCTTTGCCACTGCCGATACAACGCCCAATAGGGCCCTTATCCCGAAAAGGAGGTGAGCTCCGGCACAGTTGTTTCCATGTTCGTTTTACGGGTAAGGCAAGAATACACCCTTCGGGGCACTTACACTCATTTCTTACAAAAGAGGGACTTATGCGACCTGCACAAAAGACACTGATCACGATACTGGCCGGAGCGGCTCTGGGAGGACTTCTTGCCGGCGAAGCTCAGGCAAAGACGGTGAAGGTGGTCATGACCGCAAAAGAGGTCAACATTCCTATCGACAACAAGGGAACCCTGTATCCCGCCTGGACCTTCAATGGAGCCATTCCTGGTCCCGTCGTCCGGGTCCGGCAAGGGGATACCGTTGACTTCACGCTGATCAATCCGTCGTCAAACAAAAACTCCCATGCAATGGACTTTCATGCGGCTCAAGTCGATGTCCTCAAGGAATTCGCTCCGATCAAACCCGGATCGAAAGAGCATTGGAAGTTCGTGGCCAAGGTGCCAGGCGTCTTCATGTACCATTGCGGCGCGTCTCCCATGGTCGAGCATATCGCTCGGGGAATGTACGGGGTCATCATCGTGGATCCGAAGGGGGGGTATTCACGTAAGTTTCCCAGGCCGGACAGGGAGTATGTCCTGATCCAGGGACAGCTCTTCCAGGATCCCGATGATTATGCGGCCATGCTCAAGAACAAGCATTGGACCAACTCGTTGATCAACGGCAAGATCTTCCACTACGATCCCGTTCACGACCCTAACGCCAAACAGGCTCTTGTGGCAAAGCCGGGAGAACGCGTCCGCATTTATTTCGTCAACGCGAACGTCAACATGCCTGTGGCCTTTCACCCGATCGCCGGGATCTGGGACCGCGTCTATCTTAATGGGAATCCGAGGAACGTTCTTTACGGGATTCAGACCCAGAATGTGGCTCCAGCCGAGGCGGACATCTTCGACATCGTCTCCCCCAAAAACCACCCCACCAACAACGCGATCGTGGACCACACGATGGGGGCGGCTCTGCGTGGGGCAATCACGGTGCTCATGAACACTCCCGATGCCGATCCCAGCGCAGGAAAGGGAAAAAATCTCGTTCTCAAATAAGTCGCGTGGTCAATTCGACAGGAATGGAGGATCAAAGATCCTCCATTCCACCTATCAGGGTGGCTCCAGTATCCCCTTTTGGCCCATTTGGTTTTGGGGAGGGCTTTTCCTCGTGCTTGCCGGATTCTGCCGATGTTTTTTGACACCCTTGCTTGCTCAAGGACACCCGAAGCAATTGGGGAAGACTGATGAAGCCGGCCATATTGTCCTCGTTGATCCTTGTATCGGGATTGTGTTTCGCGTGCGATCTGTCATTTGCAAAAACCATCACAGCGCCATGCAGGGACATCACCTGCAATAAAAACATTCATCATATAGATGGACATTTATACACGGTTCAAATTCCCCAAAACGAATTCAACCTCGTCTTGAACTCTCCCGATCAGGAAAAAAGTCACTGGTGCTGGGCCGCCTCACTTCAGATGGTCCTTAAATTGATCGGCTCACATATGAACCAGGCGGACATTGTCAGAAAAGTCCACCAGAAAGTGGACAACACACCGGCCACACCCAAGGAAATGGTGAAGTTTATCAATGGCTGGCACAAAAACGACAATGGTCAAAACATATTGCTCTTTAGCTATATCGAATACTTTATCCCTCAGATCATATTCGATTTAGCGAACGGATTTCCCGTCATCTTAGACATGAAGGTCGATCGGAAGAGCAACCATTCCTATCTCATCACCGGTGCAAAATTTCTTTATTTTGACAACAAACCCCCGATTTTAACGTCGGTGACTGCCAGAGATCCATGGAAAGGAAATCCGAAATTCAAAATCTTCAATTTTGACACTCTATCGGGACACGCCCATCTGATCATCGGAGTCCGAGAATATATCCCACAATAATTGCTTGGCACGGACATAACGGCCTCGGGCATGTTCCTCCATGCGCCTGCTGGACGAACACACTCGTTCGGAGCGCGTGATCCTCGCCTTATGTTTTTTTTGAACGACATGCCGACACCTCGAGGAAACGCTTGTGGACGGGGAAAAAAGGTCTCCTTTGAAAAAGGACTGGTTGGGTTAGAGTTTGTCGTACTGTCCGGTCTTTTGCTTTGGAATGTCTGATCGAAAAACAAAAAAAACCTCCTTTGGAAAAAACAGTCTCTCCTCCAAAAACAACTTGTCGAACTTGGCAGGATGCTCTCAAACTCTTCGATGGATTCTGGAATCCGAGAACACTCTCGTCTCAATACACAGGACCATTTTAGACCTGATGGATCATCGCTCCCTCTTTTGGGGGAGCATGGGGGTCACCGTCTTCTTTCTATTTGTTGCCTTCGTCATCGTTCCACGTCAATCAGACAAAAGGCCCAGATGGGGGGAGCATTCCAGAATTTACGTACAGCATCCCGCTTTGATCGAATATTTTTTAATCAGTATCAAAATTTTGACCTAATGCTTTTTAAGCGATTCCCATCGATATTTGACAGGACATCTGGGCGTGATATTTTGATATCAAATCAATATCAGGTGGATCAAAATGACATCACAGTGATGTCATTTTGATGTCCAGAGAAAAAGAGATCCTGTTTGATTTCGAATCCCTTGAGACGCCTTCGGCATATTTGATTTTTGGTATTTGCTCCAAAATTTTATGAATCTTTGAATATTCGCCCACCCCTGGCCGGGTCGCCGTCGATTTTGATCGGATTAAAGATCTTGCCCAGGGTGGGCCACCTGCGAGGAGTCGCCGTGAGCCTGCCTCAATTCTCCTGGTCGCGTGAATGGACGGCCATGGCCGATGCCATCGCCGGCTCGGAAGGGTCTGCCCTTTTATTTATCGGAAACGATTTCCGCATCCAGTGGATCTCTCCGGAAGCCCGCCAGCTTCTGGGGCTCGAACACCTTCCCGATGCGCTGTTTTGCCATGAGCTTCTGCGGGGGGCCGTCTGCGAGGAGGCGTGTTCGGCCGCGCTCCGGTCCCCGTCGAACTCCGACCCCCGGAAGGATTTCTCGACCTGCTGCTTCACCCCCATGCAGTCTCCCTTCATTATCCGGACCGAAACGGTCCGGGACCGGGACGGCCGTGTCCTGGGTCTTTTGAAAAACGTGCGGCTCGGGGGATCGCATACGCCGGAGAAGCCGCTGCCCTCCATGGCGCCGACGCGGACGTGGACGGAAGAGCTTCGCCCCATCATCCCGAAGGTTGCCCGGACGGACATCCCGATCCTTCTGATCGGGGAAACGGGCACCGGAAAGGAGTGCATCGCGCAGCTGATCCACGAGGAGAGCGAGCGCCGCAACGGGCCGTTCGTCATCCTCGACCTGGCCCTGATTCCCGAGACGCTGGTTGAAAACGCCCTGTTCGGCCATGTCAAAGGAGCCTTTACGGGGGCGGTGAAGGACGAGTCCGGGAAGCTCTTTCAGGCGGACGGCGGAACGCTGTTTATCGACGAGATCCAGAATGTGTCCTACCCTGCCCAGATGAAGCTTCTGCGGTTTTTGGAACAGGGGACCTTCGAACCCGTGGGGTCCTTGAAGACCCAGCGGGTCAACGTGCGGATCATCGCGGCGACGAACGAGCCGCCCGAGGACCTTCTCAAGGACCACCGCCTGCGGCCGGATCTGTACTACCGGCTCAACGGATTGTCGCTTGAGCTTCCGCCGCTTCGGACGCGCCCCCAGGACACGCTCATTCTCATCGAGCATTTCCGGGCCCAATGGAGCCACCGCATCGGGCGCCCGGCGCCAAGGCTTTCTGACGGGCTCCTGGACATCCTGGCGCAGTATAGGTTTCCCGGAAACATCCGGGAGCTTCGCCACCTGATGGAAGCGCTTCTCTCCTTTTCAAGCGATGCGTCCGAACTGTCGATCGAGCACGCGCCCCCCTCCATTCAAAAGCAGTTGATGGGCCGGGGGGACCCCCGGGGAACGCCTTTCGAGCCGCCAGTTCCGCCCACCCCTGAAACCGCCATCCAGGAGTTCGAGCGTCACCGCATCGAAAAAGCCCTGGTCAAAGCCCGCTGGCGCATCGCCGAGGCCTCGAAGGCCCTCGGCATCAGCCGCGTCACTCTCTGGCGCAAAATGAAACTCTTGGGACTCTCCCCCAAGATATTTACCACGTAACATCCGGTTGCAGAATTGTCTTGATTCTTGAAACTGTTGGTTTCACGGGGTTGTTCAAAATACAGAACGATCCCGTGCGATTTTCTGGCCGATGCCGCCTTCCAAGGAGACCATGCGCGTTTGGCAAGAAGCTTGCTTTCGACTCCACGAAGAATTCGGGGATGGGAAAGGATGGGGGAAAGTTTTTTTTAATTTTTTGAAAGGTGCGCATGATTGGAATGGGGCCCGCAGGAGTGGACACACCCGTCTCGGACGGCGAAAACGCGTGGGCATGGGGAAGCAGTCAAAAACTCACATCTCCATCGAAGCGAGGATGAGCGATGATTCGTCTCAGAGGGCAAGAGGCCTACAAACAAGCATGCTCCATGACCATCAAAGAAGGCCGTCATTCCAATCCCGCGACCTTTTTTTTTGAGAACACCGATCTCATGATCCCGCTCTTGCCCGAGGATGCTCTCAAAAGAATCAAGGACGGAATGTTAAATCTTGACAACCTTGCCTGCGAAGTCCCCTCCGTCTGGGACCTTCTTCTTCAGGAAGAGAAAGATGGCACCTTAACCGTTTATCCCTGTCAGAAAACGGTCCTTTTTTTCAATCGAGACTTTGGGCCTGATTTGGGCAATGGAGTCCGGGTT
Organism: Nitrospirota bacterium; assembly: GCA_027314645.1. Classification (GTDB taxonomy): domain Bacteria; phylum Nitrospirota; class Leptospirillia; order Leptospirillales; family Leptospirillaceae; genus UBA4572. The sequence goes on from DAHVAL010000017.1 coordinate 8,384, forward strand.
TTCGGGGTTCTTCCCCCCGTCTTTGTCAATGCCATGATTTGGGCGATGCAGTCTCCCGTCATCGAAAAAGAATTCGACCTCGACAAGTTTTTCCTCAAGCTCTATCCCCGCATGATCCTCAAAAAGGGCAATTGGCAGAATGACAGCGATCTTTTGAGCCGTTCCCTCGAAATCGCCTATGAGCTGATCCGGATCTTCAAGCTGAAATCCGGAAAACCCTGGAGCCTGTGGGGAGAGCTTCTCAGAAATCATCCTTCCCTCATGAGCGGGGAAGAATCGATGTTTCAGGGCGGGAAAATGCTCGATCTTGTCCTGGACAAAATTTTCGAAGACCTCGCCGGGAAGGTCCCGGCAAGCACAAAAGAGACCGCCTGAGAGGCCAAGATTTCCTTCCCTTGAGTGTATTGGATAAAATCCTCACGGCTCTCATCCTCAAACCGGAGCCGATCCCCGCGATATGTCGGGATTCCCCCTCGATCCAAATGACGCCTGCGGCGGACGCATCCCCTTGAGGGGTCCCTGGGCCAAAGTGAGCCAGCCGGTCGAAGACCGTTGGGAAAGATCAACGCCTCCCCCTTCCTCCGGCAAGACATCTGGGCGGAGATCTTGGGCAAGGGGGCTTTTCCAATACTTTCTGGCACTCGAAATAAAAAGAGAAGAGGGCACGATCGTTCCAAGATTCTTGAGCCAAAAAATTAAAAAAATTATTTATTTAATAATACAATTTATCTATTAAAAAATTTTTAATTAGATTAATTTTTATTTTTTCCCGTACATTTATTGGATTGATTATTTATTAAAAATCATTACAATGGATTTTGCATTATTCATGAAAAGATCCGCGGAACATGCTGGCGGGATGTTCTTCTCAGGATATTCTTCTGAATGGGCTGGCCGGATTTCCCTTTTCCACACCACACATTGCCTCGATTCTTGGATCCAAAGGGAGTTTTCAAGGACCCTCTCCGAACACCCCGGTGTTTTCGCCGCGCAGCACACGAGGGGGAACGATAAAAAAAGGTCGACCGGAGACTCTATACGAATATATGTGAATTCAAGGATGATCAATTTATTGACATTTAACAATATTAATGATAACAAAGAATTAGTATAAATTATTTTTTAATGGTAAAATAAATTAATGCTCATTATGCGAGAGAGACGCCAAAGAAGACCGAGGGATCAAGGAGGGGTCACGAAGCTCAATCTTTCCCGGGAGAGGCATCGAAAGGCAGAAATCATCCGGTTCCCCCGGAAGAGAGATGAACACGAGGATTGCCCTAATGCAAAAATAGGCCAAGAATGCGGCCGGGAAGCCATGGCTTTGGCGGACGGACCGCCTCTGAGAAGGGTCCCGCCGGGAATCCACTGAAGCGGGAAGAGGCTTGGGGGGGGAACTTCCTGACCCTTTTCCTACGTTTTTGCCAAGACCAGATCTTCCCCCCAGGTTCGGGGAACGAACGCTGAGGGTGCTCCTTTCGGGGAGTGGGGAGGGATTTTTATATTCGTCTCGGGACTTGTCTCCACGGAGGGAGTACGATGATCCAAATGAAAGGCCAAGAAGCGGTTAATCAAGCCTATTACGTCATGAACAACAAGGATCTTTTTCGGGACGGCTCCTTTTTCACCATCGAAAGAGAGACCCTTAAAGAGCCTGTTACTCCCGAAAGAGCGCTTGCGGATCTCAAGAGCGGAACGCTCCGGATCGATGAATTGACTTGCGAAATCCTCTCGGTGTGGGACGTCCTGCTTCTGGCCGAGAAAGACGGTCGATTGGCCATTCATCCCGCCCAGAATGTGGTGTTGATATTCAACCATGTCCATGGAAACGAAGTGAAAAAGGGCATCCGTGCCTTTGTCACTCCCATCTCCGCCTTCGAAGCCGCCGTCAGCTGGGCCATGCAGTGTCCTGTCATCGAACAAGACCATGATTTCGACAAGTTCATCCTGAACCTCAGGCCCGGGATGGTTCTCCGGAAAGAAGCGTGGAAGGAAAAGGGAGAACTCCTTCGGTATTCCTTTGAGATTGCGAACGAACTCATGCGGATCTTCGAACTGGATTCCCCCGCGATTTGGGAAAACCTCATCAAAAGAGATGCCTCGCTCTGCGCCGAGGACGAGCCACCCATACACGGGGGAATTCTCCTCGATGAGGTTTTGGAGAAGATCCGATGCTCCCATCCGTGCAGTCCCCCCATCCTCCCGCTGGAAAATGGATTGTCGACGTCGGAGAAATCTGCGTAAGCGTCCCTTAAGGTCGTTCCTTCGATCCGATCACCATAAGGGCGGGGCACTCCCAGAAGGACTGACATGTGCGGGAGAAATTTTTACTCAGGTTCCCCCGCGAATTCGTCTGGATTGTCCGATCTCGGGCAAAGAAGCGCACCGGAACCCACCCATTCCGGGCACCTCTTTCCCTACGCCACGACATTTGGGAGGGCGCCAAGGTTCGCTGTTCCCAACATCCACCCCAACCGCCGCACGAGGAAAGGATCCAGGCATGAGAAATAAATTCCTCGGAACCGGGGAACACGGGTACAATCCGGTCCGCAAGATCAAAACGGTATTGTCCGGCTTGCATTACGCGGTCCTCTACGACTTCAGCGTGACCTACAAACTGGTCCTTTCCATCCTCGTCCTGGCCGCCACATTGGTCCTTCACAAATGGGTGGACCTCCTGCTCCTTCTCCTCGCGACCGGACTTGTCCTGATCACGGAAATCGTCAACAGCGCGATTGAAGCCCTGTGCGACTTCGTCGAAGAGGCTCCCAACGAAAAGATCAAGACCATCAAGGATATCTCTGCTGCCGCCGTCGGAATCAGCATCGTCGTCTGGGTGGTTGTCCTCGCGATGGAAATCCTGGATTTGTCGACCGACCTCCGGTAAGGGATGGAGTCCCAAAATCATGCCCTGGCTTCGTCATCCGACCTCTCCCCTGGAAACGCAACCTTGATTTGACGCGACAAAAAAGGGATCGCTAAATGAGGGGCAGGACAAGGCCCGGAGGAGGGACGTGTCTGGGAAAAAGGTCCTTGGGAGTGGGCCAAATCGCTCTCCGTCTCCGTCAAGAAAAGGGGGAAAGATTGTCTTCTGCCTCCGAATAGGCTGGATTGGCGGCCGGAAGAGGACCCGGTCCACAAAAACCTCACGGGGCCACCGCCACGGAGCGGGGGGGAGAACGACCCGGTTGAGACAGAGGAAGCTTGGCCCGGGTGATAAGCGAGCGGAAGACGAAGGAAAAAGGGAGAACGACCCGGTTGAGACAGAGGAAGCTTGGCCTGTCAGAACCCCCGTGCTGGCAGTGTAGCTGTAAGTGGTCAGCGCGCCCCCGGTGGTGCCTCCGCTGGCAGCGAAAACGAGAGGTGAAGATCCCCCTCCAGACCCTCCTCCGGATCCCCTCCCGCACCCCAAGAAAAAGACAAGGGCGATTCACAGAACCGCGATCCTGAAGGCGTTTCGCAAAGGATCTTTTATCAAACTTACCCTCTTTATAATGGTTCTTCCGGAAATCGCCTGGAGCAAAAAGATGCCATCAGGATTGATCCGAAGTCAGGCGGGGGAGAGGTCTCACCCGTCACAACGAAAGACCTGACTATCCATGATCCTCAGCCAGCTTTGCAAGCCGGTAAAAAAGGGGCGACGTTCTGGCCGCAACAGACACACACCTGGGAAGGAGTTCCTCCAGTTGGAACCTCAACCCCTTCTGACATTGAACCCGATTCTTGGCCATCATCCCTCCGCGATGGAAGTCTTTATCGATCCAGGGCAATATTCTATCACAAGAAAGATTAACTCTCATAGTTAATTAGGTAAATTTTGATCCGGAGAGGACCACCGGCCTCACCCTCCCCCATTTGATCCCCCATGAGAAAAAATGGACAAATACCATTTGACGATATTGAAAATGCGTCATCCAATGGTTCGAAGCCGATTGCTCCTTCTCGTAGGATCAGCGACTCCGCCCACTGAACCTTTCGACGGCCGTCCCGTCTTATCCGGGAGAAAAATCCGGAACGGAAATGTGGTAAATTTAGGGTAGGGATTGAGGGCGCTGGAGAGATACGGCCATGCTTCTCGGGTGAAAGGGGTTCCGATGACGCCTCTCAAAATCGGATTTGTTTCCCGTCTTCGAACCATTCTGCATCCATCCCGTACTCGGGCCCTTCTTCTTGGACTGTTTCTCCTCGCCTCTGCCGTCATCGGGTACTCCTTCAAAGGTCCTCTCGAACGAATGATGGGCCTATGGACTCCCTACCGAACCCTCCTCGTTTCCGGCAACATCGAAGCCCATGAAAGCATTCTTGCCTTCAAGACGGTCCAGTCTCGCATCGTCGCCCTTCCTTTTGATGAAGGCCAATCCGTGAAAGCCGGGGCCTTGATCGCTCGCGTCGAGGACTCCGATTACCAGCAGCAGGTTCGGATTTCCCAGGCCAACCTCGAGGTCCAGAAACGGCAGCTTTCCTCCTCCGAGCAGAACTATGTGGCCTCCGTGAAGACGGTGTTGAGCGACCAGGCCGACCTTACCATGAAAAAGCTTTCCTACGGGAGGAATCAGTTTCTCCTAAGCCACGACTATGTCACCACCAACGATCGGGATCTGGCCCTTACCGCGCTCCGCCAGTCCGCCGCCAATCTCGAGCGGGACCAAGCCCTCGAACGAACCGCTGAGCGGAACATCCGCCTGGCCCGCGCGAATGTGAAGGCCGCCAAGGCGTCGCTCGCAATGTCCCAGATCGTTCTGGGCTACACGACCCTGGTCGCCCCTTACGACGGAGTCATTCTCGTGCGTCAGGCGGAAATCGGGGAAATCGCCCAGCCGGGAACCCCCATCGTCACCCTGGCCGACCTCGATCATGTGTGGCTCCGGGCCTATATCAATGAAACCGATATCGCCCGCGTGCGTCTCGGCGCCCCCGTGGCTGTCACGACCGATACCTACCCCGGGAAAAAATACCAAGGCCGCGTTTCTTCCATCGCATCGAGCGCCGAATTTACGCCCAAGACGGTGGAAACCCATGAGGAGCGCGTCACACTGGTGTACCGGATCAAAGTCGACATCTACAACCCGACCCACGAACTGGTCCCTGGACTTCCCGCCGACGGCCGCATCGCGGTGGCCCCTCCATGAACCCTGGCGAAGACACTCTTGTCGAAGCCTCCCACCTCGACAAGAGTTTTCCAGGGGTGATCGCCGTCAATGACCTAAGCTTCACCGTCCAAAAAGGAGAAATCTTTGGACTCGTCGGTCCCGACGGAGCCGGCAAAACGACGGTCATTCGGCTCCTGGCGGGGGTGATGGCCCCGGACAAGGGGACGGTCGTCATCGATGGGATCGATGTCGTCCGGGACCCGGAAAGGGCGAAGGAGCATTTAAGCTATATGCCGCAACGGTTCGGGCTTTACGAAGACCTGACCGTCGACGAGAATATCCAGTTCTATGCCGACATCTTCGAAATCCCGCCCTCCCTCCGGCAGGAAAGGATCGTCCCTCTTTTGACATCCTTCGGAATGGAGGAGTTCAGAAGGCGGCTTGCAGGACAACTCTCCGGGGGGATGAAGCAGAAGCTCGGACTCATGTGCGCCCTCATCCATACCCCCAAAGTGCTCCTCCTGGATGAACCAACAACCGGAGTCGACCCCGTCTCCCGAAGGGATTTCTGGAAAATTCTTTACTCGCTCCGGGAAGAAGGGGTCTCCATCGTCATTTCGACCGCCTACCTCGAGGAGGCCGCGCGTTGCCACCGGCTGGCGCTCATGTACAAGGGACGTATCGAACACTGCGATACCCCGGACAATCTCAAAAAACTCATGCCCGGGACTCTCCTCAATATCGAATCCTCCCAGGCCCGCAAGGTTCAGAAGGCCCTCCAGGGGCAAGCAGGGATCCTGGGGGTGCTTTTAATGGGAGACCGCGTCCATGTGACCGTGGACGATCCCCGCCGGAAGGCCGAGATCGACCGGGCCCTTCGGGAGGAGGGCATCGAGGCCCATCCCGCGGTTCCCACCGAACCCTCCATGGAGGATTTATTCGTCGAGCTTCTGAAGAAGGAGGAGAGGGGATGAGGGATCCCGCCGTGTCGGACGAGGTGGCCATCCGGGTCGACAACCTGGTCAAGAGATTCGGGGATTTCGTCGCCATCGACCATATCAGCTTTCAGGTGGAGCGGGGCAAAATCATCGGATTCCTGGGTCCCAACGGCGCGGGAAAGTCCACCACCATCCGGATTCTCTGCGGTCTCCTCCGGCCGACCGAAGGACGTGTCTTCGTCGCGGGGATCGACGTCGCGCGGGACCCCGAGTCGGTCCGCCAGCATATCGGCTACATGTCCCAGAAGTTTTCCCTGTACTCCGACCTGACCGTCCTGGAAAATCTCCAGTTCTTCGGGGGAATTTACCGGGTTCCGAAGAATCTCCTTCCGGAGAGGATCCATTTCGCCCTCGAGATGGCCGGCCTCCTCGGGCGGGAAAACGCCCTGGTGTCGACGCTCGCGGGCGGATGGAAACAGCGCCTGGGGTTGGGATGCGCCATCCTCCATCGCCCTCCCATCCTCTTTCTCGATGAGCCGACATCGGGGGTGGATCCGGAATCGCGCCGCCGGTTCTGGGACCTGATCCATTCCCTGTCGGATGCGAACGTCACGATCGTGGTGTCGACCCATTACATGGACGAAGCCGAATACTGTAACGAGATCGCCCTGATCGACCGGGGCCGCCTCCTGGCCCTCGAAAGCCCGTCCACCTTAAAAGCGCGCAACATCGGGGGGGACCTCCTCGCTCTCGAGTGCGACGATATCGGAAAAGCCATCAGGCTTCTCAAGGGACATCCGGGCGTCCGCGATGTCGCGGCCTTCGGGAACAGGCTCCACATTATCGTCGACCGGGACAAGGGCGCGAGCAGCGCCATCGCCAACACCCTGGCTCAGCATACGGTCCTGGTGAAGAGACTCGACCAGATCGAGCCCACCATCGACGACATCTTCGTCCAGATGGTGGGAGCCGAGCGGGACTCCCGGAGGGCCAATCCATGAGGTGGAAGCGCATCCGGGCGATTGCCGTGAAAGAGATGATCCAGATCAGGCGGGACACCCGGAGCCTCATCATCGCGCTCTTCATGCCGTTGATGCAGCTGATTCTCCTGGGATACGGCGTGAGCCTCGACATCAAGCACGTTCCCATCTGCGTCTACGACCAGGAGGGAAGCCAGAACAGCCAGGCCTTGCTCAAGCACTTCCAGGCGTCGGACTACTTTTCCATCACCGCCCTTCTCGGAAACTACCGGCAGGTGAAACGGGCCTTGGATTCAGATCTTTGCCGGGTGGCGATCGTCGTTCCCCACGATTTCTCGGAGCGCCTTTCCGATCAGGGATCTTCCACGGTCTCCCTCCTTGCCGATGCGAGCGACGACAATACGGCCAATATCGCGATCGGATACGCTCAGGCAGTGGTCGCCACCTTCTCCGGCAACGTCCAGCTGGAAGCCGCAGGATTTGGGGGAAATCCGCCCCCACAGGGCGGCGTACTCCTTCAGGAACGGGTCTGGTTCAACGAGGGACTGGATTCGCGCTACTTCATCATTCCGGGGGTCATCGCCCTGATCATGGCCTTGGTCGGCGCCCTCCTGACCTCCCTGACCATCTCCCGTGAGTGGGAACGGGGGACGATGGAGCTGTTGATCTCGACGCCGGTCTCATCCAACGAAGTCATGGCGGGAAAGCTGATTCCCTATTTTGTGATCGGGCTCGCCGACGCAGTGTTCTGCCTGGTCTTCGCCGTCTTCTGGTTTCATGTCCCGTTTCGGGGAACGCTCTTCACGCTCTTTTTCACCACCTCCCTCTTTCTCGTCGTCGTTCTCGGTGTGGGATTTTTGATCTCAGCGGGCATCAAGAGCCAGATTGGAGCGACCCAGATCGCCGTCCTCGTCACGCTTCTCCCCACGTCGATCCTTTCGGGCTATGCCTTTCCCATCGACCAGATGCCGCCGGTCGTGCAGACGATCACCTATCTCGTATTCGCGCGCTATTACGTCACCATCTTGAAGGCCCTCTTTCTCAAGGGATCGGGGATCCTCGACCTCGCCTCCCCGATCTTCGCCATGATCATTTACGCGTCGGTGGTAGCCTTTCTGGCCGGACGAGCGTTCAAGAAAACGCTGGACTAGAGCCATGTTCGAACGGATCATCCGCATCGTCGTCAAAGAACTGATCGAGATCAGGCGGGACCCCTGGGCGGTCTTCCGGCTCACCTTCCCGCCCATTTTCCAGATGCTGATTTTTGGCTATGCCGTCACCTTCGAGGTGTCCCACGTGACGACCGTCGTTCTCGACCGTGACCATTCCCAGGAGAGCCGCGAACTCCTGTCGCACTTTTCCGCGAACACCCGCTTCACGATCGTTCGTGTGGCCCAGAACGAACACGAGCTCAGGCGCGCCATCGACAATGGCGAGGCGACGGTCGGAATCACCATTCACCCCCGCTTTGCCGCCGATCTTCTGAAAGGGCAGCCCGCTCCCCTCCAAGTGGTGGTGGATGGAACGAACTCCAACACCGCATTGATCGCCCTGGGATACGTGGGCCAGATCGTCGCGACGTATTCGAGCCAGACAAACGTCTCCCTCACGCATCGGATTCCCGGAGGGGCGGGCCCGCGATTCGTGACCGTCGACCTGTCCCAGCGCCCCTGGTTCAACCCCAACCTCGACAGCCGCTGGTTCTTCATTCCAGGCACGGTGGGGACGCTTTCCTTTATTCTGATCGTTTCCTTGACGGCCTCGGCGATCGTCCGGGAGAGGGAAATCGGAACCCTCGAACAGATCATGGTTTCTCCGATCCGTCCCTACGAATTCATTCTCGGGAAGACGATCCCCTTTTTCCTGATCGGATTTATCGAAACGTCCCTGGTGGCCCTCTTCGGGGTCCTCTGGTTTAAGGTCCCGTTCGTCGGGAGCCCCTTGGTGCTTTTGTTGGGAACCAGCCTCTTTCTTCTAAGCTCGCTGGGATTGGGCATTTTGATCTCGACCCTCGTGAAAACCCAGCAGCAGGCGTTCGGATCGAACTTTTTCGTTTCGAACCCCATGTTTACCCTGTCCGGGTTCAGCTTTCCCATCGCGAGCATGCCGAAGCCGATGCAGTGGCTTACCTATCTCGATCCCCTCAGGTACTATCTCGTGGTGATCCGGGATACCTTCCTCAAAGGGGTGGGCCTGGAGGTGCTGTGGCCCCAGATGCTGGCGATGGCGGCCCTCGGGGTCGGCCTGCTCTCCATCAGCATCCTCCGATTCCGGAAGGCGCTCGACTGACCCGGCCGGCCTGTTCCGGCGCGGCCCCGACGAACCGTGTAGCGATGAAAGGCGTTGAATGACTTCAGGCAGAGCGAAGACCCCAAGAAACCTCTCCATGACCGGGTGGACTCCCAGCGAATGTCGGCGCGCCGATCTGTTCTCCCCCGCCTTTAGGCCCCGTGGCGTCCTTGTGGTCGCCGCCTTCCTCCTCCTGCCGCTTCTTGCCGGAAGGGCCGCTCTCGCGGCAGATTCCTCCACATTCGTGGATCCGGCTCCCACCCTGATGGAGGGAACCCCGATCACCATGCACGACGCGGTTCTCCGCGCCTTAAAGTTCCGGCCGCTCAGAAAGATCGACCGAGACCGCCTGAAGCAGCTGAGGGAAACCGAAACCCAGGCCCGTGCCGGACTGTTTCCCCAGGTCTCGGCCACCTACCAGAATTCCTACAGCAACTCCCTGTTCGGCTTCTTTCTCTTTCCCGCATCCCAGTTTTTCGACACCCAGCTGACCACGGTGACGGTGAACCAGCTGATTTTCGATTTCGGGCGGACCGGCTCCCAACTGGGGCAGGCCAAATGGGCCACAAAGGCCCAAAAAGAGACGTACGAGCTGACCTCACAGGGGATCATTCGGGATGTGGAGACCGCCTACTACACCATTCTTCAGGCGATCGAGCAGGAGAGCGTCACGCATCTGAACGTGATCAATGCACGCAATCATCTGGATGCCGCCATTCTCCGCCTCCGGGCCGGAATGGGGCTCAAGGCGGACGTGACCCAGGCCAAGGTCAACCTTTCAAACGCCATTCTCGAGCGGATCCAGTCGGTCAATCAGCGGAAGAAGGACCAGATCATTCTTGCGACGACGATCGGGGATCCGGACAGGGTCCATTATGTGCCCCTTCTTGATTTTCCGCTCCCGGACGGCTCCTTCGTGCATTTGAGAGGGGACCTCGAGAAGGCGCGCCGGCAAAATCCAGGGCTGCTCTCCGCCCAGCACCAGGTAATGTCCTCGAAGGACCGCTTGAAGGCCGCGTGGCGCCAGAACTATCCGACCATCAACGGACAGGCCCAGTACTTCCTGGCGCAGATTCCTCCCCAAGCCCTGGGAATTCCGAATCTCCCGAATTATCCGTTCTCCTCCTTCGCCTTTTCCGGTCTGGTCAACATTCCGATTTTCGAAGGCGGGAGCACCATGGCCCAGGTCCATCAGGCAAGGGCGATGCTGAATGCCTCCATTCATCAGGAGGCGGAAACGACATTGAATGTGATCTCTCAAGTCCGCCAGGCGTATCTTGACATTCAAGAAGCCCGCCAGGCGTTGGCCGAAACCCGCACCGAACTCGAAAACGCGGAAGAATACGACAACCTCGAGGAGGGCTCCTATCAAGCGGGCAAGGCCACGGCCCTCGACGTGATCGATGCCCAGACCTCCCTTCGGAAGGCCCGTGCGGACTTTGTCAGCGCCAAATACGCCCTGGCCCTCCGGGTGGTCCTCTATCACTACGCCGTGGGAGACCTGACCCCCCCGTGACGCCCTGAACCCCGGTAGGTTGGGAGAATTCCAATGCTCGTCCACAATGCCGATGTCGCGGCCATCTTCGATCAGATTGCCGATCTTCTGGAAATCCGCGGGGACAACCCCTTCAGGATCCGGGCCTACCGAAATGCCGCCCGGATCGTGGGGGAATGGGGCACCAGTCTCCAGGAGACCGTGAAGAATTCGGGGGCCCTGCCCCGGATCCCGGGGGTCGGAAAGGACCTCGACGGAAAGATCCGGGAGATTCTGGAAACGGGACATTGCGCCCTCTTGGACCGGCTCAAATCGGAATTTCCCCCCCATCTGACCGATCTTTTGGAAATTCCCGGACTTGGCCCCAAAAAGGTCCGGACCTTCTACAAGAACCTGGGGATCCATGACGTCAACGGGCTGTACCGGGCCCTGGTCGACCATCGGGTGGCGGGACTCCCGGGGTTCGGTCCGCACTCCGAGGAGCGCCTCAGGCAGTCGGTCGAAGCCCGCCTGGGAAAAGTTCGACGATACAAGCTCGTGACCGCCGCCGAGTACGCCCGGCCGATCCTGCTCGCGCTCAAAAAAGTGACGGGGGTGAGAGAGGCGGTCATTGCCGGAAGCTTCCGGAGGATGCGGGACACGGTGGGGGACCTCGACGTTCTCGTGGCCTCGGACAATCCCGGACCGGTCCTCACACGCTTTGTCGCCTCCGAGGGCGTGGAGCGGGTCCTGGCCCAGGGGCCGACGAAATCCAGCATCGTGCTTCGATCCGGGCTTCAGGTCGACCTCCGGGTCATCCCGGTCGTCTCGCTGGGGGCGGCGCTCGTGTACTTCACCGGATCCAAGGCCCACAACATCGCCCTTCGAACGCTCGCCCAGGAGAAGGGCCTCAAGATCAACGAGTATGGCGTCTTCAGAGGAGACACTCCCATCGCCGGCACCACCGAAGAGTCCGTGTATCAGGCGCTGGGACTTTCCTTTATCCCGCCCGAGCTTCGGGAAGACCGGGGAGAAATCCAGCGGGCCGCACAGGGACCGCTCCCTCCTCTCGTCAGGGTGGAAGACCTGAAGGGCGACCTTCATTCCCATACCCGGCGCACCGACGGAAAAAATTCCCTGCGGGAAATGGCCGAAGCGGCCCAGGGGAAGGGATTCGAGTATCTTGCGATCACCGATCATTCCAGGCGTCTGACCATGGTCCATGGCCTCGCCCCCGAGGATCTCCTGGATCAGGCGAATGAGATCGAGCGCATTCGGAGAAATGTTCCAGGACTTTGTCTCTTGAAGGGGATCGAGGTGGACATCCTCGAGGACGGGACGCTGGATCTCCCTGACGACGCACTTTCGGGACTCGATGTGGTCGTGGGGGCGATCCACAGCAAGTTCGGGCTGTCCCGGTCGGATCAGACCACCCGGATTCTCCGGGCCATGGAGCGTCCACACTTCAACATTTTCGCCCATCCCACCGGGCGCCTCATCGGTGCGCGCGAGCCCTACGATATCGATCTCTTGAGAGTTCTCCGAAAGGCCCGGGAACGCCACGTGGCCTTCGAGGTCAACGCCCACCCGGAACGGCTCGACATCAACGAGGTCGCCTGCAAGATGGCAAAGGACGAGGGGGTGCTTCTGGCGATCGACTCCGATGCGCACACCACCGGAGAGTTCGACAATCTCCGCTTCGGGGTCGGGCAGGCCCGGCGGGGGTGGGCTGAAAAGAAGGATGTGTTAAATGCCCGCTCCCTTGAGGATGTCCTCTCCTTTCTCGGCAAGACGCCACAAAGGGGCTGAGGGCCGGAGTTCCCGGGACGGGCTCGTTCGATCCGGCAAGGTTGATGATTCTGACCATCGCATCGCGTTTCGGCCCATGGCCGTCCTCCTCAAAGTTTGACGTGGTCATAAGAGTTGAGAGGCCTATGCCCACCAGGACAGTGATGAGAGGCCCCTATTCCCCGGAATCGGCTCATCTTGTCCGACTGTCCACAAAAGGAAGAGCCATTCCGTCGGCATCATGAGGCAAGGGAAACGGATATAAGGGCTTGTCTTTATGGAAAACGGCCTTACACTTCAAGAGGATCGATTGGTGTTAGACATACGAATTCGCATAGGAGGAACAGTGGTGTGAGAGAGACATCCTTCGATGTCGTGACCATCGGAGCGGGCGGCGGGGCCTACCCCGCGGCATTCCGGCTGGCTCGGGCCGGGATGAAAGTCCTGATGACCGATCCCAAAGGGATGATGAGCGGCAACTGTCTGGCCGAAGGCTGCGTCCCCTCGAAGGCCGTCAGGGAAATCGCCCACCATTGGGAACGACACCAGCGTTTCTCGGAGTTTGGCATAACAAGCCCGGGAACGGTGGATTACCACAGGGTCGTGGCCCACAAAGATACGGTCCAGCGCAAGAGGTACGCGCAACACGCAACAGAGCTTTCATCGGCGCCCAACATCACCCTTTTGAAGGGGGAGGCGCGATTCACGGATCCGAACACCGTCGTCGTCGAGACGGAGGGGGGGACACAACGTTTCAGAGCGCGCCACATCATCATCGCAAGCGGTGCGGATGTCGTCATCCCGAAGATTCCGGGTGCGGACCTATGTCTTACCAGCCGGGATCTGTACAAGCTCGATCCCGGCTTAAAACAGCTTCCCTCGTCCCTGGTGGTCATCGGCGGCGGTTACATCGGCCTTGAGACCGCCTCTTTCTTCGCCGCCTTTGGCACAAACGTCACGCTGCTGCAAAGAGGTCCGCGGGTCCTGGCCGGGATGGACTCCGATATCGTCAACACTCTCCTTCCCCTCCTTCATCCTCGGATAAAGATTATTCCGAATGCGGAGGTTCTGGGCGTGGAAAAGAACACGGGGGGCCTTGCCGTCAATTTCCGGGTGGAGGGTGCGGCGAAACGGATCGAAGCCCCCGTGATTCTCTCAGCTGTCGGGAGACACCCCGTCATCCCCGAGGGGGTGTCGGCCCTGGGGCTCGAGATTGATCGTCGGGGGATCGTCGTGAGGGAAACGATGCAAACCGGGATCCCGAACATCTATGCATGCGGGGATGTCAATGGCAAGCTCCCTCTTTTTCACGCCGCCGTACGCCAGGCTTTGGTGGCGGCCCACAATATCCTTTCTGGGGATGTCCCCTGCGACTACATGGACTTCGAATCGGTGCCGACCACCATTTTCACTCTTCCTTCTGCGGCTTATGTAGGAGTGACACCGGATCTTGCCAAGACACGGGGGATTCGCCTCATGAAGGGCGCATACGAGTTCAGAGAAGATTCCCGTGCGCAGATCCTGAGAGAACCCGGGGGAGGAATCCGCCTCTTTTTCGAGCCAGGCAGCTTACGCCTTCTGGGGGGCTGGGTGGTCGGAGTGGATGCCGAAAACCTCATCGGGGAAATCGGCCAGGCGGTCGCGAACGGCCTGACGGCCAGGCAGATCGCGGCCTTTGCCGACCAACATCCCATGGCATCGGAGGGTATTTCAAAGGCCGCCCGGTCTCTGTTTTGACGGAATTTGGGAAAAGAATGCGACTTTGTTCCGCAAGGGTCAGAACAGAACTAACGAGAAAGAGTGCGGGTCCTCTTCGAAGGAGTTTTTTCCACCTCAAGGCCGTTCTCGCGAAGAAAAGGTCACCTCTCCCGATGGGCCCGGATGTCCAAAGGAACGATCAGCATGGGAAAAGAGGTGAGTTTTTTGGCGATCTTTTCGGCGGTGGACTCGGTTCCGGGATGCCAGGCGGACTGGCCCAGGAGAACCATGGCCGGACGAATCTCCCGGCAGCGCTCAATGAAGTGCTCTTCCCAGGACGGGCTCCGTTCGACCCGGAACTCTCCGCCCAGGCGCCCGACGAGATCCTCGAGGCCATCCGGCTTCCCCCCTTCGTCCCTTTCCCCCTGCTGGATCTTGAAGGCGACAAGGCGGAGCCCCAGGCGTTCCGAGAGCCGTGCGCCCCGCCGGATGAGGGCCGCGTCTTCCGGACGGCTCGAGACCCCGATCAAAAGGATTCCGCCCCGCACCGGATACGGTCCGGCGCCCACGCCCGGGCGAAGAACCGAGGTGAAGGCGAACTCCCTGAGGGCCGTCAGGTTTTTCACCGTGAAGAAATTCTCCAGGGAATGCTCCACCTTTTCCGCCGGATAGACCTTCCCCTCCAGGAGCCGTTTTTGAAGTTCCTCGGGGGTGAGATCCACCAGGACGAGATCGTCGGCCATCGCCACCACCCCGTCGGGAACGGTCTCCCGGACGCGGATGCCGGTCTGAAGCTCGACCAGGTCGTTTAAGCTTTCGATATGCTGCACGTTGAGGGTGGAGAAGACATCGATCCCCGTGGCAAGGATCCGGGACACATCCTTGTAGCGCTTGTCCGATGCGAAGCCGGACGGGTTGGTATGGGCGAGCTCATCGATTAACACCAGCTCCGGGCGGACGGAAAGAACCGCGTCCACGTCCAGCTCTTCCAACAGAAGCCCCCGGTAGGGCACCCGTTTTCTGGGAAGGATCGGAAGCCCCCGGGCCATCGCCTCCGTCTCGCGCCGCCCGTGTGTTTCGAGATAACCGATCACGACCCGGACGCCCTCCTCCTGGCGATCTCGGGCGATCTGGAGCATTCGGTACGTTTTCCCGATGCCGGCCGCCGCCCCCAGAAACAGCGTGAATCGCCCCCGTCTCTCCCTGTCCATCGCCGGCATCCCCTCCAAAGGGCCCTGGGAGGGTTTTTCGAGGTCCGGCATCACAAAGTCGATGGTGGGAACCAGGTTGACCTCGACATCGATCCGGGGAAAGTGGTGGAGCACCGAGCGGACGAGCGAGGAGCGCCAGGGATGGAGTGTGCCCGCATGCCCCAGGACGATCCGGGTGGTCCGGGTCCGCTCGATAAACCGCCACAGTGTCAGGGCGATGTTTCGGGTGTGGATGACCGACAGCTTTCCCCCCGCCTCGGACACCGCCTTCCGGTGATCCTCGAGAAAGGTCCGGGACGCGTGGGATCGTCGGCGCCAGAAGGGAATTTTTTCAAGATGCAGGACGAAGAGCTCTCCGCCCAGGTGCCGGGCCAGGGTGCTCCCGTAGGCCAGCAGAGTCCGGAAGGATTCCGGATGGCTTGAAACGAGGACGGTGACGCGCTCGAATATGCCTTTCTCGCCTCCTTGGCGCGTAAGCCTGGTATCGAGGACCTTGGCCGCAAAGGTCAAGGTCATCTCCCGAAGCCGTTCCAGATTGGCTTCGGTAAAAGGGCCGGGCAGAAACCTCTCCCCCGCCTTTTTGCGGAAGACCCCTCCGGCCTGGATCCGGGCCAAAAGTTCGGCGGGGGGAATGTCGACCAGAACCAGCTCGTCTGCGCGCTGGACGAACTCCACCGGCACCGTCTCCTGGACGGGGTGTCCGAGGATCTGCGACGCGGGGCCGGAAAGAGCCGAAATCTGGATCCCGTTTAAGGTGGTGATGACGCTGATTCCCTCTTCGAGGAGATCTTCCACCATCTGCCAGAGTTTTTGACCTTCGGCCTTCCCCCCGGGATTTCCGGCCAGCTCGTCGATGAAGAGCGTGGCCGGTCGGCGGTTTAGAATGGCAGCCAGATCGAGCTCGTGGATCGGCGTTCCCGATCGGAGATGGACCGTCGGCGGGATCCGCTCAAGTCCTTCGGCGATTTCGACTAGGTCGGGACGGGATTTCTCCTCCAGCCACCCGAGAACCACGTCGACCCCCTGGCCGGAAAGCGCCCGAAGATCGAGGAGGGCGCGGCGGGTCTTTCCCACTCCAGGAGCCCACCCGAGATAGATCTTGAGGCGGCCCCGGCCGACTCCTCTGATTCCGTGAAGGTCCGGGCCTATCAGGGATTTCTCCTCTTTCCCTCGCTCCATCGCCCCCTCCGGGCAAAGCCAAGATCCTCGTTTCCTCTCTCGCGGTCCCCCACACGATGATACCTGAAAGGGAGGAGGACGTTCGACCTGGCCGGTTGGCCATCGGATCTGGTCCATCCGGCCGATTGTCCGGGGGATGGAAATGCCTTAGGATCGGGGCATGGACCGGATCGAATGTTGACCCCGAGGATTGTCGATGAAAAAAAAGACTCCTGAGTTTTCACGCTCTCTCATACTGCGGGCCCTCAAACAGTCCCTGGTGATGTTAAACCCGTTGGGGCTGATCAAAAACCCCGTCATGTTCATTGTCGAGGTGGGAAGCGTCCTGACCGCCGGGTTCACCGTGTGGGAGCTCGCATCTCATACGGGGGCGGTGTTCTTTACGGGGTTCATTTCCTTCTGGCTCTGGGCCACGATCATTTTCGCCAATTTCTCGGAAGCCTTGGCCGAACTTCAGGGAAAGGCCCAGGCGGAAAGTCTCCGGGCGACCCGCGCCGAGACCATGGCCCGTCTCGTCGTGGGAGATGATATCCGCACGGTTCGAGGGTCGTCTTTAAAAAAATGGGATGTCTTCGTTCTCTCCGCCGGCGAGACCGTTCCCACCGACGGGGAGATCGTCGAAGGGGTGGCGAGCATCGACGAATCGGCCATCACCGGCGAATCGGCCCCCGTGATCCGGGAGGCCGGCGGCGACCGCTCGGGAGTGACCGGCGGAACCCGGATTCTTGCGGGGGACATCAAAGTCGCGGTCACCTCCAACCCGGGAGAAACCTTCCTTGACCGGATGATCGGCCTGGTCGAAGGAGCCAAGCGGAAAAAATCCCCGAACGAGATCGCCCTCTCGATCCTTCTGATCGGGCTCACCCTGATCTTTCTCGTGGTGGTGGTGACGCTCCCGGCCTTTTCCTCCTACGCCAAGACTCCCGTCAGTCCGACCGTGCTGATCGCCCTTCTGGTGTGTCTCATTCCGACCACCATCGCGGGCCTTCTTCCGGCCATCGGGATCGCCGGCATCGACCGGGCCTTTGGGGCCAATGTCATCGCCAAATCGGGAAAAGCCGTGGAGGTCGCGGGGGACATCGACCTTCTCCTCCTGGACAAGACCGGGACCATCACCTTCGGAAATCGCCAGGCGGTTCAGCTGCTCCCGGCCGCGGGCCTCTCCCAGGAGACCCTGGCTCAGGCCACACGGCTCGCCTCTCTTCACGACACCACCCCGGAAGGCAAGAGCGCCCTGGCCTTGGCCGAGGGCATGCTGCCGACCCTTCCGAAGGTCGAAGAGATCGCCCCGGTTCCCTTTTCCCCCGATACCCGCATGAGCGGAGCCGATACGCCCGAAGGAGCGTTCCGGAAAGGCTCGGACGATGCCATCGAGTCCTTCATCGGACGCCCTCTCCCTCAAGATGTCCGCCATGCCGTCACGGGCATCGGCCAATCCGGAGGAACTCCCCTCATTGTCGTCCGGGACAAAGAGGTTCTGGGAGTGATCCATTTAAAGGACGTGATCAAGCCGGGACTCCAAGAGCGGTTCGCGCGCCTCCGGAAAATGGGCGTGGAAACGGTCATGGTGACGGGGGACAACCCGCTGACGGCCCAGGCGATCGCCCGGGAGGCGGGCCTCGACGACTTCTTCGCCCAGGCCAAGCCCGAGGACAAGATGGCCCTGATCAAAAAGGAGCAGGACAAGGGGCGGCTCGTTGCCATGAGCGGGGACGGGACCAATGATGCCCCGTCCTTGGCCCAGGCCGACGTGGCCCTGGCCATGAACTCGGGGACCCAGGCGGCCAAGGAAGCGGGAAACATGGTCGATCTCGACTCCGACCCCACCAAGATCATCGAGGTGGTGGAGATCGGCAAGCAGCTCCTGATCACGCGGGGAGCGCTCACGACCTTTTCGGTGGCGAATGATGTCGCCAAGTACTTCGCCATTCTTCCGGCCATCTTCGTCGTGAGCTTTCCCTCGCTGGAGGTCCTCAACGTGATGAAGCTCGCCACTCCGGAAACGGCGGTCACTTCGGCGATCATCTTCAACGCCCTGATCATCCCCGCCCTGATTCCGCTCGCGCTGAAGGGGGTGGCCTACCGTCCCATCGGAGCTTCCGCCCTTTTGCGGAGGAATCTCCTGATCTATGGGCTCGGCGGGATCATCGTCCCCTTTGTCGGGATCAAACTGATCGACATGATCCTGGTGTTCATGCTCACCCATGTCCGCTGAACCGGGATCTCTTTATCCATGCCCCATGAAGGAAAGGAACTGTCCATGATGACGGGTCACCTGATCTTAGGCCTGGGACTCTTCGCGCTTTTTGGCCTGTACGTCCTCGCCATAGCGCGGATATAGGAGGAAACATGACGCTTTGGATCGCCCTGGGTACCCTTTCGGGATCCCTCACCCTCTATCTGTTCTGGACCCTTTTGAACGCGGAGAAACTGTGATATGACAGCCCAAGACTGGATTCAGATCGTCCTTGTCGCCTTCCTCATCGGCGGGGCGGCCCCCTTCGTGGGCCATTACCTGGCCTGGGTCTTCGAGAGCCCCCGGATCGCCCCGGAGAGGCTCATTCACCGTCTCATCGGAACCGATCCGGACAAGGGGATGGATTGGCGGGAGTATGCCGGAGCCCTTCTCCTGTCGAACGGGATCTTCTTCGCGGCAGGGTTCGTTCTCCTCTGGGCCCAGCGGATCCTTCCATTAAACCCCCGCCACCTGTCCGCCATGAGTCCGGAGGTCACCTTCAACACGGCCGCCTCCTTCGTGACCAACACCAATTGGCAGGCCTATGTCGGGGAATCCCAGTTGTCGAACTTCTCCCAGATGGTCCCCATCACCTTCCTGATGTTCGTGGGAGCCAACACAGGGATGGCGGCGCTGATCGCCATCATCCGGGGATTCGTCCGCTCGGGCACCCAGTCGCTCGGAAATTACTGGGACGACTTCTTCCGCTTTTTCGTCCGGGCCTTCCTCCCCGCCTGCGTCGTGATGGCCACCGTGCTTGTCTGGCAGGGCGTTCCCCAGACGCTTGCGACCTCGGTCGTGGCCCATCCCCTCGAAGGAGGAACCCAGACCCTGATCCTGGGCCCGGTGGCCTCCATCGAGGCCGTCAAGAACCTCGGGACGAACGGGGGCGGGTTTTACAACGCCAACGCCGCCCACCCCTTCGAGAACCCGACGCCGTTCACGAACACGCTGGAGCTTCTCGGGATGCTCACCTTCACCGCCTCGCTGCCCTTCCTCTTTGGACGCCTCTCGCGACGACCCCGCCAGGGATGGGCCCTGTTCGCGGCGATCATGATCCTGTTCGGCCTGGGCTTCGGGGCGATCGAGATTTCCGAAAAAGCCAAGAATCCCCTCTTCGCCTCCGCCGGGATCGCCCAGGCGACGACGCCCTTTCTCGATGGAGGCAACACCGAAGGAAAGGAGATGCGCCTGGGGATCACCCAGACGAGCCTGTTCTCGAACACCACCATTGCCGCCACCACCGGCGCAGTGGACGCCGCCATGGACAGCATGAACCCCCTGGCCCTCATGGTCGCCTTCTCGCATATGTGGCTCAACGAGGAGCCTGGAGGGAAGGGCGTGGGCTTTGCCGGCCTCTTGAAAGAGGTGGTGCTCGCGATCTTCATTGCCGGTCTCATGGTCGGCCGGACCCCGGAATTTCTGGGAAAGAAGCTTGAAGCGCGGGAGGTCAAGCTCGCGGCGCTCTCTCTGATCGTCACCCCTTTCCTGGTCCTTCTCCTGACCGCGCTTGGGGTGACCGCCTCCTTTGGCACAAGCTCCATGGACAACCCCGGACCCCACGGCTTCGAGGAGGTCCTGTACGCCTATTCCTCGGGGAATGCCAACAACGGCTCCGCCATGGCCGGCCTCAACGCGGCCACGCCGTTCTATGCCGATTCCATCGGGATCGAGATGCTGCTATCGCGGTATCTTCCAATGCTTCCCCTCCTGGCCCTGGCGGGAGCCCTGATAAGAAAACGGATCCACCCCGACACCGCCGGAACGCTTCCCACCGATACCCCGCTCTTTGTCGGGCTGCTTGTGGGCTTCATGCTGCTGGTGGGGCTTCTGACCTTCTTTCCGGCGCTGATGCTGGGACCGATTCTGGAACAGCTGTCGATGATGCACGGAGTATCGTTCTAAGACCGGCCGATCTTCGGCCAATGTTCACCGCGGGAGCCGGGATCCGAACGCTGGATCTTGGGCGCCCCGTCCTGATGAAAGAAAGGGTGCCATGAAAAGTCTCACGACGTCGCTTCGGGCGACGCTTCTTCTCTTGCTGATCACCGGATTTGCCTATCCTTTGGCGGTCGATGCGGTCGGGCAACTGATCTTTCCTCATCAGGCGAACGGGTCTCTGATCTTGAAAAACGGAGTCGTGATCGGCTCCTCCCTCATCGGCCAGCCCTTCAGCCAGCCCCGATATTTTCATCCAAGGCCGTCGGCGACCCCGGACCCCACCGGCTCGGGATCGGTTCCCTACGACGCCTCCTTCTCGTCGGCGTCGAATCTCGCCCCGTCAAACGGGGCCGAGATCAAGGCCGTCCAGTCTTTTGCCCAGGCCTACCGACGTGAAAACGGCCTCCCCCCCACCGAACCCGTCCCGGTGGATGCTGTCACCGCCTCCGGCTCTGGCCTTGATCCGGACATCAGCCTGGCCAATGCCCTCCTTCAGGTCGGCCGGGTGTCCAAAGCCCGCGCTCTCGACCCGTCGACTGTGAAGAAACTCGTGATGGAGCATGCCGAAGGACCGCAGTGGGGGCTCCTCGGAGCGCGCCATGTCAATGTTCTCGGCCTCAATCTGGCGCTCGACGCCATGAAGCCCTGACGAAGCCTCCAGCCGATCCTTCGCGCCTTGAGACAAGGCCCGAAAACACAGGACGGGCTCGCCGGGACGATTCCCCCCACCACCGTGTCTCCCCCTCCACGTCAGAAAACGGAATGTTCTTCCCCCGGAACGGGGGAGGACGCATCCACCGCCCGCATCAGAAACGAGAAGATCGCAAGCGACAGGGCCGCCGAAAGAGCGGCCAGAAAGACAGGGCCGTTGGTCATGTGCCACTCCCAGAGAGCCCCGGCGATCAGGGGACCCGCGCTCTGGGACAATGCAAGGGAAGAAAGATGGAGCCCGGACGCCAGGCCCGTATGGTTCGGGCTGACGAGCAGTCCCGCGAGGGCTTGCCGGATTCCGCCGGGAGCCCGGAGAGCCCCAAATCGAAGGGCGTACAGGAGCAAGGCGGGAAGAAGGGAGGGGGCGAGCGGGAGGCAGAGAAGGGCAAGAAGGGAGAGGACCTGAAGGGCGAGGACGCTTTTTAAAAGCGCGCCGACGGAAAGGCGAACGGTGAAAAAATAGGCCAGGACCGCCGAAAACAGGAATGCGGCGGCCAGAAGGAGGCCCGTTTCCCTTATCCCGGCATGGAACTTGAGGTGCAGCCAGTAGGCGATTTGGGGATCCACGAGTCCGATGGACAGACCCCCGAAGAGATTCCCAAGGATCATCAGGCCGATGTTGATCCGTTCCGTGCGGGAAAAATGGATCGGCTCCCCCCGGGAGATCCGGCGAGGAATGCGGAAGGAAAAGGGAGCGCGAAGGATCAGGAGCCCATTGAGTCCCGAAAGGAGAAAGAGGGCGAGCATCGGGCCCTTGAAGCCGGACAGGGCCTCGGGGAGGGAGGAGAAGGCCCCGAGGAGAGCCCCTGCGGCCATGCCGAAGAGTCCCGACGACAAATTGTGGCTGAGTCTGGGGAAGCGGGAGGACGCCTCGATATCCCGCGCCAGGAGAACCTGCTCCGCAGGGGCATAGGGACCGGGAGAGCCATTGCTCCTTTGGCCGATTCCCGCCGCCAGGGTCGCGAGTCCCATCGCCCAATAAGAAGGCTCCAGGAGAAAAAGAAGGGCCGAAAGGGCCGCGACGCCTTCACCCGCGACAAGAAGAACGCGGGGATGCTGCCGATCGCTCGCGCGCCCGAGGATCAGGGTCAGGAGAAAGTCTGTGGCCATCGCCGCCGACAAAAGGCTTCCGAGGAAAAGCGACGAGGCGCCGAGATGATGGAGTCCCGTGAGGAACCCGACAAGGAAGACCCCCTGGATCGCCCCTCGAAGGAATCGGGCGACGGAGAGCACGGCCGGCATCGAAGGCATTCTAGCGGCTCCGCTTCATGGGGTGTCCATGGGATGTTTTCTCAAGGAGGGCCTGGAACAGGAGGGGGAGACGTTCGAACGATAAAGCGCCAAGGGAGGGCTCCCGTCCGGCAGGTTTCGAGCATGCTCCCTGGGGGATGCGGACTGCGGAAGATGCGCAAGCGTCCGATGCCTCCGCTCAAGGAGCGATTCCGCCGCGCGGAGGACCGCGTCGACGGAGATCGCCTGCATGCAAAGATTGTCTCCTCCGCACGGGGGGGCAGGGGCCAGATACACGCAGGGACTGCAGTAGAGGGGGGTATGCAGGAAAACGGTCTTGTGCGACGGCTCGGAAAAAGCCGCGAGTCCGGGATGCGTCGGCCCGAAGAGTCCGACGGTGGGGGTTCCGAGGTTCAAGGCGAGATGAAGGGGGCCGCTGTCATTGCTGATGAAAAGATTTGATCTTTTCAAGAGCGCCGCAAGGGTTCCAAAGGACAGATGTCCGGCAAGGTTGCGGATTTGTCCGGTGATCCGTGAGGGAAGCCCGTCTAATAGTCCCTCGACATACGGCCGCTCCTCTCTCGTCCCTGTCAGAACAATGATCCTGGAAGGATCCCCTTCAAAAAGCCGTCGGCAGAGACCTCGAAAGTTCTCGAGGGGCCACCGCCGTTCATACGCCATCTCCGACGCATTGGAATTAATGGTGCAGAGGATCGTGCGGGAAGAGCACGCCTCAGGAAGGAGCGCATCAAGAGAGTCCTGGTCAGGAATGGTCCCATGAAGATCGAGGGACACGGGGGTGATCGCCGGGAGATCCAGAAGGCGGGAAACCTGGCCGAACGCCTCCCGAACGGGCTGATGGCTGTTGAAATAGAGGGCATGGGTCAGTTTTCCAAAACGGGATCTGTCCCGGGAGTCGGTAAATCCCACACGCGTTTTGGCCCCGCTTGCCCAGGCAAGAAAGGATGACAGCCGTTTTCGGGAGTGCAGCTGCAAATCGAGATAGAGCGCGGGCGACAGGCGTCTCAGGATCGCGCTGTTGGACAGGAGGTCCATGGCCGGGACGAGGGCGGTTCTGCGCGAGGTCGAAAGATACAAGATTCGGTCGAAAAGGGTCATATGGCTGGCGAGTTCCTCATTCCTGCGATCCGTGAGGAAGACGAGGGGAGAGTCCGGGAATCGACTCCGAATCCCGGAGAGGAGCGGAAATATGTTGAGAAGACTGCCCCACCCCGAAAACTTCGACACGACGATGGGAGCCCCCCGGGGATTGGGGATTAACGGGGAGGACGGGAAAAAACGGATCGCCGCATTTTGGGAAAAATCGGCACACGTCTCTTGTCGAAGGGGTTCCTGGGCCATTTGACCAAACTCCTAGCAGACCCAATGGGTCGGAATCTTCGCGAAGATTCCGGTCCGTTGGATCAGGGGTGACCGGCCATGGAGGACGGTTTTTTGTGTTTGTCCATCTTACCGGGGCTCTTGGGAGAGATCAATGGTTTTCGTCGATGGGGACGAATTCTCCTCCTTGCTCCCTCCCTCGTCTTCCTCACAGAGCCGCACGCGGGTCCGTTCCATCCGGCCGGGACTGAGACATTTTTACCATTCTACCATGATGATACCGGAACGATCCCTCACGTTCATCCTGGCCGGTTGGCCATCCTCTCTCATCCGTCCGACCAATTGTCCACGATTGCGAAAATTTCTTAGGATCGGACCATCGAGACACTCAACCAATCTAACCAAGGATTTTCGATGAAAAAAAAGACTCCCGGTTCCATGTATACGATCATGAGGGAATCCTTCGCAAAACTTCTCGCCATTGTCGGACTGGGCCCGTTTCGGAAAAACCGCGCGGTCCATCCCGGATCTCCCGATCGGCCCGGGCGACGGACTTCTCCCGTGATCGCCCGCGACCCGTGCGGGGACGATCTCCCCCACGGAGGTCCGTTGTTCCGGGCTCCGGGCCGCGCTCCCTCCTTTTTCCGATTTCGGCCGCACCTTCGCCGCATGGAAGAAATGACCCGAAGAGCCGTGAGGGCGGAGGCCGAGCCCGACCGGAAAGGGACTTCGTCCTCCCCCCGAGGAACCGCCTCCGTAAGAGTGCGCCGGATCCTCCCGGCCCTCTTCTTCCTGGCCCTCTTCTTCCTGGCCCTCTCCTTCCCGCTCACGATGACCCGTTCCTATGCCGACTCCTCCCAGGCGAACCAGCCCGCCCCTTCGGCGCCCTCGACCTCGGCTCCGGCACCGGCGCCGCCCGCCGCGCCGTCCGCTCCGTCGGACCTCGTGCTTCCTGCGTTAAATATTCACCTCAAAGGGTTCGTGGACGTCTACGGCCAGTACAATCCCACCTCGGCCTCGGAAACCGATTTTCGGGCCTACGATTACGGGGCCAACTCCTTTAACCTCAACATGGCCCAGATCAAGCTCTGGCGACCGGATGACGACGGGGTCGGGTTCGTCCTCCGGACGGACTTCGGCCCCGGCGCGTATGCGTCGGGCCAGAGCTTTGCCCCAGGGTACTTCGGCGGGCTCGGAACTTCGAACACCCTGACGACCACCAATCTTCGAAGCGGCAACGCCGTCATGCCCTATTCCTCCTTCTGGCTTGAAGAGGCGTACATCAACTTCTACGTGCCGAAGACCTCCAAGGAACTTGAAGTCATCACCGGCCAGTTCCAGACCCTGGCAAACTTCGAAGTCATCCAGCCCACCGGCAACTGGATGATCTCGGAGGGCTACACCTTCTTTCTCGGGCCCTACACCCACACGGGCGTCCGTCTCCATGACACTCCCAACGCCACCACCAACCTTTACCTCGGGGTGAACAACGGATGGAACTCGAATTTCCAGGAGAATCAGGGAACCTATTTCCAGGATCTCGAGGCGGGCGTGGTGGCAAACCCCCTCTCCTGGCTCAATATCAATTTTTCCGGCTACTTCGGCCCCCAGGTCCGGTCGGTGTATTTTGATCCGCTCACCTATGGTCCCGGCGGAGCCTTGGCCGGCATGAAGACGCTCTATGCCGACGCAAACAACCCGACCTGGCGGGATTACGGAGCCTTCGTCGTCGAGGCGGGGCCCTTTGCGCACTTCACCTTGGTGACGGACGAGTCTTACGGCTGGCAGGCCGAAGGCGCGGTCGACCCCGCCACCGGGACGCCGATCGGAAACGCCAGCTGGTATTCGAGCGAAAATTTCGTTCGATACGATCTCAACGACACCATGGATCTGGTGGCCCGATACGAGGTCTTTTACGATCCCAACGGCTTCTTCACCGGAATTCCCGGAACGGCGATCAACGACGAAACGGTGGATTTCCAATGGAACTTCATGCCGAATGTGATCAGTCGGGTCGAGTACCGGCATGACAACGCGAACACGCCCCTGTTCAACAACCCCGTGTACAATGGAGGAAACAGGGGACCGGCTCTTTACACCCAGGACACCGTCGACCTTGAGCTGATTTATGCCTTTTAACCTCGAACCGCCGCTTTTTGCTCATCGGGGACGCGTTTCTCGAGGGGCATTCGGAAAAACCGGAAGAAGCCGTCCGCA
Source organism: Nitrospirota bacterium (assembly GCA_027314645.1). Classification (GTDB taxonomy): domain Bacteria; phylum Nitrospirota; class Leptospirillia; order Leptospirillales; family Leptospirillaceae; genus UBA4572. The sequence continues at coordinate 34,707 of DAHVAL010000017.1, forward strand.
GGGGCGCATTGACAGCAGGACGAGAATCGGGCAGTGTCGTGACAGCGATCACGGCCCTTGTCGCCGGGCGTTCGACGGGTGCTATCCTACTCGGACCCCGCTCGCCGGGAGTCCGCAACGGTCGCGATCGTCTTCCCCGCCGCGATGTGTTCCGGACGCAGCGGCCGATGTCCGCCCCAAAGGAGCACTAGGACAACCGCCGGACTCCGCTGCTAGAAAGGCTGCCGAGATGGACGATTTCGGAATTCGCTCACATGGATATCGATCCTCCACGCACCAACCGGCCGCGATCGCCGCAGGGACTCCGCGCCGATCATCCGGCGCGGGCAGGACCGGCCCGATGAACGGGACAGACTGACATGGCCCTTTTTCACCTCTACCACGAGACGAGACGGACAATCACCCGCTTCCAGGAATCCGTGCTCCGGCGGGTCGTCGGGGTCGGCGCGCTCTTCTCCTCCGGCTATGGGGATGTCGGATCCTCGATTTATTTCGCCCTGGGAGTCACGACGGTCTATGCGGGCGGAGCCTCCTTCGTCGCCATCTTCATTGCCGGACTCTTCTTCATCGCGACCGTGCTCTCCTACGCGGAGCTGTCGTCGGCCCTTCCCGAAGCGGGAGGAGCCTCCCTCTTTTCCCAGCGGGCCTTCGGGGACGGATGGGCCTTTTTCGCGGGATGGGCCCTCCTGCTGGACTACGTGATCACCCTGGCGATCAGCGCCTTTTCCATCGGTCCCTACCTCGGATATTTCTTTCCGATCCTGAAGACGAGCATCCAGGCCAATGTCACCTTTACCGGGGGAATCATTCTGGTCCTGATCCTGCTCAATGTCTTCGGCCTCCGGGAGTCTTCCTGGGTGAGCCTACTCCTGGCCGGATTCGATATTCTGACCCAGTTGTCGCTCATGATCCTGGGACTGGTCTTTCTTTTTGACGTTCCCAAGCTCCTCGGCCAGTTTTCCCTCGGCACGAACCCGACCTGGCCTCATTTCCTCTACGGCATTTCGGTGGCGATGGTGGCCTACATCGGGATCGAAGCCATCAGCCAGATGGCCTCCGAGGCCCGTGATCCGGAACGATCCGTCCCCCGCGCGATGTTTCTCACCATGGGCACGACCGTGCTTCTGTATTCGGGGATCAGCTTGGTCGCCCTCTCCGCCATGAGCCCGAAGCTCATGTCGACCGTCTGGGTCAACGATCCGATCGCCGGCATCGCCCACTTCATCCCCCACGTCCACCAGTATCTTGGCCCGTGGGTCGCGATCCTGGGGGCCACCATCCTTACCGTCGCCGCAAACGCGGGGCTGATCGGAGTGTCGCGCATCGCCTTTTCCATGTCCCACAATTTCCTGATCCATCCGATCTTCCGACGCACAACAAAACGGTTCAAGACCCCCGTCTACTCCATCGTCTTCTTCGGCTCGCTCGGAGCCCTGGTCGTCGCCTTCTTTCCCTACCTCGAAGTTCTGGCCGATCTCTACAATTACGGGGCGATGCTCTCCTTTTCCATGACTCATCTGGCCCTGATCGCGCTTCGCAACAAGGAGCCGGATCTTCCCCGACCCTACAGGGTTCCCTTCTCCCTCCGTCTCGGAAAATGGGAGGTTCCCCTGCCCGCCCTCTTCGGCCTCATCGGAACCGGCGGCGTCTTTCTTATGGTGCTCCTCTTCCACAAGTACGGGAGGGTGTTCGGCACGCTCTGGATCATCGCCGGGATCGTCTACTACTATCTCTACAGGAAAAAGTCCCGCATGCCCATCCTCGAACGCGTGACGGTCACCGAAATCCCGGACCCTCCCCAGTTCGCGGCAACCCGGCACAAGACCATCCTCGTCGCCACGTCGCCCGCCGCTCCCTCTCCCGTTCTTCGGGATATCACGAAAATCGCCCGCATCGACGGAGCGCGCCTGATCGTGGCGACGGTGCTCGAGATTCCCGCAAGCCTTCCGATCAAGGCCCCGCTGCAGGCAGAAGAGGCGCAGGCCCGAAAGACGCTCGATCTGTGCCAGGCCATCGGGGTGGAGGAAGATGTCCTGATCGACACCCTGCTGTTGAGAAGCCGCTCCGTCGGAAAGTCCCTCGCCTCCCTCACCCGTCATGAAAAAGCCGACACCCTTGTCTTCAACGACACCGACTCGGCGGTCGCCCGATCGATCGACGCCGCTCTCCGCCACGCGCGCCTCCCCGCGGCGATCTGGAAAATTCGTCCGCTGATCGCCTCCCCCGCCCGTCCTCAAGACCCCGCCGTCGAGTCCGGCTCCTAGGCCAATCTTCGGGCCGTTGTCCAAGGGCATGCCTCTCTTCGTCCCCTCTTCGGGAGGATGGAACGGAGAGAAGGCGGTGACGGCATCGCGGACCCCTTCCTCGCGATCTCTGGAACAGGACCCGTGCGCGTCAGATCCTCCTCCCGCGGAGTCGGCCCTGGAGGAGCTCGGTTCGCGCAGGCCGGGCCGAACCCGAACAATAGCCATACGGCCAGTTGCAGACGGACGGTTGGTCGGATATAAAGAAAGCTGAACCTCGCCAATGTCGGAGAAGGGAATGGTCATGGATTCTTTCATCCCCGGACGGCTGATCGGGGCGCAAACGCCCCATCCCGAACCCCCTGCGTCTGATCCGGGGGAGCCAGCGCTCGCCGCATCCCTGTCGCGGAGGGCCGCCATGGAACGGGGTCCCGAATCGCCCGCGTCATTTTCCGCCGGACAACGGTCGTGACCATTCCCGGCTTTGGGCGCGCACTCTTCGGATCCCACGAGTCGCAGAGGGTGGCTCCTCCCCTGTCCCGGCTACTCGTGACCCTGACCCTTTTGCTCTCTCTGGGCGTTTTCCTGCTCGACGCCCTGACCCCCCAGCGGCTGGTGGTGTCCATTCTCCAGGACGTTCCGATCGCGCTCACCGGCTTGACGTTGAGACGGCGGTTCACCGTCCTGATGATGCTCCTGGGAATCCTCTCCAACATTCTGGCGGAGGCGATCAACGTCCATTCGGAAGGGGCGGTGAGCCCCATCGCCATCGCCAACCGTTTTTTCTCGGTGATCTCCTTTTTGCTCGTGGGCATCCTTGCAATGAAGATTCAGGATCACGCCCTCGAAGCAGGCAAGGTCCTCTCCGAGAACCGTCGGGCGGCCCGGGACCGAAAGGCGCGGGAACTGCTGGAAGAGCTTTCCCGCGAGTCCGATCCCCGCCATCTCTTGAACCGGCTCCCCTCAACCCTCCGGTCCCTGATCGGGGCAAAAGGGGTCATTCTGGCGGGAAGCCATGGAAACCGCTGGAGTTCTCCGATCCTTTCCGATCCTCCGTCGCTGTTTTTCTGGGGAGAGGGAGACCCTCTTCCCGGAGCCCTGGCCCTTCTTCTCGGGAAACCGTTCTTTCCACGCCCCATCTCCCAACTGAGCCTCAACCCGGTGCTCGAACAAAACGGCGCGGACGAAGGCGTGATCGCCCGCCTCAGGAGTCCGTTATCCGGTGAGACGGAGACGCCCACCCTGCTTCTCTTCGTCCTTGAGCCGCGCGAACCGGATGCCAGGGCGCTGATCGACG
>DAHVAL010000018.1 GCA_027314645.1 Nitrospirota bacterium
GGAGGCCGCCCTATCCATTCAGAATGAGACGGCCCCCGTGCTCTCCGAGTCCTTTAAGATGATGGAAAGTGGCCGTAGACGAGTTCCGCTCCTCCTTCCTCGATCAAAATCCGAGCGGATTCCCGTTGGCTGGTAGGAATCAGGCCCCCCCAGTTCCCGCCCCAATGCCCCCCCCGCGGGAGAAAAACGCGGGGGATGGGCCCACCGCTCTGCCCAGGGTCGGAGGGGATTCTGAAGAGGCGTCGCCATCACGATCCCAACAGGGTCATACGCCAAACGAAAGGTCCGCGGTCCGGACCACCCGGCCGATCCTGGGAAAGATTTTTTTCATGGCGAAATCGTGCATCTCCGCAGAAAAGGAGGTGCTCAGGTCCTCCGGGAGGAGCAGGGCATAGCCGTGTTCCCAGGCCTGGCGGGCCGTCGACTCCACCCCCATGTTGGTGGCGATCCCCCCCATGACGAGGGATCGGATGCCCCGCCGCCTCAGCGCAAGGTCCATTTCGGTCCCATAGAAAGCGCCCCATTGGCGCTTGGTGATCCGGATGTCCCCGGGTTTCGGGAGACCGTCGGAAAGCTCGGTCCAGTCCGGCGGCCATCCGCCGGGAGGGGCCGAAGAGGGCTGGTCTACGGGCTGGCGCAAGGCGTCCTTCCCGTCCGGGGAGAAGGCGACATTCACGAGGACCACAAGGGCGCCTTCCGCCCGGAATCGATCGGCAAGCCCGATCACGGTTTTGAGAACGGCGGTGCCCGGGTGGGGGGAAAGGTCCCGCCCCACGACGCCTTTCTGAAGATCGATGAGGACGAGGGCCGTGGTTTTGGGATCGAGCGCAATCATGAAGGCCTCCTTTGGCGAGTGGAAGGGTGCAAAATCCTCTCCCATCTTATACGCCCGGTCGGCTCTTTCCCAGACTTAGTCCCGAGCCCCTTGCGATCTGGGTCCGAGACGCCGCATTCTCGCGTCCTGACGATGCCCGACGAAGCGCTCTTGCCCGGAAGGGGAGTCTTCCCCCTGATGACGAGGGCGAAGAGGGCATCGGTTCATTGGCTGGGTTTTTTGGGGGGCGTGCGGCTCTTCGGTTTGATGGGGCCATTTATTCCTGATATTCCTGGAAAATCGTTCACGGCGATAAGGTCGGGGCGGACTCCGATCGCCGCCATCAATTGAAATTGGGAGGACTCAAATTCTTCGACGACGCTGATATATCGGAGTTGTGCATGGATCAGGTCCCGGAGCGAAATGATCAGTTCCAATGCATGGAAAAGCCCGAGCTGAACCCGGACGCGCGTGGCGTCGAATGTCAGCTTCGCCAGGCGGACGTCCTCGAGGGCGACCGCTTCCTCCTGGCGCGTTTTGTGAAAGGACTCGAAGCTCTCGGACACCTGGCGATGAACGATGAAGCTTTCCCTTGAAAGCCGGGCTTCCTGGAGCCGGATATTATTGCGGGCCAAAAGGATTCCTCCCGGGTCGAGAAGGCCTCCCGGTCCAATATTCCAGAAGGCCATGGTGATGGTTTGATTCATCCCGACCACGCTGTTGAAATCCGGCCCGAGAGAACCGTTTAGGAATCCGGCGGTGATCGTCGGGAAGGCCGGACCGAAAAGGACATTTTGGAATACTTGCTGTTTTGCCGTGACCTGTTGATGGACGCCCACAAGAAGCGGCCGTTTGTGGTCCGACAATGCCAGAAGATGAGGAAGGTTCTCTCCTTCGCTCAAATAAAGCCGGGGAAGGATGAAGGGCTCCCGCGGAGTCGGAAGGATCGGGGGACTTTCTCCCAGGATCTGGGCGAGACGAAAAGAGAGATGGTAGGCCCTGTTTTCCTCCTGAACCAAAAAACGTGTATTCCTGGCCACTTCATGGGCGGCTCGAAGGATCCCGACCACACTGGCCCCGCCGAGTTCGACCAGGCGACGCTCCTCCTCGAGAATCAGATCCGAAATGCGGACGGCCTCCTGGTAGACGGCAATTTTGGAATACGCCCCGAGGGTTTGGAAATAGAGGGAGGCGGCCTGGGCCATTTTCTGATTTTCCGTCTCGGAAAGGAAGGACCGGGCACTGTCCAGGTTCGTGTTGGCGACGAGGGTTTGGAAGGACGAGGACAGAGGGTTGACGGAAAAAAACAGGCCGTGATTGAGCTGGGAGTTTTGCTTCGTGACGTTGTGGAAGATCCCCTCGGTATTCTGGATCTCCCCGGAGTAGGTCATCGTTCCGCCACCCACCGCAATGGTCGGGAAAAACGTTTCGATGGCCGTGATCCTCTGGGCGAACCGGACGGAGACCTGTCGCCTTGAAATCACGATCGAAGGGGATTCCCCCAGGGTCTTCATGAGGACCTGAGACAGGGTCAAGGGCTGAATATCGTACCTGGGGTTCGGGAAAGGGGGACGGGGAGAAAGGACGGGCAACGGACTTTTGTTGTCGAAAAATGCCGATCCATTCGCGGAAAACGCCCTCCCGGGGACCAGGAGAAGAATCGCCAGCACCATGAAACTCCCGGAAATTTTCATGGAGACACATCCCGGGGACGCACCTTGTCGCCCGCCATGACTTGGTGTTTTCCCTTGATGACGACCCGGTCTTCGGGAGTGAGGCCCGCCAGAACCTGGACATCCACCCCATCATCCTCTCCAAGAACGACCGGTCGGATCGCGATCTGGTCGTTTGGGGTCAGGACATAGACGACCGGGTGCTGTTCCTGGGTGACGATCGCCTGGTCCGGGATGGTGAGAACATGCCGCAGGGTTTTCAACAGCATGCCGACGGAGACGAACATCCCGGGTTTCAGGACATGCGTGGAATTGCTGAAGACCGCCTGCACGGGCATGGTCTTGCTGATCCGGTTCAGCGATCCGCTGATCAGGGAGATGGTGCCAGACAGGGAAACGGGGGGATCCGTGAGACGGATCGAGGCCGGGGCCCCCTTTCCAAGGATATTGACATACTGTTGGGGGAGGTCGATGGACACCCGGACGCGGTCGGTGTTTTCGATCCGGAAAAGGGGTTTGGAATGCTGGCCGACCGAGCCGGCGGCGCGCGTCAGGTCTCCGGTGTTGATGAACCTTCGGGTGATCGTTCCGGAGAATGGCGCACGGATGAGCGTCTGCTGGAGGATCTTTCCCAATTGATGGAGATCCGCGAGAGATTCGAGGTAAAGGGCCTTGGCCTGATCGACTTCCCCTTGGGAGACCACATCCGGGGACTCCACGATGGAGCGTTCGTAGCGCTTCAGCACGACGAGCTTCAGCTGGAACTTTGCCAGGGCTTTCAGAAATTGGTTCGAGAGATCGGGGACGCGAATGGTCGCGAGGGTCTCCCCCTCCCGGACTTGCGAGCCGATATCGACCGGGACCGTTTGAACATAACCCGTCACCCAGGAGTAAAGGTCGGCCTCTTCGAAGGGCAGAACCATTCCCGGTGTCTTGATGAAAATGGGAAAATCGCGGAAGGCGGGACGCGTCACAGCGACCTCCTGAAGCGGCTGCGCCAGCCCCTTCGCCCTCTTTGAATTGTGACGGCATCCGCCCAGGAACACGGCAAGGCACAGGAGAAGGAGGAGTCCAGTCGCTCTGCGATTCATTCCGCCCATTTACACATTCTCCCGGCTGGAGATGTTTTCCCGTTCAAGAATCGGACGCATCAGCAACGGTGTCAAGAAGAGGGTGAGCGGGGTTGAGAGCAAGAGTCCTCCGATAATGGCCCGGGACATGGGAACGGAATTTTCCGACCCCGTTCCCCAGACGAAAGAAATCGGCAGCATGGCGAAGATGGTGACCGTCGTTGTGATGAGGATCGGCCGGATGCGTTCGCTGGCCCCCCGCGCGAGGGAGTCCAGTGGGCTCTCTCCCATTCTCCGGTGCTCCAGAATCCGGTTGACGAGAATGATGCTGTTGCTGGTGACGATCCCGATCGACATCAGGATTCCCATGATGGAGATGAGGTTCAGGGAGGACCCGGTCGCCTTGAGGAATAAGAGGCTTCCGGCAACTCCCAGGGGGATGGTGCCGAGCACGACGAGGGGTGCGAGAAAGCTTCGGTAGAAAACGAAAAGGAGGAGATAGAGGAAAAAGATCGCCAATAGAATTCCTTGCAAGAACTGGTCGAAGGATTGCCGGATGTAATGGGTCATGCCGACGAACCGGAGTCCGAGGTTCGCGGGAGAGGGGAGGGAGGCGATATCCTTTCCGATGAGACCCGAGACTTTGATCGATTGTCCCGGGACAGGAAAGACCAGAATGTTGACGGCCCGGTCGAGGGCGTCATGGATGATGGATTCGGGAAGTTCGGAATGTTTTACCGTGGCGACCTCTTGAAGAGAGGCGATATGCCCCTTCAGATCTCTTGTGACGGGAAGTTCCTTCATGTCGTGGATTTTTTGAAGCGACGCGGGATCGATGAAGGTGGTGAGAAAATAGGCGAAGCCGGTCTTGGGGTTGATCCAGAGGATCGGGTGGATCTGGTTGTTTCCGTTCAAGCTGATCAGAAGATTTCTCGCCACATGGTCCGACGAGGAGGACAAACTCCTGATGAGGGCCCTGTCGGGAGAGACCTCGAGGGAGGGATAGCGTTCGCGCTGGAAGACATTGGTCGACAGCACCCCCGGAATTTTCAGGATGCGATGAGAGAGCTGCTTGGCATAGAGCATGTCCTCCCGATAGTCGTCCCCGTGCACTTCGATCGTAATCGGACTCATCGCCCCGCGGCTCAGAAGGTCTTCGACGATCCCTGATTCTTTATAAATGAAGATGATATTGGGAAACCTGCGGTCAAGGTCGTTCTTCACTTTGACCAAGGCTTCTTTCAAAGAAAAAGGGCGATGCCTGCGGCTGTCGATGGCGACATCCAAAATGGCCGTGTCGGTCCCGGAATTCATGTTGAACAGGGCGCTCCATCCGGCCTTGATTCCGATGTTTCCGATCATTGAGACGACATGCTGAGAGCCAAGGGTCTGTCGGATCGAGGCTTCGATGTTGGCCATGCGTTCCTGGGAGTTTTTGAGGCGGAGACCGCTGGGGAAGTGGATGAAAATCTTGAACTGACCGGTGTCGATGGAAGGATAGAGATCGACGGGAACATCATGCGCCAACCCGAGGATCAGGGTCCACGTCAAGACGATGGCTCCCAGGGAGCGGAAAGGATTTTCCAACACCTTGTGGAGAACGGCCGGATAGCGGGAGAAAAGTTTTTGGAAAAGAGGATAGGCGATTGTGGGCGGTTGGGCGTGCGTTTGGGAAGAAAGTGGTCGTATCGACCGGTCTCTCAGAAAATAGGCGACCCATGGGAGCACCGTGAGGGAAAGAAGAAGCGAGATCACGTTGGCGCCGATCAGCCCGATCACGAACTGGACGAACAGATAATGCACCAGGTCTTGAAAGAAAAAGATCGGAAGAAAGACGATGGACATCGCCCCTGTCGCCAGGGTGCTCGGAGCCGCGACCGGGATCATGGCAGGAAGGAGGGCGATGGGCCCTTGCCCCAGGTCGTCCTTTTTGTGGGCGTCGAAGCTTTCGAGCATCAGGACCAGATGGTCGATCATGGGGCCGATCGCCACCGCGATGCCTCCCAGGGTCATGATGTTGAGCGAGCTTCCGGAAACCCGCAGAAGGATGATGACACCCAGGATGGAGAGGGGGACCATGATGACTCCGATGGTGGCCTGGCGGATATCTCCAAGAACGATCCAGAGAATGACGAAGGCCGCCATGAGTCCGAAAAATCCTTCATCGAAGACGGAGGAGATGGAGTCCCTGATATAGAGGGTTTGGTCGAACAGGAGCTTTATGTGGAGATCTTTGGGAACATTTCGAAGGTGAGGAATTTCTTTTCGAATGGCGTCGATCACGGTCAGGGAGCTGTATCCACCTTCCCGATAGATCGGCATTACCACCTGGGGAACTTCGTTTGCAAGAAGCAGATTTTCCTGGGGGGCATACCCGTCCTCCACCGTGGCGAGGTCCTTCACGAAGATCGACGCTCCATTCACCGTCGCCACGGGAATGTTTCGAATCTCTTCTAAGTTTCCGGGCTGGTCGAATTTTGTGTAGTAGTTCAGGGGCCCGATCCGGATGTTGCCTGTCGGCACCAGAAGATTCTCCCGGTAGATGGCATTGACGACGTCGAAGGGGGTCAGCTGAAGGGTCTGGAGTTTGAAGGGGTTCAATCCAATGTTGAATTGGCGGATTTTGCCTCCGAAGATGGGCGGAGCGGACACGCCCGGCAGCCCTCCGAACTGGGGCCGGACCACATTGGCCGTAAGGTCGTAGAGGTGGGCCTGGTCAATGATGGTCGAGGAGATGAGAAGGTGACAGATCGGAACGTTCGAGAAGCTGTAGGAGATGACCATGGGGGGATTGGTTCCGCGAGGGAGGCTCCCCAAGGTCGACATGGAGAGCTCGGAGATCATCGACACGGCATGATCTTCCGAGATCGTCCCGCGAAAAATGATCTTGATGAGGCTCATGCCGTTGAGGGAGCGGGATTCGATCCGGTCCACTTCCCGAGCCATCGTATATTGCCGCTCGAGGATGTCCGTGATATTGCGCTCCACCTCGATGGCGTCCATTCCCGGGTAAAAGGTTGCGATCATCACAACGGGAATGGGAATGTGGGGGAAAATGTCTCTGGGGATGCTCCGGTAGGCGATGGTCCCCCACACAAGGAGAACGATCACCAGGGCGAACATGGGGTAAGGGTTGCGCAAGTTGCCGGAGAGGAGCCGGACAAACAGGGGGGAGGCGGTCCGATCGTTTTTTTGATTCGTGAAGGTCTGCAAGAATCACTCCGCCACTGGACGAGTCCGAGATTCTTTCAAGAGTATATAGAAATCATGCCAAGGATGTAACTTGGAGCTTCTGGAAAGGATCGGGGGCAAGCGGCGGTTCTTCGAGCGAGCCGCATCGTCCCACGGGAGGACCCCCTCTCCCCAATGTCGGATCTGGGTGTATAGTTTGCTCATTGGGACATGGCCGATACGATTTCCCTCCTGGCGAAGGACGGCCAGGTCCCGGAACCTTTGCGTCCGAAGAGGTGTTCTCATGAAAATATTCCGTTCCTTTGTGCCGGTGCTGGTGACGGGCCTTCTGTTGTCTGCCCCCGTGGTCGCGGTGGCTGCGGATCAATCAGGCTCTGATGATATGTACGACCAGAATTCTTCCGGGGGGATGAACCAAAACGCCCCACAATCCCAGGACAAGACGATCTCCCCGCAAAAAGGCAACCAGGGGGATTCTTCGTCCCAGGACCCGGGGAAAGGACACTCGATGCAATCTCCCAAAGACAACTCGGGGTCTTCGGGGGATTCGGACGAGTATGATCACGGAGGCACCGGAGGATCAGGGTATTGAGTCCAGGCGGCCGCTCCGTCCGCTTATGGAGGCTGGGAAAGGGAAGGGCATTCACAGGGCCGGCTCCTTACGGGTCCCCCGAAGGGAGAGAGGTTTCATGGACCCCTTGAACCAGCCCCGGAAGGTCGGCAAAGGCCCGTTTATCCTGGTGATCCTCGTTCTCGGCACGATCCTGGTGTTTGTCGGGTATCCCGTCCAGAAAATTTTCCTGGGGGGACAGCTGTTCCCCGGGTCGCGCTCGCGGTTTGTTCCCAAAAAGGGCCAGGTCGGATACCTGAAGGTGGAGGACGGTTACGGGATTTTCGCCACACGCGACAGGAAGGCGTTGTTCCTTTGGGAGCGGACCATCCGGGATCCGTCCGGACTTCCCAAGGCGCGGGAGATGCTGGACTCCGGCCAGGTCATCACGCTCATGCCCAATACCTCCGTCGTCTCCGTCGACCCTTCCAGGGGAATTCTCCAGATTTTATCCGGGTCCCAGTTCGGAAAGGACCTTTTTGTGTCGATGGAACACGTGCGGTTCATTGTGCTTCACCGGTGAAGGCGGTCGTTCCCGCCTTGGAAACGTGAGCCCCTCCTTCGTCATTCCGAAGGCTTTTTCTGGAAATTTCTGATCCAGTCGAGCGGAAACGGGAAGACGATGGTGGAGGTCCTGTCTCCGGCAATCTGGCTTAAGGTCTGGAGATACCGCAATTGCATCGCCTCCGGGGTCGAGGAAAGCACCTGGGCGGCTTCCAGAAATTTCCCCGCCGCCTGAAGCTCTCCGTCTGCATAAATGACCTTGGCTCTCCGCTCCCGCTCCGCCTCCGCCTGCCGGGCGATGGCCCGGATCATGCTCTCGTCGAGGTCCACCCTTTTGATCTCGACATTGCTCACCTTGATGCCCCACGCATCGGTATGTTCGTCTAAGATGGACTGGATGTCGGTATTGAGTTGGGTTCTCGCCGAGAGCATTTCATCAAGGTCGTGCTGTCCAAGGACGGAACGGAGGGTGGTCTGGGAAATCTGGTTGACGGCCTGCAGGAAGTCTTCGACCGCGATGATCGCAAGCTTCGGGTCGATCACCCGGAAATAAACGACCGCACTGACCCTCACCGAGACATTGTCCTTTGAAATGACATCCTGGCTGGGAACATCCATCACGACGGTGCGAAGCCCCACTTTGACCATTTGTTGGACCATGGGAACCAACAGGACCAGCCCGGGTCCCTTGACCTTCCAGAAACGGCCGAGAACGAACACGACCCCGCGATCGTATTCTCGAAGGATTCTGACGGACCGGGCAAGAATGATGACCCCCACGGCGATGATGAACACAGTCGGAAGCAGCTCGATCATGACTCCTCCTCTGAAACCGGCCTCACCTTGAGGGTGAGTCCCGAGATTCCATAAACGACGACGCGTTCGCCTTCCTTGACGGGAACGGGAGACGAGGCCCACCATATTTCGCTGTGCAGTTTGACCCGGCCTATTTTTCCGAAGCTTTCGAGCGCGGTGCCCGTTTCTCCTCCCATGGCGGGCGCGCCGGTGATGACGGGCCTGAGCCGGGCCCTGAGCGCCATCCCGAGAATCCCGAGGAAGAACATTGAGAAAAGAACGGTGAAGAGGAGGATCACTCCTATGGGAGTGTGGAAAGGAGGGGCGCCTTCTCCCGGAGGAGCCTGGAAAAAAAGGAGGGAGCCAAGGAAAAAGGAAAGGATGCCCGCAACCGCCAGCCCCCCGAAGGCCCCGATCAGAACCTCCGCGATCATCAGGCTCACCCCCAAAAGGAGAAGGAGAAGCCCGGTCATGTTGACGGGGAGGATGGTGAACGCATAGAGGGCGAGAATGAAGGAGAGGGCTCCCGCAACTCCCGGGACGACGAACCCCGGGTGGGAGAATTCGAAGGCGATCCCGGCCACTCCAAGAAGAAAAAGGAGATAGGCCAGTTCGGGTTGTGCGAGAACTTCCAGAAGGCGGTCTTTCCAGGTCTGATGGAAGACGCGAAGCGTGGCCGGCTCGAGATGGAGCGTGATCGTGCGGCCCTTTACCCTGACGGAGCGCCCGTCGAGCACGTGCAAAAGAGTGTGCATGTCGGGGGCGAGAAAATCGACGACATGCATTTTGAGGGCCGTCTGAGCGGAAAGATTGTCGGCGGACACGACCGCACGGATCGCCCACGATTGGTTTCGCCCGTTCATTTCCGCCAGGCTTCGGATGAAGGCCACGGCATCGTTGAGAATCTTTCGTTCCTCCGCATCGGGGGGAGGAGGGGAGGGGGTCCCCTTTTTCCGGGCCGGGCCGGGGAAAAACGGCACGCCCCCCCCGATCTGGACCGGAGTGGCCGATCCGACGTTCGTCCCTTCGGCCATGGCGGCGAGAGGGCAGGCATAAAGAATATACGTTCCTGCGCTGGCGGCCCTGGCGCCGCTTGGGGCCACATAGCCGATCACCGGCACGGAAGAGGCGAGAATATCCTTGATAATGGCCCTCATGGAACTCGACAGCCCCCCGGGTGTGTCGATTTTCAGGATGATCAAGGAGGGCGTCTTTTTTTCCGCAAGGGCGAACCACCGATGGAGGGCGGAGGAGAGAGGGGGGGTGACGTCGCCGGTCAGGGGGAACACCCATACCCGATTGGGGGCATTCGGAGGATCGGGCGAGCCGATTCCGGGATCGGGGTGGAGGAAGCCCAGAAACAAGAGGCAATAGAGCGTGAAGGAAAGACATCGGCCCATCGGCGATGGCCTTTCGTCAAATGGTCAGACCCTTGGGGCGGGAGGCCTTTCTATATTCTACCACGAGGATGGAAGGCCGCCGGGGACGGTGTGCGGGCAGGGACAAGAAGGGAGATGAAATTGCGGGAAGACCGATCCGGGGGCAATTTCCGCCTTCCGCGGGTGCCGAGGAACGAAGAAAGGGATCAGGGTACCGCGAAAGGGAGGGAAGGGTCATTTCTGTCCGGAAGATCTGGCCAGCATGGCCGGATGGTCCAAGGCCGCGGATTTTTCCGCGGCGCGAAGAGTGTCGACGACCTCCTCCGTGGCCTTTTCGTCCGGCATTTTTGTCCGGGTGTAGGCGAAGGGATAGCGGGCCGCCTGGAACAGATCGAACATGAGTCCCAAGGCCATGCCGTCGGCCGAGAGAAGATTCGCCGTTCCGATGTAGGGGCCACCGCCGCAGGCCGGATCAAAGCTTCGGGAAATGTCGAACCAGTGGTTGCAGTCCGGATAGACCTTCCTCCCATTTTCCGGCTCCTGAAATCCCTTCACCACCATGTGCACGGTCTGGATGGTATAGACGGTGAGGCGGATCTCCGTCTTGTGCCCTTCAGGCTTCAAGAGGGCCCGGATGGTATAGTCCGGATGGTTTTTTTGGATTTTCTCCAGGATGGCCTTGGCCTTCGACGCCTTCATGGCGACATTGACCCGGGTGGGTTTCTCGTTCGGGTTTGTCGGCGCCACCACGCATCCGCCCAGCGCGACCGCAAAGAGAAGGAGCAGCGTCGGAACGAATCCAGGAACAAAGGACGGCACAAGGTCAGATCCCCGCATGGACCCTCCAGGTTTGGGGAGAGGTTTCACTTGAACATTGTCAGGACCGGTCCCGGTCTATTATTGATGAGATGGATCGGAAATGACAAGTCTTACCCTTGAGACTCCCGCTCTTTGTTGAGAATGTCGGGTGAATTAGGCAAGATAAAATTTGGGAAGTGATTCGACGATCGATGGAAAAGGAGGAGAGATGGAGCCTACGGATGACACAGTGCATGAGGATCTTTCCCGCATCCTCGCTGCATGGGACAACCCGGAACAGGCGGTTCTGCCGATGTTCCATTACTTCATGGAGAGAGACAGGCACATCAGCCCGGAAGCCCTGGAACACATCGGCCGATTGACCAAGGTCTCCCAATCGGAGCTTCTGGGAATCGGAACCTTTTATCAATATTTTTCTTTTCACGTCGAGGGACAGCATACCGTCCGTGTCTGTCTCACCACGCCCTGCATTTTCTGCGGTGGAAAAGGTCTTTTGGAGGCCGTCCAGAAAGAGCTGGGGGTGGGGCTCGACGAAACGACGGCGGACGGCCAGTTTACCGTCAAGCCTGCCCAATGCGTTGGGCAATGCATTGATGCTCCCGTCTTTCAGGTCGATTCCGACGTCTATCCCCGGGCGACTCCGGATCAGGTGGCAGGCCTGTTGGCCCGCTATCGTCAAGGAACGGCCCAGCCCCAGGAGCCTGTCCCGTTCGGCCCTCCCATCGCCAACGCCCCAACCGTCTTTACGGGACTTTCGGAGGAGACGACTTTATGGATCGGCCGCTATGAGTCCAGGGACGGATATCGGGCGCTTCGGGAGGTTCTTTCCGCCAGGGATCCCGAACGGGTCATCCGGGAGGTCGAGGCGTCCGGACTCGCCGGAAGGGGCGGCGGTGCCTTTGCGACCTCGAAAAAGCTCCAGGCGGTCCAGAAGAACAGGAAGCCGCACTACATCGTCGCCAATGCCGATGAAGGAGAGCCGGGCACCTTCAAGGACCGCTACATCATGGAGCGGGATCCCCATGCCTTCATCGAGGGGATGATCCTTGCGGCCTACGCCATCGATGCCGAGGCCGGGTATATTTATCTGCGTGAAGAATATCCCCACTCCTATGCCATCTTGAACAAGGCCCTCGACGAAACGCGGTCCCGAGGCTTCCTCGGGCGCGATATCTTTGGCACGGGATGGACCTTCAATATTCGGGTGTATCGCGGGGGAGGGGCGTACATCTGTGGGGAGGATTCATCCCTTTTGAACAGCTTGGAGGGAAAACGCGGAATCCCCCGGAACAAGCCCCCCCGCTTAAGCGACGTCGGACTCTGGAAATCCCCCACCGATGTCCAGAATGTGGAAACCCTGGCCGCGATCCCACCCATCATGAGGAACGGGGGGCCTTGGTATCGGGCCCTTGGAGACGACAAGTCCGCGGGAACAAAGCTCTTCTGCCTCTCGGGGCATATCAACCGCCCGGGGCTTTATGAAGTGCCTCTGGGAATGACCCTCCGGGAGGTCATCGAAGATTTGGGGAGAGGGATTCCCGGAGGACGGGCGCTCAAGGCGGTTCTTCCCGCCGGTTCGGCCGGGTCCATGCTCTACCCCCCCCACCTTGACTTAAACCTCGATTATCCTTCCGTGCGCCAGGCCGGGTCCATTTTGGGAGCGGCCTCGCTCATCGTGATGGACGACTCGGTGTGCATGGTGGATCTGGCCTATTGGATGTCCGGATTTTTTCACCATGAATCCTGCGGCCAATGCACCCCCTGCAGGGACGGAACGGAGGATATCCATGAGGTCCTGCAGCGCGTCGTCATGGGGAAAGGGGAGCCGGGCCACCTCGACTTCGTGAAAAGCCTCGGGGAATACATGAAGACCGCTTCAATCTGCGGGCTGGGAACAACGGCTCCGAATGTTCCCCTGAGCTCGATCCAGCACTTCGAGGAGGAATGGAGGGAGCATATTGTCGATCACCGGTGCCGCGCGGGTGTGTGCCCGATGACCCTGCGAAAAATCGTCGACTTCCCGATCCGCCGCTCCCGCGGATTGGTGGCGGAACTTCCGCAGTTCCATACCCACCAGCCGTAGCCTTCGTTTATTTGCGGAGACGCGAAAGGAGATCGGGGAGAGGGAGTGAAGGGGGGGCCTTGTCCGGCTTGGGCAAGGCCCCCTTTTCGTGAGGAAGGACTAGTGGTCGGAGTTCTGTGGGTTCTCCAAAAGCCTGTCGAGAGGATTTTCGTTCATGAAAAAGGAGGCGTTGTCGGAATTGGCGGTATAAATCATTTCGTTTGCCCCCATGACATAGTCGAGGGTTCCCCCTGACCCGCTGCCAAGGGGGACGGGACCGCCGGTAAGGATGAACGGGTACGACGTCCCTCCGCTGGTCACCGGGCCCATGGAAAGGGGCGAGGAGAGCGTTGCCGGCGTCGCGGTGTGGAAATCGTCTTCTCCCGGAAGGGATCCGTTCGAAAGTGTGAGATTGGGACTGATAGATGAGGTCAAGGCGCAGAGGTTGTAGGAATAGCCCCCGACAAGCGGTCCGAGTCCGTGCATCCGGAAGCCGATCAGGGAGGCGGAGCAGCCTGTGCCGTCTTCGGAGGTTCCGCTGATTCCGGCCCAGTTGGGCGTGGCCTTCTGCGTGACGAGAACGGCGTCGAACTTTATAAGATTTCCCGAGCCGTCCTCACCCCCGGTCCGGATGCTGAATCCTTCCGAACCAGTGCCGGAGAGGAAGCCGGAGGGAAGAATGCCGGCCTTTCCCGAGAAGGAATCGGGGAATCCCCCGAGCACCAGGGAAAGAGAAACATAGTTGCCATAGATCTGCCCGGACACATTTCCGTCGCTCGAGGTGATCGCTCCGGAGAGGGAGACGGTGACGGCAGTGTCGTCGAAGATCGAGGGGGCGGCGGCGGGTCCGGAGGCCGCGGGATTGTTGGCATTGATGCCGGTGTCGGCGATCAGCCCTTGAATATGATAGGTTCCGGCGGGGATCACCGGGACGATGTTTTCCACCACATCCCCCAGATCGAGCTCAGGGGCCCAGTACTGGGAGGCCGAGACGGCCTGGAGAAGATTCATCAGTGTGGTCTGGCTGCAGGAGCTCCCGAGGGAATTCGAGACATTGGTGAGCGTTTGCAGTCCATTTGCCGTGGAGACCGCCGAGGTTCCCGTGACCATCACCCTCCCCAGACTGAAGGTATCGGGGTCCCCCGATGGCAGTGGACAGTTCGCATCCACGACCGCCATGATCCCCGCCGCCGCGGCGAGGATGTCGTTTCGGGAGTTCGCCAAAAGGGTGGCATAGGCTGATGGGGTGAGGGAGGAGAGCTGGTTGGTGGCCGCAAGAATGGCCAGCGCCGCCGTGGTCACCTGGCTGATGGCGAGATTGGGGACACTTTGAGCGGAGAGGCTTGAAAGGGTCGCCAAGGTGTTGGCGGGGCCAAGGTAGCTCACAAGAAGGGTCGTTCCGCTTTGGGCGTTGGCATAGACCGGGGCGTTTGAGTGAGGAAAGGAAATGTTCAGGGTGAAGTTTCCCTGGGAGTCGGCCGTGGTGGTTCCAAGTATCTGGGCCCCCGCCTGATTCAAGGGAGCGAAGAGGGTCACGGAGATGGCCGCATTGGAAATGGGGGCGTCAATGGCCCGGCCGGTGACGGCGGTCACTCCGCCGCCTCCTGCGCTCCCCCCTCCGCACGCGGAGAGCAGGAGGCAGATGACAAGAGGGAGAAGGGAGGAGATAAAGGATCGTCGGGGGGAAAGTCCGGAAATTCCGAAAAAACGGGATGAATTCATGAATCTCTCCTCGATAAACATTTGTCGATTCGCCTTGGGGGCGTGGTCAAACCGGAACCATTTTATCGGGAAGAATATTAAAAAATCGTAAAAATATATGACAAAAATGTGTGATTTCGATCACACTGAAGGGTCTGGATGCTGTCGGCGAATGGCGTCGTGTTCCTGCAGAAAGTGGAGTATGATGAGAACAGTTTCGTGAAGCTCCGTATGGAGGAGCGTTCTCTTTGTTCCCCGATGTGCGGGGAACGACAGAGAACCGCTTGGATCGTTCGGCTAGGGCAGGTGTGGACAAAACCTCTTGCATCAAACATCTCTCTGATCAACTGGGAAATTTCGTCGGACTCCTCCGGGAAGCCGGAACGAAAGTCCTGTCCGTCTACGAGGAAGATTTCAAGGTTGTCTTAAAGTCGGACGATTCCCCCCTGACGCTTGCGGACAGCGAATCCCACGATCTTCTCGCCGGAATGCTCCCCACCATCCTTCCCGTTCCCGTGCTGAGCGAGGAGGGTCGCCAGATTCCTCTTTCCGAGCGTGCGGCCTGGAAGGCGTTCTGGTCGATCGACCCTTTGGACGGCACGCGGGAGTTTGTCAAGCGTTCGGGAGAATTCTGCATCAGCGTCGCCCTGGTGCTCGACGGCGTGCCGATTTTCGGAATGATCGACATTCCTGTCGAAGACAGGATCTATTTTGGTGGAGAAGGCTTCGGAAGCTATCGGCTCCAAGGGAGGCGGGTCGAGTCGCTGAAGGGGCGGGGAAGGGAGGAGGTCCTGTCCGCCTCGGACAAGTTGGGGGCCGATGAGAATGCCGCCAAAGGAAAGGACCGGCCGTGGGTCCTCCTGGGAAGCATGTCACATCGAACCGTGGTCCCTGATAAGATGATGAACGCGCTCGAGGCGAAGGAAACCTTCAAGAGGTGGTCCGTGGGGAGCGCCATCAAATTTTGTCGGATCGCCGAAGGGGCCGCCGATTTTTATCCCCGGTTCGGAAGAACGATGGAATGGGACACTGCGGCGGGGCAGGCGATCGTGTCAGGTATCGGGGGCGGTGTCGTGGAGATCAAAAGCCGGAAATCCCTTCGCTACAACAAGGAGAATCTTGAGAATCCGGATTTTTTTTGCTACAGTCCCCGCTTCAAAAAGCATTTTCCGGATTTTTTCGTGTCGTCCGGAAGGGACTGAGAGTCGACGGAGGAGGAATCCGGGGAACGGATGATGCGGGGGAAGAATCGATCGTCCAGACGCGTGGTGCCGAAGGCGGGACTCGAACCCGCACGGAGTTGCCCCCACTAGACCCTGAACCTAGCGTGTCTACCATTCCACCACTTCGGCTTTAAAACTCAACCATATTACAGATTTTTACCGTGTCTGCCAAGAGGGACGATCGAATTTACTCAAATCCCGACCCCGGGAGAACGGGAAAATCGGCCTTCACCGCCCCATCTCCGAAAGAGATGGGACACTTCATTGTCTTAGGAGGAAATCGCGCGATGTCTGATCAGACCACAGGGGGAAAAATGCGGATGGAATCGGATAGCATGGGAGAGATCCCTGTTCCCTCTGATCGGTATTGGGGGGCCCAGACCGCACGATCCCTGATCTATTTCGCAATCGGGGCCGACCGGATGCCCGTTCCCGTCATCCGGGCCTTCGGCGTTCTGAAGAAGGCGTGCGCGCTCGCCAATCGGGACCTTGGCCTGATGACCCGCGAAAAGGCCGAACTGATTTCTCATGCCGCCCAGGAAATCATCGACGGACGGTTCGACGATGAGTTTCCCCTGAAGATCTGGCAGACGGGCTCGGGAACCCAGACCAACATGAATGCGAACGAAGTGATCGCGAACAGGGCGATCGAACTAGCCGGCGGAAGGCGGGGGGCGAAAAATCCGATCCATCCGAACGACGACGTGAACCGGAGCCAGTCCTCAAACGATACCTTTCCTACGGCCATGCATATCGCCGCCGCCATGGAGATCGGGGGGACGCTCCTTCCGGCGATCGATGTCCTCCGGAAGGCCCTCGCAGAAAAGGCGGGGGAGTTCAGCGAGATTGTCAAGATCGGGCGGACGCATTTGATGGATGCGGTCCCCTTGACCCTCGGACAGGAATTTTCCGGGTACGTCTCTCAACTCGATTCGGCCCGAAAATATATAGAGTCGACGATCGGGGGGATTTACGAATTGGCCATCGGAGGTACGGCTGTCGGAACAGGGCTCAATTCCCATCCCCAGTTTGGCGAGACGGTCGCCGCCCACGTCTCCCAAATGACCGGCCACCCCTTCGTGTCGGCTCCCAACAAGTTCGCCGCCCTGGCGTCCCATGACGCGGTCGTGATGGCGAGCGGGGCCGTTCGAACGTTGGCGACCAGCCTGATGAAGATCGCCAACGACATCCGCTGGCTCGCTTCGGGTCCCCGTTGCGGCCTGGGAGAGATCTCTCTTCCGGAGAACGAACCGGGAAGCTCCATCATGCCGGGGAAGGTGAACCCCACCCAATGCGAAGCGATGACCATGGTCTGCGTTCAGGTCATGGGGAATGATACCGCCATCGGCATTGCGGGATCTCAAGGAAATTTCGAACTCAATGTGTTCAAGCCGGTGATGATCCACAACCTCCTGGGATCCATAAGGCTCCTTTCGGAGGCCATGACCTCCTTCACCACCCATATGGTCCGGGGGATCGCCCCCAATCGGGAACGGATCGCATCTCTTTTAAACGAGTCCCTGATGCTGGTGACGGCCCTTTCGCCGCACATCGGCTATGACAAGGCGGCAAAAATCGCGCATGTGGCCCACAAGGACCATAAGACACTCAAGGAGGCGGGGATCGCGTTAGGCTTTGTGACGGAGGAAGAGTTCGATCAATGGGTGAAGCCGGAACAGATGACGGGACCTTTTATCTATCATGATTAGAAGGAGAGGGGGTCCCCCTCTCCTTCCTTGGACGCAAGAACGGATCATTCCCAGATCATGGAGGGAACCTTGAGACGTTCCACAGGCTTTCCTCCGACAAGGTGCTCCGATATGATGGTCGGAACATCTTCCGGCTTGACTCCACCGTACATCACTCCGTCCGGGTAGATGATCATATTTGCACCCGTATCGCACGGCCCCAGGCAACCGGTATTGGTCACAGCAAAACGTCGTGAGAGTCCATCCATTTCAAGCTGCATGGCCATGGCCTGATAAACCTCCATAGCTCCCCGTTGCGCGCAGGAGCCCCGCGGATGACCGGGAGGGCGCGATTGGACGCAGATAAAGACATGTTTTTCGGGCTTTGGCATAGCATCTCCTCGCGGCAGAGTGTTCGTGTTAGTGCGTATGTGTGTGAAACGTAAAGATCCGGCACGGACAGAATTCATGCGGTTCCCTATCCTAACTGATCCCGGTCGTCCAAGACAAGCGAGGTCCCGATGGAATGGAAGGGCCTGAGTTCTTCTTCCGCCCGCCGAATCCTCGAAGAAGAGGGGGAGAATCTTCTTCCCCATGAACGGGCCCGTTCCCCGCTTTCCCGGCTTCTCTCCCTTCTTTCCGAACCGATGCTTTTCATCCTCCTTGCGGGCGGGGCCCTCTATTTCCTTCTGGGAGACCGGACCGAAGGCCTGATTCTGCTCATGTTCGTCTTCGCGGTCCTCGGGATGGCCTTCATTCAGCGCGAGAAATCGGAAAAAGCCCTCAATGCATTGAGAAAAATGGCCGTCCCGAGGACTAGGGTGATTCGTGACGGGAGACAGGTGACCATCTCCTCGCGGGAAGTGGTCCGCGGGGATGTATTGGTCCTCTCGGAAGGCGACAGGGTTCCCGCCGATGCGCGGCTCCTGGAAGGGCATCTGTTTGCGGACGAATCCATGCTGACCGGCGAATCGGTGCCCGTTCTCAAGATCCCCGGAGCCGACGCGCTGCCGTTTGGAAGGCCGGGGGATCAGACGAGCCCGTTCGTCTTCGGGGGAACGACCCTCACGAAGGGGTCGGCCATTGCCCGGGTGGAGTTTACGGGAGACAAGTCCGCCGTTGGGCGGATCGGGCAATCCCTGGCAGGAGCGGGGGTCCGCCTTTCCCCGATGGAGAGGGCCTCGGTCCGCTTCGTCAGAATGTTCTCGGTCGTCGGCATCGTTTTGTCCGCGGTGAACGTGGCCCTCTACAGGTTCGTCGCCCACCGGACCCTTTTCGAAAGCCTACTGGGAGGGGTGGCACTGATCATGGCGCTCCTGCCGGAAGAAATCCCCGTCATCCTGACGATTTTCTTTTCGCTGGGAGCGCGAAGGCTGTCGGTCGTTGGAGTCCTTGCCAAGCGCCTTTCCGCCGTCGAGACATTGGGCTCCATCACCGTCCTCGCCGTGGACAAGACGGGAACCCTGACCGAAAATCGGATGGATCTCGTGGAAGTGGACGTGGAGGGGCGGATCTTCTCTCCGTTGGGCCGGGAGGCGCTTCCGGAGTCGTTCCACCGGTTGCTGGAATACGCCATCCTGGCGACTCCGCCCTTGTCCCCGGACTCCATGGAACAGGCGCTTCTGAAATTCGGGGATACATATCTTCAAGGAACGGAGCACCTCCACAAGAATTGGAATGCCGTGAAGGTGTATGGGCTGGAACCTCCGATCCTCGCCATGGCCCGGGTCTTCGAGCCCCAGGACGGATCGCCCGCGTTATTCGCGACCAAGGGATCTCCTGAATCGATCCTCGACCTCTGCCATGTCTCTTCCGAAGAGGCCGCTACCGTCGGGGCCCGTGTCACGCGCATGGCGACCCGGGGATACAGGGTCCTGGGGGTCGCATATTCCCATTTTTCGTCACGGGAATTTCCGGACCGGCTTCACGATGTCCCGTTTTCTTTTGCGGGCCTGCTGGCTTTCCAGGACCGCCCTCGTCCGGAGGTCAGGGAGGCCATAGGGGAGTGCCGCAGGGCGGGAATCCGGGTGATCATGATGACGGGAGACCATCCGGTGACCGCCAAGGCGATCGCCCGCGAGGTCGGGATTCTTGACGCGGAAGTCATCACCGGGGCCGACCTTGAATCCATGGGCAGTCCTCTTCTCGACCGCCTCGGATCGGCGTCGGTATGCGCCAGGCTTGCTCCGGAACAGAAGCTTCGTCTTGTCCAGGCTCTGAAAGAGGGCGGCGAGTGCGTCGCGATGACCGGGGACGGGGTGAACGATGCTCCTGCGCTGAAGGCCGCCCACGTGGGGGTGGCGATGGGCTTGAAAGGAACCGATACCGCGCGCGAGTCGGCGGCATTGGTCCTACTTCGGGACAGTTTCCTCGATCTTGTCCATGCGATCCGGATCGGACGCACGATCGCCGATAACATCCGCTCCGCCGTCCGCTTCGCGGTGTCCGTCCACGTTCCGCTGGTTGTGATCGGGCTCCTGACGGTGCTCACAGGAGGGCCGATCTTTCTGACCCCTGTGGATATCGTCCTCCTGCAATTCATCATCGATCCGGCCTGTTCTCTCCTCTATGAGGCGGAACCGGCGAGAAAGGAAATCATGGATGAACCGCCACGGCCCTCCGCCTGGACCCCCTTCACCTGGAGCTCTTTGAAGGGAGGCATATGGCAAGGGGCGGGCGTGAGCGTCATTTTTTCCATCGGGTTTCTTTTTCTTCGCACGTTTCATTGGCCCCAGGAAGTCCTGCGGACCATCTTGTTCGGAGCCCTCGTTCCGTCGATCCTCATCCTGATTCTTTCGAACCGGAATAAAGGGGTGGCAAAAACGGGAAGGATGTGGTCGGAAAATCCGGTCGCCCTTCGTCTCTTCCTGGCCGTTCCGATCTTTCTCCTTCTTCTCTATATCGTTCCCTTTTTTCGAAAAAGCCTCGAATGGACCCTTCTGAAAAGCCCCGGCCAGGTCATGGCGATGGCCGGTCTCATCGGCATCAGCGCCCTTTTTCTTTGGGCCATGAGGAAGGGACCCGGTTCCTCGGGCCGTGACGCCCTTTGGTCGGGATAAGGGGTGGTTTTTTTGGAAGAAAAGGGCGGGAATCCTGTCTGGGTCAAGGTGGACAGGGTTCTGAAAAGTATGCTAGGATGCATCCTTGTTTATTTCACCCGATGCTGGGGGATCGTCTAATGGCAGGACGACAGTCTCTGGATCTGTCTATCTAGGTTCGACCCCTAGTCCCCCAGCCAATTTCTTGCCCCCCTTTCCGCGGATTTTCCAAAAATCCTTCGAAATTTTTCCTTCCTTCCACCAGATTCTCAATGGGTCCGGGTTCGCGAGCAGAATTCAGAGCAGGACGCGGCCTGATGTTCCCTGGCCTTCTCGTTGTTCATGGCTTTCTGGGTGACTTCCCCCCCCGGGTCCCCCCTTCAGAGGCTCATAACCACAATTATCAATAAAATTATAAAATAAAACAGTTTATATTTTAAAAACATATTCATCCATTAAAATTAAAAAAACGATAAAAATAAAAAATTTAAATGAACGAAAATATAATATAGTTCATTTAATATTGACAATTTACTATCATATGATATAATGCGATCTAACTATATATTCTACTTTAAAAAAACAAATAATTAAATATTTAAATATAAGATACTAAATTAATGGTTTTGTTCGAAAAGTTCTCTTGGTTCTTCGCGCGGAATCTCGTTGGCAACGATCCGTGGAAGGGCTTTCATCCGCTGTGGAAATCGGAGCGCGGGGACGGGAATCCGGCGCCAGGATCCGATTCATTCTCATTTCCGGTAAAGCGGGAGCGCGCCGGGTCGAAGGGGACGTTGAGGTTATTGTGGGGGGGCGACGCATTGTCGTCCCGAACGGGCTAACCCTTAGAGGATCTGTTCAATGAACGTCAAAACTCAAAAGAGGTGGAATCTGCGATCAACCATCTTGTGGAGCGGGCTCCTTGTTGTCGGGGTCCTCGCGGGATGTACCGCGCCTCCCCCCAAAAATGTATCAAGGACATCGTCTTCGGCAGAGGAACGCATGTCCGGTGGGGAACGGCAGAAATCGGTCCAGCTTATGGAAAACCTCAAGGCGGAGTATAAGAGCCCGAAGTATATGAAGGCGTGGTCCTGCCGTTCGGAGCGCGAAGCTCTCCGTGAACTGGTGATGGAGCTTTCGGCCTCCATCGACATGTCGAGCCTCTTGCTCTCCACGCGAAAAGACCTGGAAGTCACCCGTCGGCACGTGTCCAAGGTCAGCACGGAGTCCGTGGAAGGCTTGAAAGGATTGATCCTCCGGAAGGACGGGCCCTGCACATTCGTCGCCATCAACCTGAAAAACGCCAGGGACTACTACAAAGAGTCGGCAAAGATCAAGGAGCAGGATGCCTCGTTGCTTCTCGCCTCCCTCGATCAGGGCCCCAGTTCCCTCACCAGGTTCCGGGCGGCGGAGAAGCTCGCAGGACTCTTAAAGAAGATTCGGAAGGAATGCGTGGCCCTGGAGCTTCTCGGAGGGTTCCCCCACCCGATGAGGATCAGCGAATCCAGCCTCAGGAGAATGAAGGAAGCGCTGTCTTTTCAAGTCGAATCAAAGGAGGAACTCGGATATGATACCCCCTCCGCGGTCCTCCGGTACCGTGAGGATTCCAAGGATGAAGAGGTCATCTCCCACTATCTGACCAGGCAGGGATACACGGTCGTGAATCCGCTTGGGGATCCGGCGTTTCTTGTCCGTGTGGTGATCCGGAAGGTCGTTCTTCCCCCCAGATTATGGTCCAGGGAGAAAAGTGTTGTTTTTTCCGTCGAGGCGATGCTCGTAGACCGAAAGTCCGGAAAGGTTCTCCGGAAGAAGAAGGTCGAAAACGAGGTGGCCGACGCCGATATCGGACCGGTCAATGCGCCTTATGCGGATACGGGAGCCACAGATTCCTTGATCGAGGACCTCCTCGCCTCCCTCAAGGATTCATCCTCCGAGGCCCAGAGAGACTCGGATCAATTCTAGGGAACAGGATGCCCTGCGTTCGTTCATGAACGTGAAAGGCGTTTTGCTCACACCGCGCGATTTCCCTTGAGGTTCGAGTCCCTGTCTTCACACATCATTCGACTCCCCCTGAGCGCTCTTCTTTGGATGCGCGCGGCTCCTCCTCTGCACCATGCCCCGGTCGGGGCAAGTCCTCTCTTGGGGATTCCTTTTCCCGCCGCTTTACTCCGTGCGATTTTCTATTCCCGTCCCGAGCGCTTCCTCTCCGGCTCGATCAGAAATATTGTCTGAAAAAATGAAGAATCGGATTTTCCGGAGACTGCGGCATGGTTTTCGTGCAGCTTTCCGAGGGCTCGGTTCCTGCCAGGAAGGGGAGCACAAGCGACGGACCGCAGGAAGGATCTCCCCTGAGGCCTGTTTTCTCGTCGACCGATGTCATCATGATTTCGGCGGGTGGGGAAGGAGGGGACGGAAAGGTGCCTCCTTGCCAGGTCAAGAGGGATGAGACGAGGGGGAGGGCGAGCTGGGACCCGAAGCGAAAGGTGGGAGTGTCATCGTCAAATCCGACCCATGCCAGGACAACCTCCTGGGAAGAAAGGGCCACGAACCAGGCGTCCCGTCCCTGGTTGGCCGTTCCGGTTTTAGCCGCCCACGCCTCCCGTCCGGGAGTCGTGTTCATGAACACGGAGGCGGTCCCTTCCTCCACGACCAGATGGAGTCCGCTCCATAGAAGGAAAACGGCCTCCGGGGAGAACAGACGTTCGGGCATGGCCATGCCCATTTCATTCGGGGGGGAGAGGAGGGTGGGGGTCACCGCAAACCCTCCGTTTGCAATGCGGCTGTAGGCCGTTGCCATCTGCAGAGGGGTTTCGGCGACCACCCCCAGGGGATAGGACATGGGAACCCGCGTTGGTCCAGGGGTATCGAGACCCAGCTTTCTCGCCGTATCCACCATGGATTGTTTGTCCAGGGATTCGGTCAGGTGAAGAACCGGGAGGTTCATCGAACGGGCGAGAGCCTTGTAGAGGAGGACGGTCTTTTCCGAATCATATTCGTTGTTCTTCGGGGTCCATCGCTTGCGGCCGAGGAACAGATGGAGAGGGGTATTGGGAAGCGCGGTCGCCAGAGTGGCCTTGGGGGGAGAGGACCCTTGGGGAGAGAGGGCGGTCAGATAGGGAACGATCTTGAATAAAGAGGCCGGTTGCCGCCGTGACCGGGTGGCCCGATCAAGCGGGGAAGAGGCAAAATCCCGCCCCCCGACCAAGGCTCGAATTTCCCCTGTCCGTGGATTCATGACGACCAGGGCTGCCTGGAGAGAATCGGGGTGGGAACGGCGAATCTTGGGGGGAAGATAGCCCTCGAGCCTCTTGAGGATCGCCGGAACGATCCGGTCGGCCTGTTCCTGAAGAAGCGGATCCATCGTTGTCTGAAAAGAGGATGGGACGGCCGGGCGGATGATTTGGCGCTCCTGCCGGGCGAGGTCGTCCAGAAAATAGGGGCCGATGGGATGAAAGAGGCCTTTGGGTTCGATCAATCCCAGTGGCTGTTTCATCAGGAGTGACCATTGTTTTTGATTCAGAATCCGATGACGGTATAATAACGTCAGGATACGGTCTCGAAGGCGCTTGGTTCGTCGGGGGTGAAGAAAAGGGGAATAATACGTGGGCGCCCGGTTAAGGGCTTCAAGGGTCGCGGCTTCCTTCCATCCAAGGTCCCTTGCATGCCGCCCGAAGTAGCGAAGCGAAGCGGCTTCGACCCCGATGATCCTCTCTGTTCCGAATCCTCCAAGATCAATATTATTCAAATATAATTCGAAAATTTCCTGTGGGGTGAGAATGGAGGCCATTCGAACGGCGAAGATGGCTTCCTCGAATTTTCTTCCCAGGGATTTTCTCCGGTTTAAAAACAGGATTTTCACCACCTGCTGCGTGATGGTGCTCCCCCCTTCCTTGAACCGATGCGCCTGGATGTCCCGGAAAAAGGCCCGGCCGATTCCCCGGAGGTCGAGGGCGGGAGAACTGAAAAATCGGCTGTCTTCGGACAGAAGGAAGGCGGTCCTGATCTCCTGGGAGATTTGATCGTACGGAACAGGGCGGTATTCGATCATGGTTCCGTCCAGGATCGATCCGAGAAAGAGGGGAGGGAGCGTGAAGTCCGGGGTGAAGACCCGGGACGTGTCGTTGTCGATTTGGATGAGCGCCTCGATACGATTGTCCGGTCCCCAGGAAATTTCCACCGCCTTGTGATCGTCTAAGGGGGACATGGATGGTTTGGGTGGTTTTTTGGAGGGTGGGGGGGGCGGGAATCATCCCTCCTTCTCGGGCGAGGGAAAGATAATGCCAGACCCGAAAGAGCGGGATCGGCTCCCCCGACCGGAGCGTCAGGGGACGGGAATAGACGGGAATGGCCCGGGCTCCCCGGATCTCCTCCACGCGGGTTCGAATCTTTTTGTCGATCCAGGCGACGGACCCAATCAAGGTGATGAAAACGATGAAGAGGCTCACCACGATGAGCCACAAAAGCCGCATTCCGGGCCTGCGCTTGGGGCGGTTTTTTGAAGGCCGAGGAGAAGGAGCAGGATTATTTTGGTTCATATCTTTTTGAAATTGATCCTTTGTTATCCCCTGAGGGGAAAGGGAGGCCCATGAAGACGCTTCGAATCCATCCAGGAAAAGTTGCGGGAGTGACCCTTTTGTGGATCGCCCTTGTCCTCTCCGTGTCAGCCTGTTCCCGTCATGAGGGACGTCCCATCCCCCAGTTCGACGTCAAGACGTTCACGGAAGGAAAAACCACGGAACGCGATGTTCTCCAAAAACTTGGACCTCCTGAAAAAAAGGAGAAATTGCTGGGGGAAGAGGTCTGGATCTACCGCCATATCGTCCACACCGGTTTCGGCAAAAGGACCACGCAGATACGTGTCGTGAAGCTCAGGTTTGACGATAAGGGAGTTTTGCAGCATATCGAGGAAACAAATCGAAAATATGAGTCCCTCTTCTAGCGGGTGCCGCCTCCATTTTTTGAAAGGTCTGAGATGAAGGGATGCGAATGGGGGATCGGCCCTTGCCATTCGACCCGGACATGGGCTCCGGTCCCGCAAAGCACCACGGGGTATTTTCGGACCGGCGGCCCGTATCCGTTCAGATGAACCCGGACAAACTCCCCTTGCGGGGTTCCCCGGGCGCGCAGAGTGAAGCACCCTGTACTGGTCTGGAAAGAAAATCCGGCCGTATGATGCGTCCCCGACGGGGCAATCAGAAACCGGATCGTATCCTTGGTCAGCTGCTCCAGAACCATCTCGCGGTCCGGATCATGGTGCCGGGTGATGTGGACCCATCCACCCGGGTCCCGGACCGTTCCCGAGTAGGCGATCCCCGGTCGGACACGGACGGCGTGAATGGAAAAGATTCCAGGAATATGGGTCAAGTAGAGCCCTTCCTCGTCCTCCTGCAATATTTTCCAAAGGGAGGAGTCGCTCCCATGGGCGCAAAGGGGCGCGACCCCCATGAGAAGGGCCAGAGAAATCGTAAGGATCAGGGATCTGACCTTGAAATCAACGAACGACGGCATGGCCCGCCTCTTTGGAAGGGAAACTTTCGGGGTTTTCCTGGGAACGGCTCCCTCCGAGCATCGAGAGAAGTAGATTCGCCGCCACCCGGGCACCGGAGTGCCCGGTGGCGCCTTTGGCCCGTTTCATCTTTGGCTGGGGCGGGGATTCCAGCAAACGGTCGATCCCGTTTTCGAGCGATGCCCGTTCCCGATTTTTGGCATCCACCGCCCATCCGGCTTTTTCCGCGTCCCGGGTCCGCTTTGCCTGGTCGTCGAGATCCCGATCGAAGGGAATCAAAAGCGCCGGGATGCCCGAACGCTCCAATTCATTGACGGTATTGTATCCTCCGCTCCCGACCGCAAGGTCGAATGCCCCGAGCCATGGGGCCACGGGCCATGCGGGAAACCACTCCCTGGCGGTGATGCCGTCCGGAAGACCGGGGGAGAGGGGACCCGTGGCCACATAGACCTCGATTCCCCGTTCCCTCAACCGTCGGACAATGACGGGAAGGACGGTCCGGATTTCCGGATCTCCCCCACCGCCCAAGGTGACGAGAGCGGTTCGCGTGTCGGAAAACCCCAGCCGTCTTCTCAACTCTTCCCGCGATTGGGACCCCGATTCATCGATGATGGGACCGGTAAAGTGGACCCGGGGATCCCGTTTCAGGTACTCCGGAAGGGGGACCGCTCCTTGTTCATGGGCGATCAGGATCATCTGGTAGGGGGAGAGTTTTCGCCGCGTGTCCTCCCCGTCGAACCCGCCCGTTTTGGACTCCCGGTAGACAAAGGCCTTTCGGATCGGCCATCGCATGACCGGAGCCAGCTCTCCCTCCGGCCCTTCGGGAAAGGTATCGGCCACGAGGAGGTGGGGATCGAAAGAGGAGACGGTTTGCCAAAGAAGCGGATGGGTCACCTGGTAGTAGGACTTGGGGGAAAGGCCTGAGGATTTGGCCCTTGATGTCGTGGGAATCCGCAGGGTGAAGGGGGCTTCCAAATCCGGAAAGGGACCCGCCTCGCATCGGCTAAGAAAGAGCCGTTCATGGGACGGATCCAGGGCACGAACAGCGCAGCTGATCGAAAGAAGCCGCGTGACATGCCCAAGTCCCAGGCCGTTGGTGGCGTAAAAAAGAATCCGCATCAGGATCGGTCTCCTTGACCATAGGCTCCGGATTCCCGGTCTTCCCTGTCCGCCATCCCTCCTCCGCCCCAGTCTCCCTG
Source organism: Nitrospirota bacterium (assembly GCA_027314645.1). Classification (GTDB taxonomy): domain Bacteria; phylum Nitrospirota; class Leptospirillia; order Leptospirillales; family Leptospirillaceae; genus UBA4572. The sequence goes on from DAHVAL010000018.1 coordinate 27,274, forward strand.
CGGGTGAGCATCGGGCATCTGGACCGGGGGCGCGTCGTGCCCCCCCTCGTGGGACATCCAGTCGAGCAGCATGAGATCTCCAAAGGAAAGGCCTCCCCCCATATAGGGGAGCCCTCCCGTATAGAAGGCCGAAGGGGGCTGGTAGGTTCCGGTCCTCTGGTAATTCTGCTCCATTTCGGCAAGACAGGTCGGACAAGCCCGCGCATAGGCGACTTTTCCATGGCGTTCGAGGGGGACCGTCCGGCCGTCCTTAGCATCCCTGCCGCAAAAGACGCAACGGTCCCCCCCAATGGGAGGGGAGGAGGTTCCGGGGGGGGGCATCTCTTCTGAGGAAGGCCCCTGTCCGGGCAAAGGAGGATTGTTCGTGACTCCGGGGGCTTCTCCCATGATTCCCCGGATATTGAGGATGGCGGAATCGATGGGAGCGAGGGCCGCTTCAAAGCGGGTGCGGCGCTCGCTCCAGTCGGTCTGCGGGGTTTCAGGCTCACGAAGGATGTTCAGGACGTTCCGGTAGGCGGGATCCAAGGCCCGAAATGCGGCTTCCAAAGCCTCTTTTTTGTCGGGGTGGTCAAGGAGATAGTAGTTCTTGTCATCGGAGACCTTGTCAACCGCTTTCATGAGACGTGCGGCCGTTCCTTCCAGCTCCTCCTTGTCATTGATTCCCGATTGAATCCGGGACTGGGTCCTCTTTCGGAGCGCGAGAAAGATCAGGAACGCTCCGACTCCCAAAAAGGCTAGAAACCATCCGGTGTGGGAAGGGGCTTTTTCGGGGTTTCCGGAAAAGGTGACCTGATGGGGTGGGGGGAGGGGGCTTTGGCCTTCGATGACCTGATGCATGAGGCGCTTGTGCATGGACCGCACATGGCCCGGATTATTCGTGAAGGTGAGAGACGGGTTCGTATGGATCGCTCCTTCGAGATCCATGAAGGCCTGATGCTCCAACCCCAGGCGATCCTCGGAAAGGGCCATGAAGTATTGAAATTTCCCTGTTCCTGAGGGTTGGTGCTCATGGAGGGACTTGAATTCCTTGAGCGCATCTCCATATCGTCCGGTGTGATAAAGATGCAGTCCTTCCTTGAAGGAGGTTCCCGGCTCACCGAAGGTCGGGAAGGGACACGCAAGAAGGGAGAGGAAAAAAACGAACAGGAAAAATCGTCGCATAAATCCCCTTTCAGGATTTTTTCTGTTTCAAGGCGGCAAGCTCCGCCTCGATATCGGGCTTCTTGCGGTCGAGGTCGGCAAAGGCGGTGTCGAGATTCGCCCCCGTTCTTTTGTCCGCATACTCCTTGGAAGCATCGGCCTGGGCTTCCATTCTGGAGATCTTTTCGGCCATTCTCCCCATTTCCTGGCCGATATGCTGGGGGTCGATTTCCGCCCGGACGGCATTGATCTCTTCCTTTGCCTTGGCCCGCTCTTCTCTTAAAGAGAGTGTGTTCTGCTGGCGGGCGAAGTCGTCGCGCATGGCCCCGAGCTTGTCGAGATCCGCCGACAATTCGTCCACGACGGTTTTCTGGTCGTCGCGCTGTTTCGTGAGGTCGCCGAGCTCCGACGAAAGGCGGCTTTTCTCGAGAAGGGCCTTTCGGGCCAAATCGTCATTGCCCGCCGTCACGGCTTTTTCTGCGCGCTCTGCATAAAGATCGATCTGGTTCTGGGTCTCCTGAACCTTTTGGTCGATCAGTTTGACCTCCGCCATCGCCTTCACCAGCTCCCCTCTCGCCTTTTGAAGTTTGTCGTCCAGATTCCTGAGCTGCTGGGCGATCATGACTTTGGGGTCTTCCATTGAGTCGAGGGCGCTATTGGCATTGGCCTGAAAAATTGTTTTCATTCGATCGAGCAATCCCATGGGTTCTCCTTGATATCGGCGAAGCGGGCAACAGGCCCGGCCGCCTTTTATGGTTTGTAATGGCTGGAAGGGATCTCGTGCGAGGTTGGAAGTTTAATGCGCGAACGAGACAGCATATTTCTCCAGTGCTCTTCCATCGGGAAGTAGCCGGGAAGGAGAGATTCCTTGAGATGAAACAGCGATCCTGTGCGGGGGGACGGTCCTCCCAGGGGGGTCCTGATCCGTTTTGAGCGCGCCAGAACATTGAACGTGCCGTTGTCGTAATAGCCGAGCCAGGCCTCGATCCACCGGTTCGAGGACCAGAGGGGGATGTACCAGCGCTCGGCCATTCCCGTCATGATGTCAAACACATGGTCCGTTTCAACCGTACCCCGGGTATCCCCTCGGAAAACGGCGCCGGTGATGTCCCGGATTTTCAGAACGAGACCTGAAGTATCGATCCGATGGGTCAAGGCGCGGTCAAGATTCCGGTCCACAGCGAAAAAGGCGATGATCCGGGTGGGTGCGATCGAGAGGATTGTCACGTGATGGCCTTTTTCCCGGTGGACAGGTTCGTAGGGAATATCCAGAAAGTCCTTCCACCCTGCAGCGGTGCGTGCTTGAGAGGCCGGCAGGGGGGGAGGGGGGGAGGGAAGGATCTCCGGGCGGGGCACGGGGTGAGAGACGGCTTCGGCGAGCGGAGGGGAGGGGGCAATGGGAGATTGCGTGTCACGCTTTCCGGGGATCGCGGTGCCCGAGGCGGACCGGATTTTTTCGATCAGATCGATGCGTCGGTCCTTGGGGCCGACCGGAAGCCGCATCGATTCGGCGAGGGCGATCAGTTCCGGACGGGTCTTTCTCGTGAGACCGGGAATGGATGAAGCGGGTTGGGCGGCGGAGGTCCTGACCCTTGCCTGCCTTTCACGCGGTGGACTGCTGGAGGCGTTCTTTTTTTTGGGAGTGGGGGCGCTGGTCTTTCCGGGCTTTTCTGTGGATTTCTTTTTCAAGGGACCCTCCCGATGCGATCGTCCTACCTTCGTCCAGTCCTATGGTATCATGGTCGAACAACCGGATTAATCTTGAGTCTAGGATAGCATATTGGCGATAAACTTTCCCCTCTCTCCCAAGCCGGACTGGCTTCGGGTTCCGGCTCCCTGGGGGCCGGAGGTCGCTAGGATGAAGGAGCGTCTGCGCTCGCACGGCCTCAAGACCGTGTGTGAGGAAGCGACGTGCCCGAATCTTGGGTCCTGCTTTCGGGAGGGGGTGGCGACGGTGATGGTCTTGGGCAGGATCTGCACCCGGGCCTGTCCGTTTTGTGATGTCGATCACGGCAAGCCCTCCCCCCCGGACCTGGACGAGCCGGCGCGTCTGGCGGCGCTGGTGAAGGAAACCGGGGTGCGATTCCTTGTCGTGACGTCGGTGGACCGGGACGATCTTCCCGATGGAGGGGCGGGCCATTTTAGAGACATCGTGAAGACCTTGAGACGCGAGATTCCGGGCCTGGGGATCGAAATCCTCGTCCCCGACTTCAGGCGCTCCCTCGACCTTTCCCTCTCTCTTTTGAGAAACATCGAGATCGACGTGTTCAACCATAACCTTGAGACGGTTCCCAGCCTCTATTCCATTGTCCGGCCGGGGGCGGACTACCGTCATTCTTTGCGGCTTTTGTCCCGATTCTCCAGCGAAAATCCCGGGATCCCCGTTAAATCGGGAATCATGGTCGGCCTTGGAGAGGCGGCCCCCGATGTCCGGGAGGTTCTCTCCGACCTCAGAGATTCCGGCGTGACGATCGTGACCATCGGCCAATATCTTCCCCCTTCCCTTTCCCACCTTCCGGTTTCCAGGTACGTGCATCCCGATGAATTCCTGGCGATGGGCGAGGAGGCGCGCCAGATGGGTTTTTCGGTGGTCGAATCCGGCCCTCTGGTCCGCTCATCCTATCATGCGGAAAAACTCCTGAAGGCCCAGGAGGACACTTTCTTATTGACATATCGCGAAAGATCGATATAATGGACTTCATGGAACCGGTCAATGTCTTCAAAGCCCTGGCCAACGCGTCCCGCATCCGGATGCTCAAGTGGCTCGGGGATCCGGACCGCTATTTCCCTTTCGACCCCGTGTCCCCGGAGGCGCTCTCAAGAAAACATGGGGTCTGTGTGGGGTTGTTGCAAAAAAAATCAGGCCTCTCTCAATCCACCGTCTCCCACTATCTCGCCATCCTCCAGAAGGCTGGACTCGTCACGGCCAGTCGACAGGGGCAATGGACGTACTACAAGAGGAATGAAAAGGCCTTGAAGTCGGTGTCCCGGTTTCTGAAAGAAGAAATCTGACGGTTCAGTTCCATGGACCAACCTCCCATATCTTCACATCCATCACACTCAAAGGAGTCGCAATGGCAGACAATGATCCACAGCCGCTCTTGACGCCCCTCGCCCTGGGGCCCGTGACGCTTAAAAACCGCATCGTCATGGCACCGATGACCCGAAGCAGGGCTGAAAACGAGGGCCGCGTCCCTGTTGAAATCATGGCGACGTATTATGCGCAAAGGGCCTCGGCCGGAGTGATCATCACCGAAGCGACCCAGGTCAGCCCCCAGGGGGTTGGATACATGCACACCCCGGGCATCCATTCGAAGGAACAGGTGGAAGGATGGAAAAAGGTGACCGATGCCGTGCACCAACGCAAAGGGGTGATCTTCCTTCAACTGTGGCATGTGGGGCGGATATCCCACCCCGACTTTCACGGGGGGCAGCTTCCGGTGGCTCCCTCGCCCATCGATCCCCAGATCGATGTCTATACCCATGGCGGTCTTAAGAAATCTGTGACTCCACGGGAACTCGCGACAAAAGAGGTGAAGGACATCGTTTTGGATTTTATCCGGGGAGCGAAAAATGCCCGGGAGGCCGGCTTCGATGGTGTCGAAATCCATGGGGCCAATGGATATCTGATCGAGCAGTTTCTCCGGGATTCGACCAATCACCGCCTGGATGAATACGGGGGATCGATCGAAAATCGCTCCCGGCTCCTGATGGAAATCGTGGACGGAATCGGCAAGGAGATCGGACGGGAGAGGGTCGGGGTGCGTCTTTCCCCTGCCAATGTGTGGAATATTCCGGCGGATTCGGATACAAAGAAACTTTATGAGTCGGTGATCGGCCGTTTGTCGGGAACCGGGCTCGCCTACCTCCATCTTCGCGAGAAGGCGGCCGATGTATCGAACATTTCGAATATGGTGGCCAATGTGAGCGAATACTTCCGGCCCCGTTACAAGGGTGTCCTCATAACCAATACCGGATTCAACCGGGAAACCGGGAACAGAACGATCGCTTCCGGGTTGGCCGACCTTGTCGCCTTCGGTGCACCGTTCATCGCCAATCCGGATCTGGTGGAACGGTTTGCCAAGAACATTCCCCTCGCGTCCCCGGATGCATCGACGTTTTATGCCGGAGGCCCGAAAGGATACATCGATTATCCCCCCCATCGGTAGCGGTCAGGAGATCGGGGTGGAGGCCCCTCCACCCCACCGGATCGAATCGATCGATTCCAGGCCCTCCGCCTCTCATCCACAACCGGCCGGTTGGCGGCTCTCCTGAATCCCTTTACGCCCCTTTCCTGAACTCCCTTCAGGACTTCCTGGAGGGGTCGTGTCCGGAAAATGCCTTATAATAGAGCCCAAGGTACGCGCCCTGCAGTAGCGCCCCCAAATAAAACGGAAGCCCCAGCATTCCGTGCGCAAGGAGAGCTGCACCCAAAGTGGGGCCGACCGATTGGGGAATCTGCATGGAGATATTGTGAAGGCTTGCCGCCAGGCCTCTCCTTGTCTCCCCCACAAGGCTGATTGAAAGGGCTTGTCTTGGTCCGATGGTGCTTTGGTTGAGGGCCACGCGGAGGACATGGGCCAGGACCGCGAGCGGAAAGGTCGGCATGACCGGGATCAGGATGGTAAACAGCAACCCGGCTCCCCGGCCGACAATGACGGTCGGGACGGTTCCCAGCCGCGACGACAGGCGGCCTGCCATCAGAGACAGAAACGCCGCCAAAAGATACCCCCCGGACATGGCGATTCCAATGGAATCTGGCCCTTTGTTGAATCGGACGGAAAACCAGTAGGCCATGAGGGGGGCATACAGCCCCAGGGAGATCCCGTTGAGGGCATTGATCCCGATCAGGGTCCGAAGAAGGGACCATTCGTGGGAAAGGGTCTCGGGGGGGATCGATTCATACGGGTCTATGGGGTCGGGGACAAGAAGGATCAGAAGAAGGGCAAGAAGGGCGCCTCCAAAAACGGTGAGAAAGACGAACTTGGCCAACCCCGATGCCGTAGCAGCGACAGGTATGAGGTGAGGATACAGTCCCGTCAGGGCTCCGGCCGACATTCCCAGAAATCCCAAGGCGGTATTCAGGCTGAACATGGCCCCCCGATTTTCGGGGGGAAGCAATCGCGACAGCCACGATTGTTCGACCGGTGAAAAGGCCCCGGCGCCACCTCCTGTCGTCTGACCGAATCCTCCGACGATGGCGATCGTCCCGAGAATCCAGTTTGCCGGAGTTCCCAATTCCGTGAGGAAGCCACCCATCGCGCAGGCAAGCTGGAGAAATTCGTACCCCAGAAGAAATTTTTTCCTTCCGTATCGGTCGCTGGCCGGTCCGATCATCAGGGTGGCAAAAATGGAAAAGAGGATGCCGGCCGTCAGGATCAGCCCGATCGACGGGGCCGACCACCCCAGGCGTTTGAGCTCTAAAATGAAGTTTGCGGAAAGGGCTCCTTGGCCTAGGCTTCGGGCTGTTCTTGCAGCCATGAGGGGAAGAACCGATGTTTGGGTCCGGAAGTCAGTCATGACGGATGGATCAGGCCATTGACCGCTGTGTCATTCTGAAAAACCAAAGGAGGCGTAGCCAGTGGTTTGCAGGGTGTCCCCGGTCCCACATTTCGAGTTGGCGAAGGAGAGGAGGCGAGGGGTCAATCCTCGGTCATGGGCGAGAATCGACAGGGCATTGATGCCAGTGGCCCCGCAGACTTGGGCCTGATCGACCGGTTCATGGGCAAGAATCCTCTGGATGCTGCCCTTGTCGATGCGGTCCGCGTCGTTGGCGCGATAGTAACGGGACAGGTCCGCGGAGAATAGAAAGAAGGTTTCGGGGTCGTCGATGAACGGGGCCAGGATATTGGCCAGCGTATCGGCAGGTAGATCGGCGACTCCGAGAGGAACGATGGGAACGGGTCCCCATATGTGCATCAAAAAGGGGAGTTGGACTTCGATCGCGTGCTCGAATTGATGCGCTTCGCCGGAATAAAGGGTTTCCGCATGAAAGGCAAGACGTTCAAGGGCTTTCCGGTCAACCGGCAATGACCCTGTCGGGATTCGGAACCCCGGGGAGCTGGGAAGGATGAGCCCGTATTCTGGAAAGTAATGAAGCGGGGCCAGGATCACCACCCTGTCCGGGATCTTTGAGCGGTTCCTCAACAGGCGATAGGCCCGGGCGGCCACAGGTCCTGATCGACCGAACTCCCCATGAGGAACGATCAGGGCTCGAAGGGTGTCGGGGGGGAGATCGTCTGGTTCCTTTGGGTCCAGATCCTCGAGAAGGGATGTCACGGTGGAGGTCAGAGAATCCGGGTTTTCCGGATAAAAGGTGCCGGCGTGCGCCGGAAGGCGTTCCTGGGTCATGGTTTCCAGAGGGCAGGACCCCCTGAGTTCTCCTTTCCAAGGCGTGGATCGTGGTCGTAGCGCGTCCCGACAGGAAGGGCTTCGTGGAAATTATGGTATCACGAGGCAGGTCCGGGCGTAATGGCACGCATCATGGGAAGGTCGCGGGCAATCCTTGCCCGGACTCTCAAGAGACCGGAACGGTCCTGAATTCCTTGATCGAAAGTGGCGTTCCCCCTTCCTTGACCAGCCGATCCCGGCAGCGGTTGATCCTTTCCCGGCAGATCGATCCGATCGTAGGGAAGCCGGGATGCGGCGTGGGATTTGCGGTCTCGACGAGGATGAATGGGCGGGCTCCGCCATCTTCCATGTTGAGTTCCATGACCGCCTGTCCTGTCGTTCCCGATCCGGCAAAGAAATCCATGACGGGGTCCGAGGATCCGTGGGGAGTGGCCCACTTGATCAGGTCCCGGATCAACCGGGAGGGTTTTGGAAAATCCAGGAGCACTTCTCCGAAAAGGTCCTTCATTTCCTTCGTCCCGTCCGTCGTTGTGACCCGGTCGTAGTAGGATTCCGGAGTTCTTTGCCGCATCCCGCCGTCCTGCTTCAGATACTGTTTCGTATAAACGGACCAGCGGCCGTTTCTATTTCTTTCGATCAGGATTTCGTTCGCCCGGCGCTCAAAGGTCTCCCGGCTCCAGCGCCACTGGTGGGTCGGGCATTCGATCCTGGTTTTGTCGGGAGCTTCGATGGGATAGACAAGATTGGGCCGGGGGGACTGCCGAGTTCCCGATTTTGCAAAGGGAATCTTTTTGAAGGGGCCATGATCATCGTGATGGAGATATTCGCGCTGCATGGCAGGGGACAGGGGTTCCGAAAACGGGGGAAGGGCTCCGATCTCCCGCGCATAGACGAGAATGTATTCGGTCTGGGGCAGAATATGCCGATTGCCCCGGCCCCGGACCACTTTTTTTCGCCATGTGATCATCGAGACGAAATTTTCCTCTCCAAAGATTTCATCGAGCAGGGACCTGAGATGGTGAACTTCGTTATCGTCGATGCTGGCGAAAAGGACCCCGTCCCGCCGGAGAAGCCGGTGTCCCAGAAGGAGTCGTGGATAAATCATGGAGAGCCAATGGTCATGCCGGTCGGTTCCGGACAGTCCTTGGGCATCCTTCCGGAACCGGTCGTGGTAGAGCATCCGGTTTCCGGTGTTGTAAGGGGGATCGATATACAAGACGCGTATCTTTTCCGAAAGCTCAGGCAGAAGGAGCTTCAAAACAGCGAGATTGTCTCCTTCGAAGAACAGGTGCGTCCTGGGTTCATAGTGGAAGGATGGTTCGAGGAAGCATCCGGGATTGTCGCTCGCCTCTTTTTCCGAGGATGCCCGACCGGGCCATAGGAGCCGTGTGGCGGAAGGAAGCATGGGAAAAGAGACCCTCTTTCCATGAAAGGTGAACGCATGGGTTGTGAGACGCGGATGCATTATACCTTTTCGGTGCCTTCCCGAAAAGACTGAAATCGTGCACCCGTGCCTATCGTGGTTGAGATTTAAGGGAGAATCTGGTAAAAACATTGCGGGCCGATAGCTCAATTGGCAGAGCAGCTGACTCTTAATCAGCGGGTTGGGAGTTCGATCCTCCCTCGGCCCACCATCACTTATCCGTAATCTGGCAGATTCTCCTCTGCTTGATCATTCTTTCTGTCTTTGGCCTGTCCATGGACGAAAGAATAAAAACTTATTTTTGGGGGATCTGCAATGGATAGCCAATCCGAAAAACTGCGAAAAGCGATTAATGATATTCTTGCGCAAGCCCAGAATGCGAATGACTGCTTTGAGGCTGGGAAAGAAACTGAGGCGAACCAGGCGTTACAGGCGATTCACCGGATAGTCGGAGGATATTTATATCCTCACCTTCGCTGAATATCAATGATCGCAGAAATCACGATCGGCGGAATATTGGCGGGGTAAGAATCCCGCTCTTCCTCCCCGGGGCACCGGGGCGTCCTTTCCCTCTCCCGAACTCGTAATGTCCTTGGCGAAAACGTTGGTTTTCCCCAAATGTCCTCTTTTTCTCCTCTTTCATTCGTATTCTTCAGGTATTAGATCCGGTGGTTCTTAAGGATTTTATCGCCGGCTCTCCTAAGTTTATGCGAACCCCTGACTTTAGTAGGGTCTCTGAATTCCATGATGGATTTCGGATCAGATCTCCCCTTTTTCGATCGGGGAAGATCAGAGTCGACCCCTAAGAGATTTCGCTCGAAGAACGGGAGAGGGATCTGAAAAACCTGGAATATTTTCGTTGGAAAATCGCGAGGAAACATGAGGTCAGTTTCCAAGTCATCCCCGACATCAAAACGACATCATTTTAATGTCATTCTGAGACCGGGACCCCGGCACAGGATCTGAGGTATTTCGCGGACTTCTCAAATCGAAAATAACTCTTTAAGATTTTAATATTTATGACTAAACAATCCGGGAACAATGTTTTTGTCATCAATCCGCCTTATGTTATGATGACAAGAGTTGCCCTGTTTTTTTAGAATATTTTTCCGATAGAGAGCCTGGAAAAGACGGAAACAAGGGGAAAAAGATTTCTTCTCTTTGAGAGGAAAAGATCCCGTGCATCCGTCAATCCCCCCTTATCGGTCGCGAAGAATGATTGTGAAGGGACTGACAGGATCCGAAGGTCTGTGGCCCAAGAAAGATTTTCATCCTTGGATTCCGCCGGGGATTGGGCGATTGGAAATTAAAAATGCAGGAGGGAACGGGAAGAAATTGAATATGGAAAGACCGGTTTCTGGACCGGCTCGTCCCCTTGTTTTGCAACTTAGGCCCCTCATTCTCGTCGGCGGGAGCCTCGAATGAGCGTAAAAGGCCTTTCTCTTCGCTATGTCTCCTTCTTCGTCTCCCTTGTCCTGCGCGTGATCAAGGGCTTGAACTCCTGCCATTTCGTCGGATTCGACCGGTACAAAGAACGTCTGAGAAATGGAGAAACCGTCCTGATTGCTTTCTGGCACAACCAGGGGCTTTTCATGCCGTTCGTCTACTTCGGAAAATTCGGAAGGATCAAGCTGATCGTGTCCCAGTCCCATGACGGCGAGCTCATCTCCTCCCTCCTTCGATGGTTTGGAATCGAAAGCGTCCGGGGATCTTCCAGCCGGGGAGGGGTTGCCGCTCTCCGCGAGTTCTTAAAACTTGCCAGAAGCGGAGAGGATTCTCTTGTCTTTACACCGGACGGACCCAAGGGGCCTGTCTACCAGGTCAAGGACGGAGTGGCCTACCTTGCCCTCCATTCCGACAAACCCCTGTATCTCCTGTCAGTGACGTGCTCGCGAGTCGCGGAACTGCGA
>DAHVAL010000019.1 GCA_027314645.1 Nitrospirota bacterium
GGAGAGGGCCGATTCATTCCGGTTCCCGGTCCGAAGCAAAATGGCCAGAAGCTCCGAATCTGCAAGATTCCTTGCGCCAGAGGCCGCCAGACGCTCACGCGGCCTTTCGTATTCCGGCCATTCCGACACGCGGTTCGATTCGTCCAATGATTTTCCGCCGTTCCTAAGGGATGGTGGTTCTCCGATCCGGGATCCGGCCGTCCACGATATCTGCTTTCGCCGTAAAAGGAAAGGGTCCGGGAAGGGCTCAAGCGCCCTCACCCGGATCAGCTTTTCTTTATTTTTTCGAAGGCAGGAATCCATGGCCGGACGGCAAAGGCAAGGCAGATCGACCCCAAGACATCGGAACTCCAGTGCCATCCAAGGACCACGATTCCCGTCATGATCAAAAGGACCCATGCGAAGGCCGCGTGTCGGAGACGGGGATAATACCGGTCGATGAAGAAAAGGATCAGAAGAGCCCTGAAGGCGTGCCCCGAAGGGAAGGAGGAGATCACGCGAAAATGCGTTGGGAAAAAAATCCCCCATCCCGAGAAGGGATCGTGCCGGAATTCCCTGGTGGGAAAGTACCTGGGGAGGTTCATTTTGAGGAGATGCTCGAAGAGGGTCCCCAGGACAAGGGCGGACAGGAAAAACAAAAGAACCGGACGCTCCTCCCTTTTCGTCAGCCACAGGATCCCCCCGGAGATCAGGAGGAGCGGCAGTTCGATTTCAACGTTTCCCGTCCGGCAGAGAATGGAGAAAAAAAGATACACGGAGGAGGGAAGGTCGGAAAGGCGCTCTGAGATCGCCCGATCCGGAAGCACGGTGCGATGAAGCGCCAAAAGGAGCACCACCCCCAAGAAGAAAAGGAAAAAGGCTCCGGAAACAAGGAGGGGCCCCTTCGCGGGAACGTCGGCCCGCGAAATGCGGTCCTTCACTCGAGGGTCAGCCACAGCGGAAGAGGCCGGTGACGGTCGTCGGAGAATCCCGCCTTGCCCAGGGCGATCACAAGGTCGAAGGCCTTGAAAAAGACCCCGTTCCGGAACTTGACCGGGGGCCCTTCCCCCGGATCGCAATCCCGGGGGTCGGTCAATGTCCAGCAGATCCGGCACATGAGCGGGCGGTCCTCATAGATTTCGCAGAGCCGGTCGGAGCCCAGGAAGGGACAAAATTCCCCCTTGGTTTCGTGGGCCTCGCAGGTGGCCAGCATGTCGGATAGGGTGGTCAACGGACGGTCGGGATCGGCCGATCCCTCAAGCGACAGGAGAGAGTCCGTCCGCGCACGGAGTCCCGACGTCCATCTGTCCAGGCGCTCCCCGGCCCCTTCCTCCTTGACCCGCGCCCGGAGAATCTCCCCCTCTCCCCGGGTCACCCCCACCATCATGCGGCAACAGGCGGCGCACCCCGCGGAACAGGACATGTGGGCCGTCACGCTCTTTCCCACCCCGTCGACGATGCGATAGATCTCCCGGACCAGGCTCACGGTCTCCTCGGGGGCGATCCGGCCGGAGGCCTCGACAATCCTTTGCTCGATCCTGTCCAAGGCCTCCAGCGATTCCCGGTAGAGGACGGGGGAAAGAGTGAAGGTCTCCCTCCGCACGTTGGTAAAGGTCAGGTCCCGGACCAGCGGATCGTCATTCATCCCGTCATTCCTCGCTTCCCTCCCGCCTGTGTGCCCGCCGGCCCCGGAGGAGCGGGAAAGATCAACGCCCGGTAGGGCGCAAGCGGAATCGCATTGACCTGCCCGTTCTTTTCGGCAAGATACAGCGTCGTGTCGACCACGGGGGGGGAGCCGGGAACCGGCTCTCCGGTGACCGGAAGGGACGTGAGGATGTGGCCGCTGGAAAGATCGATCAGGAGCACTCTGTCTTGAAGCGGCAACACGTAGGCGAGGCCGGCCACCGTCCCTGGACCGACGGCGGGAGATGGAAGCGGGATGGACCAAAAGACACGGCCGGAGGGGATGTCCACAGCCATGGCCCGTCCAAGGATCGGCGAGGCCACCACCGCCGTCTTCCTCGCCACCACGGGTCCTGCCATGCCTTCGAACACGCGCGCAAAGGGCGGGAGGTCGGGAGGAACGGGGGGTTCCACCGCGACCGTCTCGCCCTTGTGGGCAAAGGGAACGAGATGGAAGAGGTGTCCGGTCACGGGCGACGCAATGGCCAACTGTTCCACGGGCCTCCCCTTGTGGACGGACAGAAGAAGCGTCACCAGTTTCGAGGCCCCGAAGGCCGGGGTGGGGGTGAAGAGCACAAGCCGCTCGGCCGGTTCCGAGGTCAGGGACCAGACCGTCCTCTTTTTATCGGGCCAAAGAGCCACGAGCTTTGTGGGCCCTTCGAGGGAAACCCAGAGCCAGTGATGGACAAAGAGCGGGGACGACCATCCCGACGAAGAGAAGAGCGGCATGTCGATGATCTTTTTCTTCGCCTTCGCGGAGAATCCCAGGAGACGCCCGTTCCCGGTGGCCACCCAGATCTTTCCTCCCTCCAGTACGGGGCTTCCGATCGCCGGCCCCGGCACTTCCGCCGTCCAGAGGATTTTGCCCGACAGAAGGGAGAGGGCATAGAGATGGCCGGGCCCCTCCCCCCGCCGGATATGACGGGTCTGGGCATAGCCCATCATGTGGGGCGCGGTGACGAAGGGCGATCCGCTCACCATATAATAGGCGTGATTGTCGGCCACGCCGGAGGCCCAGACGGACTCCGGCAGCCGAGCGTGCCAAAGGATGGACCCGTTGGCGGCGTCAAGGCAGAGAACCTGTCCCCGCGTCGATGTGAGAAGAACCCGCCCGCCGACGACAAGCGGCTGGTGGGAAAATCGGTACTCGATCAGGCCGAGGGACGAGGACCCCGCGACCGTCGTCCATCGGATTTCCCGAGGAGACCGGGTGTGATCAACGACCGGAATCGTCTGGCCTTTCGCCGCGTCCAGTCCCGATGAAGGAGAGGCGGAGGCGGGAGTTGAAGGGGGCTTTGAAGGCCGGGGGGGGAAAAAGGGGTTTCGGGTGGCGCTGCCCCCTTCCTGCCCCCAGAAAAGGGGGCCCAGATCGCGGCGGATCGGGGTTCTGGACTGCCGGGGAACGGGAGGCCTCCCTGGGGAAAGAAGATCGCGAAGCCTTTGTCCGGACGGGAATCCCTGGCGATTTGAGGACGCGTCGCCCGGGCCATCGGCCCGGCATGCGTCATACCCGCCCGCCATCAAGAGGATCCCGACGGCAAGGACGGTCCATACCCATCCGTCGATAGGACGAAATCTTCTGGACTGAGACATCTCCCCCCTCATGTTCCTGTGTCCGGTCTTCTGAACGCCTAGTTCTATTTTCGGACAATCATACCGAAAAAAACAGGGAAGGACGAGACGTCCCGGAAAACAAGGGGGCCTTTCACACTCCTATTCCGGCTCCGCTTTGGACAGGGCGGCCGCGGATTTGGCGAGGACCTGCGACAGGGTGCCGTCAAGAAATTCGACCGCCTGTTCCTTGAGATGGGGCGGATGAATCTGGCTTTTTTGCTGACCGCTGGTGCCGGTCCCCGACCAGAGAATCCGGCCGTTCCGTCCGCTCACCAGATAGAGACGTATGGACGCCTGCGCCGAGAGCAAGGCTCCGGCGCCGTAGTCGAGGATTGAAAACTGGGGTCCGATCATCAGCCGGGGGTGGTCCAGTTCGAACTGGTAGTCCAAGATGACCCCGCAGAGAACCTCCCCCAGGTGGGAATTGCGCCCGCTCAATTCGATGCGGGGGTGATCGCTGGTCCCTTTGACATGGCATCGGATCGAAGGATCGTAGGACACGTTCATGCCGTAGGTCTGGAACTGGCTGACCAGGGCCTTTGAGACGTGGGCCGGAATGTTTTGGGGAGTATAGATGGATCCGGTCCCCTGTCCCCACCCGACGGTATCCACCATGGTGGTGGCGCGGGCATAGGAATCGAGGCTGAACCGCTGGTCCTCCAAGGGGGGCCACGACGAGGGGAACCGTCGTGTAGGTGATGCCCGGGGGGCGGGGATGAGGGACATAGGGAGAGAGAATCACCCGATTGGGGGCACAGGAGGCCAGGATCAGGACGAGGCTGGGCACAAAGGCCATTTGCAACAGTCGGGACATGGATGGACTGTGCATGGAAAATCCTCCCGAATTCGAAGGGAATATCCTTTTTTCAAAGGAGGGGAACTCTGATTTCATCCTACCCCCCTCCTGCCCTCTCTTCAACCAATCCTCCTGCCCAATCCCCCTCTCTCCAGATTCAATTGATCCATCGGGCCATTTCCGATAGAATGCCTTCGGGATCTTCCACCTCATCCGACACACACCCATGGAGAGCCTGTCGCCGTTGATCCGACGCCGTCTTAAATTCGTCCCGGGGACCCTCCGGGCCCTTGCCGTTCTTTCCGGCCTGATTCTTCTTCTTTCCGGGTGCGGCGGCGGGCCCATCGTGGCGACCTCCACCGGCCGGATTCTTTATGTGGCGACGACGAGCGGCATCTACGGCTTTGCGATCATGAGCGACGGGACCCTCAATCCCGTCTCCTCCCAGCCGCTCGATCCGGGATACTACAGCCAGATCGCGGCAACCTCGGAACCTCCCACAGGTCAGACCTCCCCTCTCCTTTTGGGGGCCTCCGGACTCTCCTCCCTGACCGTCTGGACGATCGGAGGAACCGGACCCCTCACGAAAACGACCTCGCTCGTGACCTCGGTCTGCCCATCCAATACATATTCAGGACCTATCACGGGGGTGGCCGTCACATCTGACAACAAATACGCCTTCGTCGTCAATGGGACGGCCCCAGCCGGAGCGTCAACGTACAATACCGCGACGCTCGCCCTCTCGGGCGGGGGATGCACGGCCTCGGCCATGACCACCACCACCGGGACCGTCTTCCCCGTCCAGCCGTCCCTCGACTGCCAGGAGCCCCTTTCTCCTTCAACCTGCACTCTTTTCCTGACCCTCTCTACGACGGCAACCACGACCCCAATTTCTGCCACCACTCCGGAAGAGGATACCTTCACCGAAACGTCCGGCGTCCTGGGAACTCCGACCTATACCCCCTACAGCAGCTGTGCCTTCCCCAATTGCCCCTCCGGTGTCACCTTCAACGCGAACACCCTCTATTTTTATACCTCCTTCAACGGAAGCAGCCCCTCCCTCCAGTCGATCGGCCCCGAGTCCACGGCCTCGACATCGACCGTGAATTTTTCAAGCGCCTCCCTGAATCTCCCCTGCATGGATTCCATTGGAGGAAACGCCTACATTCCCACCTCAAACGGCTACCTCTATTCCGTGGGCGTCGGGTCAGGCGGCTCCCTTGGGAGCGTCACGACCCTTGTGACCCCCTCCACCTTCGGCACCCCCCTCTATATGAACTCCTGCGCCGTCGCCACCAATCCTTAGTCCTCGCACCTTTTCTTGCCCAAAATCCCTTCCCGAACCTCCTCCCAGGGGCGGCAGAGCTCCGAGACGATCTTTCGGCTCACCTTCTTGTAGCGCGCCCTGGCTTCCGGGGGAAGACCCTGTTCCACCATCCGCCGGACCGTTTCCCGGCGGTCGGGATCGAGGAGAAGCCCGCGGTCGGAGAGCGTCTGGGGCCCGTTGTCGGCCACATTCCCGAAGAATCGGACGAGACGCCCAAAGCGTCTGATCCTCCGTCCTTCGGCACGGCTAAAGGGGAGTCCCGCCTTGAGATCGTCCGTCTTCATGCGATGCCAGAGAAACCACATCCGGAACAAGGGGTCCCTTCGCGACCATCGGGACGTGTCCCTAAGAACCCGCGCCAGGGTCCCCGGGGTGAGTGGACCTTCCCCGGGGGTCCCGGCCGCTCTCGTCAACGCCTCCCAGAGAAATTCCTCGGGAAAAATCATGGACAGGCGCGCAAGATCGGGCCCGGAAAAAAGGGCGATGAGCTCCTGGCGGCGCCGTTCACCCGAGATGCTGGAGAGGCCCCCGACTGATTGGCGGGCAAGGGCCAGGGTGTCCGGTTCGACGGAAAACCCTAAGGTGGCAGAAAAGCGGACCAGCCGGATCACCCGAACCGGGTCCTCCGAAAATGGATCGCGGCCAGAACTAGGCCGGCGAAGCACTCCCCTGTCGATGTCGCCCACGCCCCCAAAATAATCCAGAATCTTTCCTCTTTGCCCGGGATCGTCCCCCATGGACATGGCGAGCGCATTGATCGAGAAATCCCGCCGAGACAGCTCCTCCGCGATCGATCCCGAGAACACCGTGATCTGAACCGTGGGGCGCCGACTTCTCCTGCCGGAAGACAGGACAAAGGCGGGAATGACCTTTCCGACCCACACTCCGTGTGGAAGCACGGAGGCCAGAGTGTCCGGGGAGGATCGGACCAAAAGATCGATGTCCCGAAACGGTCTGTGCATCAAAAAATCCCGGAGAACCCCGCCCACCGCCCAGGCGGGAAGGGCCGCGTTCCGGAGCGCCCTCAACACCGGGCCGATTTTTCGTTCGAGACTCCGGGGAAGATCCTCGGGATCATGGGGGGGAGTCATGGAGATCCTCCAAAAATGATCATGATTCTCGCTTTCATTCGATCCCGATTGGCGGAATCCGCGCGCCCGGGAACGTTCACACCCGATCGGCCGTCGCGCCTAACTCCCCGAAGAATAAAAACTCCCATCGACACTCTTCCCCTTTTGAGGGTGTGGCATCAAAGATGCTTTGGCTTCCCGGCCGGTGAAATGTCCGGTCCCCGGTGTCCCCCGATCGACCCCCAAGCCAAGGAGTCCGTTTCATGAGGCCGCGCAATCGCCTGACGCTTGTCCTCGCATGTGTTCTTGTTCTCCTCCCGGGACTCCTCTTTCCGGAGGATGTCCGGGCGGACATGCGATTTGTCCTCACCCCCTTCGCCGGGATCGAAAACGGGGGAGAGGCCTTCGGCGGAAATCTCCGCCTCTTTTTTCTCCCCAACCTCGCAGTGGAAGCAGACGCGGGGATCGGAGAGTCCATCTGCCAGAACTGTCGCCTCTCGGAAACCACCTTTACGGCCAACCTCGTCTACGAGATTCATCCCGTTACGCGCCTGTCCTTTTTTCTCCTGACCGGGTCCGGCGTGGGCCTGGCCGATCTCTCCTCCCCCGAAAGCGCCCGGGCGACCCTCGGGGTATGGGACATCGGGCTCGGATCAAGCCTCCGCCTGATCCGCCACGTCGCGCTCACGATCGAGAACCGATGGTTCCTTCCGATTTCGGGGGCGATTCCCGGGGTGTCCGGGGGGGCCCCGGGGATCGACCGTCTCACCCTGGGAATTTCAACCTCCTTCTGATCTCCTGTCCTGATCCTTTATCCAAGAGGAACGAATGCGCCGATTTCCGCCGTTCACCACACGGCCCCTTAAACCCCAACAATGGGTCCTCCTGGGCTTTGCCCTGATTCTCTCCCTCGGAGGCTGCAAGGGGGCGACCCTCGCCTTTCAAGCGCCGCCCGAAACCTCCGGACCGACCCTGATGACCGTGTCCGGATCGGCCTTCGACGGTCCCGTCACCGGAGGGACCATCTCCGTCGGACAATTCCAGTCCGACGGCTCTTTTCTTCCTCTGGGCACGGTGACGACCGACAGGAACGGAACGTTCTCCGTCACCACCCTTTTCGATCTCACGGGAGGCCCCGTGGGCTTTACCTTAAGCGGAGGGCAGACCATCGATCTCGCAAGCGGAACGACCGTCTCGTTTGCCACGGGGGAGTCCCTCGAGGCCCTCGTTCCGGCGGCCGACCTCACCCGGACCACCGTCATCCTCACCCCCTTCTCCTCCCTCGAGGCCACCGAGGTCCAGACTCTCATCGCCGGCGGAAGCGCTCCGGAGAGCGCCCTTAAAACGGCACGAAGCGCCTGGAATCAATTTTTGGGATTCGATCCGGCGGAGGTTCCTCCGGCCGATCTGTCCTCCGGCCCCGCCAGCGCGAATTCCTCGGGAATTTACGGACTTCTCCTGGCCGGCCTCTCGGAGTTGAGCGACCATATCGGAAGCACCCAGCATTTAGCCCCGGGAACCGCCAATCCCATGGGACTCCTCTCCCTCCTCGAAGAGGACGAGGGCGACGGACTGTTTAATGGACGCACCCCCGGAAATCCCTCCCCCCTGGCCTACTACGGGTACGCCCTCTCCCCCGAAACCCTCCGGCAAGACCTCACCGCGGAAGCCCTGATTTTTCTATGGACCTCGCAGAATCAATCGGGGCTCTCGCCCTTGCAAACCGACGGCATCCTCAACGCCATCGCCTTGAATACCGGGCCGCTCTTCCCGCCCTCCCCGGCCCCGTCCCTTCCCGACGCCGGTCGGCCTCAGGTCACCATCACCAACCCGCAATCCGGCCAGTATTATAACGGGACCATTACCGTCAGCGCCTCCGCCACCGACAGTCTGGGCATCGGCGAGCTTCTCATGACGGGGGAGAACCTGCTCCTTCCCGGCGGATCGCTCCAGGGGAATCCCATCATCACGCCGCTCGACACCACCAAGTCCCCCTCGGGCCCGGCGACGCTCACCGCCACCGCCACCGACTACGCCGGCAACACCCAGAGCGCCACCGTCGCCTTCACTATCGACAACACCCCTCCGACCCTCACCAATCTCTCTCCGGCGAACGGGGCGGTCTACACGCCCGGCTGCACGGGATCGGACCTTCCCGTCACCGTCACCGGGACCCTGACCGATACGCTGTCCGGACCTTCGGTGGTGCAGGTGCAAGAGACCGCCCCCACCCCGTCCACCATTGGAACGACCTACAGCCCCGTCAACAGCACCACCGGCACCTTTTCCTTTACCTTCAGCGTCCTCTCCAACGGGTGCACCGCCAATTCCTACGCCTTCACCATCAATGGATACGATAAACTCTACAATGCGACGACACTTGCCTACACCCTCTCCGTCACGAACTGAGGGGATGAAAAAAGGCCGGACGGAGACACGCTCCATCCGGCCCAAAGGCGTCCACTCCGAGATCCCTCCCCTCAGCCCACCTTCTTTCTGTCCTTGCGGCTCTCGGGAAAAGACTCCTCCGGGCAGAGGTCCACTTCGGTCGTCGCCCGCTCGAAGAGCACCTTCAAAAACAGGCCGAAGGTCGAAAACAGGCGGTAGCGGATGATCGGAAGCTTGTTGATGTAGACCAGGTTCCACAGGAACCACCCCAAAATGCCCGTCAGGGTGAACTGCTTGGCCGAGAGCAGCGCATAGTTGTCCCCGATCGAGACGAATCCGCCCACATGGCGGTGGGCAAAGGTCTTTTCCGGCTTCCTGAGAAGGCGGGCGGCGATATTGTGGGCCACGACCCTTGCCTGGCGGACGGCGGTCTGGGCGGTGGGAGGATAGGGCTTCTGCTCGAACGGATCGATGGCATGGGCGTTGTCTCCCAGCACCCAGACATGGTCCATCGTCTTGGCCTCGAGCGTCGAGCGGACGATGATCCGGCCCTGGGAATCCTTGTCCAGGGGAAGCTCCCGGACCAGGGGATTGGTCTTGACCCCGGCCGACCAGATCAGGGTTCCGGACAGAAAGGTCGCCCCCGAGTTCAGCCGGATCGTCGTCCCGTCCCAGGATTCGAGGCGGGTGGACAGGAGCACCTCGATGCCGATCGATTCCAGGCGCCGGATGGCCTCATGGGAGAGTTTTTCCGGAAGGGACGGGAGAATCCGGCCCGTGGCCTCCACCAGAACCACCCGGATTTCGTCTCCGGTGATCCGCCGTCCGAAATCGCGAAGGAGCTCCCGGTGGGCGTATTCGTAGATCTCTCCCGCCAATTCCACGCCGGTAGGCCCCGCCCCCACGACGACGAAGGTGAGGAGACCCCGCTTGATCTCGGGGCTCTCTTCCCAATAGGCCCGCTCGAACTGGCGGATGATGTGGTTGTTGATCCGGGCGGCGTCCTCGAGATTTTTGAGGGTGAAGGCCCCGCGCTCGAGTTCCAGATTCCCGAAGAAATTGGTCTCCGAGCCCAGACCGATCACCAGGTCGTCGTAGGGAAGCGACCGATGGGCGGTGATCACCTGGCGGTTTTCCAGGTCGATCCGCTCGATCCTCCCCACATGGGCATGAACCCGGGTTTTCCGGAAGATCTTGCGGATGGAGTGGGCCACGTACCGGGGCTCCAAGGCGCCGGTCGCCACGCTATGGAGCATGGGGGTGAACAGGAAGTAATTGCGGCGGTCCACCACCGTCACCCACACGTCGGGACGGTGCTTTCCCAGATACTTGGAGAGATAGACGGCCGTGTAGAGCCCTCCGAATCCCGCCCCAAGGATCAGGACCCGATAGGGTTTGTCCCCGTCCGTTGCCGCACTTGTCATGTCCTCCCCCCGGCGGATCAGCCGCCTCAAGTGTCCCGGCCATCTGAGCCTTCCCCTTTAGATTCTACCCGGAAGAAGGCGTCGGTTCAAAACCCGCGGACCCCGTTCCCAAATCACGGTCGGCCTTCCGAAAGTCCCGGGCGGCGATTGCAGGAAACATGCGGTCGTGCTACCATTTTTCGATTCGAGGAGGAATTTTGATGCCACAGGGCCATCCGCAGTACCCCATGGTCAATCACATGGGGCAAATCATCATGATCGGCTTCGTCTTCCTTTTTATCGGAGGGCTGGCGACGATCTTTCTGCAGTGGATCTACCAACGCTTCATTCGGCGCACCCCTCCCCCCGAATACACGGAAAAACCGAAGTTCTTCGACCGGGATTGATCCTCCGGCCAAAAGCGCCGATCTCTTCCCCGTTCCCTCATTTCTCTGGAGTCCTCCATGCCTGAATCCATCCGGGAGGCCGTCGCTCTTCCCCTGGTTGCCATCCTGGGCCGCCCCAACGTCGGAAAGTCGACCCTGTTCAATCGTTTATTGGGGGAGAACAAGGCCATCGTCGAAGACCAGCCGGGGGTGACCAGGGACCGCCATTACGCGACCGTGCTCCGGGGCCTGTGGACCTATCGCCTTGTCGACACCGGCGGCATCGTATTCGGGGATGACCACCCCCTGGGGGAGGCGATCCGGAAACAGGCCCTCTTCGCTCTTGAGGAGGCCGACGCCCTGATCTATGTCTTCGATGCCAAAGACGGGTTCAATCCCATGGATCGGGATGTGGTCGAACGCATCCGGGCCTCCGGAAAACCCGCGGTCTTCGCCGTCAACAAAAACGACTCTCCCACCCGGGAATCGGTGGTCATGGCCGATTTCTACAAATATGGCGTGAGTCCCCTGATCCCGATCTCGGCGCTCCACGGACTCGGGATGGAAGAGCTGCTCGAGCCGTTTTCCTCTCTGCTTCCCCGGGCCACCGACGTCGACATCGATCCGGACAAGCTCGATCTGTCTGGTCTCTCCGATGAGGAGATCCGGGCCAAGATCCAAAAACGCCTCGATGAGCCGGCCCGAATCGCGGTCATCGGCCGGCCCAACGTCGGCAAATCCACGCTGATCAACCACATCCTTGGAGAAGACCGCCTGGTCACGAGCCCCCTGCCGGGAACGACGCGGGATGCCATCGACACATTCGTGACCTGGCGGGACAAATCCTACCAGTTTGTGGATACCGCCGGCATCAGAAAACGGGGGAAAACTATCCGAAGCCTCGGAGCTTTACGCCATCATCCGGACGGAACGCGCCCTGCTGAACGCGGAAATCGCCGTGGTCCTGGTCTCAACCCCCGATGGACTCACCGATGGAGACCTCCGCATCATCCGCCAGGTGATCGATGCCCGCCGCGGGCTGATCATCGCCTTCAACAAATGGGATGCCGTCGAAAAAGGCGAGGCTCCCGATCTTGCGCTTCTGGGGGAGCGGTATCCCTTTCTCGCCTTTGCCCCCGTCCTCAATCTCTCCGGCCTGACCGGAAGGAATTTAAACCAGCTCTTTCAAAGGATCGAGACGGTCCGTGCCTGGTACTACCGGCGGGTCGGCACCAGCGAACTCAACCGGGTGATTCTTCCGGTCGTCGCCCACACGCCCCCTCCAAGGCTCAAAACCGGAGCAGTCCGCGTTCTTTACGCCACCCAGGTCCAGATCGCGCCGACGGTCATTCACCTGTTCTCGAACCGCCCCCTTGGGCTGACACCGACCTACCTTCAATTTATGTCGCGAAAGCTTCGGGAGTCCTATGCCTTCACGGGCGTGCCCTTTCTTCTGAAGCCCCGGGGAAAACGGGAGGACTAGGAGAGCACCCCCCCATGCCCGTGAGATTGATTCCCGTCCCTCCTTCGGTCAGGCAAAAAAAACGCCGGACCCGCCTTTGAGGCGAGTCCGGCGCTACGATACGGCCGACAGACGGGAAATCGGCTACTTGCCCAGCCCCAGACTTTTCTCAACTTCCAGGATCTTGAGGGTGGTCTTGATCACGGTGTCGGGGTTTAAAGAGATGGAGTCGATCCCCATCCGGACCAGGGCCTCCGCAACCTCCGGAAAGTCGCTGGGGGCCTGACCGCAGATGCCGGAATAGACCTTGTTCCGCTTCGTTCCTTCCACCGCCAGGCGGATGAAGGCCTGCACGCCTTCGTCCCGCTCGTCGAAGGACTCGGCCAGGATCTCAGAATCGCGGTCCACGCCCAGCGTCAACTGGGTGAGGTCGTTCGACCCGATGGAAAATCCGTCAAAGTACTTGGCGAATTCGTCGATCAGAACGACGTTGTTGGGGATTTCGCACATGACGAACACTTCCAGTCCGTTCACCCCCCGCTTCAGCCCGTTCCTCTCGAGGACCTCGATCACGCCCCGGGCTTCCTTTAAGGTCCGGCAAAAGGGGATCATGATCCGGACGTTCGTCAGCCCCATCCCATCCCGCACCCGGCGGATGGCCTGGCATTCCAGGGCGAACCCCTCCTCGTACCGGGGGCTGATGTAGCGGGAGGCCCCCCGAAATCCCAGCATGGGATTTTCCTCGTGGGGCTCGAAGGCCGATCCGCCGATCAGGCTCGCGTACTCGTTGCTCTTGAAGTCGCTCATGCGCACCGTCACCGGTTTCGGGTAGAATCCCGCGGCGATCGTTCCGATTCCAAAGGCCAGCTTCTCGACGAAGTACTCCTTCATGTCCCGGTATCCCGCCGTCATGGCCTCGATTTCGGCCAGAACCTTCGGATCGGTGATTTTTTCCGGATGCACCAGGGCCATGGGGTGGATCTTGATGAACCCGTTGATGATGAACTCCATGCGGGCCAGCCCCACCCCATCGTTCGGGATGAAGGACAGCCCGAAGGCCTGGTCCGGATCCCCCAGATTCATCATGACCTTGGTCTTGGGTCGATCGAAGGCGTCGAGCTGGGTGCGGTCCACATGGAACTTGAGCAACCCCTCATAGACCATTCCGGTGTCTCCCTGCGCGCAGGACACTGTGGCTTCCTGTCCCGGGGCCAGGGCGTCGATCGCGCCCTCCGCGCCCACGACCGCCGGAATCCCCAGTTCGCGGCTCACGATCGCCGCGTGACAGGTCCGGCCCCCGCGGCTCGTGATGATGGCCGCGGCCGTTTTCATCACCGGCTCCCAGTCGGGCGTCGTGGTCTCGGCCACAAGGATCTCTCCCGGCTTGAACTCCCGGATATGCCGAAGATCCCGGATCACGTGGATCTTCCCGGAGGCGATCTTTTGTCCGACGGCTTTTCCGCGGAGAAGGACCCGGCTCTTTTCATCCAGGGTATAGGCTTCAAGAAATTCGGTCTTGTTTTTCTGGGATTCGACGGTTTCGGGTCGGGCCTGGACCAGGAAAAGATCTCCGGACACGCCGTCCTTGGCCCATTCCATATCCATGGGCCTGTCGACCCCCGCCTTCCGGGAGTAATGCTCCTCGACCTTGATCGCATAATCGGCCAACTTGAGAATCTCGTCGTCGGAGAGGCAAAATTTCTGGGCTTCTTCGGCCGAGACGCGTTGGTTCGAGACCGTCACCTTGGCGTTCCCGCTGGCATAGACCATCCGGAACTGTTTCTTGCCCAGGTTTTTCCGGATAATCGAACGATGGCCGGACTTGAAGGTCGGCTTGAAGACATAAAACTCGTCGGGATCCACATTTCCCTGGACCACATTTTCTCCGAGCCCGTAGGCTCCCGTGATGAACACCACGTCCCGGAATCCGGTTTCGGTGTCCAAGGTGAACAGAACCCCGGAGGAGCCCTTGTCGGAACGAACCATCTTCATGATTCCGATCGACAGGGCGATGGAGAAATGGTCGAACCCATGGTCCACCCGGTAGGAGATGGCCCGGTCGGTGTAGAGGGAGGCGAAGCACTTGAGGCAGGCCTCCTTCAATTGCTGGAGCCCGCGGATGTTCAGGTAGGTGTCCTGCTGACCGGCAAAGGAGGCGGTGGGAAGGTCTTCGGCGGTGGCGGAACTCCGAACCGCCACATCCGGCGAAGCCCCATACTCCTTGGCGAGTATGCCGTAGGCCTCTTCGATTTCCGCCCACATGTCCGCAGGAATGCTGACGCCCAGGATCAGATCCCGCGCCATCTTTCCCCGACGCTCCAGGTCGTCCATATTATGACGGTCCAGACCGGTAAGGGCCTCCTTGAGGGATTCCATGATCCCCCCTTTCCTGAGAAGGTCCCAATAGGCATCTGCGGTAATGGCAAAGCCGTTGGGAACCTTCACTCCCTGAGGAACAAGCTCCTGGTACAACTCCCCCAGGGAAGCGTTTTTGCCACCCACCAGGGGAATGTCGGGAAGCTTGATCTCGTTGAAGAATCGGATATAGCGCATTGTATCCCTTTCTGATTGACCGGCCGGGACCCTGAGGTCCGGCCCCCATTGGGGGGAGACAAAGGAAGCGTCGGGGTCTCCCCTCAACAATAACCTTCCAAAAAGTCCAAAAACCCTGAATGTCCTATTTTACCAAATCCTGCCCAAGGTTCAAAGAACGGGCAGGCGTAGGGGAACTTTATTTATCTGGGGGAATCAGGGATTGCTGAAGGGTTCATAGGACCGAGGGGCCGCATAGTTTTCATAGAGGGCCCAGAGAACCATCAGAAGGATGATCAGGCTCCAGGCCATGATGAACCAGCGGTAGAAGCGGCCTTTCGTCTGAGAGAGGACGGGGACCGGGAGGCGCTGGGCGGGCGGAACGCTAAGGAACCGCCGGATGGTTTCATAAAGAGAGACATCCCTCACGGCGTCCCGCGGAACGGAGAGAAGCACCTCCTCTTCCGGAAGGCGCAGGATGTCGAAGCAGTGCTCGTCCGCCCGGTCCCTCAGGCCGGCCTCCCCAAGGGGCAGGGTGACCGCATCCTCCCCCGTCCGGAGAATGATCACCTCTCCCGGCCGGATCTCGAGAATGGCCACCGGTTTTCTCCGCATTTCCAGAAGGAGGTAGAGACATCCCAGGACAAACAGCGACCCCAGGGAGGCCGGCACAAGAAAGACCCAGTGGATCAGCATGAGCCGTGTGACGGTAAAGAGTCCAAGGGAGACCCCCGCCAAGGCCAGGGCCCCCCGGGTCAGCCAAACGGCGGGACCGCGCCGGAGGCCGCCGAAGATCTTCAGGATCCAAGGGGCGGGGGATCCCGACTCCCAGCCGGAGGGCGGCACGCTTTCCGTCGTTTGCGTCATGAATCGGTCCTCATGCCTCTCATCTTGGAGAAATCCGGGCGTTCGGTCAACCGATCTTCAAACTCCGGGCGTGACCCGCACGGCGTCACACTCCTTCCCGGGACAGAAGGGGCAGAAGTCCTTCGGTCACGACCCGGTCCCCTTCGCGAAACTCCCCGCGGACCTCCACCACCCCCTTGCTCCGGCCGAGAACCGTCACCGGAAGAAGCGCGGGGGACGCCTCCCCCCGGACCACAAAGACGGCCGTCCGCCGATCCTTCGTCCGGACAATCGCGCGCTCGGGGACAAGATAGACCGGGCGGCCCGATCGTTCATGGACGGGAACGCGGATCCGGACCCATTCATCGGGCAAAAACGTTCCGCGGGAATTGTCCAGCGCAATGCGAAGAGGGATGGTCCGCGTGCGGGGGTCGATGAAGGGGGCGATTCGAAGGATCCGCCCTATTCCCGCTTCCCCGCTCGCATGAAGGGAGACGACGCGGACCTCCGAGCCCTGGCGAATGCCCTTCTCCTCCCCAGGAAACAGGTACGCCTGAACCCAAAGGTGCGAGAGATCCGACACTTCAAAGAGCAGATCCCCCTTTCGGACCTGGGCTCCCGCCGCGGGACCGATGCGGATCAGGGTTCCCGACAGAGGGGAGCGGACCTCGTAGCGGTCGATCGGTCTCCGGGTCCGTTCAAGCCGGGCGATTTCCTCCGAAGAGGCCCCCAGAAGCCGCAGCTTCTGCTCGGCAAGGATCCGGATTCCATGGACCCGCTCGGGAGTCTTCCCTCCCGGATTGTCGAGGACGCTCGCAAGCTCCGATTCGGCGCTTAAGAAGTCGGGACTCTTCAGGACCATCACCGTTTCTCCCCGGGAGGCCCGATCTCCCGCGAATATCTTGATGGACACGACGGAAAGGGCCGAAAGGCGCGCCATCACCTGGGAGGACGACGACGGATCGTACGCCACCTGTCCCAGGAAGGTATGGAGGACTGGCCCGGCCGCTTTTTCGACGGGCGCCGTCACCTGCCGAGACGACGATCCGGCGGGAGGGGCGGAAGACCGGTCCCGCTGGCAGGCGGCGAAGACCGCAAGAAGCACTATCAGAGACACAACACGCATCATTCGGGGGTCCTTTCAAAGGATCGGGCGAACCAGGCGGTCCCCAATGCCGGAAGGAGCAGGACGGAGGAGAACAAAGATCCCGCCAGTCCTCCCAAAACGGCGATCGAAAAAGAGCGCTCCATATCGAGTCCCGCTCCGGTGGCCAACGCCAGGGGAAGAAGGGCGGTCGCATTGGCGACATGCGTCATGAGGAGGGGAAGCATCCGGTCGGAAAGGGCCTGAACGAAGCGGTCCCTGGCACTTCCCTGGGCCCAAAGCGCCCGGTCGAGGACCAGGAGCCCGTTTTCCGCGGCGATGCCGGCGACCAGGACCAGCCCTACGAAGGAGGAGAGGTTCAGGGAATGATGGAAAAGGACCAGGACGAGAAGGGCCGTAAGAACGGACATGAACACCCCCGAGAGAAGAAGAAGGGGGGGCGCGGCCTTGCGTACCAGGGCATAGATGACTCCGGTGACGAGAAGAACCGCAAAAAGAAGGGCGAAGGACAGCTGGCGAAAGCTTTTCTTCTGCCAGGTGGCGTATCCGCCCAGATCCACCCAGACGGAAGGGGGAAGGGCGAGCTTGGCAAGCCCCCGGCCGATCCGGGAGGAGACCGTTCCGAGATCGGAGGCCCCCGACAAACGCCCTTCCACCGAAACGACCGGGGCGAGGTTCAGATCGTCGAGCTCGGCGCGCTCGGGTTCCTCCGACCAATGGACGATCCGGGAGAGAGGGATCAGTCCGGTGGCGGTTTCGACGGGGAATCGCCGGATTCCCTCAAGGGTCCCAAAGGGGGCCGGAACATCGAGGACCCGCACCGGACGGGGGATTTCCCCCTCCATGACCGTCGTGACGGAACGTCCCCACAACCCCGTCCGAAGATCATCGATGACCGCGCGGGGCGTCAGGTGGTATGCGGCCGCCAATTCGCTGTCCACGTGAATCCGGGTCGCCGGGGGAACCGGGCGCTCGCTTCTGGCGACGTCCACCACCCCGGGAACGGAGTCCAAGAGGGCGACGATCGACGGGACCGCCTGCTCCATGCGCGCCCGGTCCGATCCGTGGATGCGCACGAGGACCGGCGCCTCCGTTCCGATGAGATCATTCAGCGCGTCCTCCAGGATCTGGGGAAAATCCACGGAGAGTTCCGGCTCGTTCGTTTTGACGTAAGAGCGGACTTGCGCGATCACCTGGAACACCGTGCGGGTCCTGGTGTCTGAAAGACGGACGATGATGTCCCCCTTGGTCGGTTCGGTGATGTAGAATCCCATCTCCGCACCGAGCCTTCGCGACGTCGAGATCACCTCCGGCAGAGTGTGCAAGAAGCCCTCGATTCGGGAAAAGGCCCGTTCGCTGTCGTCGAGGGAGGTCCCCGGGGGCGCGTGAATATCGATCAGGAAGGCCCCTTCGTCCATTCGGGGCATGAAATTCGTCGGAAGCCCCTGGCGCATGGCCAGAAGGCCTCCGATGGAAAAGAGAGCCAGAAAGGCGAGGACTCCCCACCGGGGGAGCGCAAAGACCCTCTCGAGGAACCGCTCCGTCTTGGGGTGGGAGCGGATCTCCTCCCTCTCCTCAAGAAAAGAGGGCGTCACAAAAAGATTGACGAGAAGGGAGAGCAGCAGCAGGAGAAAGAGAGTGAGCGCGAGAGGCATGAAAAACGCCCCGACCATTCCCCCGAGACCGAAAAGAGGAATGAGAACGACCATCGAGGCCAGGGAAGAAAAGACAAAAGGCCGCAAGAGGACGGGAAGCCTGGATCCCCCCTCGAGAACGACGACAAAGTCGTCGATGACGAGTCCGGTTCCGGCGGCAAGGCCCCCCAAGGTCAGGAGATTGATCGATTGATGAAGAACCGCCAAGAGGCCAAGCGCCAAGACCAGAACGATGGGAACAAAGGTTCCCACGAGAAGAAAAGGGCGGAGGCGACGCAGGAAAAGGAGAATCACCGCAAAGGCCGAGACGATCCCAAGGGTCAGGGCGAGGGAGACATGGAGGATGGCCTGACCGATCACATGGCCCTGGTCGTAGGTGACCCGGCTCTGCACTCCCGAAGGAAGAAGATGGGCAAGGATCCCCCTCCTCGATTCGATGCGGTTCACCACCGCAAGGGCGTTTTCCTGGTGGGCGCGGAACACGTTCAAAATCACCGCCGGCCTCTGATCCGCGCTCACCCGCACCATCCGGTCCGCCGGCCGGATTCCCCAACGAACGGTCGCGACCTGGGAGAGCGGAAGCGGCGCCTGGCCCGCGCCCGACAGGAAGAGGCGCCGCACCGGGGAAAGCCCTGAAAGGGCATTGTGAACCTCGAGAAGCAGCAGTTGATGGTATTCCGAGAGCCGACCAACCACGCCGATGCGGTTGTGGTCCGGCAAGGCGGAGAGAACATCCTGCATGGTCTTGCCGGCACTGGCGAGTTCGTAGGGATTCACCTCGACATGAACCTCCCGCCCTTTTCCGCCGACGATTTCGACCTTCCAAACGCCCGAGATATTGACCAAGAAGGGCACAAGCCGGTATTTGGCAAGATCCGTGAGGGTGGAGGGCGAGCGGGTTTGGCTCGTGAGGGCCATCTGATAGACCGGGGTGTCCGCCGAAATCATCCGGATCGCGCGCGACCGGGTTCCGGGCGGAAGGTCGGGGAGTACACGGGACAGTGCCTGGTTCACGCGAGAGAGCGCGAGAACCATCGGGCTTCTCCAGGAAAACCGGACAAAAAACTCCGCTGATCCGCGGGAGGTCCGGGAGCGAACCTCTTGAACCCCTGTCACTCCCCGAAGGGCCATCGAGACAGGACGCGTGATCCGGACCTCCATTTGCGAAAAGGGAAGGTC
The DNA here is from genome assembly GCA_027314645.1 of Nitrospirota bacterium. GTDB lineage: Bacteria > Nitrospirota > Leptospirillia > Leptospirillales > Leptospirillaceae > UBA4572. The sequence continues at coordinate 19,426 of DAHVAL010000019.1, forward strand.
CTTGGTCGTCACGATGACAGAGATCCTCGGAAAGTCGATGGACGGATAGAGGGCGACCGGAAGGGTCAGCGCCTTGGCTCCGGCAAGGACGGTCATGATCAGGAGAATGAAAAGGGCGGTCAGGCGATGTCGCCGGAGAAACCGAAGCATGCGGGATCCCCCGCCTCCGGAGGTCATGTCGATTCTGTCCCCGTGGAATGGTCATGCGTGTTCATGACGCTGATCTTACCTTTCCGGGGATGAAAATGACAATCAAGATCGGACGAGGAAGAAGACTCAGGCGTGCTTGAGCGGACGGCCGATGGGCGCACCCATCGCCCGCTTGTTCAGGGTCACGGCCCGGTGAATCTGTCCGGCCGCTTTTTTGAGGCCAAGAGCGACGCGCACAGAGAGCGGGGCTTGCGCCCAGAGTTCCACGATTCCCTTGCCGAGGCGGTCCGATTTTTGTGCGACGGTGTCGGCGGTCTCGATTTCGATCGAGGAGGCCAGAGAGGAAGAGGGACGATCGATGTCGTCCGGGGCGACCGACACGCAATCCCCGGGGGCAAGAGCGGAAAAGCGCGCAGGTTCCGGGCCACCCATCACGACCATGGCGCTTTTGAGCCGGCCGGGACGTTCCTTGAAGACCATTCGGACATGACCGATGGACAATCGCCTCCCGGTCAACAACCGGCACTCGGGACGGCCGGAGGGTGAGACCTGCGCTTCCATCATCACAAGGGAGAGCCGTCTGGTCTTGTTGTGACGTTTCACGGCCAGCACCACCCCCCCGATAATCTTCTTGACGATGGTCCGCGATTGTCCCCCTTCATCCTCGATGGCCATGACCGCTCCTGCGTCCGTGCTCTGGCACGCCGAAAGCGTCATTCCCACCCCAACGACAACCCACGAGACGATCCAACGGATGACGCCTTTGTTCTTGACCATGACATCCTCCCGACTCCCAAGGCCACTCCCGGCCCGATTTAAAACCAATCCACAATAGATATAGCAATTTTGTTGCCATGAGAAAATCTCCTTATTTATCAATAAGATTTTTGAATGACCAAGGGGGCGGGAACCCTGCGGCTCCTCATCGTTGACAATAGAGCGACGTTTTTGTCCGTCCGCTTACATTGATGAGTTTTCCCTTGCGATCCTGCCAAGCCTCGATCCCCATCGGATAAAGGATGTGCTGGCATGGTGTCGGAAAAACCGGGCCCGTGTCCGTTGATCCCGACCCGATTGGGTTCGCTCTACAGGGTCCCGCTCGGCACGAGGGAATCGGAAGCTCCTCGCAAAAAGAGTTTCTTTCTGCGCGTCGATCGTCTATAATTCCCCTCTTGGAAGGTTGGGTCCCATCGTCTAGTGGCCTAGGACGCTGGCCTCTCACGCCGGAAACACGGGTTCGAAACCCGTTGGGACCACCACAACTTAGACCAAGCCCATTACCCTCCCTGAGAGTGAAGCTCGTCAATCCTCCATATTGCTGTCTAACTCTTCCCCATAATTGCAACTTACGGAGCGCGATCGAGGTTTCAGCGGACCGATTTTCTGTCGCGATTCGTTGTTCAAGGAATTGATTTATTTCTGAAGCGAACTTTCGCACCTGTTCGCTTGGATCGGAAAGCCACGGCACAAGCAATTTCTTTCGTTCAGCGTAGAGTTCGGCAAAGCCAAATTCGCCACTGACGCCGTCTGTCTCCATCAAGGCCGATTTGGCTTTTTGAAGTAGAGGATTCCCTGGAGGCAACATAGCAACGATTTTTCGCACAAGTTCAAAAATGTTGGGTTGCCCTAAGAAGGCCGAAAGGACAGAAAGAACAAACGCCAGATCTTGCTCATTCCCCCCGCTGATCAACTTCTCCAATTGGTCTCTAAGCCCGCCGGACAGATCAGGAAATACTGAAGCGAGTAACCGTCCACCCTCGTAGGTGAAGAGCTGGTGTGCGTCACCATACCACTTTTTCGCGCCCTCCAAAACGATGCCGAGAGCGGCAGTGAGGGGATTTTTGAGTTCGTAAATCGCATACGGCATTGCAACGTAATGCCGTGGAGCGTCATCTGTTCGAGAAAGTGCTTGTCGCATTCCCAGGAAAGCGATCACACTTGCTGGCCATCGCTCTGCGATGGCTGCAACAACGTTTTCTGCGGAATGTTCCAGCCTGGGGTAACGGACGAGTGACTCGAGCACGACACCCGCCTGTTCTTCGTTTAATGCATGGATAATAGGACTTTGAAGCCAAGTATCAAAGGGGAGATGAAGCCAAGTGAAGTCCCCGCACGCATCGAGATATCGAAGCGCGGGAAGGAAAATGGTATCAACAAGCCCCCCAGGATGGTTGGAAAACTGTCTAGTTGCGGCAATGAGTGCATTGCGAACTGCGACACGGTCTTCATGCCGAATGGCGGTTTCAAGCGCGCGCCGAAGCAAGAACTCGTCCAACGGATCTGCCAATTGGAAATACCAAGTGATCGGTCCAAGATGCTCACCTGCGTTCAACCAAGTCTCAATCTGCACAAGAGCATTCGCATGCTGTTTGCTTCGCATCAGTCCTACGAGTAAGCTCGGCAAGAACCTCGTGAGGGGCTCCTCGATTCGGGCAATGTAAGAGAGGGCTATCGATGGCTTGGTTTCCGCCAGCCGCTCAAGGAATTTGGCGAATTCGCAAAATGTCGCCAAGTCATCGGATTCCGTACAGGCATAGCGACAAATTCTGTCGAACCAGAGGTCGGCGCTTGCCTCGTCCACGGAGGCGACGAATTCATCAATTTGCTTTGCCCGATATTCGGTCAGCTGCCTGTAACGGAAGGCTTTATTCTTCCAAGCAGGTGCGAGCACGGAGTCATGCCCGACCAACGTCTTGTAGATAACGAAGTCGTCCACTGCATTAACGTTATTACGAAATGTAATCGTGGCTGCTTCGACTTGCACCCGAGCCTTGACGAGCGCCTGATCATCACGCATCCCTTCGGGCAGAACGGCATAGTTCCAGTAGCATTGATGGACCCACACTTCGATCGTTCTGAGCAACTCAAGGCTTAACGAAGGAGCCATCTCGGTTAGGAATTCGACGATCGTACGCAAGTCATCCATCACCATGAGCTGTAGCTCATTGCTGTACTTACCCCGATGGGGTAATCGTGTGCCGGCCTCGAGTGATTGAAACACCGAACGGCGCTCTCCGTCTGTTCGTGCCAGTGCAAATAGCTGTTTTAACAATTCTATTGCTCTGGCCCGAATTGCACGAAGCTCCTCAGACGCCACTACCGGTCCACGGAAGATCGTTATTGTGGAAGAACTTGCTGCCGACCCTTGGATTTCCGTCTCAAGAACTTCAGCGAGTATCGGGGTTAACAACGGTGTCAATGAAATACGTTGTTCCTCACTCAATGCCTCGATACCTTCGATCAAAATCCATTGTACCCTCGGGCCGCATTGTCGCCAGACATCCAGTTGGTGTTTTGCAAGTTCTTTTCCCAGTTCGAGTAACTTAGGACCTATCCATAAATAACTCCAACCTTCCGAAAACAGATAATGGCGGCCGCCAGATGAAGAAGCGCCCGATAGCTTGCAGCGGTTTTCTCGAACCGCACCAGGATCTTCCGGAACCGGTTGAACCACGAATGGGCCGCGTCCACCACCCATCGACGGGCCTTGTATCCCGGGACCTTTTTCAGGGCGTCTCGTTCCTGTCCCCGGGAAACAACGTGGGGGACATAGCCCCGGGACTCCATGGCTTGCCAGGCCGGGATGCCGAAATATCCCTTGTCCGCGCAGAGATTCTGCACCGGTCGCTGGGTTCCCGTTTCCGGACGGCCTCCCAGGATCCCATCCAGGACCGCTTCCACCTGCGTCACGTCATGGCGATTCGCTCCGGTCACGACGAGCGAGAGCGGGACGCCACGGGCGTCCACCAGGAGATGCCGCTTGCTGCCTTTTTTTTCCCCGATCCGTGGGGTTGTTCCCGACGGCCTCCCGGGCCAGGGGCGCCTTGGTGGTCGCCCCGTCGATCGACTGCCAGTCCCACGCGATGCCCTCCATCTCGTCGTACTCCGCGAGTCCCGCCTCCCAGAGGGACAAAAACAGACCGGCCTGTTCCCATTCCCGGAAATAGCGGTGAATCGCGCTGGGACTCCCGAAGATCTCCTTCGGCAGCGCTTTCCATTGGCACCCGGTCCGAAGCACGTAGACGATGCCCTCGAAGACCCGGCGGGGATCCAGAGCTTTTCGCCCTCCGCCCGCCCGGCGCTTGTAGGTCCGGCCGTCCTTCCGCTGTTTTCGGGGAATCAGCGAGTCCACCCGCTCCCAGAACCGGTCGGAGACTTCCCAAGACTGTATCTTCGGCATGCTTCTCCTCCTTGAAGAGTCTGTTCACGGCCTGCTTCGACCGCCTCAAGGAGAAGTGTATCATTTATTTATGGATAAGTTCTTAATCTTTGACATAATTAACATAAGAGTTTATTCATATGACGATCATTCAACTTCGCGTTCTCTTGGCGTTGAAAGAATTGGGGAACTTTACGGAGGCTGGAGAACGCCTCGGGATCACGCAATCCGCGGTATCGCACGCCGTGGCCGCCTTCGAAAAGGAGATCGGGATCACCGTTTTTCATCGGAATCGGAGCGGTGTGGTCCTGACGGAAGGTGGGCACAGGATTCTTGACCATGTCCGGGAGATTGTCGGCCGGGTGAATCGGATCAAGGAGGACGCCTCCTCCCTTTCCGGGCTAAAAATTGGAAAAATCACTGTAGGAACGTTGCAAAGCGCCGCCCTCCGCATCATCCCCGGAGTCGTGGGGGTGATGCGCCAGAAATTCCCGGGCATCGAAATCTCCGTCTTCGAGGGGACGGATAAGGAAGTCCATGAATGGATCCTTTCGGAGACAGTCGATCTGGGAATCCTGACCGCCCCCTGTCAGGATCTTGAAACATACCCGCTGCTCAGGGACCGGATGTTCGGGATCGTTCCGGAACACCATCCCTCGGCCGGACAGAAGAGCCTGACCCTCGATCAGCTTGCCGCGGGGCCGATCATCCAATGCGTGGGAACCTGCGGAACGATGGCGGCTTCAAGGCTTTCGGAGGCAGGGCTTTCCCCCGCCCACAAAACCATTGAAGCGCGCAATATCGGGACGATGTCCGCAATGGTGCGGTCAGGGGTGGGAGCGGCCATCCTGGCGGGACTTGCTCTTCCCCGGGACCTGTCGGGAATTCACGCGATCCCGATCGATCCCCCCCAATTTCGCCAGATTGTCCTCGCCGCCCCGAAATTTCAATTCCTTTCTCCCGCCGCAAAAGTCTTTGTCGATTTCACGAAGGACTGGATCGCCGGGCGTTTCCAGGAATTGATCTGATTCCATGGGGGTGTCCGCCTTCTCCTGAGCGCGTGAGACGGGGCGACGGAACGCTCGAGGAGGCCAATGGAAGCTCGAACCTGACCCGGACCCTTCCTTCACGAGCCGATTTCTCTTTCTTTCCGCGGACACGCGGAGAAAAGGGGCCCCCTTCCCTAGCCATGATGTCCCTCTGAGGAGAAGGATGGGGCCACTTCCCTGTCCGGCATTCATGCGCCCTGCGGGGATTTTAGCCGACCAATGACGGGAGGCCTTTTCGGTCCTTGTTCTTCCCGACCGGATCGGGGCCGACAGGGATATCCATTCCGATTCCTCTATGCTACTCTATTGGCAGCTGCCCCCAGAAACCCGTTCATTCATAAGGATTCGAGCGTCCCATCGTGCCTTCCCGTCCTCCTCACGGCCCCTTCCCGCAGGCTGGAAACACCGGCGCAACATCCGTTGGGATCCAAACCGGCTCCGATCGCCGTCCTCCCCGTTCGACCGGCGGGATCGGCCTGCGTCGAAAATCCGGAGCGGCCCCTCCATCGCCTCTCGCGACTCCCAGGTCAGAGGCGCCGGACGATCCTCCCCCTCTCTTTCGGACGCTTGGTGTCGACTGTGCCCCTTGATCCCCGGACCTTCCATGCCCTTCTCTACGATTTCGACGGGACCTTGGTCGACTCGTTTGGTCCCATCCGGCAATCGTTCAATACGATGCTTCATCACTTGGGAATCGATCGGGAACTCTCCGATTCCGAGACGATGGCGCTGGTCGGAGGCCCGCTTGAAGAATCGGTGTCCCGGCTGGTTCCCCCCTCCCAGGTTTCCGATGGGACCCTGATCTTTCGGGCCCACTACGAAAAAATCTTCCTCGACCTGACCTATCCGATGGCGGGGGCTGGGTTCTTTCTTGAGAATGCCGCAAAGGCGGGACTTCGGCAGGGCGTGGTCACCAACAAACTCGGGTCGTCGGCCCGGGCGATTGTCCGCCACCTTGGATGGGATCCCCTGCTCCCCTTGTGTCTGGGAGAGGGGGATGGGCTCCGTCTCAAGCCTGACCCCGCCATGATCCTTGCGGCCTCGGAGGGCTTGGGGGTTCCCTTGGACCGGATCTTGTTCGTCGGTGATTCGCCCTTCGATTTTCAGGCCTCTCGCAAAGCGGGCTGCCGAATCTGCCTCGTCTCAACAGGGACCCACACCGCCGAGGAACTTTCAGCGCTCGGGCCGGACCTTCTCATGAAGAGCCTGGACAATCTGTGGCAGTGGTTCAGGGGACCTGATACGGCCCCCTGTATCCGGGTGTCATAGCGGGAAAGGGGGAGGGTCCCATGAGCGCCGTTGCGGGGACCCAGGTGTGAAGCGTCAAGACATCGATCGTCACAAGTCGAAGGGTTTTTCCGCTTTCGGTGAGAGTTGGACGGCGCATCCGGCGGAGGCGCCCGATGACGGTGATCTTTTGGCCGTCCCGGAGTGCGGAGGGATCGACAGGGTAGGGAAATATCAGCAGAAAAAGTTCCGAGGTCGCATCGGGAGTGCGGGGTCTGAATTGTCGGTCCAGGGGAGCCGGCTCCACCTGGATAAACGCCTTGGACGTCCGGTTTTCAAGGTGGACGATCCGCCCCCCGAGGATGACTTTTTCCCCCTCCTGATCCCGGTAATTGGAGAGCATCGCCCCGTAGGTGAGGGTCGGATCAGTCCCGGCCAGCTGCTGCTGGGTAAATGTGGGCGGATTGAACACGGCGCAACCGCCGGCCGCCAAGACCCCAAGGAACAGAACGGAAATAAGCGGAGTCCGTCTGGTCCGACACGTCACTTTTTCCACCAGTCCAGATTTCCGGTGATGATGTACTTTCGGAACAGGTCATAAATGATGAATCCGAGGAAGCCGAACTCGAGGATGGTGAAGATTCGGAAAAAGATCCCCAAAAGCTTTGCGCGCCTGGGTGTAAACTCGAGGGATTCCTGATCAGAGCCGTCGTTACCGCTCTTTTTTTCCTCGTTTTCGCTGTTCAAAAAGCACCTCCGGGAATTCAGGTCGGGTCTGCCAACCCAAAGAGATTCTGGTTCAGAGAGCCGAGCCAGTAAAGTCTTCGATTGGCGTCGGGAAGCATGACAAGATCGATTCGACGATGGTTAAAGGAAAGCGAGAAATCCACCTCTCCGGGAAGGTCGAATCGGGTGGCCTTCCCGGTGTGGTAGGGAACTTGGATCTGGAAGTCGCCGACGACCGATCCCGCCTCGTTGATCCTGGCCTTGAGGGAAACCAGCCTTTCCTCCCGATCGAAGGAGAGGCGGCCGTCAAGGGCAAATGGACCATCCACAAGCAGGCTGCCCGCAAGGGCCACCCGGTACTCCTTTGCCGGAAAGAGGTAAAAAGGGGTGGGATAGGGAAGGAAAACTCCCATTCCCAGGGTGTGGTCCGACTTGACTTCAAAAAGACCGGTCTCCCCGCTCCCGATTATTTTAAGTTCCTGATCATCTCCTTTCAACCAAAGGGTCCCGTGGATTTTTCCGGAAAAATCCGGCGGTGTGACCCCTCTCAACGTATCGCTCTTCTGAACAACCCCGTTCACCAGAAAGACCGGGTGGTAATACCGGCTTGGGGTCCGAAAGAGGACCGGTCCGACAACCGACAGGGTCTCGTTCAAAAGGGCCCTGTAGGCCGTAAGAATGACCATCCGGGGAACCCAGAATTCCCTTTGGGGGGGAGACACATCCAAGATCCAGAGAGGAGGCTCGATCAGAGAGGTATCCTCCGACGGGACGAAGGCCGCGCGGCGGATTCGGCATGTAGAAAGATCCCGGAACTCGACAAACCCGGTCACCTTCCGGGAGGACCATTCATCATTCTGCCGCTTTTCGACGATGGCGGACATGGGAAGGACCACACCCCTCCGGGACACGTCGAACCCGGGAGACCAGTTCTTTTCGATCCGGACACGAAGGACCGGCCTCCCGTTCGGCCCTTTCCCCGGAACATCCACCTTGATTTTCAGCGATTGGCGGGTGCATCGGGTGGGAAGGATCGTGATTCCTCGGTACGCGGCGGCGTCCATCATCGATGTCCGGTAGAGGGTGCCAGTTTCCTTGAGGACGGGAGCATTCACTTCGACGGACGCGCAGGCAGAAAGAGTGACGAGCATCACCCCTGCCAGGAGGGGCTTCCATGGAAGGCCTCTTCCCGCTGTTCTTGGACGAGAGTGATATGTGGCTTGTCGAACCCTCACTTGTATTGAACCCTATCCATTCGATATGTTAAAAACAATTCGCACCTGTGCGAGGGACTCTGCATGGGTTTCTCCGACCATCCATCAATGGAGGCTTTCCATGGCTGACCACATTCTGGTCAATTCCGAAGGAATCATGTCGTCTTATTCAAGAAAGGTCAACAGGACATGTGCCATCGCCGCGGGCCTTTCGATCCTGGCGCTTTGCTCCTGCGCCCAGACCGATGCCATGATCGGCAATCACCAGAATGCCGCCTACACCTATCGGTCCTCCGCTCAAGGCACGGAAAAGGAAGCCAAGAAAGAAGCAGACCTCCAGAACCATATCGAAGCGGCCAAGATGTATATCGACGCCGCCCGGAAACGGCTTTCTTCGGCTCAGGAATACCAGAAAATCGGAAACCCCGTGTGGGCAAAAAACATGTTCGACAAGAGCGGAGCGGACCTCACCACCGCGGCCAACGAAATCCGGGCTGCGCAATCCCCGCCCTCGAATTAGGCGGTCTTGGTTCGACGGGCTTTACCGCCCCCTTCGCCCGCCCTTGCGTTTTCGAGGGTAAGCGTGGGGCTTCTCGAGGTCAGCCGCTTCCTCCTCAAGAACGAAATCGCACCGGAGCCGCTGGAAATCCACTTTTGCCACCGTCACCCTGACGGAATCCCCGACGGAAAAACTTTTCCCCGTTCGCTCGCCGCGTATTTGGTGCCGATCTTCTCGATATTCGAAATAATCCTTCCCGATCTGGTGGATGGGAATCAACCCTTCGACAAAGAACGGCGCCAGTTCGACAAAAAGCCCGTAGGCCGCAACCCCCGTGATCCGACCGTCGAAGCTTTCCCCCAAATGACGGGACATGAAGCGGACTTTTTTGAAATCCACCGCCATCCGTTCCGCTTCGGTCGCCTTGCGCTCCCGTTCGGAGCAGTGCTGGGCGACCACGGAAAGAGACGCCGGAAGGAGCCCTTCCTTGTTCGCGGAAGACGTCAACGTCAACAGACGGTGCACGATGAGGTCGGGATAACGTCGAATGGGCGAGGTAAAGTGCGTGTAGTCGGAAAACGCCAATCCAAAGTGCCCCATGGGACGCTCATCGTACCTGGCCTGCTTGAGGGAGCGGAGCACCGCATAATGGATGGGATGCTCGACGGGGCTTCCTTTCGTCTTTTCAAGAATCAGGGACAGGTCCCTGGGGGTCACTGACTCCGGACGGGCAAGGGAAATTCCCAGAGAGTTCAGAAATGCGTAGAGATTATCGATCCGTTCGGGGGAGGGCGGTTCATGGGCGCGAAAGATTGCGCTCCCGAGTCTCTGGGAAAGACGGGAGGCCACGAGTGTATTGGCCAAAAGCATGAACTCCTCGATCAGTTGGTGGGAGAGGTAGCGCGGGGAGCGGAGGATATCCACGGGCTCTCCCCGAAGATCGAGGACGATTTCAGGCTCCGGAAGATCAAAGTCAAGGCTTCCCTTGTCCATCCGGCGACGTCGCAGCCGAAGCGCCAGATTCCACATGTCCTTGAGCAGGTCGAGCCACGGGCGATAGCCCTCGGAAGGGGTTCCCGTCAGAGCCCGATGGACCTCCGAATAGGTCATCCGTTTCCTGCTCCGAATGACCGAAGGCTCCACCCGCCAGTCGAGGACCGTTCCCTCATGATCGAGTTGAACGATCACGGAACGTGCCAGACGATCCTCGTCCGGATTGAGGGAAAGCACCCCGTTGGACAGGACCTCCGGGAACATCGGAACCACCCTGTCCGGGAAATAGACGCTTGTCGCCCTGGCAAAGGCCTCTCGATCGAGGGGGGAGCCAGGGAGGACATAAGTGGACACGTCCGCGATGTGGATCCCGAGGGTCCACGTCCCATCCGCGCCACTCTCCAAAGAAATGGCATCGTCGAAGTCGCGGGCAGAATCCCCGTCGATGGTGACGATATTCAGGGGACGAAGGTCGGTCCGCCCTTCCGACGGCGCAATCGGAACGGAGGAGGCCCGTTCGCCGGCAGCCTCTTCGATGTCCCGGGGAAAAGCTAAGGGGAGCCCGAAGGAAGCGATGACGAGATCGGTGTCGATCGACGGATCCCCCTCCATCCCAAGAACAGAAGTGATCCGGCCCGACGGCACCGGACTTTCGTCCGGATAGACCGTCACGGAAAGAACCACAATGGTCTCCCCGTCCTCAGGCAAGGACGGAATCGGTTCTTCCACCCGGAAAAGATGCCGAATCCGAACATCCCTCGGGCGGACAAAAAACCCGTCTCCGGTCTTCATCAGCAGTCCGGGAAGCTCGCGTCTGCCATGGGCCTGCACGCTCCACACCATCCCTTCCCGGCGGCCCCGGGCATCCTCTCCCGTCACATAACAGCGCACGGTATCGCCGTCGATGGCCCCCCGAAGATAATGGGCCGGAACAAACACATCCTTTTTCCCTTCGGGATCGATGACAAATCCGTATCCGTCCCGGTTCGCGTCCAAACGGCCGATGATCGAAAGAAGCCGGCGCGGAAGCGCCATGCGGCTATCCGGCAGACGAAGGAGGGTCCCCGCCTGGATCAGCTCGTCCAGGGCTTGGTCGACCATCTTTCTCTGGACTCTATTTTTACGAGGGATCAGTCTGCGGTAAAGGACATCCTGGGAAAGATGCTGCTCCAACACGGCGTCGAATTCCGAGAGAATCCGATCCTTCCAGGATCCGACGGAATCCGGGGCTGGGACCAAAGGCTGTTGATCAGTGCTTGAAGAGGCCCCGTCGGACTTCCTCCGGCGACGCCGCCTTTTTTTTTCGGGCACACCCAAGATCTTCTCCAAACACCGGCCCCTGTGAAAGGCCTATTTAACACATACAAAGTTCAAATCCATTTTATTCTAGCACAGCCACATCCGAGAATAAATCTTGGTTCCTGGGATCTGAGAAGGATCTCCATTCGGGGATGGCGGCCTTTGAATATCCAGTGCCCCACCGTGACGGATCTCACACCCCCTTGATATGCCTGAAAATTATTAATACAATTGACCAGTTTGTATTTATATTGTGTAAAAGGGTTTTTGCCACACCCACCAGTTACCGTTTGTTGCTGATGAGCCGAGACCCGTCTGGCATCATCATCCATCAGTGTCAACAAAAGGAGGGTTTCTGTTGGCGCATATGGGAGTGAAAAATTGAAGGAGGAAGGTCCGGGGGTAAATTCGGCAACGATCATCAAGAGTTTAGACACGGTACGAACTTCTCTTTCCATCAAGAGGCAATCTCACATTAAGGAGGAATGAATGAAGGGGTTAAAAAAAGGATTTTTGAGCCTTATGGTTCTTTCGGCGCTTGGGTGGACTTTCGCTCCACTTTCGCTCGGGACAGCCCTCGCAGATAACGCGGCTCCTGCGGCCAAGCCTGCCCCTGCGGCCTCCGCTCCCAAGCCTGCAGCAGGAAAAAAAGTGGCAAAGAAGCCTGCCAAGAAAAAAATGGTCAAAAAGCATCCTGTGGCCCACAAAGGGATGCCGGTCTTTGCCGGAACCATTACCAATCTTGACATGACGGCTTCCCCCAACACCATCGTCGTCGTCAAGGGCACGGGGAGAAAGCATCAGTTCATCTTCGGAGGGGATATTTCCTCAAAAACAGCCATTTTCAAGGGCAAGAAGAAGGCCAGCCTGAGTGATCTGCAGACCGGCCAGAAGGTGGTTCTTCATTACCACAGGGCTCACGGAACCCTTTGGGTCACGGCGATCCATATTCACTGATGTATCAGATAGCCTGACCGTCCCTTTTCCGATGGAAAAGAGGGTTGGGAAAATTAAAAAATTCGCATTTGCGAATCCAATCGAAAGAAAAAGGAGATTCTGATGAAATTCGGTCAATCCAAAGGTTTATTGGCGTTGGTCGTTGCGGGCGTTCTCGCTCTGGCCGGTTGTGCATCCTCCGGTGGAGCCAAAGCGGGTTCTTCTGAGAGCACTCAGGCAGGGGCCCAAGCACCGGCCGCTACCGGTGAAGCCACCGAAGGCACCACGGCGGGTCAGCCTTCTTCAACTACCGACATGGATCCGCTCAAGAATGATGTCCGGTTCGGGTTTGACGAGGCGATCCTGACCTCCGAAGACCGGGCCCTCCTCAAGAAGGACGCGTCCATTCTGAAAGTGCATTCCACGGTCAAGGTCGTAATTGCAGGCCATGCCGACGAGCGCGGGACCGACGCGTACAACCTTGTGCTTGGACAAAGACGCGCCAAAGCCGCCCGAATTTATCTGATCCGACTCGGCGTCGCCTCCAGGCGAATCAAGATCCGCTCCTTCGGAAGCCGGGAAATTCCCGGATACTCCATTTGCTCGGACCACAATGAAGGTTGCTGGGCGCAACATCGGGTGGCCCACTTCATGAAGATCACGATGTAAGTCTGATTTCTTCCGTATCTACAAGAAGGACGGGGCCTTTTAGGTCCCGTCTTTTTTTTGAGGGGACCCTGACGGGTGAACGGCGATCCCCCCTGGGTCCAGATTTTCGACCTCCGTGAGGCGAAAACCGAAGGATAGGGACAATCAGCGAGGTGGGGTGCACCGGCCATGTTCTTGGCGGATCGTTTTTGATGTCCCGTGGGTGACCTGACATGCGTTGAAGCGGGCCGCACTTGAATCTTACGGCTCCCCGGCACTCAGCTTACCCGCTTAGGGACTTCTCATGGGCAGAAGCCGCCTTTGAATGAACCTTCCTGGGGTTTGAGGTCAAGGGCATTCCCCTCCCCGCTGT
>DAHVAL010000001.1:0-109104 GCA_027314645.1 Nitrospirota bacterium
ATCCAATCCAAGGCCATTAGCCTGCCGGCAACCGACGCCCCCAACGCCCCTCCAACATGAGGGAACCTTTCCGTCCAGTCGATACAACGCCTGGCCAACCGACGACGAGCTCTTGAGAAAGATGTCCAGTCAATTCCGAAACGTTCAAATTTCTGTCTTCCTTGGTCGGTCACGCGGAAGTCGATTCCTTCAAGGACCAACCACCCCATCTTTTGAAACGACCCTGTCAGAGCCACCCCCAATCTTCCGGCCAGATGCTCGTAACACATACGTGCGTCGCGAAGGGGCGTGATTCGAACCAAATCTGGGCGGATCCTTTCGTTTGGCGATTCTGTTAGTCAACGTTGTGCAAAAAGGGCTCATGGATAAAGAGGCTGTGTGATCCATCATGCAACAGCCCTTTTTGAGGACTGAGCGGGTTTTTCTCCGGTCATGTCGAGATATTTCTTTCCGGAGACCCAGTTATCATGGACTTCGGAACACAGGGCGCGAATGAGACGAAGACAGCTCTCAGCATTCGGAAAGATCCGAACCACCCGGGTTCGCCGTTTGATCTCCTCATTCAACCGCTCCAGCACATTCGTGCTTTTGAGAGAGCGATGATGGGCTCTCGGAAGCTTCAAAAAGGTGAACGTTTCCCCGATCGTCTCTTCCACCCATTCGACAAATTGGGGAGTGGACTCCTGCCATCGATCAATCCAGCGAGAAAGTCCTTCCTGGGCCTCGGGAAGGGTGTGGCGATCATAGAGTTCACGCAGCTCCTTCAAACAAGATTCTTCTGCCTTTTTGGGAAGATGGTCCAGGGCATTGCGAAGGTAATGAACATAGCAGCGTTGCCACAGGGCTTCCGGGAGAACTTCGGCAATGGCCTGCTTGAGTCCTTCGTGATGATCCGATACGACATAGGTCACTTGGGACAATCCCCGTTTCTTGAGACCGATCAGAAAGTCTCTCCAGGAAGAGCGGCTTTCCCGATTGGCCAACTCGACCGCCAGCAGATGTCGCCGGCCGTCGGTATCAACGCCGACCGCGATCTGAACGGCCCGGGACCGGATGATTCCGTCTTCCCGAACCTTCTCATAGCGGGCATCGAGAATCAGGTAGGGAAAGGCTTCTTCCAGGGGTCGGGAGGCAAAACGCGTGAGCGCCGCATCCAACGTCTTGTTGATCGTACTCACCGTGGAGGCCGAGAATCCATGGCCGCACAGCTCCTCCGTCACCGTCTTGATCCGACGGGTGGAGACTCCCTGGACGTACATCTCCGCCAAGACCGAGAACAAGGCTTTTTCGCTCCTCTGGTAGCGTTCGAAGAGTTCCGTCGAAAACTGTCCCGAGCGATCCCGGGGAACCGTAAGCTCGACCTTGCCCACCCGGGTGATCCAGGACCGTCGATAATAGTCGGCCCGATAGCCTTTTCGCTCGTCCGTTCGTTCTCCCGAAGAGGCGCCCAGAAACTCGGTCATTTCCGCTTCCAGAAAACTTTGAAGCGCTTCTCGAACCAGTTCCTTCATCAGATCCCGATCCTCCTCAGGGATTTCAAACCGGGAGAAACTGTTTTAGACTTCTTTCCATGGGTCATGGTTCCCTCCTAAGGGGTGAAGGTCAGTGTTTTGGTCGACACAAACCTTCTTACCATGGCCCTTTTCTATTTCCAAAACTTTTTGCACATAATTCAGTACGTTACCACGAGATGGCGTACAATGCCTTCTTTTGGAAGGCAATCCATTACTGGAAAGCATGTAAGGAATATGTATTATATCGTAGGAGGGGTGGAATTAAGTCTTTTTATGAAAATTTTGAATACTTAAACGATGAGATGATTAAAAAATCTTGTAAAAAAGAGAAAAAAAAGATGGGGCAGAATTGCCGTATGAGATGGATGCTTTTCTTGAAAATGAAAAAGGGCTCTAGCCAAAAGGTTTTTTTACAGGAACTCAACGGGGCGTTTTGCAAGAGCACTCTATTGGAAAAGGAGAGGAAGATGAATAAATTTCGTTCCATATTTTCGTTTCTCTTGGCTATTGGGATTGTATCGAGCTTAACGGGGTGTGTTGATCAGTACCTAACCTCTGCTATTTTAGCTGGTCATGATGCTGCTGTAGAAAGATTGGTAGCCCAGGGGGCGGATGTCAATAAAGGAACAGTCCCTCCGCTTTATTTTGCTGTTGTTAAAAAAAATATGAAAATAGTTCGGCTTCTTCTTGATCACGGAGCAGAGGTAAATACGGAGACAAGGAATGGAGGTACACCCCTGATAGCCGCTACAGGGACAGATCAAATTGATATGGTTCGTATACTACTAAAGCACGGAGCAGATCCAAATCAAAGTGGTGTATATATTAGTGGTAGTTTATTTAATATCAAAAGAGAACCTGGTACGGCCTTAGAAATCGCTCAAAAACATGGTTATTCGGATATCCTCTCTTTACTCGAATCCTATCAAAAGAAAAAGGGAAATTAACGGGATACCTTGAATCGAGCAACCAGAATACCGGGCCCAACTAACCTACCGAGCCGACGATTTGAAATTTCGGCTGTGACGGATTTGTGCCGTGGGCGAAATCCGGGATCGTGAATTCACCGTCCGGAATCATCCGGTTGAACTTTGGCAGGCACCGGATAAGTGATTGGTAAAAAACAATTCATGGTATGGCATTTCGGACTGTTAATCACCATGTCGCAGGTTCGAGTCCCGCCCTCGGTTCCGCAATCTATACACTCCAGAGGGTCTTGCAAAACCCTCTGGTAAAAATCCATGAGATTCCGACGCAGGACGACAGGATCATCAATAACGCATCGATCCGGGAGACCCAATGACAGGGAGAACTTCCTCTCGCAAAAGGATCGGATTAATCTCTTAAAAAGGATGACATGTGAATAGAAATGGTATCGTTGATCGTACAATAACGCTTGGCGGTGGAAAGGATCTTCCGAGAAAAACCGTGCGGGAAGTTCTGGACTTCATGATCCAGGAGATGACGGATTGTCTGCTCTCGGGAGAGTCGGTCAAGCTCACAAGTTTCGGAACGTTTGAAACAAGAAAGCGAGCCGACAGGTTGGGCCGTAATCCAAAAACGGGGGAACCTCTTCTTATTCCAGGTCATCGGGTTATTGTGTTCAAGCCGTGTAAGAAGTTTTGGGAAGTGAATGAAATTTTGTGAATGGGAGCATAAATTGGCACTGGCTGAGAAGAATATTTGGCACAAGTGCCAACGTGTGTGGGACATATTTGGGACATGGCGTGATCTGGTCGCCTTGTACCGTGGTCCGTTTCAATCCGGTCCGAAGTCGGCACACCCGGACCAAGATGTTGTCGGATTTGGATTCCTGTAGGTCACGACCGTTCTTTTAAGGCGAGTGTGCTGGGATCGAAGTCCATGCGCGGGTTCACTTGCGTTCATCTCAAAACAGGCCCCGGAGGAAGGGTCCGCCCTCAAGAAAATGTACTGGGCTGAATACTGAGCTCGGGAAAAGTGCATGGATGCAGGTATAGAGCCTTTATTTATCGTTCCGTCTCCATCAGAAAAGAGAACCCGGATCCCCTTGTTTAAGTTTTCCCGTACGAATTTTCATCTTGCCGAAATTGTCCCGACCGGATAGAATGACCACATAAGGAGACCCCATGGCCTCATCGATGGAAGCAATCCAAAAGATCCTCCAGGAAACCGTCGCGCCAGGCATCAGCCGTCTTGAAATCGAATTGGCTGGTGTGAAGGCCGATGTCAGGGCTCTTCAGTCGGAAATCAAGCGACTGGACGACAAGATCGATTCGAAACACAATGAAGTGGTGTCCGAGATCCGACGTATAGACGATAAACTGACCACGGCCCTTGAAATTCGGGAACGCTTGGCGGCCCTCGAAGCAAGGATGGCATCACGCTAAGGCGTCAACAGATCCCTGTTTTCTCTCTCTTCCAACCCCATTCCTTTGCTTGTCCCACAAATTCATGTCTGCATCAGGACTGTCTGTCAAATCGGATACTGGGATCCACTTCATTTTGACTCGCCATCACTCAATCGAAAGGGGCATGCCCATGGCCATGAAAGTTGAGATTAAAGATAACAAACTCCACATTGAAATCGATTTGGAAAAACCAACACCATCAGCCTCAGGTAAAACTTTGGTGATAGCCAGCACTCATGGAAATACTGTCACCACCGCTACAATAGACGGAAAGCCCGTCACTATCGGGTTGAATGCTTATATCAAGCCCTGATGTTTCCGGCCATGGGCAAGCGCATTACCTCCTCTTCGAACCCTCAAAATAACTCTCCGCACGAGACTCTGCACGCTTCGGAGGGAAAGGGATCCTATTGCCTGAATCTTGATCATTGGGCGCAGAGCTGGGCGGGGTTCCCGAAACTTGATGTGCCGGTCGGTGAGAAAATTGTGGAAGAATTCAAGCCTTTTCTTCAGGCTTTGGGGGACGCCGGTTACTCCAAAAAAACGCTCAAGCGATATGCCGATTTTCTCTGGGCCCTGGGAGGCGAAGTGATCCGCCACGTCAATGAGGAACCGGCCGATCGCAAACTTCCGGCACGAGAACTCCTCTTGCGTCACATCGATGAAACCGGAGGACCGTACTGGCCCCATGCCTACAACGTCCGTGACCGCAATGCCTTCAACTCCGCGTGCAGGCGTCTCTACCGATTTATGACAACGGGTGTGCTCTCCCGACCAACCACAAAGAGGGAGGAGCCCTGATTGAAAAGAAACCATGGGAATTGTTGTCACCATCCGGGGATTGTTTTGGGTTGTTATCGGTTGACATATGGCGTCGATAGTGGCTAGAATCCAAGACTGTTAAAACGCCGTTGCGGGTTCAAGTCCCGCCTTCGGCACCAATTCAACGATGGTCTCAGGAATGCTCTTGACGGAGGAGAGTCCGGGATCCAGGAACCCATGTAGCCCCAGTCGTTTGGGCAGACAAGGTCTGCAGGCACACTCATTGGTCGAACTTCTCACTCATCTCCAGCCCGTTCCTCCCGATGATTGGGAGACCCGCCTCGCCGCCGACCGGGAAGAACTTTTCAGAACCCTTTACGAACGTTCCTTCCTTTATCGCCCCAAGAATCCTTTCCTGCTCTCCTCGGGAAAGTCCAGCCCCGTTTACATCGACTGCAAGAAGACGACCCTCGGTCATAGCCGGGCCCAATACCTCATCGGCCACCTGCTCTTTCACCGGATTTCCCCCCGGGATCCTGACGGGGTGGGAGGGCTGACCTTGGGGGCTGACCCTATCGGCGTCGCGACCTCCCTGGTGAGCGGACTTTACCGTCGTCCGATTCCCGCCTTCGTGGTGCGAAAAGAAACGAAGGGCCATGGAACGAAGAATCCGATCGAGGGAGATCTCATCCCGGGGGCGCGTGTCATCGTCGTCGAGGATGTGGTGACCACCGGGGCGTCCGGACTCCGTGCGGCCCGGACCTGCCAGGAAAACGGGTACCAGGTGATCGAGGTCGTGGCATTGGTCGACCGGGAAGAAGGGGGGCGGGACCTGTTCGTCAAGGAGGGGGTTCCCTTCTTCTCATTCTTCACCCTGTCCGAGTTCATCGCCCATGACCGGATCGTCCGGGCCGAGGGACCCGTCTGAGCTTTATGTTCGTTGGAGGGAGGCCCTAAATCCCTCCGGCTTTCGACCCCGCGGCGGTGAAACCTCCGCCGATTTCGGGGGATCAAAAGGTGTTGACCGGATTCCTTCACTAGAGTATAGTGATGGGTGAATTGTCCCGAGAGGATTTTTGTCTTTGTTATGGGACTCAGGTTGATCGGAATCATGGACTCATCATTCGTGGGGGGGATTATGCAGATCTACAAGTTTGGTTCTTTCAATCCTACCGACGCCAATTATGCCAACATGACCCTCATCGTCGTGTTTGTCATTCTGACCGGCGCCGCCCTTTTGACCGCCTTCACAATCATGAAGACCTTCGAAAGGTAATCGATTTCCGTCCTTTCCTGTCGGGGACGTTCGCCGCTTTAGGCACGGGCCCTCCACGGAGCGGTCCGGTGTGTAATTTGTTTCTCCTTTTGAACTCATTCCTAAGTAAAAGGGCGGGATTCTCCAGTTAGGGAGATCCCGCTTTTCTCTTCTATCGCGAGTCTCAGACCTCCGGGTGGCCTTGAAAAAACTCCTTCTTTATCTACTCATTTTCCTCCTGATCGGCGGAGGAGCGGTCGGACCGGCCGGATATTACTTCTACAAGCGTGTGGTCGCCGGAGTGCCCTCGGTGGCGTTCCTCCGCCATTACGTTCCTTTCACCACATCGCATATCTATGACCGGAACGGCCAGAGGATCGGGTCGTTCTATAAAGAGCGGAGGGAATACGTTCCGCTCGACAAAATCCCCCCCATTATTGTCCAGAGCATTCTGGCGGTGGAAGATGCCCACTTCTACCAACATGGCGCGCTGGCCTATGGATCGATCATCCGCGCCGCCATTTCGGACGCCCTGGCGGGGTACCTCCGCGAAGGGGCCAGCACGATCACCCAGCAACTCGCCCGCAACATCTTCCTGACCCACCGGAAAACCTTCATCAGGAAACTTCGGGAGGCGATTCTTTCCTACCGGATCGAAAAGGTCCTCACGAAGAACGAGATTCTTGAGCTCTACCTGAACCAGATTTATCTCGGAGAGGGCGCATACGGGGTTGCCGCAGCCGCGAAAACCTATTTCGGGAAATCCCTGTCCGAGCTCTCCGTCCAGGAAATCGCCATGATCGCGGGCATGATCAGGTCCCCGATCGAGTTTTCCCCCTTCGTCCATCCCGAAGCCAGCAAGAGACGCCAGCTGGTCGTCCTGGATCGGATGGTCAATGTGCACGTCATCACCGAGGAAGACAAAAAGAAAGCGTACGCCGCCCCCATCGAACTTGTTCCTCCGGCCCATTCCTCGAGTCCCAGCGCCTATTTTTTGGAGTACGTCCGGCAGAAGCTTGAACAAGACATGCCTGCGGAAAAGATTTTCGGAGGGGGTCTCAGGATCTTCACCACCCTCGACCTCCGGATCCAGGCTCTGGCCGTTCATGCCCTTCGAAAAGGCCTCCGGACGATCGACCGGAGACAGGGGTTTCGGGGAGCGCTGCATACTCTTCATGGAAAGCCGCTTCTTTCGATCGAGCGCGCAACCAAGCCGGCGCCGGATGCCGCAGCTCTCGACGATCAGATCGGAAAGCGCCTGGAGGTGACGATTCTCCGGGTGGGGTCCAAAGAGGCCTGGTTTTCGGTGGAGGGCCATTTGGGACGGATTTCCGAAGACAGGGCGCAATGGGCCAAGATCATCCTCTCTGGCCCGGATGTCGACCATGACCGGAAGAAGATGAAGCGGTTCACCCTTTCCCGGATCCTAAAGCCCGGTGACGTGGTGATGGCCCATATCCTGTCGAGCGTCAAGGAGACGAAGGGCTGGATTCTCGAAGGATCTCTGGATCAGGTCCCCCTGGTTCAGGGGGCGGTGGTGGCCCTCGATCCTAAGACCGGTGGAATTCTGGCCATGGTGGGGGGATACAGTTTCAAGCGGAGCAAGTTTAACCGGGCGGTCCAGGCCCTTCGCCAACCTGGCTCGGTCTTCAAGGTGATCGATTACGGAGCGGCGCTTGAGAAAGGGTTCGCCCCGGGGAGCATCCTGAACGATTCCCCGGTTGTGTTCTTCGACAGGACTCACCATCGGGTCTGGCGACCCAAGGATTTCGAGAGGAATTTTCTTGGCCCCGTGCCGATGAGGAAAGCCCTGGCCGAATCGATCAACCTGGCCACGATCCGACTCGTCCGGAAGGTAGGCGTCGGGGCGGTGATAGACTTCGCGCGCAGACTCGGAATCAACACGCCGCTTCCCCACGACCTGACCCTGGCTCTGGGCTCGGCCACGGTCCGTCCCATCGAGATTACGAGTGCCTATTCAGTCTTCGCAAACGACGGGATCCGTGAGTCGGTCCATGCAGTGGACCGGGTCTTCGATAGCCGCAAGACCACCATTTTCAAGTTCCTCCCCGACCCCCATCCTGTATACGATCCGGCGTACAGTTATCTCATGACCTCCATGATGCAGAGCGTGATAAGGAATGGAACCGGTAAGGACGCCCTTTCCCTCGGGGTGCTCCTTGCGGGCAAGACGGGAACAACGAATAACTTTCGGGACGCGTGGTTCATCGGTTTTTCTCCCCAACTCGTGATAGGGGTGTATGTTGGGATGGACGACCACCGATCCATGGGACGAGGAGAGTTCGGCGCCAAGGCGGCCCTTCCGATTTGGATGGAGGTGATGAAAGGCTCCCTCCCCTATTTTCCGCCGAACGAGTCCTTCCAGATTCCCGACGATATTGTGGAGGTCAGGATCGATCCCGATACGGGGCTTCGCGTTCCTATCACAGCTCAGAAGTTCATCGTGGAAGAGTACAAGAAGGGAGAGGAGCCTCCCACGGAAGCGACAACCGGCCCCCCCCTTCCCGATGCGGGGCTGTACAACTTGAACGGAGAACCCTGATCCGGTCGATTGAGGATCGTCCAAAAGCTGGTAAAATAAAAGAAATTCCGAAAAATTAAAGATCCCGTGGGTTCTTGGGGAAACGTAAGGAGGAGACGACCATGGATCGGGATACTGTCCCCGGAAGCCTTGGGGCCCCTGGGGGAGAGGGCGTCCCGGTGACGATCCTCCTCCCAAATCCGCTTGATCAGTCCCTCTCCGACAAGGCCAAATCCCTCGGCATTTCCCGGGAAGAATGCCTGGTGAAGGCCCTGTCGGAGGACCTGGGGGCTGCCGACAGGCTTCTGGGGCCTTTCCGGGCCGAAATTGGAAAATTGGCGGAGAAAAATGACCGGCTGATTGCAGATATTCGGCAGGAGCTTCGGGAAATCGATGACAGGAACAGGCAGGCCTACGAAGCCCTCGCCCGAACGATGACCCCCTCTCGAAAGGAGTGGAGCCTCATCGGAGGGGGTGCGGTTCTTGTCGCCCTCCTTTTTGGGCTCCTCGTGTTCGGTTTCGGAAAGGCCACCCTCAAAGAGGGGGCGACACAAGGAGACCCTGAAAAGAAAGGGATCTCCCTTCCCTCCCAAATGAGCGAAAAGAACAAGTATATCTACTTTGTCGGCCGATGGTACCTGGGGGTTCGGGACAGGATGCCCTCCAAGGACCGGCTTTTTATCGAGAACTACCTCAAGCCCTTCGACAATTTCGACGAGGACCTGAAGGCCCGCAAGGAGGCCGGCCTCTAAGAGTGCTTGCCTCCGGCCTTTCGGGGGTCCTCCGGACGAGGTTGGCTGTCAATATAGGCCGCCACATCCCACGCCTGCTGGTCCGACAAGGTCTGTCCCTTGGAGAGAGGCATGTTCATCTTGATGAAACCCGCAAGCTTTCCGACGTTGTAGAACCCGGCCCCCTTGTTGAAGGAACGAGGTCCCCAAACAGGCGGAAAGGCCACCTGATTGTTGTCCGCCTGTGTTCCCTGCCCGTCGAGTCCGTGGCAAAGGGAACATCGGGATTCGAAGACCCGTTTTCCCCGAAGACGGCTTGGGGGTTCGGCAGGCTTTGACATGTGCCGAAGTCCTTGTCCCTTCAGATACAGTCCCACCGGAGCCCCCCTCGAGACCCAAAAGCTGTAGGCGAGAAGGGCCTTCATCGTCCGTCCACCGAGAGGGGGAGGCGTTCCGTTTAAGGAAAATCGGAAACATCCCTGGATGCGCTCTTCGAGGGTGCTGACTGTGTGGTTTTTCTTCCGATACCGGGGGTAGATGCCATAGGCCCCCCAGAGAGGGGCGGAATAGGGCTTGATCCCCCGGTCGAGATGGCAGCTTTCGCAGGTGAGATCGTTGCCGACGTAACGGTGGGCGAATTGACCGGTGTGGATGAATATCAGCTCCCCCTGCCGGATGAGTCGTCCCAGAGGGCCGTTGGGGAGGGTTCCTTCAGTCGGGGGGGCGAAAAACTGAAAGTTCCTCGTCCCGGAGGCAACGGCCCCCGGGGGAAAGAAAAGCAGGAGTCCGGTCAGGAGTGACAGGAGCGGCAATGCAAGCGGTGGAGGAATCATGGGGATGGGGTCTCCTTGTGAGGAATGAGCCGGAGCCGATCCGGCCGGTTTTTGACCGGAATAGGGCCGTAGACCGGGGGCTCGAGGCTTGCGAAATACTGGGCCACGGCCTTGATTTCGCGGTTGGTCAAGCGGGAGGCGATTCCCCTCATCAATCCTTCGGGGTCGTCCTTTCTTTTGATGACGGCAAATGAAAAGAGCTGGCCCAGGAGGTAGGTTTTACTCTGGCCGGCAATGTAGGGAAAGTTCGGGGGAATCCCCCGTCCATCCTGGCCGTGGCAGATGATGCAGGCGGGGATGTTCCGCTCCCAGAGGCCCCGGTGGGCGATTCGGCGTCCCAGGGTCGCCAGGGAGGGATCGAACTCAGCCGGGTCATGGAGCTTGGGGGTTCGAACGGTCGAATAGTAAAGGGCCACAGCATGGATGTCCCGTTTGGACAGGTTTAAAACGATTCTGTCCATATAAGGAGAGAAACGGGTCCCCTTCTGGACCCCTCGGATTTCCCGATAGATGTAGGTTTCCGTCTGACCGGCGATCCGAGGAATCCCCACGGAGGGCATGCCCCCGCCATTGATGCGGTGGCATTCTGCGCAGGCGGTGTTTCCCGGAAGGCCGTTTCCCTGCATTGCGATGGTGTGACCCCAGGAGATCATGGCCCCTTCATTGTCCGCCGAGGCGGCCTTTGCCGGGATGAGAGCAAAGGCAAGAAGCATAAGGCCCATCGCGAGAGATCGGCGGACACTGGGGAAGGTTGTCTGAGGCGGACCGGTCATGGGATCCCCTTCGGAGAATATGTGAGTTCCATGGACAATTATGGAAAGACGCGAACGCTTCTGCAAGCGCCGTCTTCTTGAATGCAAGGGAAAAAATCCGCATAATTGGTCAGCAGAAGGCAGAATTTCCTGATAATTTCTTCGGGATACGGGCGAAACAATACTGAAAGGGCAATATGATATGGGTGTACGTGTCGGAATCAACGGATTTGGACGCATCGGGCGACTGACCTTCCGGGCCATGCTGGAGCGATGTCCGACCTGCGTCGATGGAAACATCGAGGTCGTGGCCATCAATGATCTCACTGATTCGGACCATCTTGCCCACCTCCTGAAATATGACTCGGTTCATGGGGCCTTGAAGGAACATGTGGCGGTTGAAGGGGAATCGATTGTGGTGGAAGGCCGCCCCATCAGGGTGTTTAAAGAAAATCACCCCTCCAAAATTCCCTGGGAGGAGCTTCAGGTCGATCTGGTCATTGAATCCACGGGCCGGTTCGAAGACCGGGAAAGCGCCTCTGCCCATTTAAAGCATGGGGTCAAGAAGGTCATCATTACCGCTCCTGCCCAAGGGGCCGACTGCACAATTGTTCTGGGGGTGAACGAAAAGACTTACGATCCTTCTCTCCACAACATCGTCTCGAATGCCTCGTGTACGTCGAACTGCCTTGCGCCCGTTGTGAAGGTGCTCCACGATGCCTTCGGGATCGAGCGGGGGTTCATGACGACCGTCCACTCCTACACCAACGATCAGCGTCTCCTCGACCTTCCCCACAAGGACCTTCGGCGGGCTCGGTCCGCGGGGGTCTCGATGATCCCGACCACCACCGGGGCCGCCCGGGCGATCGGGCTTGTCATCCCGGAGATGGAAGGCCGCCTGGACGGCATGTCGATCCGTGTTCCGACCCCCGACGTGTCTCTCAATGACCTGACCTGCGACGTGCGGGTTCCCACAACCGTAGCCGAGGTCAACCGGGTATTGGAAGAAGCTGCATTGGGACCAATGAAAGGAATCCTTGCCTACTCGGCGCTTCCCCTTGTGTCGATCGATTACCGTGGCAACCCCCATTCGTCGATTGTGGATAGCCTCTCGACTCGGGTTGTCAAGGAGCGACTGATCAAGACCTTGGCCTGGTACGACAATGAATGGGGGTATTCCTGCCGGGTCTGTGATCTTGTCACCTTCATCTGTACTCATTTTTCATAAAAATCTGGGTTTTTGGATTTGAATCGAGCGTATCCGGAAGAGGAGGCATAGTGGAGAGGTCCAAGCTGTGCGTTGACCAGATCAACGTCCGGGGCAAGCGCGTCTTTTTGAGAGCCGACTTCAATGTGCCCTTGGACGGGGACATGCACATCACCGATGACCGGCGCATCCGGTCGGCTCTTCCGACGATCAATTACCTGATCGACGAGGGCGCGAAGGTGATCCTGGCGTCCCATATGGGTCGACCCAAAGGGACTCCGGATCCGAGATATACCATGGCTCCTGTGGCCAAGAGACTCTCACGCCTCCTGTCAAAGGAGGTCCGGTACAATGGAGAGCTCGTGGGCCCCTCCGTGGAGCGCGAAATCGAGAAAATGTCCCCGGGAGAGGTCTTCCTCCTGGAGAACCTCCGGTTCGACAAGGGGGAAGAGACCAACGACGAGGAGTTTTCGAAAAAGCTTGCCAGGCTGGGGGACGTTTACGTCAACGACGCCTTCGGGACTGCCCACAGGAGCCATGCCTCGGTCGTCGGGATCACCCATTTTATTAAGGAGTTGTCGATCGGTTTCTTGATGAAGAAGGAGGTGTCCTACCTGAAGGGGGCCATCACCAATCCCACGCGGCCCTTTGTCGCCGTTCTTGGTGGCGGAAAGGTCTCGAGCAAGCTGGGGGTGATCGCCAACCTCCACGAAAAGGTGGACAAGATGGTGATCGGCGGGGGAATGGCCTTCACCTTCTACCGGGCCATGGGTCTTGAAACCGGAAAGTCCCTGGTGGAGGAAAATCTGGTGGAAGTGGCAAGGGAAATGATGGAAAAATCCCGAATCCGGAATGTGAAGTTCTATCTTCCGATGGACTGCGTGGTGGCGGAGAGCCGGGAAAGCAATGCGCTCACCAAGATCGTCCCCTACCAGGAGATCCCCCCGGGATGGACGGCTCTGGACATCGGACCCGCGTCAGTCCGGCTTTTTTCGGAGGTTCTGGAAAATGCCAAGACCATCCTGTGGAACGGTCCCATGGGGGTCTTCGAAGAGGACGCCTTTTCCCGGGGGACCTACGCCATGGCGCATTCGGTAGGAAACTGCTACGCGCTGACGATCGTGGGGGGAGGAGATACCGCGCTAGCCGTGCATCGCGCCGGGGAATCCGACAACATGACCTTTATTTCCACGGGAGGGGGTGCGGCGCTGGAACTTCTTGAAGGCAAGGAGCTCCCCGGGCTTTCGGTGATTCCGGACGCGACGTAAGGGAGACGACCATGCTGATGATCGCCAACTGGAAGATGAACATGTCCAGGAAGGAAATCGTCGCCTATCTGGACACTCTTGCCGGTGAAGATCGATGGGGCGTCTGGAATGAGAGGGAGATCCGGCTCGTTCTCTGTCCTCCGTTTCCCTACCTCGACCTGCTCCGGAAGGAATGCGTCCGTCGGGACCTTCCCTTTGGGATCATGGCCCAGAACATGGCGGCCTTCGACACTGGTCCTTTTACCGGAGAGGTCAGCGCGGGCATGTTGCGCGATGTCGCGGCGGAGGGAGTTCTATTGGGCCATTCCGAGCGTCGGCAATATTTTGGGGAGACCGATGCCGACGTGACCCGGAAGATTGAAAGAGCCTTGGCCTTTGGTCTCGTTCCCGTCGTGTGCTTCGGAGAGACCCAGGAAGAACGCGACCGTGGCGATGCCTCGGTGGTGTGGTCGCGGCAGATCGCGCCTGTCTGGGAAGCGGTCGGCCGAGACAGGGCCGAAGGCCGGGCAACGCCTGTCTTCTGGGCCTATGAACCGGTCTGGGCTATTGGAACCGGCCGGGCGGCGGGTTTGGCGGATGTCCGGGAGGTCTCCCGGCACCTTCGGAAAACCTTTGGAAAGGAGTGTGCCCGAGGGCTCCTCTACGGAGGATCGGTCAACGCCGAGAGTGTGACCAGCCTCTTTGAGAAAGAAACGGTTCGGGGGTTCCTTGTGGGAGGCGCCTTTCTTGATGCCCGGACGGTCCTTTGCATTTTCGACCGGCTTTTTGGGCGGGAGTCCTGACCCCCCGAACTTTTTGCATTTACCATTGAAGTCGATTGCTTACACGGAAGGAAAAGGTTCATGAGCATTTTTATCACCATCATTCATGTGTTGACCTGTGTTCTCATCGTTGCCGCGGTCCTTCTCCAGTCTGGGAAGGGCGCCGAAACTGGCGTGATGATCGGAGGAACGAGCCAATCCATGTTCGGAGCCCGGGGCGCGACTCCCTTTCTGAGCAAGGTGACCGTCGTTCTGGCAACCATTTTCATGGTCACCTCCCTGTCCCTGGCGCTTTTAAAGCAGAATGCGGTTGGACCGTCGCTCCTTCTCAACGCGCCGATAAAGGCGCTTCCCGCGCCACAGCTGCCGACGAAGGCGCAAGTTCCGGTGACCCCGGAAAAAAAACCCTGAGCGGGCTGGACCTGCCTTGTGACGGTCCGACTTTTTGTCGTCCTCCTTCTTCTGGTCGTTTCCTCCTGTTCCCGGTCAGGGACCTCCGGAGAGCGGGTCTTTTCCCTTGTGCCCCGCTCCTCTCCCCTTCATGGGACACTGACCTTCGATCTCCTGTCCGATCCGAAGACCTTCAATCCCGCCCTTGCCCAGGAGACGACCAGCACCCAGGTCCTCGGATACCTGTTCCGGGGGCTGACCCGGATCTCTCCCTATGATGGAAAGATCAAGCCCGATCTGGCAGCCCGATGGAGGGTCGACACATCGGGACGTCGGGTGACCTTTACCCTGGGAAAAGGACTCCGGTGGTCCGACGGAGTTCCGCTCACCGCCCACGACGTGGTCTTCACCTTCAACCGGGTGTATTACAATCCAGCGGTGGCCGCCGCAGTCCGGGACATTCTGATGGTGGACGGAAAACCCTTCCGGGTCCGGGCGCTTGATGACCGGACCGTTGAGTTCGAAACGGCCAAGCCCTTCGCCCCCCTTCTGGAAGAACTGGGAGTCGAGATACTTCCGGAGCACCTCTTGGCCAAGGCAGTGGATTCCGGGCGCTTCAACACCACTTGGTCGGTTCGGACCCCGCCCCAGGAGATCGTCGGGACGGGACCGTTCCGCCTTGAAAAATACGTTCCTGGCCAGTACATTCGTTTTTCCAGAAACCCCCTTTATTCCCCCCCTCCGGGCCTCAGGGGACCGATCCCCGGAACGCTTCCCTATCTCGACAGCGTCCTTTTAAGGATCATCCCGAACCAGAACAGCGAATTGCTTCGGTTCCTGGCGGGCAAAAGCGACCTGATCAGCGTCAGTCCGTCCCAGGTTCCTGTCCTGTCCGATGCCGCGAAGGCCCGCGCCTTCCGCCTTCTCATCCGTGGTCCGTCCCAGGCCGAGATCTTCCTGACCTTCAATGAAAATCCCCGCGCTCCGATCCCTCCCTACAAGGTGGACTGGTTTAGAAATCGCCTTTTTCGGCAGGCGATCGCCTACGCTCTTGACCGCAAGGCCATGATCAACGTCATTTACAATGGTCTGGGAGCCCCCGTACCCGGTCCCGTCAGCCCCTCCAACAAGGAGTTTTTCAATCCGGCTGTCACCCGCTACCACCACGACCCCGAACGCGCGAAACGCCTTCTTCGCGAGGCCGGCTTTCGGATGAAGGGCAAGAGGTTGTACGATTCCCACGGCCACAGGGTGACCATCCTGCTCATGACGAACACCGAATCCCCCGAGCGCATTTCCATGGCCCAGATGGTTCAGGCCATGGTGAAACCCCTGGGAATCCGGATCCGTGTGGTCCCGCTCCAGTTCAATATGCTGTCGACCATGGTTCTTTCCTCCCACCAGTGGGAAATGCTTCTGTTCGGATTGACCGGGACCTTGGACCCCCACGGAAATGCCACGGTCTGGCGTTCGAACGGGTTTCTCCACCTGTGGAATCCTGGAGGAAAGGGACCGTCGGCCCCTTGGGAGGCGGAGGTGGACAGACTGTTCGACGAGGGCGTTGTGACCCTTGATCCCATAAAGAGGAAAAAAATCTATGACCGGTGGCAGGAAATCGCCACATGGGAAGTTCCGATGGTGGATCTCGTCGTTCCCGACGCCATTACCGCCGTGCGATTGACGTTGGGCGGGATTCATCCGACGCCATTGGGCGGGGTGATCCCCCACATCTCGCTTGTGACTCAAGTCTCCCGGCTGGTCCTCCGATGATGCGGGCGGTCGTTCTTCGGGTGTCCCATATGGGTCTGGTCCTTTTGGGTATCGTCTTCCTGTCTTTCGTGATGATGGATTTTGCTCCGGGGGACTTTTTGTCCCAGATGGCCATGAATCCTCAGATCTCCCCTCGTGTCATCGCCTCCCTCAAGGAGCAGTATGGGCTGGGGCTTCCCTTCTTCGAGCAGTTCCTGCATTGGGCCCGGGCCCTTCTCCACGGGGACATGGGGTACTCCTTCTCCTATCATGTTCCTGTATCGACGTTGATCGGAGAGCGTGTTCCCATGACTCTCCTTTTGACAGCCACGGCTGTGTTGATTTCCTGGGGAACGGCGCTTCCCCTGGCCGTTTTCGGAGCGCGCCGCGCGGGAGGGCTGTTCGACCGATCCCTGCTCTCCTTTTCCTACCTCTCCATTTCGGTTCCTTCTTTTTTCCTGGCCCTCCTGGGCCTGCTATTGGCGGAGCGGACCGGCTGGTTCCCCATCGGGGGAGCCCGGTCGGCATTGCCGGCCACGGCCGGATCGTGGGATCGGATCGGCGATCTCCTTCATCACCTCATTCTCCCCTCCTTGACTCTGGCCCTTGGAAGCTTCGGAGTTCTCTACCGTCTCATGCGGTCGTCGGTGATCGAGGTGATCTCCCAGCCTTTCATGACCGCGGCCAGAGGCCGGGGATTAAGAGACAGGCTCATTTTCTGGAGATATCTGTTCCGGAATGCGGTGAATCCCCTCGTCACCCTTTTCGGGATGGAGCTTGGAGGGCTTCTCTCGGGCGCGGCCTTCACCGAGATGATCTTCGGATGGCCGGGAATGGGACGCCTCATGCTCCATGCCGTCATGACCCGGGACCTTTACCTGGTCATGGGCGGGGTGCTGATGGGGGCGATCCTTCTACTCCTGGGCAACCTTCTGGCGGATCTTTTGCTGTACCTCCTTGACCCGCGAGTGAGAGAAGGAACATGAAGACGCGGGCGGGAGCATTCGTGAAGACCGTGGGCATGGCGGGTGTCCTGCTCCTTGTTCTGGGGGCCACCAGCCTGTTTGCAGAATTTCTGGCGCCCTACCGTTACGATTCGGTCCGGTTCGACCTCCCCTATGCCCCCGCGGTCATTCCTGTGTGGAGCCATGGAAGGTTCTGGGTTCCGATTCTTGAGATGACCGACTCCGAACGGAGGCGCTATTCTCCTTCAGGAAAAAGGGTTCCCCTCCACCTTTTCTGTCAGGGAGAGTCCTATCGGATGTGGGGGGTGATCCATTCTTCGCGGCATCTTTTCTGCGCCGAAGCTCCCGGACGCATCTATCTCATGGGGGCCGACCTGTTCGGCCGGGACCTGTTTTCCCGGCTGCTCTATGGAATGCGATTCTCTTTCCTGCTCTCTCTCATCGGAGTCGCGATCTCGTTTTCGATCGGAACGATCGTAGGACTGGTGGCGGGGTATGCCGGAGGATGGGTGGACCGTCTCTTGATGCGGCTGTCGGAAATCGTGATGGCCGTCCCGGGGCTCTATCTCCTGATGGGACTTCGGTCCATCGTTCCATTCGGTGTGTCGAGCACAACGATCACCCTCATTATCACCGGGTCGCTCAGCCTGATCGGATGGGCTTCCCTTTCCCGCGTCGTCCGCGGACTCGTCATGTCCCTGTCCGGCCAGGATTTCGTCCTCGCCGCCGTGGCGTCAGGGGCCTCGCCGGCCCGGGTCATATTCCTCCATCTCCTTCCGAACATGCGGTACTACCTCCTGATCAGCGTCACCCTGTCGATTCCGGCCTTCATTGTGGGAGAGGCGGGTCTCTCATTTTTGGGTCTGGGCCTCTCCGAACCCCATCCGAGCCTTGGGAACATTCTCTCGGAAAGTCAGTCGCTTGAAACCATGAACAGCGCCCCGTGGCTTTTGGGATCGGGAATCCTCATTGTCATTTTAGTGGTGCTTTTCAATCGTCTGGGGGATGTCCTCCGGGAGGCGGGCGAAGGGGGCCCGGGGGGGGATCGGAAGACGTGACGCAACCAAGTGGAGCAGCGATGAATCTCAATGATTTTGATCTGGTTCTCTGGGATCTGGACGGGACCCTGGTGGACTCCTGCCTCGATCTCGTGGAGGCCACCAACGTGGCCATGCGGGGACTGGGTTATCCCCTCGTCCCTTTCGACCGCTTCTCTCGGATGGTGGGAAAGGGGGTGCGCCATCTCGTCACCCAGGCCCTTCCCCCCAAAACCGATGAGATCGTGACGGAGAAGGCGATCGACCTCTTTCTGGAGTGGTACAAGGTCCATCTGGCGGACAATACCCGGTTTTACGATGGGTTGGCCGAGGGGATCCGGCGCCTTTCCGTGCCCTCAGCAGTTGTTTCGAACAAGCGGGAAGGGCTCTGCCGATCCCTCCTTGAACGCCTGGGGGCCGATACCATGTTCGTGGCCATCGTGGGGGGAGACACTTACACGGAACGGAAGCCCCACCCCATGCCCATCCTCGAAGTTGTCGGAGCATGGAAGGTTCGTCCTGAAAGGGTTCTCATGGTCGGGGACAGCGCCGTGGATATCGAGGCGGGAATGCGCGCGGGAGTGAAGACCTGCGGGGTGTTGTGGGGGTTCGGGGACCCGTCGGAGAATCCCGAATTTACCCCCCACTTTCTGGCCGCCGCTCCGGAAGAGCTTTTCCTTCCGGAAGGATGACGGTATGGGAGAGAAGCGAAAGGGTCGCCCCGAGAAGCCCCAGAAGAAGGATCACGTTGATGATGAAGGTGATGCGGTGGGCGGTTGCGAAGGCCGCTGCCCGGGACGGGTCCCCTGGCATGAGGTCGTGGAGGCGCTTCAATTCGAGCGCATGAGGGCCTAGGTAAAGTGCCAGCGCCCCGGCCAGGAAAAGTCCTCCGGCCCATCCCCAGAGAAGGGGTTTTGTTTGGCGTGAGGAGAGTCTCGAAAGGATGCCGAGAAGGATCACCTCGACGAGGGCGCCGGTAAAAAGCAGGTGAAAGTACCCTGGAAAAAGCGCGGACACTGTCTCTCCTGCTTTCTGGACCCCCAGGCGCGCGAAGAGGGTTGGTGCGACGAAAAGCGTCATGAGAAGAGAACCCCCCGTCAAAAAAACCAGAAGATATCCATAAACCAGCCAGAGGATGCGGGGAATCATTGTTTGTCCTTGGGTAAGAGGGGGCCCCCTCTGTCGGGAGGGTCTCTCTTCAGGGTACACCGGCTCCCAGGGCAAAGCCAAGGTGGGGGAATGGGGGGCTCCTCCGGCCTCCCTCCCGACACGCGGGACAGTGAACCCGGAGTCGCGACTCCCCCAATCCTCTCTTCGTGTTTTCTTGTCCGGCTGTTTCTCTTTGATTTTTCCTCCTCTCTCACCTTTTCAAGACATTCTCCTGTTCTCCCCAAATCGGTTTCGATGTTGGGGGACAAGGGGGGATCCTTGAAAAAGAGGGGGGGCCCTTCCTGAACGCACGGTGCCTAAGGGTGCGTCTTTGAAGGCGGCGAAGGTCTTCTTCGGCACTTGAAGATTTACTAGAATCGGGCTATTATAAAAAAGATATGCATTTTTAATGAACTTGATTGTAGAATCGCGATCGTTACTCTCCTGACAAGCTCTCTTAAGCCTGAAGGTTTTCTCATGGGTCAGAAAAACCGGGGCGGCTGGTTCATTGCGAGAATCGGGTTTGAACTAGTGGCGGTCACCTTCACCTGTGCGGCCATTGGATACTACCTGGATTCCATTCTCAAAATGAGGATATTCCCGGCGATCTCCCTTGTCGGGCTTGTGGTCGGAGGCGTCACAGGATTCTGGCTCGTGTACAAGGAAGTGAGCCAGTGGATCGACGATGACAATCGGCGCGACTGATCCAAAGGTCCTCGTATTCCGGTCCAAGACCCGACATTGGAGGCATGATTGCAAGGCAATCCCCTTGAGGAATTCTTCCTTCACCCCATTCTGAGGCTGACGCTCCTGGGGTACGATATCTCCGTGACCCAGGCGGTCGTGTCCCTGTGGCTGATCGTCGGTCTGACGGCCTTCGCGAGCGTTTATTTTGTCAGGGCGGCGTCCCTTGTCCCGGGTCGCTTCCAAACTTCGGTTGAAATGCTGTTCGAAACGTTGACCGGTGTCGTGGACGAAAATGTTGGGCCGGAAAACCGGAAAATGTTCCTTCTTCCAATCTTCACCTTGTTCCTCTTTGTGTTTCTCAGCAATTTTCTCGGGTTAATTCCCGGCGTCTACACCATCACCTCCCAGATCATCGTCACGGGGGTATTGGCGGTGACCGTCTATCTCATCAGCCTCCTGATCGGATTCGCCAAGCACGGGGTCAAGTTCCTTTCCATCCTCGTCCCTGAGGGAGTCCCCGGATGGATGCTTCCTCTTGTCGTCCCGATCGAAATCATTTCCCAATTGGCCCGGCCTCTTTCTCTGGCCGTTCGTCTTTTTGCCAACATGACCGCCGGACACACGATCCTCTTCGTCCTTTTCACGCTGACAACCTCTCTGGCAATCTACCTCAAATGGCTGCCGTTTTCGATCTCGGTTGTCCTGTATCTGCTGGAAGTCCTGGTCGCCTTTATCCAGGCTTATATCTTCGCCGTGCTCTCGGCAGTTTATCTGGGGCAGGCGATCAAATTGAATCATTAACGACCGCGTTTCTTCACTTATCAGGAGGTTCTTTTTCATGGATGTGCATGCAGCAGCTTTGATCGGTATGGGTGCGGCCGCTATCGGCGTTGCCGGATCGGGAGCCGGAATCGGCTATATCTTTGGGAAGATGATCGAGGCCGTTGCGCGGCAACCCGAGATCGAAGGGCGCGTCTCCAAGTATATGTGGCTCGGTTTCGCCCTTTCCGAAGCGGTTGCCCTTTATGCGCTGGTGATCGCCTTTATCATCATGGGTCTTAGAAAGTAGACCATTTTCGGGTCCGGTCCCAGGCAATTTTCGGGCTAAACCAAGCCGCAATGCCGGGTCGGCCCCCCCAAGGAACCGAAGGATGGAACCATGCCCCAGTTTGATACGAAGTTTTTCCCGTCCCTTGTCTTTTGGTCGGTCGTCTCTTTTGTCCTGATGCTTCTCATCATCGGGAAGTATCTCTATCCCGCGATGGTTCGTATTCTCGAGGAGCGTCGGACCAAGGTCTCCTCCGATTTCGAGGCGGCCAGGGTCAATCGGGAGGAGTCCGAGCGTCTGCTGGCCGAACAGAAAGCCCTGCTTGATAAGGCCCGAACTCAGGCCGATGCCATGATCCGGCAAGCTGAAGAGATGGCCCAAACCCTTCGCGCGGAGCGCGAGAGGGACCTGGCCCAATCGATCAAGGCCGAGATGGAGAAGGCGACGGCCCAGATCGTGGCCGACCGTGAGAAGATGAAGTCCGAACTCCGCAAGGAAACGGTCACGATCATTGTCAGGAGCCTTGAAACTCTTTTGGAAGAAAACCTTTCCGACACCCAGAAGGTTCTCTACATCAACAAGGCCATGAAGGCTCTCGATGATCGGAAGGCGGGATAAATGGGTCGCCGCATAGACGAACGATTCCAGAAAAAGTGGGCGGCAGCGATTTCCTCGACTGTAGGGACCGACGAAGGACGGCTCGACCGGTGGATCGCGGTCTTCGATTTGATGGACGCCGTCCGAAAGGTCCGTCCGGCCAGAAGCTTTGCTCTCGACGGCCGCTATTCCCTCCAGGATAAGGCCGCCTTTTTTTCGGCGTTTCTTTCTCAATCATTGGGACCGCGTGTACCGGAAGAAGTGGAGATCTTTCTTCGTCCCTTGCTCGAGAGGGATCTGTGGTCGGCAATCGCCTTCCTTTGGAAGGAGGTTCTCGCCCGATTCGACGAAGAAGCGGGAAGGGTCGTGGTGGAGATCCACTCCTCCGCTCCTTTGTCCTCCGAGCAACAGACCAAAATCCTTGAACGGCTTCTCCACTTTGTCAATGAGAGTCCGGAAAGGGACCTGGGCAGGAAGAGTGCTTCCGGAAGGCGCCTTTCGGTCAAGCCGTTCTGGCTGGTCCAGCCTGAACTCATCGCCGGCCTCGAAATCCGCATTGGATCCCGTGTATGGGATGCAAGCCTTTCGGCGCGGATCCGCGAGCTTGGACGCCAGCTTTTAAAAACGGCCTGACATTCCCGAGGGGGAATGACGGGCGAAGGATAAAGGCCCGCATGGCGGGCCCATACATTCGATACGAGGGAGCCTTGAAAAGTTCAGAGATCACAGAAAACCTGATGAAGAACCTGGGAAGCTTCAAAGGCGGAGTGGAAACATCCGACCGAGGAACCATCCTCACCTCCGGAGACGGCATTCTTCGTCTTTCCGGCCTGGAAAAGGCGATGTATGGAGAAATGCTCGAGATCCTCAAGGGAGGGACGGCACTGGTCCTGAATCTTGAGGAGAATGAAATCGGGGCGGTGATTCTCGAGGGGGGCGAAAATGCCGTCGTCGGGGATGAAGTCCGGACCACCGGAAAGATCATGGAAGTCCCGGTCGGCCCTGGCTTGGTGGGACGGGTGGTCAACCCGATGGGCGAACCCCTCGATGGGAAAGGCTCCATCAAGGCCGAGATGTCCTCTCCCATCGAAAAGATCGCTCCCGGCGTCTCCACCAGGAAGTCTGTCTCCGTTCCTCTCCAGACCGGAGTCAAGGCCATCGACGCCATGATTCCCATCGGGCGCGGCCAGCGGGAACTCATCATCGGGGACCGTCAGACAGGGAAAACCACCATTGCCCTCGATACGATCATCAACCAGAAGGGCAATAACGTGATCTGCATTTACGTCGCGATCGGCCAAAAGGCCTCAAGCATCGTGAATGTGGTCCGGACCCTGGAAAAGCATGGGGCAATGGAATACACCATTGTCATTTTGGCTTCCGCCGCCGAATCCGCAGCCCTCCAATATATCGCTCCATACGCCGGATGCGCGATGGGCGAATATTTCCGGGATCGCGGAATGGACGCCCTCATCGTGTACGATGATCTCACCAAGCATGCGTGGGCCTACCGTCAAATGTCCTTGCTTCTTCGACGCCCTCCCGGCCGCGAAGCCTATCCCGGAGATGTGTTCTACCTTCATTCCCGTCTACTGGAACGGGCGGCCCGTTTGAATGAAAAGCATGGAGGGGGATCTCTGACAGCCCTTCCCATCATTGAAACCCAAGCCGGCGATGTGTCCGCATTCGTGCCGACGAACGTGATTTCCATTACCGACGGGCAAATCTATCTTGAGACCGACCTGTTCTATTCCGGCATCCGGCCCGCCATCAATCCGGGAATTTCCGTGTCCCGCGTTGGAGGTGCGGCTCAGATCAAGGCCATGAAGCAAGTTGCCGGAAAGATGCGGCTTGAGATGGCCCAATTCAGAGAGCTGGCGGCTTTCGCCCAATTCGCCTCCGATCTCGACAAGACCACCCGGGATCAGATCGAG
The DNA here is from genome assembly GCA_027314645.1 of Nitrospirota bacterium. GTDB lineage: Bacteria > Nitrospirota > Leptospirillia > Leptospirillales > Leptospirillaceae > UBA4572. The sequence continues at coordinate 23,572 of DAHVAL010000001.1, forward strand.
CGGGGTCTCCGCCTCACCGAAATTTTAAAGCAGGGCCATTACAACCCCATCCCGGTGGAAAAGCAAATTGGGATCATCTTCGCCGCCACCAACGGATTTCTGGACGGGATCAAGCCTGACCGGATCGGAATCTTCGAAAAAGAGTTCTATCTTTATCTGGACAGTCGTCAGGCGAATCTTCTCCAGACGATCCGGCAGGAAAAGAGCCTTTCCGACGCGACCATCGCAACCCTCAAGGCGGCATTGACAGAATTCGTCACCGCCTTCAAGGGTTAGACCCATGCCCTCCCTCCGGTCGATTCGCGGCCGAATCAAATCGGTCAAGAATACACGCCAGATCACAAAAGCCATGGAAATGGTGGCCTCGGCAAAAATGCGAAAAGCCCAGATGCGGGTGCGCGATACACGGCCTTATGCGGAAAAAATCCTTGAGCTGATGAAGCGCCTTTCGGCGATCGAATCGAACATCCCAAATATTTTTTTCAAGACCCGGCCCGTCACTACCATCGGAATCATCCTGGTGTCCACCGACCGTGGGTTGTGCGGACCGATCAATTTCAATGTTTTTCGGCAGGTTTTCCGGTTCATGGCCGATCGTCCAGGAGTTCGGTTCGAATTTGTCGTCATCGGGAAGAAAGGGCAGGACTTCCTTCGCAGGAGCGGGCTCAAGGGGATTGGGTCCATCTCCGGGATCAAGGACCGGGGAGAGATCGAGGAGATTCTGCCGGCAACCCAGGTGGCGATCGAGGAATTCCAGAAGGAGCGCTGGGACGAAGTCTGGATTTTTTACACCCACTTCGAATCTACCTTGTCCCAGAAGCCGAAGATGCAAAAGCTCCTGCCGATCGGCTCCGACTTGGGGGACGGAAAAACCAATGCCGCCTCCCCCTTTTTAGGGGAGTATCTCTATGAGCCGGATACAAAGGACATCCTGGAGGTTCTTGTTCCGAGGTATTTCGAATCGATCGTCTTTCAGCGGGTGATGGAAAATTTTGCGAGCGAATACAGCGCCCGGATGATGGCAATGCGGAACGCGACATCCAACGCGAAGGAAGTGATCTACCAGATGACACTGGTTTACAACAAGCTTCGGCAGGCGGCAATCACGCGGGAAATCTCGGAGATCGCTTCCGGGGCCGATGCGGTTCAGCAAGGATAGTCCCAGCACCCGAGAGGTTTGGGGGAGGGATCTCCCCGCTCGGAAAAATAATGATCCGGCGCGGATGCGTCGGAGTGGACACGGACAATAGAGGAGTTTTCGCGAATGCAGACGGGTGAAATAATTCAGGTCATCGGACCGGTTGTCGACGTACAGTTTGAAGGAGAGCTTCCCGGAACTTACGTGGCCCTCGTGGTCGAAGGATCGGGTCTGGTCCTTGAAACCCAGCAGCAACTGGGGGAAAGTACCGTCAGGACCATCGCCATGGGCTCAACCGACGGTCTCGTTCGGGGAAGCAAGGTCACCAGCACCGGAAAGCCCATTATGGTTCCGGTGGGACAAAAGGTCCTGGGCCGCATGATGGATGTCCTCGGGACGCCGATCGATGATGGGGGCCCGATTCCCTCGGAGCATATGAGGCCGATCCACGTGGATCCGCCGTCTTTCGAAGATCTCGCCTCGGCGACCGAGGTCTTCGAAACCGGCATCAAGGTGGTCGATCTCATCGCACCCTTCGCCAAGGGGGGAAAGACCGGGCTTTTCGGAGGGGCCGGGGTGGGAAAGACCGTCATCATCATGGAGCTCATCCGAAATATCGCAATGGAACACGGGGGATTCTCGGTGTTCGCCGGGGTGGGGGAACGGACCCGCGAAGGAAACGACCTTTGGAACGAAATGAATGAATCGAAGGTGATCGACAAGACGAGCCTTGTCTATGGCCAGATGAACGAGCCCCCCGGGGTCCGTCTCCGGGTCGCCCTCACGGGCCTGGCGCAGGCGGAGTTCTTCCGGGACGAGGAAAACCGGGATGTCCTTTTCTTCGTGGACAACATCTTCCGTTTCACCCTGGCGGGAGCCGAAGTGTCGGCCCTTCTTGGACGTATGCCCTCGGCTGTGGGATACCAGCCGACGTTGGCCGTGGAGATGGGTCAGCTTCAAGAGCGGATCACCTCGACAAAGAAAGGGTCGATCACCTCGGTTCAGGCCGTCTATGTCCCGGCCGACGATTTGACGGATCCGGCCCCGGCCACAACCTTTACCCACCTGGACGCCACGGTCGTTCTCTCCCGGCAGATCGCAGAGCTCGGGATTTATCCGGCGGTCGACCCGCTGGATTCGACCTCCCGGATTCTTGATCCCATGGTCATCGGGGAAGAGCATTACAATGTCGCCCGGGCCGTGCAGAAGATTCTCCAGAAATACAAGGATCTCCAGGATATCATCGCCATTCTCGGAATGGACGAACTTTCCGAGGACGACAAGCAAATCGTTGCCCGGGCCAGGAAGATCCAGCGATTTCTCTCTCAGCCGTTCTTCGTGGCGGAAGTGTTTACCGGCGCCCCCGGAAAATACGTCTCACGCGAGGATACGGTGAAGGGATTCAAGGGAATCGTGGAAGGAAAGTACGACCATCTTCCGGAACAGGCCTTCTACATGGTGGGAACGATCGAGGAAGCCCTTGAAAAGGCTGAAAAGATGAAAGGAAAGGCCTAGAACATGGGGTTCATTCTTTCCCTGGTCACACAGGAACGGGAACTCATTTCCGAAGAAGTGGACTTCATCAAGGCCAATGGGGTGGATGGCGAGTTCGGGGTCCTGCCTGGCCATACCCCCTTCATCACCTTGCTTGATCCGGGAGAACTCGTGGTTCGCAAGGGGGACTCCCTTTATGCGTATTACGTGAGCGGGGGCGTGGCCGAAGTTCTTCCAAAATCGGTGGTCATCCTCGCCAATACCGTCGAGCGGGAAGATGAAATCGACGAGCAGATGGCCAGAAAGGCTCGCCACAATGCTGAAGAAGCCTTGAAACAGCCGATTACCGAAAGCGAACGACAGACCTACCTTCTCGACCTCAAACGCGAAACCGTGCGGCTTTCCATCGTCGCCCGTCGCCGCTCCGGGCAACACCCGGGCCAGCTTACAGAAGAAGACGGAGGCGGTCCCTTCCATATCTAGGGGCCTCCCGCCTTTTACCTCCTTGTCGTCTCCTTCTTTCCCTCTTTCAAATGCGCTCCCACTCTTGGATTGATGCGGAAAATTGGTCTTTTCCGGGGATTCTGGTAGGATTGACACGAAGGGGAGGCGGGGCCGCATGTTCTATGATTGGATCTTTCTGTTTGTGGGCGGGTTTGGAGCGGTTTACTCCATCAGACTCCTCCTTCGCCAGGAGCGAAGGGAAAAATGGGTGGCCTACCTTTTCTCTTCCCTCTTGCTATTTTTCTGGGGCCTTTTTTCCCTCTCTCCCGCTCGGAATGAAATTCTGCGCCTTCTGAACCGGACCTTCCTCGGTAATTCCTGAACCCCTCATGGAGGCTGCCAATGGATCAACGGGACAGGGAGAATATTTTGGCCATCATCCTGGCCGGAGGGGAAGGAAAACGGCTTTTTCCCCTGACCGCCGATCGGGTCAAATCGGCCGTTCCATTTGGGGGGGCCTACCGGATCATCGATTTCGTCCTGTCCAATTTTGTCAATTCCGGATTCACCAAGATCAAGGTCCTGACGCAGTATAAGTCCCATTCGCTCAATACGCATCTTACCCGGGGATGGCGTCTTTCTCCCATTCTCGACCAATACATCGATCCTGTCCCGGCCCAGATGAGGACCGGACCTCACTGGTTCCAGGGAACGGCGGACGCGGTGTTCCAGAACATGAATCTGATCCTTGATGAACGGCCGGACCACGTCCTCATTTTCGGGGGAGATCATATTTTCAAGATGAACATCCGCCAGATGCTGGATTTTCATGTGGACCAGGGAGCGGCTGTCACGGTGGCGGCGATTCCGGTCCCGCTTTCGGAGGCCCGGGAATTCGGGGTCATCCGGACCGAAGGTGTACAAATCCGTGACTTTGTCGAAAAGCCGTCCCATCCCGAACCGACCGTTTTGGGAGGGACCACCGCCCTTGCTTCCATGGGAAACTATATCTTCCGGACCAAGGATCTCATCGAGGTTCTCCGGGAAGACTCGGAGATGTCCTCCTCCAAGCACGATTTTGGCCACAATATCCTCCCTCTCCTGGCCTCGGATGGGCGAGCCGCAGTATACGATTTCAGCCAGAACACGATCCCTGGAATGGAGGAAGCCGAAAAGGGCTACTGGCGGGACATCGGAAACATCGATGCCTACTGGAAGGCCAACATGGACTTGGTGTCGGTGACCCCGTCTTTCAACCTGTACAATTCTTACTGGACGATCCGGACTTACCGTCCCCAGGTTCCCCCGGCGAAATTTGTTTTCGCCGACGAGAAGAACAAGCGTGTGGGGGTGGCCACCGATTCGATCGTCTGTGGAGGAAGCATTATTTCTGGCGGCCATATCGACCGGTCGATCCTCTCCCATGGGGTTCGGGTGAACAGTTACTCCCACGTGTCGGAATCGATCATCTTCAATGGTGTGGATATCGGGCGGTACGCACGCTTGAACCGGTGCATCGTCGAAAAGGACGTCCGCATTCCCCCCGACTTCCGGATCGGGTTCGATCTGGAAGAGAACAAGAAGCATTTTTTTGTGTCTTCCGGGGGAATCGTGGTGGTGACGCAGGACGGCATCGACCGCTGGAGCCGGGAGAACCGGAGCTGACGTAATTTTAAAGAGGAAATTCTGGTGAACGCAAATGTTCTATTTGTTTGGCATATGCATCAACCGTCCTATCTCGATCCCCTGACCAACGAGATGGTTCTTCCCTGGGTCCGCCTGCACGGAATCCGGGGGTATTACGATATCCCCCACATGGCGGGGCTGTTTCCCAAAATGCGTCAGACGGTGAATATCGTCCCCGTCCTCCTTGATCAGATTCTGGCCCTGTCCGAAGGCAAGGTGGTGGACACCTACCAGGAACTTTCTCTGAAGCCGTCCACGGAACTCGACACTGGCGACAAGATCTTCATGGCAAGGAACTTTTTTTCCTGCGTCTATGAAACCATGATCAAACCCTATCCGCGATATCTTTTCCTGTGGCAGAAAATCCATTCCCGGCAACCGTCGACCGACGAAGAGTACGGTCGGATTGTTTCCCAGATGAATGCCCAGGACTTCCTCGACCTCCAGATGTGGTTCAACCTTACGTGGTTCGGCTACGCGGCCCGGGCCCGCCATCCGGAGGTTGAACAATGGATCGGGCAGGGGAGCAACTTTACCGAGGGGGACAAGAAGGCGCTCTTCGATCTCCAGCGGCTCATCCTGAAGGAGTTGGTGCCGCTCTACCGTTCCCTTGCGGGAGAAGGCCGGATCGAGATATCGACCTCCCCCTATTTTCATCCGATCCTTCCCCTTCTGATCTCGTCCCAAACCGCCAGGCGAGCCCACCCAAACCTCTCCCTTCCGGAAGAATTCTCCTGGCCGGAGGATGCGGCGCTGCAGGTTGAAAGCGCCCTTAGGCGTCATGAGGAGGTGTTCGGGATCCGACCAAAGGGGATGTGGCCCTCGGAAGGATCGGTCTCCCCCGAGGTGGTCAAGATCGCCTCTCAGCAAGGGCTTACCTGGATGGCGTCGGACGAGGATATTCTTTTTATATCCCGGGAAATGGCCAACATCCAGGGCGGAAGCCTCTATGAACCCTATGAAGTCTCGATCGAAGAGGCAAAGGTGCGCATGGTGTTCCGCGACCGCAGCCTGTCAGATCGGATCGGGTTCTCCTATGCGCGCTACAACGGGATGGAGGCCTCCGCCGATCTTCTTGGCCAAATGGAACAAATCGCCCGCCGCGAGGATGCAGCCGGCCGCACCGCGACGATCTCCATCATCCTCGATGGAGAAAATCCTTGGGAGGCCTATTCCGATGGAGGGTACCATTTTCTGAAAACCTTGTTCGAGCACCTTTCCGTGCATTCTTTCCTCAAGACGGAAACGGTATCGGGGGCGCTGGCAGCTACGCCTGCCCGGCCCATCGACCGCCTGGCGACCGGGTCCTGGATCAACCATGACTTCCGCATCTGGATCGGGCATCCCGAGGACAACAAGGGGTGGACCTTTCTTCGGGAGACGCGTCAGGCCTTTGACCAGGCCCTCAAGGAACACGGACCGGCGATTCCGCCGGAGACGGTCGAACGCGCGCGCCGGGAGCTTTTTGCCGCCGAAGGCTCAGATTGGTTCTGGTGGTACGGAGACGACTTCAAGAGTCTTCAGTCGGGGGAGTTCGACCGGCTTTTCCGGGTCCATCAGCAGAACGTCTACCGGATCCTCGGCCTTTCCCCTCCGATTACCCTGAACGAACCCGTTCAGGAAATTTGGACGAGAACAGGGATCTCTCTTCCGGTGGACTTCACCCATCCGATAATCGATGGGGAGATCACCCATTACTTCGAATGGGCCGGGTCCGGATATTTCGACAATCACAAACTCCAAGGCTCCATGTACCTCAGGGATTCTCCCCTCTCCTCGGTCTATTACGGGTTCGACGAGGAATCGCTTTATATCCGGGTGGATTTCGACGAAAACTTTCGGGTGGAGGAACGAACCGATGTCCGGCTCGATATCCGGTTCCTGGATCACCAGGAGACAATGTTTCGATGTCCCCTCATTCCCGGGATCGTGGACATCCCCATGATCGGAGGAAGCGAGGGAGCGGGCGGGAGGAAGACGGCAATGTGGGGATTCCGGAAGATAGGGGAGATCGCCATTCCCTACCGGATTCTCACCATCGAGCCCGGTGAATGGATCGGGGCGATCTTTGAACTGTTCGAAGGTGACACGATGGTCGATCAGTGTCCCCGGGGGCATACCCTCTCCATGAAGATTCCCGATGAACAGTTTGTCAAATCAATCTGGAGGCTTTAGATGGAATATGATCGGCCCCATCGGGAGGAGGACCAACGGGCGACGATGGTTCTTGTCCTGCACAATCATCAGCCGTTCGGGAATTTTTCCCATGTGTTCCGGGAGGCGTTCGAACGTTGCTACCGTCCGACTCTGGATCTCCTGTGGCACCATGAAGCGATTCACGCATCCCTTCACTACTCCGGTCCGCTGCTCGAATGGATCGAATCCCATGAACCAGGCTTCCTCGATCTTCTCCGGAAGATGGTGGATCGGGGCCAGGTGGAAGTCATCGGAGGAGGATTTTACGAGCCGATTTTTTGCTGGCTTCGTTCCACTGATCAACAGCGGCAGGTGGAGTTGATGCGCCGGCATCTCCGGGACCGTATGGGGCGGGATGGGGAGGATTTTGGCTGGCAGAACGGGTCTGGGAAACGGATCTGCCGGCAAAGCTTTTTCCACTGGGATTGACCTATGCCCCTCTCGATGATCACCATTTCCACCTTGCCGGCTTCAACGACGAGAACCTTCATGGCTATTACACCGTGGCATGGGAAGGGGCCCCTCTTCGGATATTTCCCATCTCCCGGGACCTCCGTTACCTGATTCCCTTCCGCCCGGTGGACCAGGTCCTGTCCTTCCTCGACCGGCGGGCAAAAGGGGGACGGGTCCTTACGTACGCCGATGACGGAGAGAAGTTTGGAATCTGGCCGGAGACCTTCCACTGGGTGTGGGAGGAGAAGTATCTCGAACACCTTTTCGGGGTGCTCGAGGCCCAGTCGGGGTGGCTGCGTGTCGCGTCGATGGGAGAAGTGGTGGCGGAACGGAAGCCGACGGGGATCGCCGTCCTCCCCAACGCCTCTTATACCGAAATGATGGAATGGGCTCTGCCGGCCCAGATCAGCCACGTGTTCCACGAATGGACCCTAAAATGGGAAAAGGAAGGGGCGGATCCGGTCCTCAGGACCATTTTTCGAGGGGGAATCTTCGAAAATTTCCTGATCAAGTACCCGGAGGTCCATCGTCTATATCACCGGATGCTCCTGACAGGACGCTTTATCGAAGAGGCCTTCGGCTCCGCGGAACCTCCGGACGATGTGATCATTCCCTATCTCCGGGCCCAGGGCAACGATGTCTATTGGCACGGCTTGTTTGGCGGAGTGTATCTTTCGAATCTTCGCCATGAGGCGTACGCCAACCTCCTCCTCTCCGAAAAAGCCCTTGAAGCCGGGGGGAAACTCCCGGTTCCCACAATGATCGAAGGAGATTTCGATGCGGATGGAGCGGAGGAATACTTTGTCCGTCAGAGGGGATACAATCTCTGGATCACCCCGCACCATGGAGGGAGCGTCCTCGAATGGGACAACCGAATTACGGGATTCCATTTGACCAACACGCTGACCCGGCAGGAGGAAGCCTACCATCTCCGCTACAGGGAAAGCCGGGGATCTTCGGGCGAAGGTGCTCCGGGAGGGCAGGGAATCGCGTCGATCCATGACCGCCCGGTTTCCGACAACGGTCAAGCGCTGAACGGCATCGTGTATGATCGCCGTCCCCGCCGGGCCTTCGCGGAAGGAATCGCCCCCCTGGACGCCCCGCCCAAAGGCTTGCTCGACGGATCGGCCCTCTCTCCCGACTTGGGACAGTGTCCCTACCAGGTCGCGGGGAAGTCCATCGAGGAGCTTTTGCTGGAGACTGCCGGAACTCTCGAAGGGAGTTCCTTTCTTCTTTCCAAGAGGTACCGTTTCTCTTCCAATCAGTTTTCCATTGTCTGGAGCCTTTCGGCGCCGGGGCAGAAAGATCTCCCCGATGCGTGGAAGAACCGGGCTCTCTATGTGGAGATTCCCATGACCCTTCTCGCCGGCCATGATGCGGGACGGACGATTACTGTGGACCGGCGGGATGGACCGTTCTTTTGGGATGACTCTTGGGAGCATGGAGAAGTGGCCTGGTACCGTGGCGAAGATTCCTGGTCGAAGACGGCGTTTTACGCGGCTTTGTCCGGAATTATCCGTCTGATTCACGCCCCCATCGACACGGTTTCCCTGTCTGAATCCGGTCTGAGGCAGACGTTCCAGGGAACAATGTTTATCCACGCAATTCCTCTTTCCCGTATCTTCGGGGGAGAAGCGTCGATCACGATCTTTCAGGGACATGAATCAAGGAGCCCCTCGCATGCCTGACCTTAGAAAGGACCCCATCGTCGGCCGGTGGGTGATCATCTCCACCTCGCGAAGCCGACGTCCTGTGGACTACAAGACCTTCAAGAACGAATACCGGTACCAGGTCTGTCCGCTGTGTGCCGGACAGGAGGACAAAACTCCTCCCGAGGTTCTGGCTTACCGGGTGCACGGCAGCCTTCCCAACGCCACAGGATGGACCCTGCGGGTCGTTCCCAACAAGTTCCCGGCTCTTATGGTGGAAGGGAGCCTTGACCGCGAAGGGGTCGGTCTCTATGACAAGATGAATGGAATCGGGGCCCACGAGGTGGTGATCGAAACTCCGGAACACCGGAAGACTCTGGCGAATTTTTCGGAAAAGGAGTTCGAGGACGTTCTCTGGGCCTACCGTGACCGGATTCTCGACCTCAAGAAAGATTCCCGGTTTCGGTATATCATGATCTTCAAGAATTATGGGGAACCTGCGGGAGCCTCCCTCGAGCACAGTCATAGCCAGCTCATCGCCCTTCCCGTCATTCCGACCGTCGTCATCGAGGAAATGGTCGGTTCCAAGACCCATTATGAAGAAAAGGAACGGTGCATCTTTTGCGACATCATCCGCCAGGAGGTGATGGACGGGGCCCGCCTGGTTGCGGAAAATCAGGAGTTTGTGGCGATCACCCCTTTTGCCTCCCGGTTTCCTTTCGAGGTCTGGATCCTCCCGAAGCGGCATGCTTCCTCATTCCAGCAGGGGCAGAAATCCCAATACGAAGCGATGTCGAAGATCTTCCTCGATGTGTTGCGGCGTCTCAACAAGGCCCTGATGAATCCGCCCTACAACTTTATTCTCCACACCGCCCCGCTTCAGGAAAAGGGAACGGAAGACTATTATCATTGGCATTTTGAGATCATGCCGACGCTCACTCAGGTGGCCGGGTTCGAATGGGGGACCGGGTTCTATATCAATCCGACTCCCCCGGAGGAAGCGGCCCAATTCCTGCGGGAAATCACCCTTCCCTGAAGGGCAAGCGCACGCCGTCGAGGCCACAAACGTTCAACAATATTTTGAAGGAGGGGGGAATGTCCCAGGAGACTTTCAACGATTGGCAGAAGAAATACCGGTATGTGGCCGAATTTCCCGGTGGCAACCCTGAGGTGACGGACCTTGCCCGGCTTCGCAAGGAATACCTGGATAACGTGGTCGAAGACCTCTTGTTCCATCCGGATGCCGGTATCAGAGGTCAGGCTTTTCGCGTGATCCGGTCGGCATTTTCGAAGTCGGAAGCGGCATCGGCCTCCATTGAACCTCTCTACCGGGTTATCGGCCGAAAGGAGGCGGGGGGATTCACCGTTCCGGCCATCAATATCCGGGGACTGACATACAGGACCGTCAGACACGTGTTAAGGGCGTTGAAATCCATCGACGGAGGACCGGTGATCTTTGAACTCGCCAAAAGCGAAATCGGATACACCTTCCAGCGACCGATGGAGTATGCGGGACTTGTCATGGCGGGCGCCCTGGCCGAGGGCCATCAGGGCCCCCTCTTTATTCAGGGCGATCACTATCAGTTCAACGCGAAAAATTATGCCAAAGACCAGGCCTCAGAAATCGAGGGTCTAAAAAAATTGATCCAGGAATCGATCGATGCCGGATACCGCAACATCGACATCGATGCCTCGACCCTGGTCACCCTTGATCCTCCGGACCTTCGGGATCAGCAGCGCGAAAACGGCAAAATGACCGCCCTTCTGACCCACTTCATCCGCCAGATCACCCCCGACGGGTCCCGATTTCCGATCTCCGTGGGAGGGGAGATCGGTGAAGTGGGCAAAGAGAATTCTTCCCCTGCCGAACTCGATGCCTTCATGGAGGTGTACACGCAGGAACTTTCCCGGCTCGACCCGAAGGATGTGCCCATCAGCAAAATCAGCGTCCAGACCGGAACCTCCCATGGCGGCGTCCCGCTTCCGGATGGGACCGTGGCCCCGGTGAAGCTTGATTTTTCCACTCTGGAGGCCCTGGGGGAGCTGGCGCGGACCAAATATCGGATGGGAGGAGCGGTCCAGCATGGCGCATCGACCCTTCCGGAAGACCTTTTTGACCACTTTCCAAAGGTGAAAACCCTGGAGATCCATTTGGCGACCGGGTTCCAGAACGCCCTCTTCGATCACCCGAAGTTTCCTGCCTCTCTCAAGAAGGAGATGGAGGCCTTCATGACGAAAGAATTTGCGGGAGAGCGGAAGGCGGGGGAAACCGAGGAACAGTTTTTCTACAAGAACCGCAAACGCACCTACGGGCCCTTCAAGAAGCAGCTCTCCTCTTTGCCGGACGCCATATCGGATCCGATCATGGAGGACCTCGAACGGAAGTTCGTGGTCCTTTTTAAAAAACTTGGACTTTCCGGAACATCGGGGGTCCTCAGGAAGGTTTTCTAGGACTAACGTCCCGCCGCCTTCGGCATGACCAGGATTTTTTTCAATGAGAGCCTTCCCGGGCCCGGAATTTTATCTTCCTCGCAGGCCTTCTGGCGGCCATGGGTCGTGACGGACGACCCGAACCCTCTGGCAAGAGGGGTTCCGGGGAGGCGGAAGACAATGACCGGCCGAAGGTTGGGCCAAGCCATAAGAGAGGACGCGACATGGCCGATATTCATGGAAATCTCGTCTTTGTTCTCCACGCCCATCTTCCCTACGTCCGGCATCCCGAGCACGAGATCTTCCTTGAGGAGAACTGGTTTTTCGAGGGGCTGATCGAGACCTACCTTCCCTTGCTGGCCATGTTCGAACGTCTGACTAAGGACAGGGTCACCTTCAGGATCACCATGACCTTTTCCCCGACGCTGGTGTCGATGATGGAAGATCCCCTCCTGATGGGACGCTTTGAAAAGAGATTCGCGCTTCTCCGGGAGCTTTCGGAGCGGGAGGTGGCCCGGACAAGGGGAACCGAATTTGAAGGCGTGGCCCATTTTTACCGGAATCGGCTCGCCGCTCTCGATCAGCTCTACCACCAGGACCTTGGGCGGAACCTTCTGGGGGCCTTCCGCCGGCACATGGAGGAGGGTTCCCTTGAAGGAATCACCTGCGGGGCAACCCATGGGTATTTGCCGTTTCTCAAGGAGGTCGCTGGATCCCCAGAAGCCCAGGTCCGCGTGGGCGTATCGACATTCCGGCGCGTTTTCGGGCGGCCTCCCCAAGGGATCTGGCTGCCGGAATGCGCCTATTACGACGGGCTTGACAGGATTCTCAAGAAAGAAAAACTTCGGTTCTTCTTCCTGGAGGCCCATGGGCTTCTCTATGCCGACCCAAGGCCTCCCGCGGGTGTCTACGCGCCTCTCGTCACCCCCTCCGGAGTCTATGCCTTTGGGCGCGATCCCGAGTCGTCCCGTGAGGTCTGGAGTTCGAAGGAAGGATATCCGGGAGATTTCCTCTACCGGGATTTCTATCGGGATATCGGGTACGATTTGGACTACGACTATGTCCGTCCCTATCTTCATACCGATGGCCCCCGGGGAATGACGGGATTCAAATACTACCGGATCACCGGTTCCACCGATCAAAAAGAGGTCTACAATCCGGCATGGGCCTCGGAGCAGGTTCGGACTCACGCCCGGGATTTTGTTGAGAAGCGGAAGGCGCATGTCCGCCATCTTTCCGGGGTTCTTGGAGTCGCCCCGACGGTCGTTTGCCCATACGATGCCGAACTTTTCGGGCACTGGTGGTTTGAAGGAGTGGATTTTCTGGAAGCGGTGTTCCGGGAGGTCGCCTGGCAGGAGACGATCGAGGTCCATACCCCCGTCGAACTTGTCCAGGCGGGAATCCCCGCCTCGGCGGGAGCCCCTGAACCCTCTTCCTGGGGTGAAAACGGTTACTACGATTTCTGGATGAACGGGACCAACGATTGGATCTATCCGCCCTTGTTCGAAGCGGCCAGAGAAATGGCCCGTCTTTTGGAGCAACGCGGCCTGTCCCAAGGGAGGGAGCGGGAGATTCTAAACCAGATGGGAAGAGAACTTCTCCTTGCCCAAAGTTCGGACTGGCCCTTCATTATGACGACCAAGACCCTGGTCGAGTATGCCGTGGAACGTCTCAAAGGACATCTCTACCAATTCTGGACCCTTCGGGCCATGTTGTATCCTGGACGGTACCGGGAAGACGTATTCTCGGAGATACGAGGCAGGGACAACCTTTTCCCGGATCTTGATTGTTCAGTATTCCTTCCCCTTCCCTAAGGGGTGAGGGAACGCGTTCCGAAAGAAGGGATCCCCCTAGCCTTTTTCGGCCGCCATGAAGGCCTTGAAGCGTTCAAGTTCCACCAGGGAATCCCGAAATTCCTCAAGGTCGACCATGAAGGGCCGGATCTTTTCGATCTCCTCCATGAAGGTCTTGAACCGTTCCATCTCGGCCATGAGACTTTTCATCCGGTCTTGTTCGGAGATGAACAGGGTCCTGAACCGGTCCATCTCTGCCAGGAGGAGTTTGAATTTCTCCACTTCGCTCATGAAGGAGCGAAACCTTTCCATTTCCACCTGGAGAGCCTTGAAGCGGTCGAGGTGGGTCATCGAGGGTCGGATCTGTTCGACTTCCAGAATAAAAGCCCGGAATCGTTCGAGGGTCGAGGTGGTCTTGCCGGGTTCCATCAGGATCTCCTTTTTGACGAATTGTTGATAAAAAAAAATGATCTTTTTGAATGTTTCCTGAAAAATATTTGTTTAAGGTTTTAATGTTAAAGGTTATTTTTTTGATCCAAAAAAATCCAATTTTATTCTCACATAAATAAGGATACACAAATATTTCGGAAAGTCCAACCGAAAGAAAACGTTTCTGGAGCAACCCTTCCTTCCGCGGTCAAATCGAACCTCCGGAGAGAAGGGTTTGCTCTCCTCCGAAGGGCGGGGAAGTGATCGTGCTTGGCGGGAAGATTCTTGCGCGGGTGATCATGGCCGGATTACTTCTTTCGGGGTGCGCAACCTCCCCTCCTCCGGTCGTGACCCCTCCGAAAGCAGCGCCTCTTCCGCCCCCTCCGCCCGCGTCCCCTCCCGAGATTCCGAAGGGGGCCCCAGAGCCCCCTCCAAATCCTGCGAGGTCATCGTCCTCTACGCTCATATCGACCTGTAGGCGTGTTTCGGAGAGCGGGCCCGGGAAGCGGATCGAATTTATGGTGGAAAATAAGGCGGAAATGAAGGAGATCGCTCCATTGGGGAAGATCTATTCCTTGGCGGAGCGAAGAGCCGTCGCGGGAATCTATCGGTGCAGCGGGGTAGAACGATTCCAGTCTGGACTCTTTGATCGAACCGACCGACTTGCGGGGCTTAAGGAGAGTGAAGCCAGGATCGCCCGGGAAGTCCGGAGGGTTCTGGGAATTCGACTCACGTACCAAAGGATCGAGGAGCCGTGCGCCAAAACCGATGGGATCGTTCGATGCCGCGTCCTTCTGATGGGCACGATCGACATCGACCCCCTCGAGAACCGATTCGAGGTGCTGTCCTGGGGAACCGGAAAATGGGGGGTTTACCAGGACAGGGAATCCATCCAGTTTCGGTTTACTCTGAAGCATCCGGCGAAGGTCTATCTCTTTGATGTGGGGGAGAATGGACAGGCCGTTCTCCTTTTCCCGGGAACCCTCCCCGGAGGAAACGGAACTCCTCATCCGGCGGGATTTCCATTCGTTTTTCCGCCGGATGAGGCGCCCGGGGTGCACCTAGTTGCCGCTCGCCCGCGCAAGGGGAAGAGGGAGATCCGCTTTCTCTGGATTCTTGCCCTTGGTGGACAGAAATTTCTTGATGCGAAGGACTTCCGGTCCATGAAATCAGGGCCATTCGATCTTCCTCATGTTGAGAATTTCATGACATCGATTCTGCCCCGCTTTCGAAGGTCCATCGGAGAGGGGGCCTGGGGCCTGAGGGTCATTCCGTATGAAGTGGCCCCAGCCTCCTCTCTCCCTGGACCCCCTCCCGAACCTCCCAAAATGAGTGGACACCCTTCCCCGGGTTCCAAATAGGTGCGGGTTCCGATTAAAATATTGAAACTTCCCGATTTATTCCCCTTCTGGTCTGGACATCGGGGGGAGGGTATGCTATATTCCTCCTCCAAGCTTCCCTAGGTTTTGTGAGTGCCTTATTATCCCCATGAGAAAATATTGAGATGTCTAAAACATTAAATGTGCGATGGTTTCCTTATGTCTTTTGGAGTCAAAGAATTCTCTGAGGAGCGGCCATAAGGAGTAACCCAAAGGGGAATCCGGCGGGACCGGTTTCAAAACAGTCATCATTTTTCATAGATTATGAAAGCTTTCATGGTGCATGAAACATTTCATAGACTATGAAAGCATTCGAAAGTTGGCGGTGAAACTAAATCTTTCCAGGAACAATATTCTTCTCATTTTTATTTCCGTTGTCTTGTTCGTGGCGGGAATTTTTTTCGGTTTCCAGCTTAAATCCCCCAAGGTCTCCGACACACCTTCAGAAAATGCGTCTCTTCCCTTTAATCCGAAACGATTCCGGATCGGCCATGTCAAATATCGCCATTTCGAACTCTGGACCTCCATTCCGGGAGTGATTCACGGCTTTCGAAAAGTGGTGGTCTATGGCCATGTTCCCGGGTATCTCAAATTCTTAAACGTCGACAAGGGAGACTGGGTCAAGAGAGGGCAGGTTCTGGGGTATATCTACGATCCCGAGCTCTACCAGAGCTGGCAGCGCGCCCTGGCGATGGCGGCCATCGCCCACATCACCTTTCTCCGGAAATATCGCGTCTGGGAAGGGGACCATCGGGTCATCTCCCTGCAACGGGTCCAGATGGCGGAAGCCATCTGGAAGGAGCGGGAAGCCCAGGCCCGTTATTATCGGTCTCTTGTCCGGTACAAAACGATCGTCGCCCCCTTTTCGGGAGTCATCACCCATCGCTACGTCGATCCCTGGAATCTCGTCTCCAGCGGGACGGGTGGAACCTCCTTCGCCCTTCCCATCGTCAAGATCGAGGATGCCGATGAAATGCGGCTCTATGTGGGAGTTCCGGACCGCTACGTCCGGTACGTGAAGCGGGGTCTTTCCGTCGAGCTTCGCGTCCAGGGCCTTCCTGGGCAAGTCTTCAAGGCCCATGTGACGCGCTTCGCCTTTCGTCTTAATCCCGAGACCCGGACAATGCGAACCGAGATCGATATTGAGAACCCGAAGCATCTCCTTCAGCCGGGGATGTTCGTCGACACTCGGATCCGCCTTCATGTCTATCCCCACGTCCTGTCGGTCCATCACATGGCGGTGGTGGAGGAGCGGCACGGGAATTTCATCAAGATTCTCCGGGATGGGAAGGTCATCAAGAGTCCCGTCCTGGTCGGGATTCGAAACGGAGACTATACAGAAATACTTCAAGGTCTCAATGGATCCGAAACTGTCCTTGTGAAGCTCCACAAGACCATATTCTGAGAACAGAGTTCCGTTTATCGCCGAACCGTCAATGGAATTAAGGGAGCGCGGTCATGTTTTTAGTCAAGATGTCCCTCAAGAGCCCTTATTCGATCATCGCCATGGCGCTGGCCATCGTGCTTTTGGGCTCGGAGAGCCTCTCTTCCATGAACGTCTCCATCCTTCCGCGGATTCCCCTTCCGATCGTCGAGGTTCTCACCGTCTTCCCGGGGATGAACGTCTACAACACCGAAATGGACATCACCGAGCAGATGGAGCGCATCATCCTCCAGGCGCCCTATATCCGGTCGATCAAGTCGGAAAGCCTGGTGGGCATCAGCATGATCCAGATCCGCTTCCGGTCGACCTATTCGCTCTCCGCCGGGGTGTCGATGGTGACCTCGCTCGTGTATTCGTCCATGAAATACCTTCCTCCGGGGATTTTTCCTCCCATCATCATCCCCTTCGGGGTTTCGGCCATTCCGATCGCCGACCTGGTGCTCTCCTCGAAGGAACTGACCCAGATGCAGATGTTCGACATCGGATACTTCAATGTCCGGTCGCAGATGGGAACCATTCAGGGGGTGGCGGCCCCGCCCGTGTTCGGAGGACTCTCGCGCCAGATCCAGGTCTTTACGAACAACACTGCCCTTCTGGCGCGCGGCCTCACCATCTGGGACGTGGTGAACGCCTTGAATCGCCAAAACATCATCTGGCCGGCGGGGTTCGCCAAGATCGGGGATATGAGCTACAACGTCTTCGTCAATGCGCTTTTGGGGCCCGTGCCGACGATCGGGGATGTGCCGGTCAAGGTCGAGAACGGCCAGCCGGTCTTCATCAAGGACATTGGAACGGCCAAGGACTCCTACCGTATCCAGACCAACCCCGTCCGTGTCGACGGAAGAAAATCGGTCTACATCCCGATCTTAAAGCAGGAAGGGGCCAACACCGTGAAGGTGATCGACGCGACCCAGACGGCGATCAAGACCTTCTACGGGCTTCCCAAGAGTCTTGACATCTCGCTGATCTTCGACCAGTCGGTCTACATCCGGGATTCGGTGGCGTCGCTCGAGCGGGAGGGGATCATCGGCATCATCCTGACGGCCTTGATGATCCTGATCTTTTTGGGAAATATCCGGTCGACCCTGATCATCTCCACCTCCATCCCCCTGTCTCTTTTGGTGGGGTTCGTCATGCTGAACGCCACCGGCCAGACGATCAACATCATGACCCTGGGGGGCCTGGCCTTGGCCATTGGACGTCTGGTGGACGACGCGATCGTGGTGCTCGAGAACACCAACCGGCATCTTGAAATGGGGAAGGAGCCGTCCCAGGCCGCTCTTGACGGGGCGGGGGAAGTGGCCATGCCGGTCATGGCCTCGACGATCGCCACCATGATCGTGTTCTCGCCGGTGCTCTTCCTTCTGGGAAAAGGGAAATACCTCTTTACCCCCTTGGCCGCCGCCGTCGCCTATTCGATGATGGCCTCCTACTTCGTCTCCATGACCCTGGTGCCGGTCCTGTCCGCCTGGTTCCTAAAGTCCGAGTCGGCATACCGCCAGAGCCGTTCCCTGTTCCGGAGGGGGGTCGAAAAATTCAACGAATCCTTCAACCGGTTCAAGAACCTCTACCGGGACTATCTAAAGATCGCGCTTCGCCACCGGGGTCCGGTCTCCCTCATGATCCTTCTCGCCTTCATCGGATCGTTTTTCCTGTTTTCCCGCATCGGGTCGGAGTATTTCCCTCCCGACGACACGGGGGCCTTCATCATCCAGATGCGCCTTCCCATCGGAAGCCGGATCGAAAAGACCGACGGAATCAGCGCCCAGGTCGACGCGGCGATCCGGCGGATCATCCCCCAGAAGGACATCGTCCATGTCGTGATCAACGAGGGGGTTCGGCCGGGATGG
Organism: Nitrospirota bacterium; assembly: GCA_027314645.1. Taxonomy (GTDB): domain Bacteria; phylum Nitrospirota; class Leptospirillia; order Leptospirillales; family Leptospirillaceae; genus UBA4572. Next base: position 41,957 of record DAHVAL010000001.1, read on the forward strand.
GACGCCATGTACACCACCAACCTGTGGAGCCACATGGCCCTCATCCTGGTCCAGCTCGTCCCGTCGAATGAGCGAAAGCGCTCGATGTGGGAGTTTGAGCATGAGCTCAGGCCGTATCTGAACGCCCATTTTCCGAATGTGGAGTTCTACTTCGAGTCCTCGTCCATCATCACCCAGATTCTGGCGGGCTCGGGCGAAGCCCCGGTCGATATCCAGCTCCTCGGACCCTCGTACCGGAAGCTCGGCGAAATCGCGCACGACATCGTCAACCATATCCGCAAGATTCCCGGGACCACCGATGTCCGGGTCAAGCAGAACATCCATTACCCCTCGCTGTTCATCAATGTCGACCGGAGCAAGGCCCAGTTCCTGGGGGTGACCGAGCTCGACGTGGAGCGAAACGTCATCACGAGCCTCGTGACCAATGTGGCGATCGGGGAAAACTTCTGGGTGGACCAGACCACCGGAAACCCCTATTTCATCACGGCCCAGTATCCCGAGGACAAGATCAATTCGATGGACGCCCTGTCGAACATCCTGGTGCGCCAGCTCAAACAATCCGACTACTCCGAGTCGGGCGCCAAGAATCCCCCCATTTACCTCCGGGATATCGCCGACATTCGGAGGATTACGATTCCGCCGGCCATTTTCCACTACAACGTGGAGCGGGTGGCGGACGTTTTTGTCAACGTGACGAATGATCCGGGCGTCTCCTTAGGAGGCGTCGGGAGCCAGATCGACAAGTTCATGGCCCATTACCAATTTCCCGAGGGGTACAGCTGGCGGGAATCCGGAATGCTGGCGTCGATGCATCGCTCCTTCGGATCGATGGGGCTCGCGGTACTCCTGGCCTTGGCCCTGGTCTATCTTGCCCTTGTGGCGCAGTTCCAGTCCTTTCTCGATCCCTTCATCATCATGCTGTCGGTGCCGTTTGGATTGATCGGGGTCTTTGCCATGCTCTACGCCACCAACACGGGGATCAACGTGGAGTCCCTGATCGGGGTGATCATGGACATCGGGATCGGGGTATCGAACTCGGTCCTTCTGGTGGAGTTCGCGATCCGCCTTCGGGGCCAGGGGGCCCCCCTCTATCGGTCGGTCGTGGAGGCCGGGGGCACCCGTCTTCGCCCGATCCTGATGACGGCGATCGGGACGGTCCTGGCGATGATCCCGACCGCCATCGGGATGGGGGTGGGATCCGGAGCGGAAGAGCCCCTGGCGCGCGCGGTGATCGGGGGATTGATGGTCATGACCATCCTGACCCTTGTCCAGGTTCCGATCTTCTTCGTGATGTTCCATACTTGGGAAGACCAATGGAGGGCCTGGAGGGCCTCTCGGGCCTCCAGATAACAGGAAGCCCCCCGCCAAAAGGGCGGGTTAACAAGGGAGGGAACGCCGGCAGACCTAGTCCGCCGAATAGAAGGGGAAGTCCGACACGTCGAACTTCTGCCCCGCCCCGTCGATGAGGACGGTTCCGGAATCCCAGTGGTTCCGTTTGATGTAGCCCAAGCCCAGAGAGCACCCGGCGGCCTGGGAAAAGGCGAGACTGGTGAGGATTCCGGCGTCGGCGCCATCGACGGTGGAAAAGAGGTTGCGGGGACAGGAAAGGTCGGAAAGTGCGTCCTTCTGAGACCTCAATCCCACGAGCTTCCGCGAGAGCTGCCCTTGGAACTTGAGCCGGGTCACAGGCTCCTGGCCCACATAGCAGCCCTTGTTGTAGGAAACCGCAAGGGAGTCGAGGCCGGCCTCGGCCGGAAAATGCCCTTCGTTCAATTCAGTCGGGGGAAGCGGAATTCCCTGTTCGAGGCGGTATGTCTCCAATCCGAGGGGGTCGAGGCGCATCCCTCCGGCGGAAAGGACGCGACGCTCAAGGGTTGCGGCGGCTTCTTCAAATTGATCCTTTGGAATCCACACGTCGATCCAGGGGCCGGCATCCCGTTCGTAGGCGAATCTGTGGGGCCGAAGAAACGCCAGCCCTCCGGAGGAAAGGGTCCTGAGCCCATCTCCTCCCGATTCGGCCGAGAAGAGAGGCATCGCCAGGGAAGGAGCTTCCAGGCCGACCAGGGTCAGGCTTCGGTAAGAGTCGGTGAGGGAGGTGATCGTCGCCCGGGTCCGGAAGAACAAGTATTTTTTGAGATGGGACACGAAGTCCGCCTCAGAAGCCCCGGACGGCGAGAGGAGAAAATCCCCCGGGCGGGCGGCGATCCAGGAGTCGAAGAGGATGCGGGCTTTGGGATTGAGAAAAAATCCGTATTTGATGGTCCCTTCTTCCTGGGAGGCCACATCCTGGCTTAGAAGTCCCTGGAGGTAGCTGATCCGGTCCTCTCCGGAAATCGAGAGAAGTGGCCGGGAGGTGTCGGGGAAAAACAATCCGGCGTGCAGATGGGCCGGACGGGTATTGATCGGACCTGTCATCATCGGGTTCGGGCTCCTTCGGGCCGGAAAAAGGGCCATGGGCCCCCGGCGCAAGAATCGGGTTGAATGTTTTGCGTCATCTGCTGATATTAGGGAGAAAAATGGAATGGTGTCAATGAATAGCGAAAAATGCGTTTGAAAGGGGATGCCGATGAGTGAATCCGCCTCTTCACACAATCAGGAACCCGATTCCGGTCATTCGCCGGTCGAGGATCACGAATCCTTCCGTCCGGAATGGGTCAACGAGGTCGACCTTTTCGATATCCATCTCCCGCGCCTCGCCAGAAACATTGTTCTGACGATCTTTGCCGTATTGATCATCGGGCCTGTGCTCGTCTTCTCCTACTACTGGGTCTTTCCCCCAACGCCCCCGAAGATCCCTAAAGAGACGGTCCAGATCATTAAAATCCGGTTGCGGACCCTTCGCCACAAGGTGACCGTTCCCGCCGGCATCGAGTCCTTCCGGAAGACGATTCTCTATGCCCACGTTCCCGGATATCTCAAGTTCCTGAACGTGGACAAGGGGGATTATGTCCACAAGGGGCAGGTCCTGGCCTATATCCAGGACCCTGAACTCTACCAGACCTATCAGCGGACAGTGGCCCGGGTCCGGATCGCCGACCTGACCTATCACAGGATCAAGCATGTATGGCTCGATCATCCGGCCCTCATCTCCAAGGAACGGGTCCAGCAGAAATTGGCCTCCTATCTCAAGTCCGTCGCCGAAATGCGCCATGAGGAGGCGCTGATCGCTTATAAGACGATCGCCGCCCCCTTCGATGGAATGATCACCCAGCGGTTCGTCGATCCGGGAAAGCTTCTCTCGGAGGGAACCAACGCCACGACGACGGCCCAGCCTATCGTGACGATCGAGCAGATCGACTTCCTCCGTGCCTTCGTCTGGGTTCCGGCCGACGTGGCCCCGATCATCAAGAGAGGGCAGAAGGTGGAGGTCCACTTTTCGGGCCTTCCCGGAAAAACATTCTGGGGACGGGTTGCCAGGTACGATTTTGCCGAAGACCAAAAGACCCGGACCATGCGGACCGAGGTGGACCTGGACAATCCGGGATTTGAAATCCATCCCGGCATGTACGGAAAATTCACCTTTTATCTTGAAGAATTCAAGGATGCCGTGGTGATTCCGGGAATGGCGATCATGGCGCGGCGGGACAAACCCTATTCGGTCATGACGGTCAAGGACGGGAAAGCCCATGAGGTTCCAGTGACCCTGGGGATCGACAACGCCAAGTGGGTTCAGGTTCTGACCGGCCTGTCGGCCGGGGATCAGCTTGTTTTAGCCGGCAAGTGGCATGTCCACTCGGGTGAGCCTGTCAATGTCGTTCCCTTTAAGCCCGTGCCGTTCCGACCGGCCACCCAGCTCTAATGAACCTTCGGAGACGGGTCCGCTCCGGTTCCGGAACATTTTGGAAGGATCGCAAACCATGACTTTTTTGAGAGAGGCCGGGAAAGTCCGGCCCTATAAACCCCTGAGACCATTGGCGGGAGGGGTCGCGACCGTCGGGAGCTTTTGCTTCGCCGTTCTCATGTTAATGGCGACGATGCCGGTCTATGCCGACACGATATCCCAGACGGAGATCTCAAGCGGGGATGTTCCCCCCCCAATCATGTCCGTCGACCAGGCGGTCTTGTTCGGGCTCACGCATCACCCGAAACTGTTCTGGTTTCGCCACACGGTCAAGAAGAAAGGGGCTCGGGTCAAGGTTTCAAAATCCCATTTTTATCCCCATGTCGGCGTGGGGGCGATGTACGGGATCGCCAATCCCGGTCTCGGCAACGAATTCATCAACAACCTGAACTTCGTGACCCCGGTCTTTCCCATGGACTATACCAAGATGGGCCCGCTCTCCGCTCCGAACGAGCCGGCCGCTCTCGCGACGATCGGCGTCAACCAGCTCCTGCTCGACTTCGGCAAGTTCGAGCACCGGGTCAAGCAGCGTCTCGCGGGCAAACGGGCCTCCGAGTTCTGGCTCTACAGCCAGGATGCCTGGGTCATTCTCCAGGTGAAGGAAGCCTACTTCCATGTCCTTCTCGACCGGAAGCTGATCGAGGTGTACGAAAAGAATCTTGAGCAGAGAAAGCTTGTGAAGAATCTGACGGAGGCGCTCTACGAGTCCGATTACCGCTCCCAGCTCGACTACGATCTGGCCAAGGTCGACTACGAAAAAGCCCGGGCATTGCTCGATTCCGAGAAGGACGATCTCGTGGCCCAGATCGCCCATTTAAACGATGCCATGGGTCTTGGCCAGTCCGGACGGGAGGACTACCGTCTGACCGGACATCTGGGACAGGTGTCCGATGTGGTGGTGGGGCGTGACGAGGCGGTGACGCGGGGGCTCACCTACCGGCCGGAGATCAATGCCTACCGGAACCTCTTCCGGCAGGAAAAAGAGCGGACCCGATTCATGCGGGCCCAGCACTATCCCCTGATTTCCGCTTTCGGCAACTACGGCTTCATGGCCAACCTGGTGACCAGTCAAAGTTATGTTCCCGGCATGTGGTCGGGGGGCGGCACGATCACCGTACCCATCTACACCGGCGGAATGATCCGGGGCGAGACCGAACGGGCCCATGAACAGTCCCGGGAGCGTCAATACGGGATCTCCGACTGGTCCCACAATATCCGATACCAAATCGTCCGGGCCCGGGCCCGGATACTGTCCGACCTTGCGGACATCCGGGCCTACACCGAGGCGGTGAAGGAGGCCAATCTCGCCCTGGTGCTTGCCAACAAGCGCTATTCCGCGAACCTCATCTCCATCGTCGACCTCACCTTGGCCGAGGTCTATCTTCTGAACACCGAAGCCGCTCTCGCCACCTACCAGTACCAGTATCAGGTGGATCGGGCCACGCTTCGATTTGCCGAAGGGGTGGATTATTTGGGCTATCTTCCGGAGGTCCGGAAAAAGGTCGTGGGGCACATCTCCGAAAAGAATTAGCGGCTTGACCGGATTTTGTCGCCCTTGCTATTGTGAACGAATGAGTTTCGCAAGAGAGGTTTTGGAGAAAGCTCGGAAGAGCATGGTGGAGGAGAGGGTGGAAAAGGTCATTATCTTGGGAACGGGGCCGGCAGGGTTGACGGCAGCACTTTATACGGCCCGGGCGTTTTTGTCTCCGCTGGTTCTTGAAGGCCCTCAGGCTGGAGGTCAGCTGACGATCACGACCGAGGTGGAGAACTTTCCGGGATTCCCGGACGGAATCACCGGTCCGGAGCTGATCGAACGCATGAAGGCGCAGGTTCTCCGGTTTGGGGCCCGATTCGACACGGCCGTCATCGAGCGCGTGGAAAAGCGCGACGGGGGTGGGTTCCGTGTGATCACGGACGAAGGAAAGGGGCTCGAAACCTGGACGGTGATTGTCGCCACCGGCGCTTCGGCCAAGTTTCTTGGGCTTCCTTCGGAAAAGGCCCTGATGGGAGCGGGGGTGTCCGCCTGTGCGACCTGCGATGGATTTTTCTTTAGGGACAAAGAGATCGTTGTGGCCGGAGGAGGAGACACGGCCCTTGAGGAAGCGATGTTTCTGACGCGCTTTGGGACGACCGTGACGGTGATTCATCGTCGTGACACCCTTCGGGCCTCGAAAATCATGCAGGAAAAGGCCTTCGAAAATCCGAAGATCCGCTTTCTCTGGAACAAGGAGATCCTCGAGGTTTTAGACGTGTCGAAGCATCAGGTCACGGGAGTCCGCATTCGGGATATCAAGACGGGCGAAGAGTCGATCCAGTCCTGCAGCGGATTTTTCGTGGCGATCGGCCATAGTCCCAATACGGGCTTCCTCCATGGGCTGGCGGAGACGGATGCGGTCGGATATTTGAAGACGCTGTCGGGGACGAAAACCAGCGTCCCCGGATTGTTCGCTGCAGGGGACGTGTCCGATCCCGTTTACAGACAGGCCATCTCTGCAGCGGGAACAGGCTGCATGGCGGCCATCGATGCGGAGCGCTTTTTGGAAGCCTCCGGCGTTGAGAAGGGGTGAGAGTCCCTTGAAGATCGCCAAAATCGTCATTTTGCTTTTTTTTTCCGTGTTCGTTTACTTGAGCGGTGACCTCATCGCCAATAACGCCGCCTTCATCAACATGCCGGGACCTCTTGCGCGGCTGCAGATCTATTTCACGCTGAACAGGGCCTGGACGACCGGAGGGTATCCCCTTCCTGAAGTGGCCCCGCAGGTTTTTTACGGGGATCCGGAGAAGCTTCTCTCCAATATCACCCATTCGATCCAGAGTTTTTCGGGTTGGACGATCGACAAGGCCTCCCCTGGACATATCGCGGTCTCGGTGGCTCCATCCTTTTGGCATCATGCCTCACGGATGGAAATCACCCTTTTGTCTATTCAGGGCGGGATCAGGATGGATGTCGCCGCTCAGTCGCTTTCCCGTGGTCCGGACCTGGGGGCAGACCGGAATTATATCCTGAACCTGTACCATGAAATTGGAGATGAAAATGCCATCCATCCTCCGGTCTGACCGATCGCGCCTCCCGGCCCTTCTCCTGGGGGGAATCTTTGCCGGGGTCTTCCTGTTGAAACCCGTCGCGGTTCCTGCCGAAGACTTCGTCGCTGAGCCGCCGGCCTCCACCGGACCGGTCACCCAATATTCGACTCTTGAGCTTCCGGTCAGCAATTTCGGCTTCCGTGGAATCGCCCGGGACCGGACGGGCGCTCTTTTTGTGGCTTCGTCGCTGCGAAACGGGCTTTATGTGCTCCCGCCGGCCTGTAGGAATGAAAATTGTGCGAATCTGATCCGTCTTGATCCCGTCCTTGCCGATCCGGGGATGGTCGTGGCCGATCCCGAGCGGGGGGGAGCGTATGTGTTGGTCCGGCTTGGAGACCGTGTCGACTATGTCCCGCCGAATTGTCTCTCGAGAAAGTGTCTGAAAAGCTTCATGCTTCCGGAACGTCCCTCCTATCCCTTCCGCGCGGTCTATGATTTCGGAAGGCACAGGCTGGCCGTTCTGGACCGGCTGGCGAACCGGGTGGTCTTCCTTTCCGGGGCTTGCAATACCCGTTGCCTTCACTTTTTCCCTCTTCCGGCGACCGGGCCTCCTTCCGGGATCGCCTACGATTCGAAAAGAGGGGATCTTTGGGTGACCTTCATCAAGTCGGGGTCAATCGTCAAGATCCCTTCAAAATGCGGGAGCACGTCCTGTGCGGTCGTCTACCCCGCCCAAAAGTCAAGTCTCTCTCCAAACTCCCCCGTTGTCAGCGCCTCCGAAGACCGCCTCTACATGTCTCTCAAGGAAGGGGGGGCGATCGGATGGATCTCTCTGGGGGAAATGAAGCCAGGGCTTCATTTCCAGGATATTGAGCCCACCTCGGGGTCGATCGCTCATCTCGCTCCGCTTCCCGGCGGAGGGGTCTTTCTGGTGACCGGGGGGGTCCATCCCCACGCCGGCTATTTCCGTTTTTCGAAGAAGTGTCCGGAAGGGTGCTTTGACCTGCGCTTGTTCCCTCTTCCCAACGGGACTCCCGCTTCGCTGTCTCCCGGTGGAAAGAGGGTTCTTTGGATGACGGTCGATGACCGGGATGCCCTCTTCCGGCTGAGCCTGGCCTGCCGAAGAAAAGGCCCGGTCCTTTCCAAGGGATGTGTGTCGAGGATCCCCTTTGAGAACATCGAAACCCTTTTTCATTCACGCTACCATCAAGAGATCCAGGTCCCCCAGGAGCCCTCTCCCGACCTCGCCAATCCTTCGGACTGACGGCAGGGAGAGGGAGAGGGTCGCGGGAGACGTCTCCTTCGTTACTGGGGGTCCCCCGGACTCCCAAACCCCCGAAAGGAGATCCCATGCTCTCCAAAAAAAGGTCCCTTGACGGCCTCCCTTCCCACGAACGCCTTCTTTCCTTCACCTATGGAGGACGGTCCTTCTCCCAGGATATTCCCCGGTTCGAAATCCCGGACCACGGAATTCCTCCCGAATCGGCCTACCGCCTGATTGCGGACGAACTCAATCTGGACGGAAATCCCTCGCTGAACCTTGCGACGTTCGTCACCACCTGGATGGAACCCGAGGCCGAGCGCTTGATCGCCCTCACCCTCAACAAGAACCTGGTAGATCAGGAGGAGTACCCCCAGACAGGAGTGATCCAGGAACGGGTGGTCAACATCTTGGCGCGTCTTTTCAACGCCCCGTCGGGGGAGGGAGGGACCGGCACCTCGACGGTCGGATCTTCGGAGGCGATCATGCTGGCTCTTCTCGCCCACAAGACTCGCTGGAAACGGGAGCGCAAAGCCCGGGGTCTCCCCTCCGACCGTCCGAACATCGTGGCCAGCAGCGGTGTTCATGTGGTCTGGGAGAAATTCGCCCGGTATTTCGAAGTGGACCTCAAGCTTCTCCCGATGGAGGGGGACCGGTACACCCTGTCTCCCCAAGCGGTGGCGGAAGCGGTCGATGAACGGACGATCTGTGTGGGGGCCATCCTCGGATCGACCTATACCGGCCATCTCGACCCGGTGGAGGAAATCGACCTCGTGCTGCGGGAGATCCGGGAAAAAAAAGGATGGGACATCCCCATTCATGTGGATGGAGCCTCAGGAGGGTTCGTCCTTCCTTTCCTTGAGCCGGATCTCCGGTGGGATTTCAGGCTTTCCCAGGTTCGGTCCATCAACGTGTCCGGGCACAAATACGGGCTGGTTTACCCCGGAATCGGATGGCTTCTCTTCCGGGACCAGGAAGATCTTCCGGAAGAGCTTGTTTTCAAGGTGAATTATCTGGGGGGCGAGGAATCGACGTATACCCTCAATTTTTCCCGGGGAAGCTCCATGATGCTGGCCCAGTACTACATGCTTCTCCGGCTGGGATTCGAAGGGTACCGGCGAGTTCATGCCACGTCGCTTTCGAATGCCCGATGGCTGGCGAAGAAGATCTCGGAAAACGGGAAGTTCGATCTGATCGGGGGGGCCGACCACCTTCCGATCGTCTCCTTCGGTGTTTGGCGGGATGCCGGGTTCTCGGCCGTGGATTTTTCGGAAAAATTACGGGAAAGGGGGTGGATCGTTCCGGCCTACACCCTTCCCGCGGATCTTTCCGACCGGACGATTCTTCGGGTGGTCGTCAAGGAGAACTTCAGCAGGGATATGGGCAATTTGCTCATGTCCGATATCGACCGGGCGATTTCGGCCCTTGTCGGAAAAACGCCCGGGAGAAAACGTGCCCACCGGGCTCCGCGGGTATGCTGATGAGGGGATTCTGGCTGTGAGGATCCTTATTTGAAAAGGGTCAGGGACGATTGGGGATGGGCTCGTCCTTGGGAGATATCCCCGGGAATCCTCGACTTAAAGCGGGGAGAGGGTCAAACCTCCGGTTTCGGAGAAGGAGCGGAAATCAGGCGTCCGCGTACTCCAAGAAAAATGGCAGAGCCAGGAGGCAGGGAGGGGGTGTTCAAGGCCTCTTCCACCTGAAGGTCCCCATCCCGGCGAGAAGGGCGTTTTCGCTTTCCTTTCCCCGACTGAGAAAGGGGCGTGGGGACGGGATCATCTTCAACGGTTCCTCACAGGCCCTTGGACGCGCTTGAAATCCCGAACCCTTCCCGTTACCCTGAAATTGTCCGGTTCGTCCGAGTCTCATATTCCCACCTCCTTCCGCTCTGCGTTTTTCACACGCCCACCCTGTTGACACGGAGGACGCCATGGAGTCAGAGGCACCTCAAGTTCATCCGTTCAAGCACCGATCTTCCCTTCCCCAAGATTTGCGGCGGGAGAGCCGCCATCGGGTCAGGATTGAGCGGGTGTCTCCGTCCATCGATCGAGGGAGATACCCGGTCAAGCGGATCGTGGAAGAACCCCTCGATATCGAGGCCGACATTATCGCGGACGGCCACGAACCTCTGAGGGTCCTGCTCGAAGTTCGCGAGCCAGGAGAAAGAGACTGGCAGGGCCATGCCATGTTTCCCGGAGGAAACGACCTTTGGATCGGCCAGCTCGTCTTTCGCCGGGAAGGGATGGCGGAGTTCCGGATCTCGGCCTGGATTGACGAGGTGGTCCACTGGCAGGACAGCCTCGAAAAAAAATATCGCGCCGGCCAACGGGAAGATCTCGAGGTCGAACTCTTGGAAGGAGCCGATCTCATTCGTCGTCACCTTTCCCGGGTCCAGGACGCGGAGGCCGCCCAAAAGCTCGTCCATTGGCTTTCCCTGTGGGCGGGACCCGGAGACCTCGATCTCCGCGTCGGAATGGCGCTTGATTCCGATCGGGGGCAGGAGGCCGCCGCCTTTCCCGATGCACGGTTCGTGACCGTTTCCGGGCTTTATTTGGTCCATGTCGAGCGGGAACGGGCCCTCCGGGGAGCATGGTACGAGTTTTTCCCCCGAAGCTCCGGGACGGTGGCGGGCATTCACGGGACGTTGGAGGATGCGGCCCGCCGTCTTCCTGAAATCGCTGCGATGGGGTTCGACGTCGTCTACCTGCCCCCCATCCATCCCATCGGGCGCTCCTTCCGGAAAGGGCCGAACAATACGCCCAATGCGGATGGAGAGGTTCCGGGGTCTCCCTGGGCCATCGGCTCGGAGGAAGGAGGGCATACCGCGATCGATCCCCGGCTGGGGACGATGGGGGATTTCGAGGATTTTATCTTGGCGGCGCGTGCGCTTGATATGGAAGTGGCTATGGACCTGGCCTTCCAGTGCTCTCCGGATCACCCTTATGTCCAAAAGCATCCCGAATGGTTCCGGCGACGTCCGGACGGCTCGATCCACTATGCGGAAAACCCCCCGAAGAAATATCAGGACATTTATCCGTTCGACTTTCTCACCGAGGATTGGGAGGCCCTGTGGGAGGAGCTGGGGCGCGTCGTTCTCTTTTGGATTTCAAAGGGGGTCCGCATCTTCAGGGTCGACAATCCCCACACCAAACCGTTCCCGTTCTGGGAGTGGCTGATGATGGAAGTCCGGAACGTGGACCCGGGAGTCCTCTTCCTCGCGGAAGCCTTCACCCGGCCCAAGGTCATGTATCACCTGGCGCACATCGGTTTTTCCCAATCCTACACATATTTCACATGGCGGAATACGAAGACGGAGATCGAGGCCTACATGACAGAACTCGCAACCCCTCCAGTCCGGGAGTTTTTCCGTCCGAACCTCTGGCCCAACACCCCGGACATCCTGCATGAATACCTTCAGAAAGGAGGACCCCCGGCCTTTCTCGCGAGACTGGTCCTCGCGGCCACGCTTTCGGCGAGCTACGGCATTTACGGGCCGGCCTTCGAATGGTGCGACAATCGACCGCTTCGGGAAGGAAGCGAGGAATACCTCGACTCCGAGAAATACGAGGTCCGTCATTGGAGGCCGGATCCCGTTCATTCCCTGGCTCCGGTGATCGCCCGGATCAATACCATAAGACGCACGCACGGCGCGCTCGGATGGAACCATACCCTCCGCTTCCATCCCGTCACCAACGAGGCTCTCATTGCCTATTCCAAGACCGGCGCCGCCCCCGACGACTGGATCCTTGTGGTGGTCAATCTCGATCCGTTCTCCGCCCAGGAAGGGTGGCTGGATTTCACTCCTCCCGGAGGGGAGGCGATGGAGGTCCACGACCTCATGGACGACGCACGGTACACCTGGCCTCCGGGGCCCCGATACATCCGGCTCGATCCTGCGGATCCCGCGCGGGTTCCCTTCCATGTGTTCCGGAGGGTCGGGTGAACGGGCAGGATCTTCGGGCTCTCAGCGTGTCCCCCGAGGGGTGGGACCGCCTCCCGGGCTGGGGATCGGACGGGAATCTTATGGAGGTGCTGAGGGGAGTGCTCCCGACCCGGCGCTGGTTCGGAGGAAAGGCCCGGACCATCAAAACGGTCCGGCTTGAATCGGCCGTTCCTCTCGAGGGTGGGGAGCGGGGCCCCATCTTTTTCTGCATTTTGAGGGTGGATTACGAGAGTGACGGCGGAGAGCGGTATGGCCTTCCTCTGGCCCGGGCCCGGGAGGGGGAGGTCCCCGGGCCCGGCGAGATCGCCCGGCTCGATCCCCCCTCCGAAGGATATACCCGCTTGGTGGATGGGTTTTTCGTTCCGGAAACGGGCCAGGTTCTTCTCGGGGATATTTTGTCTCCCGCACCGGTCTTGTCCGGGTTTGGGCGGGTCCAAACCGACGCGATCCTTGCCAATCCCCCGAGGGTTCCGGCGGGGGTCGTTCCGACGGTGTTCCGGGGGGAGCAGAGCAATACGTCCATTCTTTTTGGTCGGGCTCTCATGCTCAAAGGGTTTCGAAGGCTTGAGCCGGGAATGAATCCCGACCTCGAGGTCGGAGCCTTCCTGGCGCGAATGGGGAGCGGAGTTCCCATTCCTACCACTTTCGGAGCCCTTTTGGGGGGAACCCCGGAGGGAGAGCCGCTGGTCCTTGTCCTTCTTCAGGAATTTGTCGACAACAGGGGGGACGCGTGGACCTGGTTCCTGTCCCGCCTTCTCCCCGTCCTTGCCGGAGAGGAGGACGGCGAGGTGCTTGATGCCATGGTGTCTCGATTGGGGTTTCAGACCGCCCGCCTTCATCGGGCTCTCGGAAGCGATCCCGCCGATCCCGACTTTTCTCCCCTTCCCTTCGGTGTGGAGGACCTGTCGCGGCTGGTGGAAGAAATCCGGGAACGGGCCGACCAACTCTTTCGCCACCTGGAACCAGGAATCGCCCGCCTTCCCGAAGGGGTTCGACGCATGGGGGAAAATCTTCTCCTCCGGAAGGGGGAGTTGGAGAACTTCCTAAAAGAGTGCGACAGACGGGATCCGGGAGGATTGAAGATCCGGTGCCATGGAGATTTTCACTTGGGACAGGTGCTGGTCACGCCGGATAATGATGTGGTGTTCCTGGATTTTGAGGGAGAGCCCGCCCTTCCTCTCGCAAAGCGGCGCCTTCGGACCACCCCCCTCCAGGACGTGGCCGGGATGCTCCGCTCTTTCCATTATCTGGCCATGTCGGCTACTGCGGATAGGCCGGAATACCAGGACGCGGCGTATGGGTGGTATACCCTCCAGAGCCGACGATACCTTCATTCCTATCGGACGGAGTGTGCGAAATCAGAGGGGCTCCTTCCGTCACCGGACCTGGAACACGATGTTTTAGCCCTTTGCCTTCTGAGAAAGGCGCTCTACGAGACGGAATACGAGCTCAACAATCGTCCGGGATGGCTCTTTGCGCCTCTTGCTGGAATAGATTCGCTCCTGAGGGCCTTGGTCCTGGAGCGTGGGGAAAGGGAGTGACCCATTACCGGCTCCAAGTCTCTTTCCGCCCCGGAGCCCTCGTTTTCAAGCGTTCTGGGGCTCAACCTGGTAAACCTCTGGCTCGGTGCGATCATCGGGGTCAGCATTCCCTTCCTTAACGACTATCTGAAGGACGAGCACTGGAGTTTTCCAGAAATCGGGACCGCCACAGCGCTCTTCGGTTTGGGAACGCTCCTTTTTCAGCCGCTGTCCGGCCTGTTCGCCGAAATGACGCCCCGGCACCGCACTCTGATGGCCCTGGTCATCTTTTTCTATGGTCTGGGCCTCTCTCTCCTGCCGCTGGTCGGAGGCTCCCACTGGGGAATAGACGCTCTTCTTTTCGTGTCCGGAGGGGCCAGCGCCTTCTTCTTCACCCTCTCCTCGACCCTGGCCTATTCCCTGTCGGGCCATCGGCTTTTCGCACGGACGATGGGACAAAACCAGATGTGGAACCATGCCGGATTCCTGGTGTCGGCCGCCGGGACGGAGTCCTTGATCCATGCGCTGGGCATTGCCGGGGGGTTCCTTCCGATCACCCTTGGTTCGGTGCTCGGCATCCTGTCCATCCGGTTGATCCGGCGAAAAGACATGATCTATCACCAAATGACCGATCGACCCGGAGAAAGCCGGATGGACGAGATCCGGGACGCGCGTCCGCTCCTCCGGGTCTTCGTCGACTTTTTCCGGACTCCGGCGATCCGGATTCTTCTTTTGTCCACCGCCCTGTTCCAGATCTCCAATGCCCCCGTCATGCCGCTTCTCATGATGTACTTGCGGTTCCTCGACGGGGGGAACGGGAAGCTCGCGTGGGTCGTCATACTGGCTCAGGCCACCATGATCCCAGTCGCTTGGTGGGCGGCCCGTGCCAGCGGTCGGTGGGGCCACAAGATGGTCTTTTTCGTGGCCTTTTTCATTATGCCGGTCCGGTCATTGATCTGCGCCTCCACGATGAACACGGAGATTCTCCTTTCGACGCAAATCCTCGATGGAGTGGCGGCCGGAATATATGGGATTTCCGTGGCCCTCATAGTGAGCGATCTGACGCGGGGGAAAAAGGGATTCAACCTTCTGATGGGTCTCTCCCAGATCGCCATGGCCTTGGGTTCTGTTCTGGGACCTGTCCTCCAGGGTGTGTCGGTGGGACACGTGGGGTTCCGGTTCGCCTTTCTCCTCTTTGCCGGAGTGGCATCCTTGGCCGCCGGAATCTTTTCTCACTTCATGCCCAACAATCCGGGCGGCGCCGAAATCGGAAGGGACGCGGAAAAAGGAGCCTGATTTTCTAGGGGGATTTTGCCGTCGAAGCCTTTTGGCGGGAAGGGCGCGCGGGGAGGGATTTTCCATTGACGGGCCTCTCCAGAACGATCTTCAGAATTTCCATCCCCTTCGGAGTGCTTCGGTAGAGGATCGTCACACGCTGCCCCTTTTTCAAGGCCTTCACTCCTACCGCCTTGCCCTTCGAGAACACCATCGTGTCCGGGATCAAGGTGCCTTCAAACACGAAATAGAGGGGCCGCCCCTGTCCCAGGGAGGCCGACAGCCGCATGGGATGATGGGTCAAATCAAGGTGTTCGAGCCGCCCGGAGAATTGAGGACCAGGGGGGCCTATGGGTTCGGCCGCGGCGGTTCGGGGAATCAGGTGGGCCAGCACGATTGCCAGCGGAAGAACCGGCCGCATGGCCCGGGCAAATCGGCGAACAAAGACTTGGACGGAGGGAGAGATCATCTTCGGGACACGGTCTGGGTGGTCCGCTCGGTGAGAGGGATCCGGTGGCGTCCCTTGGTCGCGTCCCGGGACGGGAAGAGACACAGCTCCACCCATTCGGCGTCTTCCGAAAAGAGGGAACAGTTGACCCCCACGCCGTCCCAGGTCGCCCCCAACGGGTAGGGCGGCCCCGGCCTCTTTTTCATGTCCGGCGCCTCTTTCCCCCCCGGGAGGCCGTCTTTCCGGGGGGAGGGGGGTCGCCCGGGGTCGATTGGCCGGACAGGCTCTCCGGTCCGGGGGAATCCCCCAGCCTCCGATGGGGATGAGCTTCCAGGGAAACAGCCTGTTCCCGGTGATCCGGAGGGGTAAGAGAGAGCCAGAAGTACCCGTACGGGCTCAGGGTAAAGTGAAAATGGGCCGAACGGATCGTCGGAAAGGGATTCTTGCTGAAAAGTTCTACGGGAACGTAATTTCGGAAGCGGGAAAGGTCGATGGCCACGGACTCCGTCCGGTCGGACAGATTGTTGATGACCAGCACCACATCCTTTCCCATCTCGCGAAGATAGGCCAGCACGCTCCGGTTTTTCGTGTTGAGGATCTTCATTGCCCCCCGCCCGAAAAGACGGGCTTCCTGCCGCACCGACAGCATCTGGCGAAGGGAGTTGAGCGGGCTTGTGGGGTAACGGATCTGATTTTCCACATTCACCACTTGGTAGCCGTAAATCGGGTTTTGGATGACGGGGACGTAGAGATCGGAGGGATTCGCCCTGGAAAATCCCCCGTTCCGGTCGGAGGACCATTGCATGGGGGTCCGGACGCCGTTCCGGTCGCCCAGGTGAACGTTGTCCCCCATTCCGATCTCGTCGCCGTAATAAAGAATGGGTGTTCCGGGAAGGGTCAGGAGAAGGCTGTGCATCAGGTCGATCTTTCGGCGGTCGTTCTGCATGAGGGGAGCCAGCCTTCGGCGGATTCCGATGTTGAGCCGCATCCGGGGGTCCTGGGCATAGGTGCTCCACAAATAGTCCCGCTCCTGGTCCGTGACCATCTCGAGTGTGAGCTCGTCATGATTGCGAAGGAAGATGGCCCATTGGCAGTTCTCCGGAATGGCCGGGGTCTGGTCGAGGATGTCGATGACGGGCTGGTGGTCGCCCCGGGCGATCGCGATGAAGAGCCTCGGCATGAGGGGGAAGTGGTAGGCCATGTGGAATTCGTCCCCTTGTCCAAAGTATGCCAGGACGTCCTGGGGCCATTGATTGGCTTCCGCCAGGAGCATGCGGCCCGGAAAGTCCCGGTCGATCTCGCTTCGGAGACGCTTGATGAAGGCATGGGTTTCGGGAAGATTTTCGCAGGAGGTCCCCTCACGCTCGTAGAGATAGGGGACGGCATCGCACCTGAGCCCGTCCACTCCCAGGGAGAACCAGAATTTGACGACCTTGAACAGCTCCTCCTGGACTTTCGGGTTGTCGAAATTCAAATCGGGCTGGTGATGGAAGAAGCGGTGCCAGTAATACTGACGGGTGCGGGGTTCCCAGGTCCAGTTGGACTTTTCCGTGTCGCTGAAAATGACCCGGGTGTCCTTGTACCGATCCGGGGTGTCGTTCCAGACGTAATAGTCCCGGAAAGGGGACGAGCGGGAGGCGCTTGCCGAGATGAACCAGGGATGGGTGTTCGACGTATGATTCAGCACAAGTTCGGTGATGACGCGAATCCCCCTCCGGTGGGCCTCTGTCAGAAAGTTCTGGAAGTCTTCCATGGTTCCGTAACGGGAGTACAGGGTATAGTAGTCCCGGATATCATACCCGTCGTCGCGGAGAGGGGAATCGGTGAAGGGCAGGAGCCAGAGGGCGGAAACTCCCAGGTCCTGAAGGTAGTCGAGCCGGGTGGTGAGCCCGGAGAAGTCCCCGATGCCGTCCGCATTGGAGTCGTAGAAGGACTTCACCGGAGTTTCGTAAATGATCACGTCCTTGTACCAGTCAGGAACCCCCGCCAGAGTGCTCATGCCGTCACCCCCTTTTGGGATTTCCGTGCAGGTCTTAGATTTGTGATAAGTTCAAACCAAATGAAGGAGTAAGGGGTCATGGTCATGAGATAAGGATGGCGCGGGATTCTCGGAAAAATCGCCCCGCCGAAAAGCTCCCGGGGAACAAGGGGGGAGAATCGCCCCAGCTTGAGCTCGCCGCATACCGAGTTTTTGGAGAGGTTGTGGATCAGAATGCAGGTTTCGTCCCCCGTTTTCCGGAAAAAGGCAAAGATGGAAGGATGCGTCGTTTCAATCACCCCGAACTGTCCCTGGCTCCACAGGGCCGGCTGGCGGTTTCGGACTTCGATCATCCTGCGGATGCTCCAGAGGTGGGAGTCGATGAAGCGGTCCTGGCTCTCCACATTGACGATGGTGTAACTGTAAAGAGGGTCGTCGATCACCGGATTGTAAAGCTCTTCCGGATCGGCGGAGGAAAATCCGGCGTTCCGGTCGGAGGACCATTGCATCGGCGTTCGAATCGGATTTCTGCCGGGAAGGTGGGGATGGTCCCCCATCCCGATCTCATCTCCGTAATACAGGACCGGGATTCCCGGGAAGGTTAAGAAGAGCGAGGTGGCAAGCTGAATGCGCCTTCTCCCGTTTTCCATGACGCGCCCCACCCGCGACAGAACCGGACGCTCAAGGGCGTCCGAACTGACGGGAAAGATGGTGTCCTCTCCGTCCTCCTCGAGGAATTTTTCGAAGGTTTCTTCGGACCGCTCCCGAAGATCGAGGGTCCACCGGATCGGGGCGTCTTTTTTTGCGTAACGTTCCCGGCCGCCGGATCCAAGGGCTTGATCGAGCGACTCCTTGTTTTCTTCCCGGATCGAACGGATGATCGACGGAAAGAATCCGTTGTAGTGGTGATAGAGCCTCGGATCCTGGGAGAAGCTGCCGCGCGGTGGAGATCCGGTTTCAAAAAGAAAAACCCGGTCCGGGAAGGAATTTCTGAGCGGGAGGAGGATGCCCTGAAGCTGCTTGAAGGGATCGGTAATCAGTTCGATCCCTTCCTTTCCGAGCCGATGGAGACGCCCCGATCCCGCGAGCCGGAATCCGTCGATTCCCAGGTTGAACCAGTGTTCGAACACCCGGCGGATCTCCTCGCAGATTTCCGGGTCCCCGAAATTGATGGCGGGCTCATCCTTGTGGTCCTGGTACCAGTAGTATTGCCCCGTTTCATCGTCCTTCGCCCAGTTCGAAATCTCAGGAATTTCCTGCTCGAGGGAGGAAGGAAGCTTGAGTCGGTTCGACCAAAAGAAGCTTTTCCGGAGGTAGCGGGAGCTTTTTTCTTTGGATTCGAGGAACCAGTCGTGCCGGTCGCTGGTGGCATTGACCGGAAGAGAGGCCAGGATCTTGAGACCCTTCGAGTGGGCGGCCTCGATCACGACAAGAAGTTCGGAAAGCGACCCCAAGGTCGGGTCCGTTCTCATCCAGTTGGTCAAAGGGTGGCGGCTGTTTCCGGGAAAGGATTGGAAGGGGCAGTTGAGAAGGAGCCCCTTCACGCCCAACCGGACGATATAGTCCATGTGCTCGAGAATCCCCCGGAAGTCTCCCACCCCGTCACCCGAGGCGTCATTGAAGCTCCGGATGTAAACCTCGTAAAGAAGGCCTCTGGAAATCCAAAGCTCGTTTGTCTCCATCCGTGTCTCCTTAAGCAATGACCGGGGGCAACCCACGGGTGAGTACGGTAAAAAGAGCCCCTCCCATGGCGTCCTCCATGGGAAGAAATTCTCCTTCGCCGGAGGAGCTCTGGCGAGGGAGGAGGGTCCGCTTCGTGAACAGATGCGTCCAGGGCGAGAATCGTTCTTCGAAGATCGGAATGGGCACGCCCGAATAAACCCCCGGCCGTGCCTTGAGACCTTCTCCCTCCTCCAGTTTTCCGGTGACCTTGACCGAGAGGGCCACAAGGATTTCCCTTTCGGGGAGGGTCCGGATGAAGCCGATAATCCCGTTTCTTTCTTCCCAATCCGCGGGAAGGGGTCGGTATTCCCCCGCGAGCAGGAGCTCCGGATCGGTCTTTCGGAGGTTTAAAAGGAGCCAGGTAAGAAGAAGCTTGATCCGACCGTCGCCCCAATGGGTAAGAAGCCCTGAATACATCTCTTCGGGATTCTTCCGCCAGTCGGTCAGGAGGGAGTTCAAGAGCTGGGTCCTTCGGGAATAGTTTACCGGGCGTCGGTTGTCTGGGTCCACCAGGGAAAATTCCCAGAGTTCGTCTCCCCCGTAGAGATCGAACACCCCCGGAGCGGTCGCCTTCAGGACCAGTTGGGACAGGGAAAGGGACGCCCCTTCGCGGGCGATCTTTTTTTGGAATGCGAGAAAGTCTGAAAGGAAGGGGCTTTTGCGCTCCGGCTTCAGGATTTCCCGCACGAATCTGCAGACGTGCCCTTCATAGGCGGTATCCGGGGAGATCCAGTTCGTGAGCCGTTTGGATTCCCGAAGCGCCTTGACGAAGTACGTCTCAAGGCGCTCCCCGAATCCAACCTGCTCAGGTTTGGAAAGAGGCCAAGCCCCGGCCAACGTCTGATAGATGAAATGTTCGAGGGACGGATGGGGAATTTCTTGCCCCCCACGCGGGTTTTTCCTCAAGGGACGATTCCAGCGCCGCCATTTTTCCACACCGGCGATCCATTCTTCTGCGTGGCTTGCGATGGCCGCGATCCGGATCCGAAGATCTCCGCTCCTCTTCATGTCGTGGGTGGAGGTCGTGGAGAGCGAAAGAGGGTACCGCTCCAGACGCTGCCGGTTGAAGGTATGAAACTCCAAGGGGGAGGCAGGGGACTTGCCGGGGTCGCCACCGACTTCGTTGGCGGAAAGCAGGGGCCCATACAGGTAAAAGGTGGTATCCTCGACCCCCTTTGCCATGACCGCCCCGGAGAACTGTTGCCACTTGAGCACGAAATCGGTCCATCGCTCCTTTTTCCGGGTGTCCGCCCCGGGGGGAAAATCGAGGGTCAGGACCCGCTCGAAAAATCGGAACAGGCCTTGCCTGCGGTTGGGATGCCGTCGGCGGGCCTCATCTAAGGCCTGCCTTAAGCGGTGGGAGGAATCCTCGGGGACGCTCTCCCCATTGATGTAGGTGCGGTAGACATCCATGCAGGCCGTGACCTCGACCAGACCGGTCTGGAGTTCGCGAAACCCCGTTTCGCGGACATCCCGCTCCTCCATGGCGATCCACTCCAGAAGGAGGGTGAGGCGCCTGAGTTCTCCACCCATCAAGATTTCAGCGACAAATTTCTTCTGGAGGTAGGCGGTCTCTGGAAACGATTCTCCTGGGGCCAGGTCTTCTTCGTACCATCTGCAAAGGCTGCGAAACCCTTCCGGGTCTGTAAAAAGGTCTGTGATGCGGCTTGCGAATTCGTATCCGGTGGTGCCCATCACCGGCCAGTCAGGCAGAGTCTCCGCGCGCCCCAGGATCTTTTCCACCCAAATCAGCACCGGTCGATCCGGGCGCTCGTCGTGAAAGACCCGGGAAAGTCGATGAAGATAATCCGCGGGGTCCCTCAACCCGTCCACATGGTCGACCCGGACGCCGTCAATCCACCCTTGGCGGATTCCCAGATGAACGAGGCGGTGGAAGGCTTCGAAGACACGGTCGTCCTCCATTCGTACCCCGACCAGATCGGCCACGTCGAAAAAGCGGCGATAGTTTAACGTCCGCGTGACCGTTTTCCAGTGGGAGAGCCAATAGACCTGAGTCGAGAGCAGGCTGTCGAGACGGTCGAAGGAGGAAGGGATTCCCCGGATTCCCCGATATTCTTCGAGGAGCTGGAGCAGGGCCTGCGAAAAGGCGGGACTGTCCCGGGAAAGGCGGTGGAGAGTAAGCTGGGTGTGCCTTCGATGCCGGGCACGGAGGCGGCGAGCGAGCGGATCCGTGCGCCGCTCGGGAAGATTCCGGGTCCGCTTGATCAACTCCTCAAGGGTGTGGCGGTCCTCCTGGGCTTCCGGCGGAATCCTCTCTCGAAGGTCTTGAAATATGGGGGAAAGAGTGGCCGGATCAACGGGAAACAGATTCTCCCAATAACGGATGGCAAAGCTTTTTTTTTCGAACACGAGTTCAAGTTCCTGGTTTTCGAGAACCTTTCGGTAGGAATCCCCCAAGACCGGAATGCTGATCCGATGATCAAGGGCGCGCTGGGGGGGAGACCAGTCCACATCGAAAAACATGGAGAATGGGGAGGATTCCCCGTTTTCAAGGAGATCCCGCCACCAGGGATTTTCATAGTGCGCGGCCATGTGGTTGGGAACGATGTCAAGGAGAAGGCCCATCTCCCGGGAGGAAAGTCCCCGGGCGAGGCGTTCCATCTCCGCCATGTTGCCGATCTCGGGATTCAGCCGTGTGGGGTCGGTCAGGTCGTATCCGTGGCTGCTTCCCGATCGGGCGGAAAACAAAGGTGAGGCATAAAGGGTCGTGACCCCAAGGCGATCAAGGTAGGTCAGAAGACGCGTCGCGGCCGAAAGCCGAAAAGTTTTCGAGAAACCGAGACGATAGGTGGTGACGGGGAATCGGGAGATCCCGTCGAAGGAAAAGCGCCTCATGGAGACGCCTCCGAAAGGAGGAGCGCTCGAAACGGCGAAAGGAGAAGGTCCGGAGGGTCCGGCAGAGGGTCGGGCGACAGGTCCCCATCCATGGAGAGTGAATCAAGGAGGGGCCGCGGGGCCGATAGGCCGCAGACCTCCTTGATGAACGCGGCCGATACTCTCCGGCCTTCTCCGCTCAGGTTGACAAGCAGCAGGGTTCGTGACTCGGAGGCCGCATCTCTTCGCAGGTTCGCGAACACGCGGTCCCCGGGGCTTAAAACGAGGTTGTCGGGCCCTGAGATGCGGGGAGGAGGAGCGAGCGCCGGCAATGATTTCCGGATATGTGACAGCCGGGCGGTCCAGCGTATCAATGAACGCTGGGAGGAGGAAAGATCTTTGGATGGATCGGTCAAGATCAGTCGGGAGCGTTCGAAGGAGAGGGGGTCTCCTGGATCGGGGATTTCCCCTGTCCAGGAAAAGGCGCCGAATTCGTTCTTTCTTCCTGCGCGCACCGCTTCGATGAGATCGGGATCCCCATGGTCGGTAAAATAGAGAAAGGGACGCGTTTCTCCGTACTCTTCCCCCATGAAAAGGAGAGGCAGCCCCGGGGAAAGGAGGACCAAGGCCAAGATCGCCGGAAGTGCTTCCGGAGGGGCGAGAGAGGAGAGGCGTTCTCCCTGCATCCGGTTGCCTGTCTGGTCATGGTTCTGGGCGAAGAAAACGAAGGACGCCCCAGGAAGATCCTCCGACGGGGATCCCCGCCGGCACCGGAAGGACCGGGAGGGCTGGCCCCGGTAAACGAATCCCTTGCCGAAGGCTTCGAGGAGATCCGTCATCCCGTGGAAGTCTTCATAGTAGCCGTTTCGCTCTCGAGTCAGAATCACGTGAAGGGCATGGTGAAAGTCGTCGCTCCACTGGGCATCGAGCCCCAGA
The DNA here is from genome assembly GCA_027314645.1 of Nitrospirota bacterium. GTDB lineage: Bacteria > Nitrospirota > Leptospirillia > Leptospirillales > Leptospirillaceae > UBA4572. The sequence goes on from DAHVAL010000001.1 coordinate 64,740, forward strand.
CCCTCCCGGTGCACGGGGATGACCGTCCTCCGGTCGTTGGCATTGGACTCGGCAACGAGATGAAGAGGGCGTCCCCGGCGGGATCCGATGTTTTCGGCCGCAAGGGAAAGATCGGCCAGAAAGGGATGGGGAGACTGGTCCCGGATGGCGTGGAGGGCATCGAAGCGGAATCCGTCGATGTCGAAGACGAGCGCGAAGGTGCGGAGGTGTTCGATAAAGAAATGGCGGACATGGTCACTGTCCGGGCCGTCGAAGTTCAGGGCCTCGCCCCAGGGGGTCCGGGTGGTGCTGGAAAAGTAAGGGCCAAAGGAGGAAAGGTAGTTTCCTTCGGGGCCGAGATGGTTGTACACCACGTCGAGAAAGACCGAGAGCCCCCGGATATGGGCCTCCCTGACAAGGCGCAAAAGGCCGTCGGGGCCTCCATAGGAATCCTGGACGGCGAAGGGGTAGACCCCGTCGTATCCCCAGTTTCTTCGGCCAGGAAACTGGGCAATCGGCATGAGTTCGAGGGCGGTGACCCCGAGGGCGGTCAGGTGATCCAGGGCGGGGAGAATTCCCTCAAAGGTTCCGGGAGGAGAAAAGGTTCCGACATGGAGTTCGTAGAACACCAGGTCGGATAGGGCGTGCCCCGGAAAACGTGGGGGGGGGGCCTCCGAAGCTCCCCAGACCGTCGAGGGGCCGTGGACACCCTCCTGCTGGAGGCGGGAGGCCGGGTCGGGACGGAGGGTCTTTTCGTCGATCAGGTAGCGGTAACGCGTTCCCGGCAGGGCTCCCTCGAGGAAGAGCCGATAATAGCCCTCCCCCTCCGCCTCCATCGAATAATCGTTCGGAGGTGCAGGCCCTTCGACACGGAGTCCGACAGAACGCGCCCTCGGAGCCCAGACACGGAACAGGACTCCCTCGGGACCCGGGAGAGCCCCCAATGGACCAAGATCACGGGGACCTGCGAGAGTTCCGGGGCGACTCGCGAAATCCCTTGTCCGGGCAAAGATCTCTTCCTTCCGCATGATCCCTCCTTTATAGTGGGCATCTTACCCAATCGGCGGGAAGCTGATCAACCGGCCGCGTTGGACGGGGCCTGCTCAAGCCCGTTACAATGAAGACTCAACCGCTTCATTTCGAAGAATGTCATCCAGACCACGCGATCACGGAAAGCGAGGATATTATGGCCAATCACTTGAAAGGGGAAACCAGCCCCTACCTGCGTCAACACGCCGACAATCCCGTGGATTGGTATCCCTGGGGAGAGGACGCCTGGCAGGAAGCGTCCCGGACCGGAAAGCCGGTGCTCCTGTCCATCGGATATGCCGCCTGTCATTGGTGTCACGTCATGGCCCATGAGTCGTTCGAGGATCCGGAGACTGCCCGGCTCATGAACGATTGGTTCGTCAATATCAAGGTGGACCGGGAGGAGCGGCCAGATCTGGATCATGTTTACCAGACCTCCCACCAGCTCCTGGCGCGGCGTGGAGGAGGGTGGCCCCTGACTGTATTTCTGACGGGACGCAAGGTGCCCTTCGCCGCCGGCACCTATTTCCCCAAGTCCGGTCGGTTCGGACTTCCGGGATTTTCGGAAGTCCTGACACGCATCCGTGATTTTTATGTGGAACATCGGGATCAGCTGGAAAGTCCCGAGAACCGTTCGGTGACAGACACCTTGGCCCAACTCCTTCCCAAGCGTCAGGAGGAGGCCGATCTGACCATCGCTCCCGTCAAAGGCCTGAGGGACCATCTTCGGTCGGTGTTCGATGCCCGGGATGGAGGATTCGGGGGGGCGCCCAAGTTTCCGCACTCCCAAGGGCTGGCCTTTCTCTTGGACCAGCCGGAAAAGGGGGATCGCGAGATGGCCCTCCTGACCCTCAGAAAGATGGGCCGCGGAGGGATCTATGATCAGATCGGAGGGGGGTTCGCCCGCTATAGCGTCGATGATCGTTGGGAGATTCCCCATTTCGAAAAGATGCTCTACGACAACGGTCCCCTGCTCGGGCTCTATGCGCGGGCCTTCAAAATGACGGGCGATCCCTTCTTTCGGCGGATCGCCGAAGAGACGGTTGTGTGGGCCGACAGAGAGATGCTGTCTCCGGAAGGTCTCTGGTACTCCTCCCTCGATGCCGATGCGGAGGGAGAGGAGGGAAAGTTCACCCGGTGGAGCCGTCAGGAAATCGAGGACACCCTCTCGGGGGAGGAACTCCGTGTGGCCCGGGCCTGTTACGGGTTCGACCGGGAGCCCAACTTCGAGCACCAGTTCTGGAATCCCGTGGCCGTCCGAACGCCCGAAGAGTTGGCTTTGGAGGAGGGAGCGGATCCGGTGCATCTCCGCGGTGTCCTGGATACGGCCCGGGAGAGACTTTTCTCGGTACGGGAACGACGGGTCCGTCCGGGAAGGGATGAAAAGATCCTGACCTCCTGGAATGCGCTCTACCTGAAAGGCCTGTTGGAGGCTGGCCGGATCCTCCGCCGGGAAGACTGGATCGAGCGGGGGTTGTCGGGTTTTTCATCGGTGAAAAAATTCCTTTGGAAGAAGGGACGCCTCCTGGCTGTCCGGGCGGAAGGGGAAAGCCGCCTGGATGCGTATCTCGACGACTATGCTTTTCTTCTTGACGCTCTTCTGGAGAGCCTTTCGGTGCGCTTTTCCGAAGACCGGCTTTCCTGGGCGCGAGACATTGCCGACGTCATTCTTGATCAGTTCGAGGACCGGGACGATGGGGGATTCCTCTTCACCTCCCGGGACCACGAAGAGCTTCTTTGCAGAATCAAGACCGGTCACGACCAATCTCTCCCCAACGGAAACGGGGTGGCGGTCGGTTGCCTTCTCCGCCTGGGGTCACTTCTGGGAGTGGACGCGTATCTCGAATCGGCCGAACGGGCGCTGACATTGTTCGCTTCGACCTTCAACGCAAGGCCGGAAGGGTTCGATACGCTTCTGTCCGCCCTCACATTCCGCCTGGCAGGCGCTCCGGTGGCGATTCTTCAAGGTCCGGAGGCTCCGTCCTGGCGGGATCGGGCCTTGACGTTCATCGGGCCGCTGTGGACGGTGACCTCCGCCGAATCCCGGGAAATTGCCAAAAAACCGCCGGGTGAACCCGGATCGACCCGGGCCTGGGTTTGCGGAACCTTCGGGTGCCTCCCCCCGGTGGACAATGATCCCGCCCCCTTTCTGGCCCGTTTGGAAGAGATGGGGGGAACGGGGCAACACCATGCTTGACGACGTGACCATTGAAACGGGGGTCGATCCAGCATGGTCTGTGATCGGACTCCATGGACTTGGGGCCGATGGTCATGATTTGAAGGGGATCGTCCCGGAGCTCTCCCTCCCCCCCGTTCCCCTCCGATTTGTCTTTCCTCATGCCCCGGTCATGCGGGTCCGCATCAACGGGGGAGCACCCATGCGGGCGTGGTACGATGTGGCCTTGGCCGACCTTACGCGCTTCCCGGATATTGAAGGCATGCGCCGGTCTGTGGGTTATGTGCAGGCCCTGGTGAAGAGGGAAGAAGAGCGGGGAGTCCCTCAAAGCCGGATCATCCTTGCCGGGTTTTCACAGGGAGGACTGATCGCCCTTTTGACTGCCTTCGGAAGTCCCCGGATCTTTGGAGGGGTCCTGGCTTTGTCAACCTATCTTCCAGAGGATTCCGACCTTTCATTGACCGACAATTCCACCCCCCTTCTCATGATTCACGGAACGGAAGATCCGGTGGTTCCCTTCCCTGTGGGGAAGCGGACCTTTGAACGTTTGAAGGGTCTGGGAAGCAGAGGGACTCGGGAATGGTCCCAGTTCGCCATGGGCCATACGATCTGTCTGCCCGAAATCCGGGTCATCGGGGACTGGTTCTCGGAACGGATGGTTGAGACCTTGTCCGAAGGGTAACCTGCGGTCTTTCCCTCCCGGGAGTTGAGTCGGAGACCTCACTCGCGCTAGGATAATGCCATGGCCCTGTCCTCCCCCACAGGGGGGTCGCCCCCTTCCATCGTCCTTCATCCCGAAGGCAGTTCTTCGCCCATTTCCGTACGGACCTTTGCGTGGGTCCTTTTTTTTCTTGCGTTGTTTTCGCAGTCGGCCGCGCAGTCGGCGAATCTTTCGGAGGCCTTTTCGATGCCTGCGGTCTCCGTCCAGGGATCGATCCTGATCCTGACCTTCACCATTCCCCGTAAGCCGATCGGCCGGTTTCTTCATTTGTCCCTGGACCGGACCCGTCTTCTGGGACGAACGATCCGGCCGGGCCGTTCGCTCGTCCTTTGCATTGGGCATCTTCCTCCGGGAAGCCATCGGGTGGGGTTCGAGCTTGCGGGGAAGAACCAGATCGTTCACACCGACGAGGTAGGCATCCCTGTGAATATCCCCGGAGGCTCACCCTTCTCCTGCCCTTCCCCCGGGAAAGGCTCCTGAGGCTGGAGAGAAAATGTCTGTTCGACCTTTGGTGGGACACAACGAGCGTTTTCTGCGCGAACATTCGCATCCGGTAGACCCCGGTTTTCCCGATCTTTCGAAGGCCATCGCCGACTTGTGGGACACCCTTGCGACCAAGCGGGGGGTCGCCATGGCCGCTCCCCAGATCGGGCTTCCTCTTCGGTTGTTCGTGTGGAATCTCAAGCGTCCGAGGGATCCCGGCGGGCCTCCTTCACGCGGAGTTCTGATCAATCCTGAAATCCGGGACCGCAAGGGTTCGGTTCCCGTGGTGGAAGGATGCCTGTCTTTTCCCGGGCTCGATCTCTCGATCCGACGTCCGGAATGGATTTCCGTGTCGGGCCAAAATGAAAAAGGAGAGACGGTCCTTTATTCGGGAACGGGCCTCTTCGCACGGATGATCGAGCACGAAGTGGATCACCTGGAAGGGATTCTTCTTCCCGACCGCCAGCCCGTCCTGTCGAGGATCCTGTCTGCCTGGAGAAGAAGGGCCTGGGAGAAGACATTGGAGGGAAAAGGGTGACGGACGTGACCAAAATTCGAACCGTATTTATGGGGAGCCCTGAATTCGCTGTCCCGTTTCTGTCGGCCCTCGTGGAGGCAGGGTTCAACGTAAGGGGGGTGGTGACCCAGCCCGACCGTCCCCGGGGTCGCGGACAGGAGACCACCCCCGTCCCCGTGAAGGCGTGGGCGATGGAAAGGAACATTCCCGCGCGCACCCCTTCCTCCCTCCGGACTCCGGAGGGGCGGGAGTTTCTGAATGAGTGGACCCCCGACCTCATCGTCGTCGTCGCTTATGGTAAAATACTTCCAGGAGAGATTTTGGATTTCCCAAAGTTCGGATGCGTGAATGTTCATGCCTCTCTTCTCCCCGAACTGCGGGGGGCCTCACCGATAGTTTGGGCCGTTCGGAGGAGTCTTTCGGTCACGGGGGTTTCACTCATGCTTCTCGACCGGGGGATGGATACTGGGCCCGTGTTCGACCGGATCGAAATCCCCCTCCTCCCCCGGGAGACCTCCAATTCCCTGATGCGGAGAATGGCAGAGCTCGGTCCCCCTTTTATGGTGGAGGGACTGGAGGGGGTTCTTTCGGGACGCCTGAAGCCGATTCCCCAGCCGGAGAAAGGAACCTTCGCCCCGATCCTCCGGAAGGAGGACGGACGGATCCCGTTCGAGCTCTCTGCCCGGGAGGTCGATGCGCATGTCCGGGCCATGAATCCATGGCCGGGGGCAACGTCCGGGTCTTCGATGGGAACGATCAAAGTGGGGTCGGGGGAGATCTCCCGGGATCTTGCGCCGCCTTCCGTTCCGGGACAGATCCTGTCCATGGGTCCGGAGGGAATTGAGGTGGCTTGCGGTGAGGGGGTCTACCGGATCCTGTCCCTCCAGCGGGAAGGCGGAAGAATGCTTTCCGCGCGCGAATTCCTCGCGGGCAAGAGGTTTGGGCCGTCCGAGGTGCTGGTCTTCAGATCCCCTCTTCCGAAGACGCATGAGTGATGGGATGAAATTGAATAAAATTGGAGCTGTTCGCAAATGTTCAATTCGATAAAGACTGTGCTTCTCCTGGGACTTCTGACGGGATTTCTTCTGGTGATCGGCAGGCAGCTGGGGGGACAGACCGGAATGGTGGTCGCCCTGGTCCTGTCCGTGGGGATGAATTTTTTTTCCTGGTGGTTCTCCGACAAGATCGTTCTGTCGATGTACAATGCCCACGAGGTGACCGAGGCGGCCACCTATCCCAAGATCCAGGAGATACGGCAGGTGTTGGGAGGACTCGCCCGTCGCGCGGGAGTTCCTGTTCCCCGCCTTTATGTCATTGACGATCCTTCCCCCAATGCCTTCGCAACGGGCCGCGATCCCGCCCATGCGGCGGTCGCCGTTACCACGGGCATTATGGACCTTATGACTCCGGAAGAGCTCTCAGGAGTGTTGGGCCATGAACTGACCCATGTGATCAACCGGGACACCCTCACCTCGACGGTGGCCGCCTCGATTGCAGGGGCGGTGACGATGCTTGCCAGCATGGCTCAGTGGGCAGCCATCTTCGGGGGGCGGGAGAGAGAAGAGCGCGAAGGAGGCGGGGTGGGAGATTTACTGATGATCATTCTGGCTCCGATCGCCGCCATGCTGGTCCAGATGGCCATTTCCAGATCCCGGGAATTCGCGGCGGACGAGGGAGGAGCGAAGCTGTGCGGCAATCCGCTCTTTTTAGCCAGGGGTCTGGCAAAACTCGAACGGGGAATCGACGCCGTCCCCATGGCCGCCAATCCCTCCACCGCTCATATGTTCATTCTTGAACCCTTTCATGCCGGTGGACTGATGGCCCTCCTGTCCACCCATCCTCCCACAGAGGAGCGAATCCGGCGGCTCGAAGCCATGGCCGGATCGCAGGCCTCCCTTTCCCGGCACGCGTTTTAAATGATTTTATCCGGCGCTGGTCGTGAAATCCTGATCGCTCCCTCCATCTTGTCCGCAGACTTCCTTTCCTTGGGGGAGGAGGTCCGGGAAGCGGCGGCAGCGGGGGCGGATCTCTTTCACCTGGACATGATGGACGGGCATTTTGTCCCGAACTTGACCTTTGGGCCTCCCGTGATCGATGGATTGGAAAAGGTGACCTCTCTCCCCCTGGAAGCTCACCTGATGGTGGAGCACCCGGAAATCTACCTTGAGGAGCTGGCCCACGATGGGATCTATCGGGTTACGGTCCATTGGGAAGCTTCTTCTCATCTCCACTACGTCCTCTCAAAGATCCGGGACCTGGGAATGCGGGCTGGGATTGCGCTTTCTCCGGCGACTCCGGTCACCATGGTAAGCGACGTCCTGGAGATGATCGACCTTGTCCTGGTCATGACGGTCAATCCGGGTTTCGGAGGCCAGTCGTTCATCGCCCACTCTTTCGAGAAGATCGCCAAGATGCGTTCTCTCCTTGATGACTCCGGGGCGGCTCACGTGCGGCTTGAAGTCGACGGGGGGATCAAGACTTCCAATATTTCACAGGTCGTGGCTTGCGGCGCCGACACCATTGTGATGGGGTCCGCCATTTTCGGGGAGACCCCCTGCAAGACCGTCTTTGAGGAGATCCGCGAACGTCTCGCCACCGGCTGACTCTCCTTCCTTATAGTGTCCCCCTACGATCCGTTTCGACCGCATTCTTCCCCGGAGGGTATTTCCGGAGGGGAGAGGGTCCTTGTATTGCTTTTTTCATGCGTGCTAAGGTAACTTTTGTCTTGTGGCTCATGAAAGGCAGGGATCGCAGAGTGAGGGAGGCCAAGAGGTGGACATAAGGGAGCCGTCGGACAGATTCTCCTACCTGTTCGATCGCTTTCTGGCCAAGTTCGTCGATTATCTCCTGGCTCTTTCTCTCGAACATGCGGGATTTTTGCTTGGAAGCTCGTGGCTCGCATGGCTTGCGGCAACGACGTATATTCTCGTGGCCGATGGCCTTCCCGGGGGAAGGAGCCTTGGAAAGCGTGTGACCGGCCTGTGGGTGTCTGGTCGAACCGGGAATCCCTGCAGCTATTTTGAGTCCACCGTTCGGAATCTGCCTCTTGGAATTGCGTATATCCTTTCCCAGGTCCCCTGGGTGGGAGGGTTCCTGGGTCTTGCCGTCGTTTCCATTGAGGGGCTGATTCTGGCCGGCATGCCCTCCGATCGACGGTTTGGAGACGACCTCGTGGGGACGCTGGTCAGGAAAAAGGAAGCCACTGGAGCGGATCGTATGGATCGGGCCTCCGAGGCCCACCGCGAAGGAACAACGGAGTCCTCGACTCCCTCATGAAAGAAGGATAATATCGTGGGACTCATCGCGAATCTTTTCGGTTTTCTCTCCCAGGATCTGGCGATCGATCTTGGAACGGCCAATACTCTCGTCTATGTTCGCGACCAAGGAATCGTCATCAACGAGCCTTCGATCGTGGCCATGGACCAGAAGTCTGGATCGGTTCTCGCCATTGGACGGGAAGCCAAGAAAATGCTCGGAAGAACCCCCGGAAACATCGTGGCCGTCCGACCCGTCAGGAATGGGGTGATCGACAACCCGGACATTGCTCAGCAGATGCTTTCCTATTTTATTAACAAGGTGCATCGGCGGTCCACCTTCGTGCGTCCTCGGATGGTGATCTGTGTTCCGTCCAGAATTTCCATGGTGGCCCAACGGGCGGTGAAGGATTCGGCCCGCATGGCCGGCGCCCGGGAGGTATATCTTATCGAGGAACCGCTCGCGGCGGCGATTGGAGCGGGGCTTCCCATTATGGAACCTTCCGGGAATATGGTCATCGATATTGGCGGCGGCACGACCGACGTGGCCGTGATTTCCCTCGGAGGAACGGTTTACAGTGAATCGATCAAGGTGGCCGGCGATAAGATGGACGAGGATATTATCGCCTACATCAAAAAGAAGCATAACCTTCTGATCGGCGACTCGATGGCTGAACGGATCAAGATGGAGATCGGGTCCGCATGCCCCCAGAAGGAAGGGCACGTGATGGTCATCAAGGGACGGGATCTTATAACAGGGCTTCCAAAAACCCTCAAGATCTCGGAGGAGGAAGTCCGCGAGGCCCTATCCGATACCATCAACAGCATCGTGAACATCGTCCAAAAAACCTTGGAAAACACGCCGCCCGAGCTGTCGGCGGACATCATCGACCGGGGGATCGTCCTGACCGGAGGAGGATCGATGCTTCGAGGCCTTGATGTCCGGATCCGGGACGATATTCGCCTCCCCATCATCACGGTGGACGACCCTCTGACGACGGTGGTCATTGGAACGGGAAAAACGCTTGAGGAGCTTGATGTGCTAAGAAAGGTCACACTCGGAGATTAGGAAAAAAGTTGCAACCTTCCTTGAAACGACCCAAAATCCTAAAGACCATCCCCATGGGGGTGGTGATTTTCGTAGGGCTGGTCGTTTTGGGATTTTATCCAGAGGCCTTCCGAAAATGGATTCTGGAGCCTCCCCTCCAGGCCCTCCGCCTTGTCCTGACGGGAGTGTCGGAAATTTCAAAGGGCTCGACCGGACTTTGGGGCCGCTATGTCCACCTCGTCGACACCGAGAAGGACAATCGAAGGCTGCGCCAAGAGGTGGAACTCCTGCACAGTTCCCTGGAGCACTATCGGGATCTGTCCCTCAAGAACCAGGAGCTTCTGGCCCTGCTGGACCTTAGGAAACGAACTCCCCAGCAGGCATTTGCCTGTCACGTGATTGCGGACAACTCGACGGCCGCTCCCCGGACGCTCCTTCTCGACTGCGGAGCTCGACGCGGGGTTCAGGTCAAGGACGGAGTGATCGGGGTTCACGGAGTGGTTGGATTCGTGGTGCGGGTCTTTCCTGAGTTCTCCCAGGTGATGTGGATCGAGGATTCCCTGTTCGCTCTTGAAGGACGGCTTCAGGATTCGGGTCAGACCGGATTGGTGCGGGGAAGCGGGACAGGACACCTCCTTACGCTCGAATATATTCCGGCCCTGTCCACCGTGGAAAAAGGGACGCATGTTGTTACGACCGGCGAAGATGGCTACTTTCCTCCTGAAGAGCTGATCGGGACGATTGTGTCCAGCGGCAATGTCGGCCATCAGATCTTTAGGACGGTAAGGCTTGAAAGTGTCGAACGATTGAATTCCCTCTGGGCGGTCATGGTCCTCGTTCCCCCCCTTGAGTGGACTGCAAAGCCTCTGTTGGGAAAGGAAAAACCGTGAGCCTGACGGCACGGGCCGTTGTGATGTCCGTCCTTCTTGTGCTGGCTGTGTCCGGGCTCCGCTGGTTCACCGCCTTTTCGTCGTGGATCAATCCGTTTCCCCTGCTTTTATTTTTCCTTCTTCCGAAAAAGGAAAAGTATGGATTTCTCGTTCTCGGCGGATTGGCAGGCTTAGCGGCCCTGCTGGTTTCGTATGGGCCGGGGTTGTTTTGGATATTGCAGTATGTGTTCGAATCCTGGCTTATTTCGAACCTTTTCGCGCTGACTGAACGTTCCGGATTCAATCGTTATCTCTTGGTGTGGATCGCTGTTGGAATCGATTTCGGGGTATGGCTTCTTATTCGGAAGCTCTTGGAATACCCTGTTCATACAACCTTAATAAAAGATTGGCTGATGATGGATGGTGTGACCGGTTTTCTGGGCATGCTTGTGGTATTCGTTGAGCAGTTCCTCAGATGGACGGACGGTCACGCTTCCCGAAAACAACATGGCATCGGAATTCCACTTTCATAAAAAAGGTATTATCGGCTCACCCAGAGCGCGTCTCAATCTCCTATTCTTGCTCTTTTGGCTGGGTATGTCGGTAGTGGTCGTGCGGCTCTACGTTGTCCAGGTGATCAAGCACAGCCATTATTTAGCCAAAGCCCGCAACAATGTGATCAAAGTCGTGCCGATTCCACCCCTCCGGGGGGAGATCATGGACAGGAACGGTGTGGTCCTTGTCCACAACGGTCCGGATTTCGCCGTCGTTGAAATTCCCGCGGAAGTTCGGCATCCTCGCCGAGAACTCTCTTGGCTTGCCAACGACCTGAGGGTTCCCAAGGAAGTACTTCGCCATTCCCTTTCCCGCCTCGGATACGTCCTTCCCGCTCATGTTCCGGTTCCGCTCGAAACCGGTTTGACGATGGCCCAGGTCGGTCGGGTCAACATGGACCGTTACCGCCTGCCCGGATTCTATATACAGATCTTGCCGAAGCGTATCTACCCCCCTGAAAATCTTGCCGCGCACCTTCTGGGTTACGTCGGATCCTTCACCGCAGAAGATCTCAAGGGCTCCTTCTACCGGCACCTCCCTCCCGGGACAGGAATCGGAAAGTCCGGCATCGAAAAGGAGTATGACGCCTTTTTGCAGGGGGCTCCCGGACTTCATCGAAAAATTGTCGACTCCCATGGCCGAATGATTCGGAGCCTGAGGGACGATCCTCCGAAGGAGGGAGAATCCCTTCGACTGACGATCGACGTACGTATGCAGATGATCGCCGAACGATTTCTTGGAGACCGGCGCGGGGCGGTCGTGGCCCTTGACCCGAGAAATGGGGAGATTCTTGCCTTGGCAAGCCATCCGTCCTACAACTCGGGAGAACTTTCGCAGGCCATGACCTCGACCCGCTGGAATATCCTTGTCAATGCGACGGATCACCCATTGACGAACCGCGCGGTCCAAGGGCTGTATCCCCCCGGATCGGTCTTCAAGATCATGACCACCCTCGCCGGACTGATGGACCACAAGCTCGATCCGGACAATCCCTTCCATTGCAGTGGCACCTTCAAAGTCGGATCGGTGGTCTTCCACGACTGGAAGGTTGGAGGTCACGGGACACTTCGGCTGCACCGCGCCATCGAACAGTCGTGCGACATCTATTTCTATCGCCTCGGAATGACGGTAGGTCCCGATTCCATTGCCCGGATCGCCCGCATTTTCGGATTGGGTCAAAGGACGGGAATCGACCTTCCCGCTGAACTCTCAGGGGTCGTTCCAGATCGGGCATGGAAGCAGAAATACCTTCACAACCCGTGGTTTCCGGGCGAAACGCCTCCGATGGCCATTGGGCAAGGGTATCTGACCGTCACGCCACTCGAGATGGCGCGAATGATGGGAGCAGTCGCCATGAACGGAAGGATCTCGAGACCTCATCTCCTGTTGAGCAGGACTTTGGGAAGAGCCCTGCCACAAGAGACCCGTCTGACCCCTCTCCCGGTATCGCCAGAACACCTTGCCATGATCAGAAAAGATCTTCGGGATGTGGTGGCCGACCCTCATGGGACGGGACATCCAGTGAACCTTCCATTCTTCGCGATCGCAGGAAAGACGGGAACGGCTCAGGTTGTCAGCAACAGGGGAAAGAACAAGGGCATAAAGCGTCCAAAGCCCGATTCCTGGTTCGTGGGGTTTGGACCCTTCGACGACCCGAAGATCGTGGTTGCCGTCCTCATCGAGAACGGCGGAGACGGAGGCGATGTGGCGGGCCCGGTCGCGAGGGAGCTGTTCAGGATGTACTACATCTCACAGTTTGGCGAAAAACAGGCCCCGGCTCCGGCTGGGGCGTCCTGAGGAGGATGAGGAGACCTTGCTAGCAAAACTTCTTGTCTACATCCTCAGAGTCCATCCGGCCTTTCTTCTGGTGCTCTTCCTTCTCTTGGCCATCGATCTGATGACTCTTTTTTCTGTGGCTCCATATTTGGCCCTAAAGCAAGGGATATGGGAGGTTCTCGGCCTTCTCCTAGGCCTTGGGATCCTGATGGTGCCGTATCCCATGTTTCTCAGAAACGCCCGGTGGATCTACGGAATGATTCTCTCCCTTCTCGCCATCGTCTTTCTTGCTGGCCATGCCAGTCATGGCGCGAGGCGCTGGATCGGGTTGGGATGGTTTCAGGTTCAGCCCTCAGAATTCATGATTCTGGGCCTGATCCTATTCTTGACCTGGTTGTTCGTTCCGGAAAGGAAGGATAACCCTCTCACCCTGAAGCTATTTGTCGGCGGATTGCTCGCCTCGGTCATCCCGGCGGTCTTGATAGCCCGTCAACCGGATCTTGGGACGGCTTTTGAATTGATGATCATCTTTTTCGTCTTCATTTATCTCAAAGGAATCCCGTCGAAAATCGTGACGATCTCGCTCTTGGCCGGATTGGCGTTCTTCCCGGTGGTATGGGAAGGGATTTGGGCACATCTTCATGAGTTCCAGAAGGACCGGATCAGGGCATTCATCAATCCCTCCTCCGATCCTTCGGGGCTCGGATACCACACCATCCAATCCATTGTTGCGGTGGGATCGGGAGGATGGTTTGGCCAGGGGCTTACAGGTGCGACTCAGGTCCGGTATCAATTTCTTCCGGGGGCGCATACTGATTTCGTCTTTGCGGTCTTTTCCGAGGAATGGGGGATTGCTGGGGCGCTCCTGTTCCTGGGCCTTATGTCGTATCTGGTGTGGTTTGGATTCAGGACGGCCATGGATTGCCGGGACCCCGCCGGGTTCTATCTCTCCGCAGGAGTGACCGGGTTTTTTCTTTTTTGTTTTTTGATCAACGTTTTGATGGTGTTGGGCATTCTCCCTGTGGTGGGCGTGCCCATGCCCTTGATGAGCTACGGAGGGTCGGCCATGATCGTTTCCTTGGGTGCGATGGGCCTTTTGATGAATATCCGATTTTATTCTAAAAGATAACGCCGGTCCCGGCTCCTGCCGGATCGGAAGCGATCCAGAGGTTATCCGTCGATGACTTCCCTGGGGAGGTCCATAGGGTTATGGAGGATTTTGGTGGATTCAGGAGGAAAAGGTATGGGTTCGGAGATACTGATTCACGTGACAGATGAAGAGACAAAGGTGGCGATTGTTGAAGGGGGCCGCCTTGTCGAATATTTTTTTGACCGCAAGCAGTCCCAAGGGATCGTCGGAAACATTTACAAAGGACGAGTCAGCAAGGTTCTTCCGGGAATGCAGGCGGCGTTCGTCGATACCGGCCTCGAAAAGGCGGCCTTTCTCTATGTCGACGACGTGTTCGTCGAGGGAGCCGAAACTCTTCCCGACGCCTTGAGGGAGGAAGTCCCCAACGGAGCCTCCGCGGAAGAGGAACCCCCTGCGGTCCCCTCGGCTCCGGAAGGAGAGGCCCCCCCGGAGCAGGCGAAACGTTCCGGACGGCGGCCCATCGAGGACATTCTGACCGACGGGCAGGAACTCCTGATCCAGACGACCAAGGAACCGATCAGTACCAAAGGTCCAAGAGCCACGACCTATATCAGTCTTCCGGGCCGATACCTGGTCTTTATGCCTCAGGTCAACCACATCGGGGTCTCACGGAGAATCACGAACGAGGCAGAACGCCAGAGGCTAAAGGAGATTGTGGGAAATCTCCGGACCCACAAGGGGGGATACATTATCCGGACGGTCGCCGAGGGAATGACCGAGGACGAGGCCCGCATGGATATGGTGTTTCTCGATCTTCTCTGGGAGGACATCAAGACGAAGAAGGAGTCTGTCCGTGCTCCCGCCCTCGTGCGCGTCGATCTCGATGTGGTATTCCGGACCATTCGGGATTATCTGACGAACGAGGTGGACCGTCTCTTCATCGATAACCAGAAAGAATATCAGCGCGTCCTCGAATTTGTCCGGACCTACCTCCCAGCCTATGCTGAAAAAATCGAATATTGGAACCGGAAGGACTCCATGTTCCAGATATATTCGGTCGATCAGCAGGTCGCGCGGGCTCTCGAGAAAAAAGTCTGGCTCAAGTCGGGGGGCTACCTTGTCATTGATCGCGCCGAGGCGCTGACGGTGGTGGACGTCAATACTGGCCGGTTCGTCGGGGAAAAGGATCCGGAAGAGACAATCCTCAAGACCAATCTGGAGGCCGTCGAAGAGATCGCTCATCAGTTGAGGCTCAGAAATATCGGAGGGATCATTATCCTCGACTTCATCGACATGGAGAAGGAAAAGAACAGGGAGAAGGTATTTTCGGGACTCCAGGAAATGCTGGCCCGGGACAAGGCTCGGACCAATGCCCTCAAGATTTCCGATCTTGGGCTCGTGGAAATGTCCCGGAAAAGGGTCCGGGAAGATCTGGTCCATCTTCTTGGGGAAACGTGCGCCTATTGTGATGGAAAGGGCTATGTCAAGTCCGTGAGGACGATCATTTACGAGATTTTTGAAGACCTCCGGAAGATTCCCCAGGTAAGGAACGCGAAGGACCGCCGCGTCATCCTCTATGTCCATCCCGATGTCGAGGCGGAACTGTCTTCCGAAAAGGTATTTCTGGATGCCGTCCAGCAGGTGATACGGAGAAAGGTGATCATCAAGAGCGATCCGCTTTATCATATTGAAGAATTCATTATCGTCTCCCCTTGAAGCCATGGAAAGGACCGCGTTCATGATGAACTCGATCGCAATTGTTCTCAGAAGGCTCCTGCCGGGAGTCCTTCTATGTGTTGTCTTTCTTGCGGGATGCTCCCAAGCGCCCTCTAAGGACGGAACCCCCGGAAAGGTGGTCGGAACCGTCAGTCTCGATCCGCGCGTTCCTTTATGGATGACCCACGGGTCCCTGACCGTCGTCGCCCTGATGAAGGGGCCGACTTCTCCCGACTGGCTCCCCGTCGCCCAAGTGATCTTTATTCATCCAACCTTTCCCGTGCCTTTTGAAATTTCCCAGGCAGATGTCCGGCTTTCGGGGATCTCCTTTAAGGGCCCTGTCCGTCTTGTTGCCCGGCTTTCGCTCGAATCGGGGAGTTCTCTCGTGGCCAGCGGGGAGTATAGCGGAACGGATCCGATCGACGGAGCGGTCGGAGGGGCACCCGTCCGAATCCTTATCAACAAGAAGCTTCCATCGGTTGCCGGATCAGGCCCTTAGTCATGCCAGCACGCCTTTTCTTCGACCGGTTGGTCCTGTTCGTCAGGATCGGGACCGGACCTACGGAGCGATCCCGTCCCCAAAAGGTTCTTCTGTCAGGGGAGATCCAGCTCGGAGAAATGTCCTGGGGAAACGATTCCATCCTCAAGACCGTCGACTATGATCGGCTTATTCGGGAAATTGTCGCGTGCGGGGAAGCGACGGAATTTTGCCTGCTCGAACGACTGGTAGAAGAGGTCGTGGACCATCTGATGGCCCTCTTTCCTGGCGTATCCGAGGTGACCCTTTCCGTTTGGAAAGATCCGGTTCCCCTTCCGTTGGAACTCGAACGGGTGGGGGTGACCGTGAAGGAGACGCGGGACCGGTGGTCCCGTCGCAAGGAGCCCGGGCATTTCTCGGGTTGATTTGATTATTTTTAGGAAGGAATGGCATGATATTTCATCCCAACGTCTTCGGGCTTCTTCTCCTGCAAACCACGGCCGGAGGGACATTCCTTTTGACGTTCCTCTACCGGTATCCGTCCGTGAACCGGTCTTTCTATCGACTCCACGGGCTCCTTTTCCTGCTGTTCTCTGGAGGGGCGCTTTTTGCCCTCGGTCCCTCGGGATTGAGGATCCACTCCTTCGAGCCGGGACATGTCGACCAGATGACCGTCTACTTGATGATTCTTGGGACAGGAGCCCTCCTGATTTACAATGTCCTCCTCAATTTCGTTCCGTGGGAGCGCTCCCGGCCGCTTACCCGTCCCGTATTGAACATCAGCTCCGTCCTTCTGCTTGGCGCCACTGGAACGGCGACCCTGTTCTTGAACACGTCCATGTCCCTGTCGATGGGAGGATCCCTGTTCATGGCGTCCATGTTTATTTCGGCCTTCCTGTTGGGGGCGGTCCTTCTCGCCATGAACTGGGGGCATTTTTATCTGACCAATCCCACTCTTCCCATCGAGCCGCTTGCCTTTCTCGTGCGAGGCCTCCTGGGATGCGCCGTGGCCACGGCGGTTTTATCCGGCATCATGAGTGTGATGAATTGGCAGTGGCATCCTGGGTTCGCCGAAGGGCTCCTTCTTGAATCCTTCCAGGGACTCTATCTCTGGGGTCGCCTTTTGATCGGGGTGATTGGAGGGCTGGTCATCTCCTATCTGGCCTATCGGACAGTCCGGATGCATTCGACCCAGGCCGCGACAGGCCTTCTCTATGTCGCGCTTCTGATGATCCTTTTTGGCGAGGCCTTTTCGCGCTTTCTTTTCCTGAATTTGGGAATTTTGATCTGAGGAGGCGGAGATGGGAGGATGGAAAAACCAAAGGTTGTGGAGAGATTCTGGAAATCAGTTGATTTGTCTGACATGTTGCCGATAGAATAAGGGTCTTGTAGTAACTTCGGCCTCTATCGGTCAAAAAGGGGCTTTGAAAAGGGGTCCGGGATTCCGGGCCTTGAAACTAGAGAATGCCGCAGGCAGATTTGCGGTGAAATTTCGTGTAAGCCAAGGTAATGGTCAAGGAGGCCTGGATGTCTATTATGATTGCCGATAATTGTATCTCCTGCGGAGCCTGTCTTCCGGAGTGTCCGAATGATGCGATCAGTGAAGGGGATCCCATTTACGTGATCGATCCGGAGCTTTGCACGGAGTGCGTTGGTTTCCATGATGAACCCCAGTGTGCCGCCGTTTGTCCAATCGATGAATGCTGCATACCGGACCCGAATTATGTCGAAACCCAAGAACAGCTTGTGGCGAAAAAAGATCGGATTCATCCCAACGGATAACGGGGCCCTCCCTGTCGTTCAAGGCAGGGAGGCTTCCCCTGAAAGGGGCAATATCATGGCTAAGAAGTTCGTCCTTGTCGAGCCTAAGTCTACCCATCTCCATGTCTATAGTTCGTTCACCATCCCGCGACTCGGCGTGATTCTCCTCGGCACCATGCTGAGAGACCGCGGATGGGACGTCAAGGTGTACATCGAAGATGTCGCCCCCGTCGATATGAAGGAGGTGCTTTCCGCTGACATTGTTGGAATTTCTACGCTGACTTCGACTGCCCCTCAATCCTACCGTCTGGCCAAGGTGGTGCGGGATGCCGGCATCCCCGTGGTCATTGGCGGGACCCATGTGACCTTTCTTCCGGATGAGGCTCTGGATTTTTCCGACTATGTGGTCCGTGGAGAAGGAGAGGAGACCCTCTTCGAACTTCTCGACGCCATGGAAGGCCGGGGAGATATGGGGAAGATTCTTGGGCTCTCCTATTGGAATTCCGGACGAAAAATCCATAATCCGGATCGTCCCCTCAAGGAAGACCTTGACTCGAATCCGATTCCGGACTACGGGATCGTGCACGGATGGGACACCCAGAAGAGAGGCCTTGTTTCCATCGCCACCTCCCGGGGCTGTCCGTTTACATGCACCTTTTGCTCGGTTCCTGGAATGTATGGGCATGGATTCAGGATGCATTCGGTCGAGCGTGTCATTGAGGAGATCCGTGTCAACAATCCGAAATATGTCTTTTTTGCCGACGACCTTTTCACGGCGAACAGAAAGCGCACGAAGGATTTGTTGAAGAGGATGATTGAGGAAGGTCTGACACCCGAATGGGGGGCTCAGATCCGCACTGAGACCGCCTTCGACCCGGAGTTGCTCGACCTGATGAAAGCCAGTAACTGCTTTAACGTTTTCATTGGGTTCGAATCGATCAACCCGCAAACATTGGACCTTTTCAACAAGCGGCAGACATACGAAAAGATCGTCAGGTGTGTCGAGGCCTTTAATAAGCACGGGATCCGGATTCATGGGATGTTTGTGGTGGGAGCCGACACCGACGATAAGGAAACCATTTTCGAGACGGCGCGTCTCGCGCGGGAATGGAACCTTCAGTCGATTCAGCTTATGATCCTGACCCCGCTCCCCGGATCGCCGGACTTTGATCATTTCTATGCCACGGGAGACCGTGAATTGCTTTACAGTGACTGGAGCCTCTATGACGGGCACCATGCCGTGTATCGGCCCAAACACATGACCGCCTACGAACTGAACGAAGCGGCAATCGCGGCGATGGAGGATTTCTATTCCTGGAAAACAATCGGAAGAAGCGCGATGCGCAAAGATTATTATTCCACGCTGATCCAGTTTGGGGCAAAAAATCTTTTGAAGAACTGGCGGCGGGAAAATCAGGGGTTCCTTGATGAACTTCGTTCGACGGTCTTTGAAAAAGCGGAGGAGGGAAATAACACCCACTCCAGAAATCCACGCTTGAACCGTGTGGGCGTTCCGAAGTTCATTCTCGATTCGGAATTAGGTTCCGGTCTTGTCGAATTCTTTGCAAGACTAGGCAGTTCAGTGGTTCCTTATTCAGAATCCTCGGCGGAAGGCTCCTTTGATCCGACCGCTCTATCCCGGATTCGTGAAAAGGTCGACTGTGTCGTATTGCCAGTGATGGAACGGGCACGTCAGGGAGAAGAGGAATTCTTCGCCAAAATCCAGAGCTTGAAGCAATGGCTGTCTCAGCACAAGCAGGCAGCCCCGACCGCTGTCTCCCTCTTTCTGGACAAACAGGACGGCTCGCTCTATTCCTCGCTGGCTCAATTGGGAGCTTTTTTCACCCAGGATTTGGACAGGGTTCATCGCGCGTATAAAGAGACGATCGCCAGGGTCAGGACCAATGCTCCCTCCCAAGCGGAGGAGATCAAGCCTGTCATGGTGCAGATGACCTCCTAGTCCATTGCCCTGCATTTGGAGGAGATTTTCAGTCAATGGAAAAGGTGACACGCATTGCAACAGCGGAAGAACTCTCCCAGAAGAAGTGGTACGTCGTCGATGCCAAAGGCCAGACCGTTGGTAAGGTGTCGACTGCTGTGGCCCTTCTGCTGAGAGGAAAGAACAAGGTTTTTTTTACTCCCCACCAGGATGCCGGTGATTTTGTCATCGTGATCAACGCGGCAAAGGTCGCCTTCACCGGGAAAAAATGGACCCAGAAAATGTATTACAGGCACAGCGGGTATCCTGGAGGGTTCAAGTCCGCCACGGCAAAGGAGGTTCGGAGCCGGAAGCCTGAACATCTCGTCGTTCATGCTGTCAAAGGGATGCTGCCCAAGAACAAACTGTCGAATCAGTTTTTGAGCCGACTCAAGGTTTATGCCCAAGAGGTGCATCCCCACCAGGCCCAGAATCCCGAAGTGTTTGCCATAGGAGGACGTTAATGGAACGAGAACCGAACGATGAAGGTCGGGGTTCTGCCACAGGTAAAAGAAAAACGGCCATTGCCCGTGTCCGGGTTCAAAGCGGAACGGGTCTGATTCAGGTGAATGACCGCCCTCTCGAAGAATATTTTCCCCGCACGCTTTGGACAACCCAGGTGAAGGCCCCCATCGAACTGACCAACATGGGAGGGAAACTCGACATCTTTGCCAAGGTCTCCGGAGGCGGGCTCACCGGACAGGCCGAAGCCATCCGTCACGGAATATCCCGGGCCCTTCTGGAAATCAATCCGGAGTTCCGGGAATCCCTGAAGAAAGAAGGTTTCTTGACACGAGACGCCCGGGTCAAGGAGCGGAAAAAATTCGGACAGAAAGGCGCCAGAAAGCGCTTCCAGTTTTCGAAACGCTAATTTTTGGAGCGTCGTTCCGATATCTAAGGGGAGACCTCGGTCTCCCCTTTTTTCGTCCTGAGATTGGAGCGAAAGGGTGACACTGCAGTCCGGAAAGATCATACGCGCCGGAATAGTCGGGGCCTCAGGATATGGCGGGGGCGAGCTGATCCGTCTCCTCGGGGGGCATCCCCATGTCCAAGTCGCACGTCTGGCGGGGGAATCCAAATCGGGCTCGCGAATCGTGGATCTCTTTCCACACCTCAACAGTCCGGGGGTTTTGGAAAAGGTCTCAGACAAAGAGGTGTGGACCGATGTCGAGATCGTCTTCTTCGCCCTGCCGGCCGGACAGAGTTTCCATCTGGTGCGCCGTTACATCGACCAGGGAACGGTTGTGATCGATTTGGGCCCGGACTATCGTCTTGGAGATCCGTCGCTCTATCAGAAGATCTACGGCATCGAACACGGGGCGCCGGAACTTTTGCCTCAGGCGGTTTACGGTCTTCCCGAATGGAACGGTCCCCGTCTTGAAAAGACGCAACTCGTGGCTTGCCCTGGATGTTTCCCGACGGGGGCGCTCCTTGGAATCCTTCCCTTTCTTCGCGCACACCTTGTCCATCGAACGTCGATCGTCGTGGATGGAAAATCCGGCATCACCGGAGCGGGAAGAGGCCTCACATTGGAGACGCACTTCCCCGAAATTGCGGAAGGAACTCAAGCCTACAAGGTGCTCGACCACCGGCATGTTCCCGAAATGGAGCAGGCCATGGGGGAGCATGGGGGAGGGAGGGTGGCCTTCGTTCCTCACCTTGTCCCCTACAACAGGGGGATCCTGTCCACGATTTACATGACATTGACCGCCCAAGCCACGCAGGAATCGATCGACCGGATCGTTGACGAGGCCTACAAAGACAGCCCTTTTATCCGGAGGGTTCCCTCCCCTCCCAATACCATGAGTGTGAGAGGCACCAACAATGTTCTGGTGTACTCCAGGGTCAGGGAGGATCGGCTTGTCGTCCTCACGGCCATCGACAATCTGGTTCGGGGGGCGTCCGGGCAGGCGATCCAGGCGATGAACCGGATTTTCGGATTCGGGGAGACGGAAGGATTGGGGTACGGCGCCCTCTTTCCCTAGGCGTCTGGAATGACCATTTACCGGAATTGAGCCGATGACGAGGAAAAAATCGGAAGGGGGAATCACGTTCCCGCAAGGGTTCTCCGCGAATGGACTTTTTTCGGGGGTCAAAAAAAACGGGAAGCCGGACTTGGCGTTGATTTTGTCCGGAACGGAGTGCGTGGCTGCCGGTATTTTCACCACCAACCAGATTAAGGCCCCGGCGGTCAAGATCTCCCAGCGCCGTGTTCGGAGCGCTGGTATCCGGGCCATCATTATCAATAGCGGCAATGCGAATGCCTGCAATGGGGAGCAGGGAGAAAAGGATGCTCTTCTCATCGGAGAAAAGGTGTCGCACCATTTGGGGTGCGACCCCCGAAGGATCCTTCTTGCCTCGACCGGAGTCATCGGGCGTCCGCTGAACATGGAAGCGATTCTGGCCTCCATTCCAAAGCTGGTGGACGAGGCGAGTCCCTTGCGCCATGGCGCTTGCGCCCAGGCGATCATGACCACGGATACGCGGTCCAAATCCGCCCAGGCCGAAGGAATGGTCGGAGGGAAGCTTGTTCGAGTGGGTGGAATCGCCAAGGGGGTCGGAATGATTCATCCTCAGATGGCGACCCTTCTTGTCTTTCTCACCACCGACGCCCGGGTGGATCGTGAAGGGCTGAGGAATGCACTGCTTCAGGCCTCGGACCGGACATTCAACGCCATGTCTGTGGATGGAGACACGAGTACCAACGACACCGCCATCATCTTGGCCAGCGGCCTGGCGGGAAATTCCCTTGTTACGAAAAATTCGCCCGATTTTCCAGAATTCTCCTCTTTGGTGCAATCAGTGTGCGGCTCCCTGAGGGATCAGCTGATCCGGGACGCGGAAGGGGTGACCAAGGTGATCCGGATCAAGATTTCGGGCGCCAGATCACGCGGAGAGGCCCGAAAAGTGGCCCAGTCAATCGCCCGATCCATGCTGGTCAAGGCGGCGTTTTTCGGAGAGGATGTGAATTGGGGCCGGATCATGGTCGCCATCGGAAATTCCGGGGTCAGGGTCTTCGAGGATCGGATCGATATCTTCATGGGAGAAGTCGGGCTTGTGCACAAGGGAACCGGATTGGGAATGCTTCAGGAAGAAAAAGCGCTCGAGGTGATGAAAGGGAAGGAGATCACCCTCCGCGTGATGTTGGGGGTAGGATCGATGGAAGCAGAGTACTGGACCACCGATCTCTCCGTCGGATATGTTCGGATCAACGCGGGATACAAGGGCCGAACCTGATCGGATTGAGTAAATTTTTTATATATGGTATAAATAAACGTTTTTTTCGGAGAGTGATCGGCGACATCCTCTCCATGCCGATCGCCCTTTCTTTTGGGAGTGCCCCCGGTCACCTGCCAAAGGATCGGTCCGAATGGGGGGCGACAGGCGAGTCAAATTCCAACTATTGCCACAGCAAACCGCGGAGCGGCTCCGTCATCCCATGGGTCCGCCCAGAATGAATGGTCGCCAGTCTGGTGCGGCGGGAAGGGTTTGCGAGGATAAAACCCACCAAAAGGGAGACAATCATTATGGCTTCAGTAACAATCAAGGATCTTCTCGACGCGGGCGTCCATTTTGGACACCAAACCAAGCGATGGAATCCCAAGATGAAGCGGTTCATCTATGGGGAGAGAAATGGAATCTATATCATCGATTTGCAGCAGACCACCCGTAGGTATCGGCAGGCCGTCCGTTTCGTCAAGAATGTCGTGGCCGACGGGAAGCCGGTCCTCTTTATTGCCACCAAGAAGCAGGCTCAGGCAATCATCCAGGAAGAGGCAGAACGGTGCGGAATGTACTACGTGACGCAGCGTTGGCTCGGCGGGATGTTGACGAACCACCAGACCATCCGGAAGTCGGTCGATCGACTCAAGAAGATCGAGGCGATGAAGGAAGCCGAACAGTGGAGTCGCCTCCCGAAAAAAGAAGTCGCCCAGATTGAAAAGGAAGAGGGCAAGCTTAGGGCGACTCTTTCCGGAATCCGCGGGATGACGCAACTTCCGGGGGCCATTTTTGTGGTGGATCCGAAAAAGGAGCATATCGCAATCCATGAAGCCAATCGCCTGGGAATCCCGGTCGTGGCCATGGTCGATACCAACTGCGATCCGGATCTGATCGACTATCCCATTCCTGCGAACGACGATGCCATCCGCTCCATCCGTTTAATGGCGGAAGGAATCGCCGATGCTGTGATCGATGGGGGGCTCTCCCGCCGTTCTCCGGGAAAACCCCCTGAAGCCTCCGCCGTCAACGCTGAGTTGGCGGAAGCGTTTTCGAAGGGCGAGCCAGAAGAAAAATAGAGCGAGACCTCAGGGGGAAGGTGATTGATCCCCCTGTTCTGGATTGCCAGACAAACGCGGAAGCGTCCTCGATGCAGTTGAGGGCCTTTAAAGGATTAACGGAGGAATGGATCGATATGGAAATTGCTGCAAATCTCGTCAAGGAGCTACGGGAAAGAACACAGGCCGGGTTCATGGATTGCCGGAAAGCGCTCGTCGAGGCGAGCGGGGATCCTGAGAAAGCTTACGAAATCTTGAAGAAAAGTGGAGTTCTCAAGGCCAGCAAGAAAGCAGACCGGGAAACCTCCGAAGGAATCGTGGGATCCTACATTCATGCCGGAAACAAGATCGGCGTACTGGTGGAAGTCAATTGCGAAACGGACTTCGTGGCCCGCACGGATAACTTTCGGGATCTCGTGCGCAACGTGTCCATGCATATCGCCGCTGCCGCCCCTTCGTACGTGGATCGCACCATGGTTCCCGCAGACGAGGTGTCCCGCCTTCGTGCCGAATTTCTCTCCGAGGTTTTGGACAAGCCTGAAAAAGTTCGGGGGACCATCGTGGACGGCAAGCTCGAAAAATATTTTCAGGAGCATTGCCTACTCGACCAGCCTTATGTGAAGGACCCGGGGATTTTAGTAAAGGATCTGATCGCCGGAGAGATCGCCAAGATGGGAGAGAATATTTCAATCCGAAGGTTTTCCCGGTTCCAGATCGGAGAGGGGAAGGGCTGATGCCCGGATTTAAGCGGGTTCTTCTGAAATTGTCCGGAGAGGCCCTGATGGGAGATCTCGCTTTCGGGATCGATCCTTCGGTTCTTGACCGGATCGCTGTTGAAATTCAGGCTGTGGTCTCAGCAGGTGTCGAACTCGGGGTTGTGATCGGGGGCGGGAATTTTTTTCGCGGCCTGTCCGGGATCAGCCAGGGAATCGATCGTGCCTCCGCCGATTATATGGGAATGCTGTCGACAATTCTCAATGCCTTGGCTCTTCAGTCGGTTCTGGAGAAAAAGGGAGTCTCAACCCGCGTGCTGACTGCCCTGGAAATGCGGGCCCTGGCCGAACCCTATATCCGCCGCCGGGCGATGCGCCACCTTGAAAAAGGACGGGTCATCATCTTTGCCGGCGGGACGGGAAACCCCTACTTCACGACCGACACGGCCGCCGCACTCCGGGCGATGGAGATCGGGGCGGAAGTGGTGTTGAAGGCCACCAAGGTGGATGGGATCTATAGTGAAGATCCTGCGAAGAACCAGAATGCTGAAAGGTACGTCGAACTCAGCTACATTGATGTGTTGGAAAAGAAGCTCAAGGTGATGGATTCGACGGCGGTCTCCCTGTGCATGGACAATGACCTTCCCATCATCGTGTTCGATCTCAACGAGCCGAACAATATCGTCCGGGTCGTCCGGGGAGAGTCAGTCGGAACGATTGTGCGCTAGGCAGCCCCGACCTCGTGAAACGGGAGGAATAAAATGGATGCGGAACTGAAGCCCTTTTCAGAAAAGATGGACCTTGCGGTGGACCATTTCCGGAAAGAAATCCAGACTCTCAGGACCGGTCGTCCTTCACTGACGCTGATTGAGCATGTCCGTGTGGATTATTACGGCAATCAAGTTTCTCTCGACAAGGTGGCGGCCCTCAATATCGTGGATAACCGCATGATCACGATCACTCCATGGGAGCCTAAGATCATCCCAGACATCGAGAAGGCGATCATGGCCGCCAATCTTGGGTTGACCCCGCAGAATGACGGAAAAGCCGTTCGGATCGTCGTGCCTCCCATGACCGAGGAACGCCGGAAAGAAATGGTCAAGCTTCTGAAAAAATTGGCTGAGGAGTCCAGGGTCACCCTTCGAAACATCCGTCGGGAGGCCAACGATGATCTCAAGAAGAAGCAAAAAGAGGGGCTGATTCAGGAAGACCGGATGAAACGACTTCAGGACGAAGTTCAGAAGTTGGTTGATGGGGCCTCCGGGAAGGTTGACGAACATGCTCGGAAGAAAGAGCAGGAGATTCTGACGACCTGACCCCATGAGACCACGGGACCCACTGACCCATTCCCTTCCGGTGATTCCGGAGGGCCGAACCCGTGTTACCGTCAATCTTGATACATTCGTCCGTAACGTCCGGACGGTGCAACGCCGCCTCGGACCGGGAGAAGACCTTCTTCCCGTTATCAAGTCGAATGCATATGGTCACGGTCTCCTCCCCGTGATGCAAGCCCTCTCATCCGAGGGACTGACTCGCATCGCCGTCATGGGATCCGAGGAAGCCCGTTCCCTGCGGGATGGCGGTTTTTCAGGAACAATCGTCCTCCTTGGCGGGTTCACGGCACAAGAACTCTCTCTCTGCATTCAGGAACGATTCACTCCTGTCCTTCACAACTGGGAACACATTCGCATTCTGGAAGACCGTTCTCTTCCAGGTCCTGATCTTGATCTCCATCTCAAGGTGGATACCGGGATGGGGAGGCTCGGCTTTCTTCCGGAAGAAATTCAACCGTTGCTGGTTCGTCTGGCCGGGCTTCCCCGCGTGAAAATCCGGGGCCTGATGACCCATTTCCCCGAGTCCGAAGACCGAAATGACACGGAGACGTGCATGAAGATCCTTAAGGAGGTGCTTCTCGCTCACCGTGACCATCCCGCGTTTTCTGATCTAGAGGTTGTCCATATGGCCAATAGCGGGGCGGTCATGCAGGGACTTGTCTCATTCCCGGAACCGATCTCCGGGGGGCGGCCGATTGTTTTCTGGGCGCGGCCGGGACTCATGCTGTATGGATACCTCCCGGAAACGGGGGTATCGGGATGGGAGCCGATCCGACCGGTCCTTTCTGTCGAGGCGCGTCTCATTTCGGTGCGCACCCTCCCGGACGGACATTCGGTGTCCTACGGGAGGACGAGTATCCTGTCCCGTCGAAGCCGGATCGGGGTTCTTGGGATCGGGTATGCGGACGGGCTTCCCAGGAGCCTTTCAGGGAGGGGCTGGGGAATGATCGATGGGAGAAAAGTTCCATTTCTGGGCCGGGTCTGCATGGACATGGTCGTAGTCGATCTCACGGATCTGCCCCGTGACGTCGGCATCGGGGAATGGGTCCGGATTCTCGATCCCGAGGATCCCCAGGCGATGACGGTCGACCAGATTGCCCGATGGACCGACTCGATTCCCTATGAAGTCCTCTGCCTCCTCGGCCACCGTGCAGACAGGAGATATATTGGCGGAAACCTCCGGATTTCCCCCCCATGATTGCTGAATGGGTCTCCAGGATTCTGGGGGGTGCAGGGGCGCTCTTTCTTTTGTGGCTCCGGAGTATCTTAGGAGTGTTCCGTCCGTCCTTCCTTTTCCGGAATTTTCTCGAGCAACTTCTGAAGATCGGGGCGGATTCGACTGTCATTGTCGGAGTGACGTCTTTTTTCACGGGAATGGTTCTGGCCCTTCAGGCATGGATCGGATTTCGGAAGTTCAACGCCGAAAGTCTCGTGGGGGCCGTCGTGACCCTTTCGATGACCCGGGAACTGGGGCCTGTGATCACGAGCCTCATGGTGACCGGCCGATCCGGTTCAGCCATGGCTGCCGAACTCGGAAGCATGCGGGTCAGCGAACAGATCGATGCTCTTGAAACTCTGGCCGTGAACCCGGTGGATTATCTTGTCTCTCCGCGATTCTATGCCTCTTTGATGGCCCTTCCCCTTCTCACCGCTCTTTCCGACCTCGTAGGAATCGGTGGGGGGTATTTTGTGTCGGTGAACCTCCTGGGACTTTCCCCGCATCTTTATCTTCAGGAAATCCACCATTATGTTGAACTCCACGATTTTGTCTCGGGGATCGTGAAAGCCGTGGTGTTCGGCGGGATTCTTTCGCTTTGGGCCTGCAGGACCGGATTCGTTGCCTCCGGGGGGGCCGCCGGAGTGGGGCGTGCGGTGACCAGCGCCGTCGTCAGCGCGTCCATGAGCATCCTGGTGGTCGATTATTTCCTTACCGCCTGGATGTTCTGATGGAGACGGTCCCTGCGATCCGGATCTCACGTTTGTGCAAAAGGTTTGGAACCCAGGAAGTTCTCCGGAATGTGTCCTTTGAGGTTCCGAGGGGGGAGATCTACTGTATCATCGGAGGATCGGGCCAGGGCAAGTCGGTCCTCTTAAAACACATCATGCGTCTTTTGCTCCCGGATTCGGGGGATGTCCAGATCGACGGGGAGTCCATCGTCGGGTTGTCCTTAAGAGAGCTTGATGAAGTCCGTAAGAAGATGGGAATGGTCTTCCAGGAGTCGGCTTTATTCGATTCCATGACATGCCTGGAAAACGTGGCGTTTGGACTGACCATGCATCGGCGGGATCTGTCCAGAACACAAATCGAGCAGATCGCCCTGGAAAAACTTCGCCTTGTCGGCCTGTCGCATGTGGAGAACAAGTTTCCTTCCCAGATCTCGGGGGGAATGAAGAAACGGGTCGGGATCGCCCGGGCCATCGCCCAGGAACCGGAGATCCTCCTTTACGACGAACCGACTACCGGGCTTGACCCTGTGCTGGCGAGTTCGATCGATGAGCTGATCCTCAAGATGAAGAAGGAACTGGGAGTGACAAGCCTCGTGATCACTCACGACATGAGCAGCGCCTTCCGGATTTCCGACAGGATCCTTTTTCTGTACGGAGGGAAAATTCATTTTGCGGGAACCTCCGAAGAGATCCGCACCTCGGTCGATCCGGTGCTGGGACAGTTCGTGCGCGGGGAAACGAGTGGCCCGATACCGGTCGTCGTGGAAGAGGGAATCTAGGCTGATGAGAATATTCGATCTTCCATCCGTTATGAAGAAGGAGCCGTTAGGTGAAACTGTCCGCTGAGGCGCGGCTTGGTTTTTTTGTTCTCGTGGCTCTTGGGGTGATTGCCTTCCTTTCCATGCGGCTCGGGCATCCTAAGATGAAGCCGGAACATTCCTTCGTCTTCTACGCAGAATTCTCCTCTGTGGATGGGCTTGAGAAGGGAACTGACGTCGAGGTTTCCGGAGTCAAGGTGGGAGAGGTCGACTCCATCACCTTGGGAAAGACGGGCATGGCCCGGGTTCGGATGCTGATCAGCAAAAAAGTTGTCATTCCCCAGGACGCCCGTGCGGTGATCTTTTCAAACGGATTTCTGGGAAAAATGTATGTAGAGATCGAGGCAGGCCCCTCGGGGGTTCGACCGCACTTCGATCCGAACAGAGACCGGGAATCTCCGGGGCTCTTTCAAAAGATCTTTGGATCCTTGACCCCTCCGGCCGCCTGGGCGGGAGACATCTCCGCCCCTCCGGCCCAATCCTCGAGTTCCCCGGGTCCTTCTTCTCCCCCCGGCCCCTCGAGTTCTCCGGCCTCTTCTTCTTCCCCCGGCCTCTCGAGTTCCCCGGGTCCTTCTTCTCCCCCCGGCCCCCCGAGTTCCCCCGGTCCTTCTTCTCCACCCGCCGCCCCGGGCTCCCAGACCTCCTCCCCTTCCTTGCTCCCCCAGGGCGAACTGCCTTCCGGTGCGACCCTTTCCTCGCCGGGGACCACGGTCAGTGTCAACAGGCTCATTAAGAAACTCAACAGGATTGCCGATGATATCCAGGCCATTTCACGGTCCCTCAAGGAGTCCATCGGGACGAAGGAAGGGAAGGAGGAGATACGGAGGACCTTGAGGCACCTGGACGAATTAACGAAAAATCTTCGGGATTTTACCATCAGCCTTAAAAAACAGTCCCCCCACATCCTGCAAAAAATCGACTCCATTGCCACCAAAATCGACAACGGAGTCGGAACCATCGGCGCTCTGGTCAACAAGAAGGACGTCTACCAGAATGCAGACGAATCCTTGGGCCATCTAAACAGCATCTTGAAAAAAATCGATGAAGGCCAGGGGACGATCGGAAAGCTGGTCAATAATCCGGATGTGTACGACAATCTCTCCGAAACCCTGAAGAAGCTGTCCGGGGTCACCAACAAGACCGACCGGATGCAGCTCAACGTATGGTTGAGAGGGTTCTACATGACGCGGGCCGGGACTTCGGAAGGCTTTTTTACCCTCGATCTTTATCCCCGGTCGGACAGGTTCTACCGGATCCAGGTCGTGAGCACCACCAATCCCTACTACACGCAGTCCACCCCTTATACGCAGATCAATGGCCAATATGTGGCGGGGCCCACCCAAGTGACGGGAACAACCCAAGGGATCAAGTTCAGCGTGGAGTACGGGGAAAAATTCGGAAACTTCGACGTCCGGGTCGGGCTCATTCAGAACAGCTTTGGCGCGGGCGTCGACTATCAGATTTTTAAAAACCTGTTTTTGACCTTCACGATGTACAATATCGGCACCTATGATCCCTTGGCTCCCAATCCGTATGCCCGTGTGTTTCTGACCTACACCCTTTTTAATCATATCTGGCTCAATGCCGGCTACTACAACCCCTTCAATGCGAGTCTCGCCTCACCGATGGTCGGGGGAGGGGTGATCCTCAGCGACGAGACACTCAAATACTTGATTGCGGGCCATCTTCCATAGGAGCCCATTTCTCGGGAATTGACGAAAGGTAGAAGGATCAGTATTCTGAAAGCACAGGAAAAGACGTTCGCTAAAAAAACGAGGAGGGGGGATTCCCCGTTTCGGGCCCTTTTAGGGGGCCGGGAGTCTTCTTGTCTTCGCGCATATCCAAGGATCGTTAATGACAGAACGTTATAGCCCTGAGGAGCAGCAGGCCCTCGAAATCGAAGGCACCTCCGGGGTTGATGGAGGCAGACCTTCCCCTACACCTTCAGGGACTCCGTCATCCCCTGTGATGCGCGACCATATTTTGATCCGGATTCTTTCTTCCCTCTTTCTGGCCATTTTTCTATTTTTGACCCTGGCCTTTCTGACGATCTTCGGCACCTTTATTGAACAAGGCCGAAGTCCTTCCTTCTATCTCACCTCCTATGGACCAAAATGGGGTCCATGGATTCTCGCCTTCAAGATCGACAACATTTATCACAGTTGGTATTACACCACCCTCTTGTCGCTTCTCTGTGTCAACGCTCTTTCTTGCGTCTACCGTCGATTTCCCGTTACGATTCGCTCCCTTTTCAAGGAACGGGTCAACGTCAGCAAGGATTTTCTCAAAAAGCAAAAAGAGTACCGGGAAATAGCGATCCACAAGGTGTCCGTGCCTCTCCAGGCGGTCCCTGAGTTGGTGACGAACACATTGAAATCACGACGGTATAAGGTTAAGAGCGTGAACGAGGGCAAGGAAACGGCCATATTCGCGCATAAGGGCGTCCTGGGAAGGATCGGGTCGCACGTGGCCCATCTTTCTGTGATCGTCATTCTTGCGGGCGGGCTCCTTGGAAGCCTGACAGGATTCAGGCTGTTCGGCACCTTTTACGTCAATTCCACGACCTACATCCCCCAAGGGGGGTGGGATCTTCGCGTCAACCGGTTCTCGATCGTCCACTATAAGAACGGCATGGTCAAATCCTACAAGAGCGATGTGGACATCTTAAAAGATGGAAAGGTCCTCACCCACAAGATCATCCGGGTGAATCACCCGCTGGAATTTCAAGGGCTCCGCTTCTACCAGGCGAGTTTCGGCGAAGCTCCCGACCGACTGGAAAAGGCCCACATCATGGTGGTGGACAAGATTAAGAAGAAGTTCATCGGAAAATTTTTCCTCAGTTGGGACAAGGCGACCCAGATCCCCAACACGCCTTACACGTTGAAGCTTGTCCGGTATGTGTCGGATTTTGCCTTCGATCCCAAGACGGGAGCGGTCTTTACACAGTCTGAAAAGCCTAAGAATCCGGCAATTCAGCTGGAGGTGTACCAGGATGGGAAGCTTTTGGGAAGTCCATGGCTTTTTTACAACTTCCCCCAGGTGCAGGTCTTGAAAAGTGTGCCGGAATTCTTTATTTTCGGAGGGTATAAGGCACCATTCTATACGGGTCTCGAATTGGCGAAGGATCCAGGGGTGCCTGTTGTCTGGACCGGATCTTTCTTGTTGGTGGGGGGCCTTTTTCTCTCCTCCTTCATTTATCACAGGAAAATCTGGCTCCGGGTCCGTCCCCAGGGGGAAAGTCTTTCGTTGTTTGTTGGAGGTTTCGGCCATAAGGACAAGATCGGATTTGAGCGAGAATTCGAGGCGATCGTGGCCGATTTGAAGACGGCGTTATCGCCTCCTGACGTCCCCGAGACGGAGACAGTGTCCGGAGCGGTGGCTCAGCGGCCCTCACTGTCGAGC
This sequence comes from Nitrospirota bacterium, assembly GCA_027314645.1. Classification (GTDB taxonomy): domain Bacteria; phylum Nitrospirota; class Leptospirillia; order Leptospirillales; family Leptospirillaceae; genus UBA4572. The sequence continues at coordinate 96,661 of DAHVAL010000001.1, forward strand.
AGCTAGCGGACGGAGAGGTCGCCGTGTCGATCCAGAACAAAATCCCTCCGGATTTGTCGCTCCGGAAGTGGCATATATCGAACACTGAGCAAGGAGACTGGTGATGTCCCTTATCAATTCTGTCGGCTCTTCCTTTATTCTTTATAATACTGTCATCGTTCTCTATTTAGCTGGAACCGTTGCGTATTTCCTGTTTCTCATCTCCCACCGCAAGGAAGTCGGGAAGATCGCTTCGACGGTGACCTTTTCCGGGTGGATCGTCAATACGGCAGCCCTTGTCGGCCGGGGAGTCGCCGATCATCACGCGCCTTGGTCCAACCTCTACGAAACCCTTTTCCTATTTTCCTGGGCCTCGGTCCTGGGATACATGGTCATGGAGTTCAAGTACAAGGTTCGGGTGGCGGGAGCCTTTGTTCTGACGCTTGTCATGTTCGCCGTCGGGGCCGCGCGCATGCTTCCCTATCGTTACCAGATGGTTGAGCCGCTCAATCCGGCCCTCAATTCGTATTGGCTTAAGATTCATGTGTTCACGATGTTTCTTTCATATGCGGCCTTTGGAATTTCCGCCGCCCTGGCCGGAATCTATCTGGCCAAACGCCGTGCGGAAAAAAAGGGGTCCGTGGGTTGGATTCTCCAGGAGTTTCCATCGGCGGAAGATCTCGACGATCTGACCTACAAATCTGTTCTAGTGGGATTTCCCCTGCTGACAATGGGGACCATTTTTGGCGCCATGTGGGCCTATGAGGCCTGGGGTGGATATTGGTCATGGGACCCAAAGGAAACATGGTCTTTGATCACCTGGTTCATCTATGCCGCCTATCTGCATGCGCGTATGACCCGAGGCCTTCGCGGCGCCCCGAGCGCCTATTTTTCGATCCTGGGATTCGTGGCGGTGATTTTTCTTTATTGGGGTGTGAGCTTTATCATCCCTGGCCTCCATGCCTACGCGGCATGAGGGGATGGAAGGTGTACCATGAAAAGCAAAATGGGTGAAAAGTGGCCCTACTTGGTGGCGGCGGGAGTTGTCGTCCTCATCATCGGCTATGTCATAAAGACGGCCAATATCACGCCGGTTACTGTGGGCATGGTGGCCCCCGATTTTACTCTGTCGACCGTGGATGGCAAGTCGGTGAAACTTTCCGAGTTGCGGGGCAAAGTCGTGATGCTCAATTTTTGGGCCACCTGGTGCAAACCCTGCCGCCAGGAGATGCCCTCCATGGAAATGATGTACCATGGGTTTAAGAATATGGCCGGTAGTAACTTCGACTTGGTCGCCGTCAACGAAAACAATGTGTTTTATCAGGGGAAAATCAAACCGTTCCTCCAGAAGTTCGGAATCGATTTTCCCGTTCCGGTGGATCCCATGGGAACGCTTGACCACCTCTACAAGATCACTGGGGTTCCCGAAACGTTCATCATCGACCAGAAGGGTGTCGTTGCGGAGCATGTGATCGGGCCGAGGGACTGGCGGATGAAGGACAGTCTTCTAACCATCAGGAATCTTCTCGATCATGGTCCACAAGCTCCTTCGGCCTATCTTGCGGTCAAAAGGGATGGCGGTTCGGGATACTGATGGAACGCTCCCCCGGCGGACCGGCCTGGAGTTAGGAGTCGATCGGGTGCGAAGGATGCGGCTATTTCTCCTCCTGAGCCTGATTGGATCCTTGGCCTATTGGGCTGACGCTTCAATCGCCAGCCCCGGGTCTGGACTCAGGGCTGATTCGTCCCCTCCCGTCATTCCGTCGATGGTTCTTCTGGACCCCTCCGGACATGGGGTCCGAACCACCGAGATGGCCGGCCATCCTCTCCTGATCTTGAATTTTCTTTCTCCTGGGTGTGAACCGTGTCTTAAGGAGATCCCGACATTGCTCCGGCTCGCCGCCGAATCGGAGGGGCGGATCTCAGTCCAAGGAGTCGTGGAGGGGCCGGTCGGTTTAAAGGCCCTGAGCCGGTTTGCCCGTGGGTTCAAAGACCGCCTGCCCCTTGTCGGGGATCCGTCCTTCGTGTTTTCACACGCGCTTGGTGTCCACAGCCTGCCGACGAGCTTTCTTGTGGATTCCGAAGGCCATATCGTGAGCCGGGTCACCGGGGCGGTCAATTGGACCGACCCTCGAGTCCGCCGGTACCTCAATGGATTCACCTCTACGAAGGCAGGCTTTTGATGGAACACCAGCCAATTTCCTGGACGTTGGCCTTTCTTGCCGGCCTGGTTTCCTTCGTATCCCCCTGCGTCCTCCCCATCGTTCCCTCCTATGTCTCTTATATCACGGGACTTTCCTTTGAAGAGCTGACGGGGAAAGCCCACAATCTGTCGCGCCAGGTGATCCTGCGGGAATCCTTGAGCCACGCCCTGGTCTTTAGTATGGGATTTTCCGCTCTTTTTATCGGCTTCGGAGCCTCGGCCTCTTTTCTAGGAGAACTGCTCCTCACCTATCAGGACGTCATCCGAAAACTCGGCGCCTTCTTGATCATTCTCTTCGGACTGTTCATTGCAGGGTGGCTGAAGATCCCGTTTCTGAACAAGGAACTGCATCTCTCCGTTCGGGGGAAAAAGGCGACCCTGTCGGGATCATTTCTTGTCGGAGTCGGCTTTGCGGCCGGGTGGACGCCGTGTGTCGGTCCCATTCTCGGGGCCATCCTTTTTTACGCAGGGACCCAAGGCACGGTGATGAAGGGGGTTTGGCTCCTGAGTTTCTACTCGCTCGGACTTGCCCTCCCCTTCGTTCTCGCCTCGGTCCTTTTCAACCTCTTTTTGGGAAGCATGCGCTCACTCCGTCAATGGATGCCCTGGATCACCCGCCTGTCGGGGGGATTTCTCGTTGTGATGGGAGCCCTCATCTTCACGAACGCCTTCACAATCATTTCTGCTTTCCTAACCCAGCATCATATCGGCTGGACCCCCAACCTTTAGGGGGGTATGGAGATGGCCCCCAAAGCGAGCTCCCCCGTCTGGGAACCTGCTCCTTCGCAGGAGATTGATGTTCTTGTCGTGGGTCTTGGCCCCGCGGGGAGCACAGCCCTGCGGGTCCTTGCCGAAGGGGGGGTGTCGGCCCTCGGGGTGGACCGGGCCGAATTTCCTCGGGACAAGCCCTGCGGCGGAGGGGTGTCGGCCCGAACCCTTCCCTATCTCCCCCAAGGGCTTCTGGAGCGACTGCCTCACCAAGTGACGCAAGGGGTCTTTCTGACCTTACGAGGGACCCAGGAACTGGCTCGGGATTTTGGCCGTCCCATCGCGTATCAAGTGCGGCGGGACCTGTTCGACCTTGTCCTTCTCGACTCCGCTCGGGATGCGGGGGCCCGGGTTATGACCGGAGTCCGGTCCGTCCGGCTTGAGCGGGTCAGTGAAGGGTTCCTCGCACGGATCGGGCCGCACACAGTCCTGGCGCGGGCGGTCGTTGCCGCGGATGGGGCCACCAGCAAGGTCTTAAGGGATCTGGCCCCTGGCATCCGGGAGAGGACCCTGACACCTCCCTGGACCTCGGCGGAAGGGTGGGCAAGGCTCCGGCAGCCGTTCGACTCCCGCTATGTAGCCATTGACCTGGGCCTCGTGGCCGGAGGGTACGGCTGGTCATTTCCCAAGAAGGATTCCCTGTGGGGATTGGGGGTTGCGGGGTTTCTCCGGCCTCTTAAGGATCCTCGACCCGTCTTCTCCGGCTATCTTAAAAGCCGGCAGGCCGACAGCGACCCAAAAGGAGTGCTGACTTGGTCCCTTCCGAACTTCCGGTCCGCCCGCCATGGGCGGGTTCCAGGCCTCTTCCTCGTGGGGGATGCGGGCGGGTTGGTGGATCCCTTTCTGGGAGAAGGAATCTATTATGCAGTTCTTTCCGGAACAATGGCGGCCAGGTCCTGCCTGAGAAATCGAAGACCCGGGGAGGACGGCCTGGATCGGCCCGAACGCGCCTCAAAGGACTATGTCCAATGGCTCAATGAGAATATCTGGCCCGATTTTCGCCAGGGTTCCCGCTTGGCTCAGGCCATTTACCGGTTCCCGGAATTCTTCTTCAAGCTTGCTGTCCGTCATCCAAGCCTTTTGTCCCTCTATGCCTCGATCATGACTGGAGAGCATGATTACCGCTCCTTCTCCCGTGAGATCATTCTCGGGGCTCTTGAACGATTCCTTCCAGTGAGACGGGCCGCCAGGGGAGGGGCATCGTGATTCCGGCAGGAGCGTGGAAGCTTCTTCCCGGCCCTGTAAAGGCTTCCAGGAAGGCAAAGACCGTCGAAGGCGGGAAGGTGCAGCTCGACCGCTCCTGGGCTTTTTACGGGCTCTACATCTTCTGGGCGGCCGGGTTTGCCGGGGGGCAGGCCCGGAGCACCTATGGAGCGGTTGTTCTTGGAGTTTCCGCGGTCCTTTTGGCCCTTCTTGCGACCCTCCTCCACGAATTTGGCCATCGGTTGGCGGCCCGTCTTCTTCGGTGTCCTTATGATGGGAGTCGGCTTTCTTTCTGGGGGGGATTTTCCGAGCACAGGGTCGATTTCGGGCCGCCAGGCCCGGCGTCAGTGTTTGTGCGCGCCGCGGGCCCGGTTATGAATCTCCTGATCTGGCAGCTATCCGAATCCTTCCTCGCCTTTGCTGGAGGGGATTGGACCTATTTCTTCCCCCAGTTCGCCTATATCCTGCGCATTTTCGGCGACCTGAACCTCCTGATCGCCCTCCTGAATTTTTTTCCCGGTTTCCCGTTCGACATGGGGGTCATCGTGGCCCAGGTGTTTGCAAAGGCCACAGCCCAAGACCGCCCGGGAGAAGGGAGTCTTCCGGAAAAATTGGGATGGGCAGGAGGATTCGGCCTCTCCCTGATCGGCCTGCTCCTTGTGGCCGGGGGAAGACTCGTGACCGGATTTGGAGGCATCATTTTCGGCTATCTCGTCGTGTTGATCCTGATGGATTTTCGGGAGCGGAATAGAATTGCGCGGATCGTCGAGGAAAGGGGGCTGGAAGAGTGGGTCCTCCCGGTCCCGGCGGTGGTCCGTCCCGACATGTGGGTTCAAGAAGTTATCCTCGGCCCCTTTTTCCAGGGCGTTTTGGGCCGCATTCCCGTCGTGACGGTCACCGGATGTCAGTATATCGGAGAGATTTCCTGGGAGCTCCTGCGAACCCGCTCCTTCTCCCAGTGGGATGGCGTGCGGGTGTCGGATCTTAAGGGGGTTGTTCCGGGTCCGGTCGTCAATGAAGGGGAAAGTCCCAGCCGAATTCTCGAAATTCTCGGGCAAAGGCCGGAAGGGGTCCCGGTCCTTCGAAATGGAAGGCTGGTAGGATGGCTCGCGCGGGACCCTCTCGCCCTTTCGGCCATGATCGATAGCTATCTTGACCATCTTCCCTTCATCAAGTCAGGTCGAACGGATCGATCTGCCACTCCACCAGAATTTTCTTCTGTGTCCGGTAGTGGGAACGGATTCGGGAAAGGCGATCATGAATCTCCCGGATCGATGGGGCCTTGACCAGGATTTGGGCGCGGTAGCGGTTCTTGACCCGTGACGGAAGGCCGGGGATAGGCCCGTAGATTCCGTTCCCCGGAGCCGGCCTGCCAAACGGGGAAGCCTCATTCAAGGCCTCGAGAATCGCCGGTTCATAGGCTGAGGAAAGCATGACCGAGGCAATTCGGCAGAAAGGCGGGTACCCGAGGGACTTGCGTTCTTCGAGGAGATGCCTATAAAAGGATTGGGTGTCATAGGTTTTCGCCCATTTGAAGATTTCATTTTCCGGTTCGCGCGTCACAATCATCACCCGCCCACTCGCCCGGTGCCGGCCCACCCGTCCGGCCAACTGCAGCCAGAGTCCAAAGGCCCGCTCGCTGGCCCGGTAGTCCGGAAAGGCCAACATGGCATCGGCCTCCAGAACGACCCCGAAGGTCACGTTCGGGAGGTCATGCCCCTTTGCCACAACCTGTGTTCCGATCAGAATATCTCCCGCTCCTTCCCGAAATCGGTCGAGCTTCTCCCAGGCGTTTTTCCGTTGGTCCAGGTCAAGACGGATCACCTCTGCATTCGGGAAAAGGGCTTGAAGGGTTTCTTCGAGCTTTTGGGTCGCCAACCCGCGAAGTTCTAAGTCCCCGCTTCGGCAGGAGGGACACAAGGAGGGAACGGAAAAGGTGGCGGCACAGAAGTGGCAGACCATCCGCCGTTCGGGAACCTTGTGAAGGACGAGGCGAACCGAGCACGAGGGACACGTGGCAAAGGCTCTGCAGGATCGGCAGAGCAGGGTCGGAACGTACCCTCTCCGGTTGAGGAGAATGACGGACTGTTCCCCTCTGGAAAGAGTGTGGGCGAGTGCGGAAACGACTTCCGGAGGGAGAGGAGAGGGGCCGTCGGAAGGGGGAATCAGATCGATGGGAGGCAGGGGGTGGCCTCCGATTCGGCGGGGAAGCCGGAGGGGATGATAGCGGCCTGCGGATATGTGGGCCAAGGAGTCTGAAAGGGGCGTGGCGGATCCCAAGACGATGGGAATCCCCTCTTCCTGGGCCCGCCTGAGAGCGAGGTTCCGGGCGTTGAAAGACAGGCCCTCGTAGGATTGGTAGGAAGGGTCGTGCTCTTCGTCAACAATGATCAGTCCCAGGTTTTTGAGGGGGGCGAAAAGGGCGGATCGGGGTCCGACGACGATCCTGGCCCTCCCTGAAAGAATCCTGGCCCATCCTCGGGCACGCTGGAGCGGAGTTTGGCCACTGTGGAGAAAGAGCGTGGCCATGGAGACTTTTTCCATGGCATTGGCCAAGGGGGCGACGAGTCCGATTTCGGGAGTCAGGACCAGAACATCGTGGCCTTCGGAAAGGACGGTGCGGGCCATTTCCTGGTAGAGGCGGGTTTTTCCCGATCCGGTGATGCCGTCCAGAAGGAAGGGGATGAAGGTCGCCTGGGACCGGGCCTTGGTCCAATCCGCGAACGCTTCCTCCTGATCGGACGTGAGGGATGGCAGGGAGATGGGGTGCGGGGATGAACTCCGATCGGACTCCCCCGGATCGGTCAATTCCTTCCAGAACCGGGCGCTGAGTCCGCGGGGGGCAGAAAGGGAGGGTGGGAGGGATGAGCGGACCAGAGAGCCTAGGGGGATCCGGTAGTACCAGGCCCCGAACTCGAGCAGGGAGAAGAGAAAGGGGGGAAGGATCGGGGACGGATCAGGAAAATCCGCGATTTCGCGCGTTTCTCCGGAGTAGGCCGATCCATCGGAGGTCCAGACGATTCCGGTGACAAGCCGGCGTCCGAGGGGGACAACAACCCGGGTCCCCGTTTCCGGACGATCCCGCCCTTCCGGAAGCCCGTAAGTCAGGAACGGGGATTCGAGAGGTTCGAGAGGCAGGACCGTAATCCGTGGGTCGGGAGTGTCAGAGGGGCTTGGAGTTTGAACCATGCTTCAGCCGGGTGATCTCCAGGGCAAACTCTTCCGGATCCCTGAAGTTTTTGTAGACCGAGGCAAACCGGACATAGGCGACATGATCGATCCGGAAGAGGTGCTCCATGACGAGTTCCCCGATTCGTTGAGAGGCGATTTCCGAGGAGGGGATCTCCGATATGGTCCGCTCAATTGAGCGGACCAGGTCGGAGATGGTGCCCGTGGGAACAGGGCGCTTCTGAAATGCGCGACGAAGCCCTTCCAGGAGCTTGTTCTGGTCGTAGGGTTCCCGCCGCCCGTCCTTCTTGACGACCATCGGCGTCGACTCCTGGACCCACTCATAGGTGGTGAACCGATTCTTGCAGGACGAACACTCCCTCCGCCGACGAATTCCTCGTCCGTCAGCGGTCAGGCGGGAGTCGATCACCTTCGAATCGGCCGTACGGCAATAGGGACAGTTCATGAATGAGGGGACAAATTCTTCCGGATCTCGCCATAGATGGGGAAGCGGGCGAGAAGATCCCCCACCTCTCCGGATATTCGTCGGAGGACCTCCGCTTTGCCACGACATTCCAATGCCTCGCGAACCCACCCGCCGATTCGAACCATTTCGTCGGGCCCGAGGCCGCGGGTTGTGGCGGCGGGCGTGCCGATCCGGATTCCGCTCGTGATGGTGGGAGGCTTGTCGTCGAAGGGCACGGCATTCTTGTTGACAAAGATGCCCGCCTGGGAAAGGGACTGCTCGGCATCCTTTCCGGTCAGTCCCTGGGGCCTGAGGTCGATCAGCAAGAGGTGGTTGTCCGTTCCGCCGGTCAGAAGGGTGTATCCGCTTTCCGACAAGGTTCGGGCGAGGACGCGGGAGTTGTTCACCACCCGGGTCATATAATCCCCGAAGGAGGGAGCGAGTGCCTCGTTTAGCATGACGGCTTTCCCGGCCACGACATGCATGAGGGGCCCGCCCTGCATCATGGGAAAGACGGCCTTGTCGAGGGCCTTGGACATCGGTTCCCTGGAAAAGGCCATCCCGCCCCGGGGGCCGCGCAGGGTCTTGTGCGTCGAGGTGGTGACAAAGTCGGCGACCGTAAACGGCGAGGGATGGAGTCCCGTCGCGACCAGTCCAGCGATGTGGGCCATGTCCACGAGAAGAGTGGCTCCGACTTCGTCGGCGATCGCCCGGAAGGGGGCGAAATCGATGATTCGTGGATAGGAGCTGGCGCCGGCGATGATGATGCGCGGCCGATGCTCGCGCGCCTGGGACCTCACCTGATCGTAGTCGATCAGTCCGGTTTTCGGGTCGACCCCATAAAAAACCGACTTGTAATAATGCCCGGAAAAGGACACCGGGGAACCGTGGGTGAGATGGCCTCCATGGGCCAGATTCATTCCGAGGATGGTGTCTCCGGGTTTGATCGCGGCAAGATAAACGGCCATGTTGGCCTGGGATCCGGAGTGGGGCTGGACATTTACGTGTTCTGCGCCGAAGAGTCTTTTGGCTCTGGAAATGGCCAACTCCTCGACGATGTCCACCGCTTCGCAGCCGGCATAATAACGGCGGCCAGGGTAGCCCTCGGCGTATTTGTTCGTCATGACCGACCCGACCGCTTCAAGAATCGAGGGGCTGACATAATTTTCCGAGGCGATCAGGATCAGCCGATCCTGCTCGCGGATGACTTCGTTCATGATCGCTTGGTAGGTTTCGGGGTCTTTCTGCTCAAGCCAGAACATCGTGTCTCGATCCTCTCTTGGTCAAGGGGGCGGGAGTGGTCTCTGCCGTCCCGGAGTGGGTTGGGGGATGCGCAGGGTCACACGGCCTCAATGCGGGAAATCTTTTCGATCCTTCTCTCGTGGCGGCCCCCCTCGAATGCGGAGGAGACGAAGGCGTCGAACCAGCGGGTCCCTTCGGCGGAACTGGTTTCTCGTCCGCCCATGGCGATGACATTGGCATCGTTGTGCTGATGGGCCAAGCGAGCGGTGTCTTCGTTGTAGAGCAGAGCCGCCCGAATCCCATGAATCTTGTTGGCGGCAATGGTCATGCCGATTCCGGTACCGCAGACCAGGACCCCGATGGACCCAGGATGGTTGACGACGGCGTTTCCGACCTTAAGGGCGTAGTCCGGATAATCCACCGACAGGTCGGAATCAGTGCCGAGATCTTCCGTGAGAAAGCCCCGACTCCTGGCATGGGTCAGAAGGGCATCCTTGAGGGACCTTCCCGCATGGTCGGAGCCGAAATAGATCCGGAAGGAAGCATGAGGGTCGATAGGCATGAGAACGTCAATTCCTTTGAGAAAGATAGGGGTGAAGAGCTTCCAGATGACAAATCCGAACGGCTTTCCTAAAATTATAACATCGAAACGGGCGGGATGCGACCCGGACATCTCCTTATACCGGGGGGCTCAATGAACAGGAACCACCCTCGAATCATCGATCGTTCCCTCCTCCTCGTCTGTCTGCTGGGGGCGATGACTCTTCCTTCCTGCACCGCAGCGGCCTGGAACAATCCCCACGGCCTTTTCGGGAACCTCTTCTCCACCCCTTCTTCGGGGTCGTCCTCCAAAACCCCGTCGTCCCCCTCCACCGCGGAGACGACCACCAAGACCGGCCATTCGGGATTCGGAAACGAACTTGAACCCCCGACCTTTTCCCACGTTGTGCCCCTCTCCGAAGGGGACGGGATCTATCTTCAATGGAAGCGCGTCGAAAATGTCACGGACTATCTTGTTTATAATGGAAACCGCCTCGTAGAGGACGTCCCGGTCAATCAAGTTCGGATCACCGGGCTTCTTCCCTGCACCGCCTACCAGTTCAGGATCTTCAGTTCGAACGGAAAACGCGTGTCGAAGAACAGTCTTCTGGTCCGGGTCCATACCCGAGGGTGTCTTCGGATCCAATAAATGATTTTTAAGGGCGTCAGGAAAGGGAGCGAATGATCGGGCCGAGGAGGCGGCGCATCTTGGTCTGGGTCTTCTCGAGGCTGAGAGTGGCGTCCACCGCGTGAAATCCGAATTCGTCCTTCATTGCTTCGTACTCCGAAAGAACCCGTGACTGGAAGAGGGTGTAGGATTCCCGCGGGTTGGTGGAAAGGTTCATATCCATTCCGGCTTCGTAGAACTTGATCGGGCGGGTCCGGGTGATGCGCTGGAAAGAGGTTTCGGGATCGACCCTGAAGAAGAAGGTGATGTCGGGAATGATCGCAAATCGGAAGTTCGACACCAGCCATTTCTTCGGAATTCCGCGCGCGCAGTCCCGTGCGATGGCGGTATAAATGTAGCGATCCGAAAGGACGATCATTCCGGCTTCCATGGCAGGAAGGATTTCGTAGGTGTAGCGGAAGCTGAAATCCGCAGCGTGAAGCAGGCTGAAAGCGTAGGGGGTGAGAACCTGTTTTTTCTTGGCTTTCCGGATGATGGGCGAGATGTCCGGGCTTGAGTTCCAGGAACTTTTCAGGACCCCGAACCCCCGGGACTGAAGGTAGTCGGCCAAAAGGTCCATTTGGGTGGATTTCCCGGACCCGTCGATGCCTTCAACGACGACAAGCCGTCCTGCATAAGAGTGGGGGGGCGTATGGCTCATCGAGATCCCTGCTGTGGATCGCCTTTCCGGTGCGTGGCGATGAGCATGTCGATTTTTGATCGAAGGGTTTTCTGCTGGCGATGAATGGGCTGCATCGCGTCGATGGTTTCCATCCCGTGGGTTTTTGCCATTTCACGGTAGAGTTCGATCAGTCTTCGCTGGTAAATCACGAAGGAGTCCTTTTTTCGGTTCGACAAATTCAAATCCATTCCCGCCTCGTAATAATCAAAGAAGCGCTCCTGCCTGGTTTTCCAATGGATCCTGTCAAGGAGGGATTCTACCGGAAGATCGAGGTAGAAGGTCTTCGCCGGCACCAGGGCGAAGTCAAAGATGTTCTGGATCCATTCCGGGGCGATCCCCCGGAGGATGGCCCGTCCGAAGACGGTATACACATACTGTTCTGCGATCACGAGTTGGCCGGCCTCAAGGGCCGGAATAATCTGATGCTCGAAGCGGTCCACGAAATCGGCGGCGTAGAGAAAGCTGAAGGTCAGGGGGTCGAGGAAGTTCTGCTGCTTGAGGTCTGCAATCGCCCGTCGGATCAATTCCACGGTGTTGCAGGCCGAGATGACGACCGCCACACCCCGGGACAGGTAATAATGCTTGAGTAGCTCTGCCTGCGTGGTTTTTCCAGAGCCATCCGTTCCTTCGATGGCGATGAGGAGTCCGGGATATTGCGTTGTCCGTTCCAACGGGCCACGTCCTTACAGTATAAGAGTTCCGCCCGATTCGGGCGTATCTTTCTGAAGCTATCAACCGGTCTTGATAAAGTCAAGCAAGCCCGGGTTCCTTAAAACCCAAAAATTTTTAGGCGCGGGCGAACAGAATAAGGCTGGAAAACGCCGTGGATCGCCTCACCCGGGAGCGACTTCGCCTGCGAATTCCCCGTGATTCTTCCTCGAAACATCTGAATGGCCACACCTTCGGACGAGGACATAGTTGTAAATCCCGGCTTTTGTTGGACGCCCTGAAGAATGATCGGATATTCGCCCATCCCAGAAGCCTCCATCCAGGAGTTCGAGCGTCACCGCATCGAAAAAACCCTGGTCAAAGCCCGCTGGCGTAAAATACCACTCTTGGGATCCTCCCCCCAAGATGTTTACCGCGCAACATCCGGTTTCACCTCCTTCTCCAATCTTGAAACCATAGGTTTCATTTCCTCGCCTTCAAGCCGGGACGCTCCCCGTCCTTTTTCCGCCAATGCCGCCTCCCGGGCGGCTCGGGAGTGATTGGCAAGAAGCTTGCTTTTTTATGCCCCTTGCACTCGTTGGACGACGGTGTCGGACCACTTGATGCACCAGAGAATTTCACGAAAGACAAGATCTCGGGAAGAGGGTTCGTCCCGATAAAAACGCAGATCTTTGCCCTTCGGATGGAACCCAGGGCCCGAAAAACTGAATCTCAAGGGCCGTCACGGGCTCCGCGCTTACCCCCCACATCCGGACGCATTTCTGTGGGCCCATTGAGGGGCCTTGGAGGGAAAGACGATGGAACATAATGAGACGTTTTATGGGTATTTGAGAAGTCAAGGGGTCACTCGGAGGAGT
>DAHVAL010000001.1:109204-203294 GCA_027314645.1 Nitrospirota bacterium
CCTTGGAGGGAAAGACGATGGAACATAATGAGACGTTTTATGGGTATTTGAGAAGTCAAGGGGTCACTCGGAGGAGTTTTCTCAAGTTCTGCGGGCTAACCGCGGCTTCCCTGGGCTTGGCTCCTTCCTTTGGTCCTGTCATTGCTCGGGCTCTCGAAACCAAGAGGCGGACCCCGGTCTTGTGGATGCATGGGCTTGAATGTACCTGCTGCAGCGAATCCTTCATCCGATCCGCCCATCCTCTGGCCAAAGACGTCATTCTTTCCATGATCTCTCTCGATTACGACGACACGCTCATGGCCTCCGCGGGATTTCAGGCGGAAGCCTGCCTTGACGAGACGCGTAAGAAGTACAAGGGAAACTATATTCTGGCCGTCGAGGGCAATCCGCCGCTCAACGAGGACGGGATGTACTGCATCGTTGGGGGACGGCCCTTTGTGGAACGGCTCAAGGAGGTGGCGGCGGACGCCATGGCCATTGTGGCGTGGGGCGCCTGCGCCTCGTGGGGATGCGTCCAGGCGGCCCGTCCCAACCCGACCCGTGCCACCCCGGTCCACAAAGTGATTCTCGACAAGCCCGTCATCAAAGTCCCCGGCTGTCCGCCCATCGCCGAGGTGATGACCGGAGTCATCACCTATATCGTGACATTCGGCCACCTGCCCGAACTCGACCGCCTCGGACGTCCCAAGATGTTTTACAGCCAACGAATCCATGACAAGTGTTATCGCAGGCCCCACTTTGATGCGGGACAGTTCGCCGAAACCTGGGATGACGAAGGGGCCCGAAGAGGGTACTGCCTCTATAAAGTGGGATGCAAAGGTCCTACGACCTACAACGCCTGTTCCACCATCCGGTGGAATGATGGAGTGTCTTTTCCGATCCAGTCGGGCCATGGATGCATCGGGTGTTCTGAGGAAGGATTTTGGGACAAGGGATCGTTCTACAGCCATTTGTCCCATGTCAATGGATTCGGAATCGAGTCCACCGCCGATACGGTCGGAGGTGCGGCGGTCGGCGTCATCGGGGCGGCTGTGGCGGCGCATGCGGCCGCCAGCGTGTACAAGAGAATGAAATCCGGGGGGCCTCCGGACAAGAAGGAAGAAGGGAAATAGCCATGGCTTCTTCAACATCCGAAACCACTGGATCTCCGAGCCGGCGGATCGTCGTGGATCCTGTCACCCGCATCGAAGGTCACATGCGTTGCGAAGTGAACCTTGATCATCGGAATGTGATCAGAAACGCAGTCTCCTCTGGAACGATGTGGAGGGGGCTCGAAGTGATCCTGAAGGGGCGGGACCCGCGGGATGCCTGGGCATTCGTTGAACGGATCTGCGGCGTCTGCACGACGGTCCATGCTCTGACCTCCGTCCGCGCAGTCGAACATGCCTTAGACATCAAGGTCCCAAAGAACGCCTTCCTGATCCGGGAAATCATGTCCAAGGCCCAGGCGAGTCAGGACCATGTGGTCCATTTCTATCATCTTCACGCCTTGGATTGGGTTGACGTGGTCAGCGCCCTCAAGGCCGACCCGCAGGCGACCTCCCGTCTCCAGCAGACGGTTTCTCCCACCCATCCTTTGTCGAGTCCGGGGTATTTTCGAGAGATTCAGAATCGTCTCAAGAAGTTTGTGGAGTCCGGGCAACTTGGCCCTTTCATGAACGGCTACTGGGGCAATCCCTCCTATAAGCTTCCTCCCGAGGCCAATCTGATGGCGGTGACCCATTATCTGGAAGCGCTTGATGTCCAGAAGGAAATCGTAAAAATCCACACCATCTTCGGAGGAAAGAACCCCCATCCGAACTATCTCGTGGGGGGGGTTCCATCGGCGATCAATATCGACGGGGATCTGGCCGCCGGAGCTCCGATCAATCTCGAACGTCTCATGATGGTCAAGGAGAAGATCGACCTCGCGAGAAACTTCATCAAGACGGTATACCTTCCGGATGTTCTGGCCATCGGCTCCTTTTACAAGGACTGGCTTTACGGGGGGGGCCTCGCAGGGAAGAATGTCATGGCCTACGGCGACTACGAAAAGATCCCGTACGATCCTTCCACCAAACAGCTTCCCAACGGGGCGATCGTGGATGGGAACTGGGAGGAGGTCTATCCGGTCGATCCGGCTGATCCCGCCCAGGTGCAGGAGTTTGTGACCCATTCCTGGTATCGCTACCCCGACGAAAATGCGGGGCTCCATCCCTGGTCGGGCATCACCGAACCCAATTTTGTCCTGGGGCCGGGGACGGTCGGAACAAAAACCCATATCCGCGAAATCGATGAGAATGCCAAGTATTCTTGGATAAAAGCCCCAAGATGGAGGGGACATCCGATGGAGGTGGGTCCCCTCGCGCGCTATATCATCGCCTACGCCAAGAATGTTGAATACGTCAAAAGCCAGGTGGACCATTACCTTGGGGTGTTCAATAGCCTTTCCAAGACCCGGTATACGCCCAAGGAAGCCCTTCCAACGGCCCTGGGCCGGACCCTCGCCCGGGCGCTTGAGGCGGAATACGCGTCCGACATGATGCATGACGACTTCGATGAACTCATGAGCAACATCAAAAACGGGGATCTCTCCACGGCCAATGTGAGCAAATGGGAGCCGTCCACATGGCCAAAAGAGGCCAAGGGCGTCGGAACGGTCGAGGCTCCGCGGGGGGCGCTGGGCCATTGGGTCATCATCAAGGATGGGAAGATCGACACCTATCAGGTGGTCGTCCCGACGACCTGGAACGGTTCGCCGAGGGATGCGAAGGGTCAGATGGGGGCCTATGAGGAAGCCCTCCTGAACACTCCGGTGTCCAAGCCCGACGAACCCCTTGAAATCCTCAGGATACTTCACAGCTTTGATCCCTGCCTCGCCTGCTCGACCCATGTCATCTCTCCGGAGGGGACCGAGGTGACGCGGGTCACCGTGCGCTGATCAACGGGGTTCATGACAAGGGGAGGAAGCCCATGGATTCGACCGACAATGCAACCGTCCCGGAGGAGAGTCCCCTTGAGGCGCTGGCCTCCGGAGGCAAAAGAATTTATGTGTATGAAGCTCCGGTGCGCCTCTGGCAATGGATCAACGCCCTCTCGGTCATCGTCCTTGCGGTGACGGGCTATCTCATCGGTTCTCCTCCCCCTTCCGTCACGGGAGAGGCCTCCGATCATTACATCCTCGGAACCATTCGGTTCATTCACTTCTCAGCGGGGTATGTGTTCGCCATCGGCTTCCTGGGCCGGATTCTTTGGGCGCTTTTCGGAAACAGGTATTCCCGCGAACTGTTCACCCTTCCGGTCTTCCGGAAAAAAGATTTGGAGAATATCCTCTCCGAGATCCGATGGTACCTTTTTCTCGAGAGGCGTCCTCACATGTATGCCGGGCATAATCCCCTCGCGCAGGTCATGATGTTTTTCTTCGTATTCTTGACCTCCCTGTTCATGATTGCCACCGGGTTCGCGCTCTATGGCGAAGGGCTTCAGGCCGGGTCATGGGCCGATCGGATGTTCGGATGGGTGGTTGTTCTCATGGGGCAGCCCCAGACCGTCCACACCCTCCATCACCTCGGAATGTGGGTCCTCATGGTCTTCGTGATCTTCCATGTTTATTTTTCCATCCGGGAGGAAATCATGTCCCGACAGAGCATGATCGGGACGATCGTCAACGGATACAGGAACTTCCGTCAATGACAGGCTTCGGAGAATTGCCGGCGGCTTTTCCCGAGACCCCCTCCGGCCATGGGGAGGAGGACCGCGTCCCTATCCGGGTTTTGGGGATCGGCAATCTCCTTTGGTCCGATGACGGATTCGGGATCCGGGCCCTCGAAGCCCTTTGGGCGAGCAAGCGTGTCCCCGGAGAGGTCCCGCTTGTCGACGGGGGGACGCAGGGACTTAATCTCCTCTCGCTGGTCAGGACCACACGTCGCCTCCTTCTCTTCGACGCCGTGGATGCCCGCTTGTCTCCGGGAACATTGCGCCTGTTTAAGACAGGGGAGATCCCCGCCCTGATGGCTCTGGGGAAGGCCAGCCTCCACCAGAGCACCTTCCAGGAAGTGCTCGCCCTGGCGTCCCTCTTCGGGGAGTCCCCGGAGGAGATCGCCCTTGTGGGGATCCAACCGGTCACCCTCGAGGAATTCGGGGGCGGGCTCACACCCGCGGTGGCCTCCCGAATTCCCGAGGCCGTGGAGATGGCGGTGGAGATATTGACGACCTGGATCGCCCTGGAGGCGGAGTCGGGTTGAGGAATTTTAAGGAAAGGAAAGCATCCATGTGCCTGGGAGTGCCTTACCGGATCATCGGTTTGTCGGAAGGATGGGCCGCTTTAGGGTCCGGGCCGGAAGGAGACATCCCCATCGATATGAGTCTGATCGGTCCGGTCGCGTGTGGGGAATGGGTCCTTGTCCATGGTCGGGTGGCGAGGCGACGGATCGACTCCGAAGAGGCGGGGCGGATCGGAAAGGCCCTTGAGGCGTTGGAGTACCTTGGACGCATAGGGACGGATTCAGGGCCGAACGTCCCGGTCGATCTGAAGGAATTCTTCCCGGATCTTGCGGGCCGGGTTCCCGAGTTGCCCGATTTCTTGAAAAGTCAGGCAGGATCTCCGGGGGGAGAAGACCGATGACGCGCCCTGGGTTTCCCCTCGAAGAGGATTATCCGGAGGTCCGGGACCGGCTTCTTGCGGGAGAGAGATATCAAAGGGTGACGGTCGGGGGGCTTCGGGAGTATCTGGCCGGCGGGGACGTGTCCCTCCTCCTCCTCCCGGGAGATCCGTCGGCGATTCCAGAGTCGCACGACGTGATCATCATCTTTCCCGAGATCGTCCGGCTCCTTGCTCCGCCCCCCCGTCCGGGGGTGGTCGCCCGCGCGGACGAAGCGCTCCTTCTCTCCAGGATCGGGATGACCCGGACCCCGGCCTTGGCATTCTTTCGGAACCTTCGATTCCTGGGGGGGATCGACCGGCTTCGGAACTGGGCCGAATATTCAGCGGAAATCGGAGAAATTCTGAAAAGCGAAGGGACCCCCTTGCCGGACTCCTTCTTCGAGACTCCACATGAACGCGCTCCGGAGAGCGAAGGCCGAATCCTTTTACCCATGACGGGACGGGAGGGACTGCCCTGATGGATCGCATCATCTTGCCTGTCCTGGGGCCGGGAAGCCAGCCCGATGACGACCCTCCCCATCTCCTGGATCTTCCGATGGGAGTCACCCCCCGGGAGGAACCGCCTGTGGGGATCCTGGAGGATTCGGAGCATGCTCCCAGGATCCTCGGGATTCTGGATTGGCTTTTGAGGGTTCTTGAAAGGGCGGGTCCGGGGACGGCCGAGAGTGGTGTCCGGCCACCGGTTTCCAACACGTTTTCCCGAGACCTCCGGGATCTTCCAAAAGGAGCCCTTGACCTCCTCGATGAGATTCTGGGGGAAGGAGAGGTTCTGGCCAAATGGGAAGAACCCCCATTCTCGGCGATTCAGGAGACGGTCTTCGCAGGCGTCTGGAGGGTGCGTCAAGGGAGGCCTGCGGACAGGGAGTTTCTTCGGGTGGGCGCCTTTCCGGATGTAAGCCGGAGAAAAGACCTCCCGGATCCGGAGGTCCCTTCCGATGGACCCATGCCGGAGGGGGTCATGAATGCCCCCTCCGTCCTGGCTGAAATCAGGGAGGCGGCAAAGCCCCCCCCGAATTCTGGCACAGGCCCCACCATCATCAATCTGACCTTGCTGCCTCTGTCTCCGGAAGACCGGCTCTGGCTGGACCAATCCCTGGGGATTGGTCCGCTCGACGCGCTTTCCAGAGGATACGGGAACTGCCGGGTGATCCAGACCGCGCATCCTCGTGTGTGGAGGGTCCGTTATTACAACGCCTCCGATGCTCTGATTCTCGACACGGTCGAGGTGGGCGACATTCCTATGGCGATCACCGCCGCCCAGGAGGACTTCGAGGACAGTCGCCGAAGGCTTCTGGAGGTGAGGGAGTGGGTCCTTAAAACCTCCTCGCCAAACAGATCCGAGACTCCCGATGGCCTCCTTTGAGGGCTCCTATCTTGGCGACAACACCCGGCTTTCGCCCGATGCGCGGCTTGAGTGCAAGATTTGCTGGTATGTTTACGACCCTGAGAAGGGAGACGAAGTATGGCAGATTCCTCCCCGGACCCCCTTCGCCAGCCTCCCGGATCATTGGAGGTGCCCGATGTGCGACGGGGCCCGGGAACAGTTCATGATTCTTCACTAGAGGAGCTCAGGGATCCCGGAAGGCCTTCCTCCGATCCTTCGGATTTCTCCCCTCCGGGGTTGAAGGAGTCCGACGCCGACCCTTTAGTGAGGCTGGAGAAGGTCTTCCGGGAAATCGGGCGGACGAGGATGGCCGGATTGCCCATTTTAAATCCCGCTCTCGCGGTCGAAGGGGTGGATTTTGTGGCCTGGGGCGGACACTGGCTCGGGGCCTTGGTCACCCCGTGGTTTTTAAACGTTGTCCTCTTCCCCCGGTCGATGCCGGTTCCCCGCGTTCCGGAAGGAAGGGAGGTGTCCCTTTCTTTCCCCTCGGGCCCCTGCTCCTTCCGGGAGATCCGCCTGCCGGAACTCCCTCCCTTTCTGGTGCACCCGGTCCTGTCTCCAATGACCGGAGTCGCCTCGCAGGAGGAGGCGCGAAGACTGGCGTCACAGGCCGTGGGGAACCTCATCGGCATTTCGGAGACCTCCCCCGAGAGAGTCCGGGAAGCCCGGTCTGTGGCATCGCGGAGACTGTTTTTGAAAGGGCGGATGGGTCCAAATGGGGTAATCGGATGAAATCGGTCGAGGGATCCCTTCTCCTTCGGGTGGCTTGGGATGGCCGGAAGATTCAATCGGTCGATCCCCGGCTTGATCGTCCTGCGGGTCTTGTTCGATTCCTTTCCGGAAGATCTTTTTCGGAGGCCATCGGATGGTTCTACTCCCTGTACACGCTGTGTCAGACGGCGCAGACTCTGGCCGCGACCGTGTCGGCCGAAGCCTTGACCGGGAGAAGTGTTCCCCCCGAAGTCCTCAGATGGCGCAACCGTCTTTTGCGTTGGGAGAGGTTTTCCGAATCCATGATGAGAATTCTTGAAATGTCTGGGGAATTGGCCCTGGAGGAGAAGATCCGAGACTCTATCCGGGGACCCCTCCGGAGGCTCCTGGGGGGCGTCGAGACCCTCAAGAGAAATCCGGCGTGGCGGGAGCCTTGGAAGAATGGGGCCAAGATTCCTGACGAGGAGACTTCCCTTCAGAGCGAGATTGAAGCCACCGCCCGGGTTCTTCTGGAGGGGTTTGTTCTTGGAATGGACGCGTCAAGTTGGATGAAGGGATTGGTCCAGGGACAGGACGGGGGACTCTTGGGGGAGGGACCGGTGTCGAGGGCGATTTTTTCAGATCCGGATCCCGGGCCCCCTTCCGAACCTCGCTTTGTGACGCTTCGGGATCCGGACGAGACGTGGCGGCGCATATCCGAAGACCTTGGCGGGACGCCCGGGTTCGCGAGTCGTCCTTCGAGGGAGGGAGCTCCCGCCGAAACGGGTGCTCTGGCGCGACATCACACCCATCCGGGTCTATTCCGGAGGATCGCCCTGGAGGGAGCAACCCCCCGTCTTCGTTTGATCGCCCGACTGGTCGATCTTGTGTCGGTTGTGAACGGACGTTCTCCCGAGGATGAGGAGCCAGGGACCCCCCAGGACATCCGGGTGATTTCCGGGGGAACGGGGGAAAAGCCCGTCGTCCAAATTCTTGTTGAAACCGCGCGGGGGACTCTTCTCCACCGAGTTGAAGGGGACGAGGGGGGAATCAGGAAATATCAGGTTCTGGCCCCCACGGAATGGAATCTCCATCCCGAAGGGCCGCTCTCCGTTCTTCGGGGGGTCCCGGCCCCGACACGAGAGTCCGTCCTGGATCGCGTGAGGACAATGGTGATCTCTCTCGACCCTTGCGTGTCCTTCGATATCGGGGTGGATCGTGCATGAACTGGCTCTTTCGGAAGAAATTCTCACGATTCTCACGGAGAACTCGCGGAGAGAGCGATTTGAACGGATCGTTCAGGTGACCCTGGAAGTAGGGAAGCTTTCGGGTGTCGAGCCGGAATCCCTGCGATTCTGCCTGGATCTGGTATTCCGGGGAACGGTCGCCGATGGAGCCCGGGTCGTCATCCTGGAACCTCCGGGAGAAGGCTGGTGTTTTGGATGCGGAGCTTCGACCGACCTCCCAGAAATCGGCGCTTCCTGCCTCCACTGTGGGGGTGGGCCGGTCGATCGGATGAAAGGATCGGAGTTCCGGGTTCTGGCGATGGATGTCATCTAAAGGAGGAACCATGTGCATGACCTGCGGGTGCAGCGAGGAAGGCCAGGCAAGAATCGGACAGTCCCGTCGGATCCCCTCCATGAGGTCTCATGACCATGGAAAGGACCACCCTCACATCCATGACCCCCTGCACGGTCTTTCCGGAGAGGGGATGAACCGCCGGGTGAGCCTCGAGGCCGACATTCTCGAAAAGAACAATCGCCTGGCAGGCAAAAATCGGGAATATTTTGCCGCGCATTCCATCCTCAGCCTGAACCTTCTTTCAAGCCCCGGATCGGGAAAAACGACGCTGCTCGTCGAAACGATCCGGGCCTTGATGAAGGACAAGGCACAGATCCGGGTGATCGAAGGGGACCAGGCCTCCGAACTCGATGCCGACAGGATCCGGGACACAGGGGTTCGGGCTCTCCAGATCAATACCGGCAAGGGGTGCCATCTCGATGCCCATATGGTCGCTCACGCCGTCCAAGAGCTCGATTTGTCCCCCGGAAGTCTCCTCTTTATCGAGAACGTGGGCAATCTTGTCTGTCCGGCCCTTTTCGATTTGGGCGAAACGTTTCGGGTCGTTCTCCTATCGGTCACGGAAGGGGAGGACAAGCCCCTCAAATACCCCCACATGTTCCTGGGAGCCGATGTGGTCCTTCTCAACAAGATCGATCTCCTGCCTTACCTGCGATTTCGTGTGGACCGCCTGAAGGAGTCCCTCGAACGGGTCCGTCCAGGAAGCGTGATTCTTCCTGTATCGGCCCAAACCGGGGAAGGGATGGATGCCTGGATTGAGTGGGTCCGTTCCCGGGAACCTTCCGTGCCCATTCCAATGATTCCGGATTAGGGAGGGTCGCGATGACGGTCAGGAACCCTTTCCCGGCAGGATTGTCCGGGCCCATGGAAGAATCCGCTCCCGCCTTCCCGCGGTGCGAACGGATCCACGTGACCGGCCAGGTTCAGGGAGTCGGCTTCAGGCCGTTTATCTGCCGTCAGGCCAAAAATCTCGGGATCACGGGTTGGGTGAAGAATCGGGGGTCCGACGTCGAGCTGTTGGCCGCCGGCTCCCCTGACCGGATCGATCTTCTATGCCACCGGATCCTCCATGAAGGCCCTCCTCTGGCCCGGATCCGATCACTGTGGCGCCGTGTGGAGGAGGGAGCCGCCCTTCCCGGGGAATTCACAATCCTCGAGAGCGCGAAGGCCCAGATCGTCTCGACGCCTCCTTCCGATGCATCGGTGTGTCCATCCTGCCTGACGGAAGTATTCGATCCACGGGACCGACGCTACCGCTATCCCTTCACGACCTGTCCCGACTGCGGCCCACGCTGGACCGTTCTGGATTCCATGCCCTACGACCGGGAGAGAACGAGCATGAAGGGATTTCCTCTCTGTTCTCTTTGCCTGAGGGAGTACAGGGATCCGGAGAACCGCCGCTTCCATGCCGAGACGAGTGCGTGCCCTGTGTGTGGCCCGACCCTTGCCCTTTGGGAGTCCGGAGGCCGGCCGGCCGGGGGGGCAGACCCGATCGAACAGGCCGTTCGAATCCTTCGCGAAGGGGGCATTCTGGCGGTCAAGGGGGTCGGAGGGTTCCATCTGGCCGTCGATGCGACCAGCCCGAGGGCGGTAGAACGCCTGAGGACCTTGAAAGGGAGGCCAGACAAGCCATTGGCGATCATGGCCTTAAACGCCCGTTCCCTGGGAGGGATCGTTCGTCTGTCCCGGGAAGGAATCGAGAGTCTTTCTTCCCCGGTTCGTCCGATCGTCCTTCTCGAGAAAGGCCCGCAGGCGGAGAAGATCCTTCCGGGGATCGCTCCGGGCCTCGACCGGATCGGAGTATTCTATCCCTATACGCCTCTTCATTTTCTTCTTTTTCATGAATGGGCGGAAAGACCTGGGGGGACGGAGTGGTTGGCGGCAAGCGAGCTCCCTCCCCTCGTCATGACCAGCGCAAATCACAGCGGCAGCCCCATTGTGAAGGACGACAAGCTGGCGCTGGAAACTCTTTCCGGGATCGCCGATTTCTTTTTATGCCACAACCGGGAGATTCTCGCCCGATGCGACGATTCGGTGGTCAGGCCGGACAAAGAGGGGGGGCGGATCATCCGGCGCTCTCGGGGAATGGCGCCCGATCCGGTCTTTATCGCGGGGTCGGGGAAGAAGACGGTCCTCGGCACAGGGGGGGCGCTCAAGAATACGGTGTGTCTCTTACGGGAGGACCGGGCCGTCCTCTCGTCCCATGTCGGTGATCTTGATAGCGTGGAGGCCCGCCAAGGATTCGAGGAGGCGGCGAGCCATCTTCTCGATGTCTTGGGGTGGGACCCCGAAATCATCGCCTGCGATCTCCATCCGGATTACTATTCCTCGCGCTGGGCCCGGAAAATCTCACGATCCCGGGGTATCCCCCTTGTGGAGGTCGCCCATCACCATGCCCATGCTGGAGCGGTCATGGCCGAACACGGGCTTCATGGGGACGTGCTGGCCCTGACGCTCGACGGAATGGGGCTTGGCCCGGACGGGGGCCTGTGGGGAGGGGAGCTCCTCCGGGTCTCCTCCCGCTCCATGGAGAGAGTGGGACACCTTTCCACCTTGCCGCTACCCGGCGGAGACCGTGCGGCCCGGGAGCCCTGGAGGATGGCGGTCGCCGCCCTTTTCCGATTGGGCAAGGGGCCCCTCGCTCTCGCCCGGTTCCCGGGGCCGGCCACCGAGTTGCTCCTCGAATCCCTGGAAAGAGGATTGAATGCCCCGGAGACGTCGAGTGCGGGACGACTTTTCGATGCGGCGGCCGCTCTTTTGGGACTTTCGGTCCGGTCGACCTACGAAGGGCAAGCCGCCATGAGACTCGAGGCGGAGGCGGGATCGGGGTTGGAGGGGAGGGAGTCCGAAGATTCCGATCCGATCTGTCCGGTGGCCCTGAAAGGGGATCTTCTCGTGCTCGACTGCGTCCCTCTTCTCGAGAGATTGGCGGAGTCCCATGATCCCGCGTCCGGGAGCCGGCTCTTCCACCGTGTTTTGGCGAACGCTCTTGCCCGGATGGTGTTGGGTGCCGCCGATCGGACCGGGCTCGGAAGGGTCGTGCTCTCGGGAGGATGCTTCCAGAATGCGAGGCTTTCATGGAGCCTTCGGGAGACCCTGAAGACGCGTGGCCTTCGGGTCTTCGAGCCTCGTCTTGTTCCGGCAAATGACGGAGGGATTTCCCTGGGACAGGTCTATGTGGCCCAGGCTCTGTGGGATCAATGAGGAATTTCCGAAAGGCCTCAGAGAAAACCTTTAAATAAAGGAGTGCCTTCGATGTGTCTTGCCCTTCCCGCCCGGATCGTCACCCGTCTCCCGGAAGAACGGGCGCTTGTAGAAATCGGAGGAGTGTGCAAGGAGATTTCTCTTGCGCTGCTGGACTCGGTGTCCGAGGGAGATTATGTGATTGTTCACGTGGGCTTTGCCTTGAGCCGGCTCGACCCTGAAGAGGCCCAAAAAACTCTGGCCCTTCTTTCCGGATCCCTTGGAATCGAGGAAGAAGGCGTATCAGGAGGAACCATTCCATGAGTCTTCGTTATATCGACGAGTTTCGGGATCGGACGATCGCCCTTTCATTGGCGAAAAAGATCCGGGAGGAAATGGTCCCGGGCCGGGAATACCGTTTCATGGAATTTTGCGGGGGCCATACCCATGCCATTTACCGTTATGGCCTCGTGGATCTTCTTCCTCCCGGCCTCCGTCTCCTTCACGGACCGGGATGTCCTGTCTGCGTTCTTCCGATGGGACGCATCGACCTGGCCCTGGAATTGGCCCTGAATCACGAGGTGATTCTCACAAGCTTCGGGGACATGCTCCGTGTTCCAGGATCCCACAGCCTGTCCCTTTTAAAGGCCCGCTCGATGGGGGGCGACATCAGAATGGTCTATTCTCCGCTCGAAACGCTTCGGATTGCGCGGGAAAATCGGGGGAGGCCGGTGGTCTTCTTTGCCATCGGATTCGAGACGACCACCCCCCCCACCGCCGTCCTGATTCGAAAAGCGCTGGAAGAGGGTCTCGACAACCTGTCCGTCTTCTCGAACCATGTGCTTACTCCTCCCGCCCTCAAGGCGCTTCTTGGGGCGCCCTCTTCGGAGGAGAACCCGACCATCATGGGATTCATCGGTCCCTCGCATGTGTCGACGATTATCGGGACGAAGGCCTACCGGTTCGTGGCCGAAGACTATCATCGTCCCCTCGTGATTTCCGGGTTCGAACCCTTGGACATCCTTCAGTCCATCCTCTGGCTCATCCGGCAGGTCAACGCGGGAAGGGCCGAAATCGAAAATCAGTATGTGAGGGCGGTCGATGATCAAGGCAACCTGAAAGCGCAGCAGGAAACATTGCGATTCTTGACCGTTCGTCCCGATTTCGAGTGGCGGGGCCTGGGCCGGATTCCCGAGAGCGCCTTGGGTCTTCGGCGGGAATTCGAGGCTCTCGATGCCGAAGTTGTCTTCGGGCTTCGAGAGAAGGACGTGGCAGATCCAAAGGCCTGCGAGTGCGGGGAGATTCTTCGTGGGGCGAAGAACCCTGAGGATTGCCGAATTTTCGGGACGGTCTGCACGCCGGACAATCCAGTGGGGTCGTGTATGGTCTCGAGCGAAGGGGCGTGTGCCGCCCTTTATAATTTCGGTCGGTTCCGCCTTGCGGGCGCAATCAAGGGAGAGTCCTGATGGCCACGAAAATGATCGACATGACCCACGGGTCGGGGGGGCGCTCCATGACCCGGCTGATCGAGGATCTCTTTTTGCCGGCATTCGACAACCCTTGGCTGTCGGCCATGAACGACCATGCGGTCCTGGGGCCTTCCTCCGGACGTCTGGTCATGGCAACCGATAGCAATGTCGTGCGGCCTCTCTTTTTCCCCGGGGGAGACATCGGGTCTTTGTCTGTTCATGGGACCGTCAATGATGTGGCCATGGCGGGGGCCACTCTCCTCTGTCTTTCCGCCGGGTTCATTCTCGAAGAAGGCTTTCCCATGGAGACCCTTTCCCGGATCGTTTCATCGATGGCGGCCTCCGCCAAATCCGTCGGGATTCCCATCGTCACCGGGGACACCAAGGTCGTCGAGCGGGGAAAAGGGGACGGGATTTTCATCAATACGACCGGAATCGGGTTCGTTCCGGAGACGGTGTCCCTGTCTCCTCAACGGGTCGTGCCCGGGGACAAGATCCTGGTCAGCGGCTTTATCGGGGATCATGGGTCCGCCATCATGGCCGTCCGCGAAAATCTGTCCATTGCTGGCCAATTCCTCTCGGATTCTGCCCCCCTTCACGATCTCGTGGCTTCCCTCATCAAATCGGGCGCGGAGATTCATTGCCTCCGAGATCCGACCCGAGGAGGGGTCGCCACCCTTCTCAATGAAATCGCGGCACAGTCGGGAACCGGGGCCCTCATCGAGGAGGAGGCCGTTCCGGTGAGGGATGAGGTCCGGGCACTCTGCGAAGTTTTGGGAATCGATCCCCTCTACGTGGCCAATGAAGGAAAACTTGTTGCCTACTGTGCGGCCCGCGACGCCGAAAGACTGCTCGAGGCGATGCGCGCCCATCCTCTGGGCAGGGCGGGGGCCATCGTGGGAGAGGTGACCCAAAACAAGGGCGGATTTGTGCAGGTGAGGACGTCCTTCGGAGGGTACAGGATCGTGGACTGGCTCTCCGGAGATCCTCTCCCCCGGATTTGCTGAGGACGTCTCCCTCCCAGAACGATTGCCTCTTCCGGTCTTGAAGGAAGAACACGCCATTGTCGCGGGAAAGGTGGTCCTTTCAACGGAGCCCCCGGCGCGATCACTCAGGAGAAGGAGACATCGATGGCCGATGGAAGAGTCGAGGGGGATCCCTTTCATGGAGCGTGTGCCCCCCTTCTTGTCCGGCGATCGGAGAGAACGCTCGGAGCCGTCCTTCTTCTCTTTACGCTCGGGGTCTGGGGGACCTTCCTCTCAATAGGCGGAGGAACGGGTGCGATCCTGGATATGGGACTTCTCGCTTTTCTCATGGGGATCCGCCATGGCTTTGACGCCGACCATATCGCGGTGATCGACACTCTGACACGGCGCCTTTCCCCCGCCTCGGTCGCCTCCCGTTCGGTCGGATTCTTGTTCGCCGCGGGACATTCTTCCGTTGTGATCCTGAGCAATCTGGTTCTGATCGCCTTCCTTCACCCCTATCAAGGTGTCCTTGGCCGTCTGGCCCCGATCGGATCCTGGATGGGGACCTTTTTCTCCGCGGGATTTCTTACCTTCATCGGGCTGGTCAACCTCCTGATCATTCTCGGGATGCTCCGCCGAACCCGGAAAAGGACAATCGAAGGGCCCATATTGTCGGGCCCGCCCTCACAATCCTCCCCCCTCCCGCCGTTTCCGTTGCGACCTGCCACGTCTTCCAAAGGAGTCTTTCTGGTCGGGGTTCTCTTCGGGCTCTCCCTCGACACCTCCGCGGAAATAGCCCTTCTCCTGTTGGCCTTGGCCCTCCAGGTCCCGGGCCCGCATCACCTCTTTATCCTGGGACTCATTCCTGCCCTGTTCGCGGCAGGAATGATCTCGGTGGACACCCTCGACGGGGTGGTGATGGCCCGGGCCTATCACTGGGCAATGAAGGATTTCAATCGGACCTTGCTTTACAACCTCACCTTGACCGGGCTTTCCGTCTTTGTGGCCTGGGGGGTGGGCACTCTGGAATGGGTTCGCCTTTTCCGGGGAAAAACCGTCTTCGAACCTTCCTCCTGGGCTGCCTTGGGGCTTGGAATTCTGGGGGGGTTTATGAGTCTTTGGGCGTTGATGGCGGTCCTTCGGATGCGGCGCGGCCGCAGGCTTCGGGGCATTGAAGGCTGAAGGCGGGAACCCCTCCCTCCCTCGATTTTGTGACCCCCGCGTGCGGGAATTCTTCCGAACAGGTTCGCCACCTTATGGCAAATGAGGATCGGAAAACCGCCTGGCCAAGGAGTCAGCCGACTCCGACCACCTTCCATTCGGTGAACCACTGGATGGACAGGGGATGCCCGAGGCCAAGGTCCCTGCTTTCCGTTTTCGAAAGGGAAAGAGCGACGTCCGCTTCGGCGAACCCTGGCGGAATGACCTTCAGGACCGGCGCCCGGTAATCCAATGTGGCGGCCCTTCCGTTCGAGGCGAGAAGAATGTCTCGGGCGAGCCCGAGTGTGGGTCCCAGAATCCCCAAAAGACGCTGGTCCTCCCTGGTCAGATGGCGAAGATAGGGGTGGGTCTTTTTCTTGGCGCGTGAAGGGCGGTCGTCTCCATTGGTGAGCACAAGCCCGCAGAGGAGGCGGTCTCTCTGGGAGAGCCCCGGAAGGTCTCCATGCAGAAGGAGATCCCAAAGCTCCCGGGTGTTGGGGGCGGAGACATGAAAGATGGGTAGATACGCCAGCGTTCCTATCATATCGGTCAGCAATCGGACCCGTTCGTTCTGAAGAGGCGCCGGAAACAGGCTGACATGGAGGGAATGGAGGATATCCCGGAGAGGTTTCGAGTCTCTTAACCGCCCGTATCGGCGGGTGATGCGCCGCAATGTTGCCCGGGCGACCGGGCCCTCTTCTTCTTTGTCCTCATGGTTCATGAAATGCTCGGCGAATAGTCCCTGCCGCAGCCCGTAATGGGAAAAGGTCAGCACCGGCGATCCGGACAGGGCGGCGATGGCAGAGATGACCCCCAGCCCGGCGGGGAGGATATCCGCTCTGTCGGCACCGATATTGAACTCCCGGGCTTGTTCGGAGGTCAGCCGTCTCCCCACCCTCTTCGCGATTCTTGCGATCTCTCGAACCGGGATCTCGTAGTGGTGGATGTCCGGGTAAAAAGGGTACGCCCGGAGCTTCTGGGAGATGCGCGCCAG
Source organism: Nitrospirota bacterium (assembly GCA_027314645.1). Classification (GTDB taxonomy): domain Bacteria; phylum Nitrospirota; class Leptospirillia; order Leptospirillales; family Leptospirillaceae; genus UBA4572. The sequence continues at coordinate 125,316 of DAHVAL010000001.1, forward strand.
TTGCCGGGCGGTTCCCCCCACCCCGATAAGGGCCGGATAGGGATGGGTGAACAGGGAGGTCTCCTCGAGTGTGGCGGAGAGATACCGTTCCATCCGTTTCCATTCGGCGGGGGTGGGGCGTCCCCGGTTTTCGAAAAACATCTCTGTCAGTCGGACGGCTCCGAGCGGAAGAGTCAGGATTGTCCGGGGATGCCCCTTGTGGAGATCGATGAGTTCTGCGCTTCCCCCTCCGATATCGAATAAGAGGGCGTCGGGCTGATCGAAGCCGTTTTGAACTCCGAGACAGCTGTACCAGCCTTCCTTTTCTCCGTCCAGGACCTCGATCGGCCCTTTTAATGCCGTGGACAGCCGAGTCAGGACCTCCTCCCGGTTCCGGGCGTCCCGGACCGCTGAAGTGGCCACGCACCGCACCGATTCCACCTGGTGGAAGGCGATCCACTTCCGGAATCCTTCCAGGGCCTGGCAGGCGCGCTCAACCGCGGCAGAGGTGATGACAAGGGACGGGTACATGCCCGAAGCGATCCGGGCGGAGCTTTTTTGGCGGGCGACCGTCCAGAAATCATCCCCCCTGACGGCAACGATTTCAAGGCGCATGGAGTTCGAACCGATGTCGATGAAGGCGAATTTCTGAAGGCTCATTCCTAAATTGTGCCACAGGGGGGGAAGACTTCCAAGATCAGGCTTCCCCTCGAGATCCGCCGATTGATCCCGGGAGATCTTAGGTTATAATGGGAAAACATTGTGTGCGGCCGGGGTCATTCTTGCCTCCGTAACGGAGGGGGCGACGCCCCCTTCATGTGAACTGACGAAAGGAACGGAATGTCGGAGTATTCCCTCCCCACCAAGGAAAAAAAGCAGGAAGTCGTCCAGAATATGTTCACCTCGGCGGCCAATGCGTATGACCTGAACAATTCCGTTCTGAGCCTGGGCCAGCATCATCGGTGGAAGCGCCTGACGATCAGCCTCCTACAGGTCGAAAGGGGACAGGTGGTTCTTGATTTGTGCGGCGGGACAGCCGATCTTTCCCTTCTGGCCGCCGAGAAAGCCGGCGGGGATGGCCTCGTCATGACCCTCGACCTCAACATGGCCATGCTCAAGGTTGGCCTGTCCAAGGCCCGTTCCGGGGTGATCGACGGTCTCAAGGAGAGGAAAAGCCGGGCGAGGCCGGTCATGATCCAGGCCAACGCCGAGCGCATCCCCCTTCCCGATGAGTCGGTTGACCGCCTGATGGTCGGGTTCGGCCTCCGGAACGTGACCAATCTCGAGTTGGCCCTGTCCGAAATCTACAGGGTTTTAAAGCCGGGCGGCCGATTTGTCTGCCTGGAGTTTTCCCATCCCGTGAATGGTTTGTGGGAAGGGCTGTACCGCTTCTATTCTTTTTACATCCTGCCAAAGATCGGCAAATTGATATCCAGGGACAATACAGGGATCTACGAGTACCTTCCCGCCTCCATCGCGAAATTCCCGGACCAGGAATTCTTCAGCGAAACCATCAGGAAGGCCGGATTTTCCTCCGTGAAGTATCGGAACCTGTCGGGAGGGATCGTCGCGATCCATATGGGAGAAAAGTAAATGGAGAGCTTGGAACTTTCTATGGCGGCCCCCATGGAGAGCCGTCCCCTGAGCGGGTACCGCCGCATCCTTTTTGTCTGGCTTCCCGTTCGGAAGATCTACCCCGTAGGGATCGGCTATCTGGCCAACTGGATTCATCGGGAGCACCCGGAGGTCGCAATCGAGGTGCTTGACCTTACGCGCTTCGAAGAGCCTGATCAGATGTCTGCCCTGAGCCGCAAGATCGCCGAGTTTTCGCCGGACCTCCTGGCCTATTCGTGGCGGGACGTTCAGATCTTTGCCCCCCACGAGGGGGATAATTCCCTTCGGCGTGCGTTCGAATTCTATTACTCCCCCAATCTTCTGACGCGCGCCTATGCGGCCTGGGACGGGGTGCGCATGGTCTGGAAATACCGGTCCGAATTTCACAAAAAACTCCGGTTCATCAGGGAAGGGGTCCGGAGGGCTCCTGGGGCCCAAGTCATGGTGGGGGGCGGAGCATTTTCCGTTTTTGCCGAACAGATCATCCGCCTGCTCCCGGAGGGCGTGATCGGTGTCGTCGGGGAAGGCGAGGAGGCCATGATCAAGCTTCTCGAAGGCCGTTCCCTCGGAGACGAACGGGTGATCACCCGGAAGGGGAAGCAGATCATCCTGGGCAAGAAGGAAGGCGCCGTCGAGATCCGGAGGGCTCCCTTCGACCTTGCCTACCTCGAATCGGTTTATCCCGGCCACGAGATGTACCACGGAAAGCCGGTGGGGATTCAGACCAAGAGAGGATGTCCCTACGGGTGTTCCTTTTGCCTCTATACCTATATCGAAGGCAAGAGGGTGTACTACCGGGACCCCGAAGATGTCGTCGATGAAATCCGCCAGTACCAGGAGAGATGGGGGGTCCGGAATTTCTGGTTTGCAGACGCTCAGTTCATCCCCGGCGTGAAAGCGGTTCCTGAGGCGGTCTCCCTTTTGAAGGCATTAAGGGACAGCAACCTCGGGATCACTTGGAGCGGCTACATTCGGACCAGCCTCATCTCGATGGAGATGGCCAAACTCATGGTGGAGTCGGGGATGGGGGATCTGGAGGTGGCCATCACCTCGGGGTCCCAGGAGATCCTCGATTCCCTGAAGATGGGCTTCAAGCTCGAAGGATTGATGGAAGGCTGCCGCAACCTCAAGGAGGCGGGATACAAGGGAAAGATCATCCTTAATTACTCCCTCAACGCTCCCGGAGAAACCCCCGAATCCCTGGCGGAAGCGGTCGCAAGCTATGAGGCCATCTGTGACCTCTTCGGTCCGGAAAATGTGTATCCGATGGTCTTCTTTTTGGCGGTTCAGCCCCATACAAGCTTTGAAAAGCGCCTGATGCGGGAAGGCTGGCTCGAGGAAAACTACGACCCGATCTCTTTAAACCCCTGGACGATCCGGAAGCTTCTCTACAACCCGGGGCCCCTGGGAGAACTGATCGCGAAAGCCTGCCTTGTGGCCTGGGACATCGAGCCCATGGCGATGGGACGGGTCGTCATGCGCGAGATAAAGAAGTCTCTCGGCTTGGCGGGGGTTCACGTAAAAGGATCCGCCGTGGCCCAGGCTTCGTGAGCGCAAGGGAGGACCGGCAAGCCATGGAAACCCTCCTGGAAGGACAGATCCCTGAAGGGTTTCCCCGGCTTCCGGGACCCTTCAGGATGCTCCTTGGACTCGACGGAACGCTGACCCGTTCTCTGACGTTTCTCACAGGGGAGGCGGTCAAGGTCGAAACGGTCCGCTTGCCGGAGTCCCTCGATGGGGTCAGAAAAGTGTTCCTGCGCGTTCCGATCCATGGACGGCTGGTTTTTGCCCGAACTCGCGTCATGGCCCGTTCCTCGCGAACACTGGAAGGGGACATCGCGTCATTGTTGAAGGGAGATTTGGCCATCGGGCAGTCGATGGAGGCCCGGTTCGGTCCCCTCGTGAAGGATCAATTTGCCATCTTTTCAGTGTCCGGGGCGTACGATCCCGACGGTCCGGAGGAGATCGGCCCAATCTGGGCCCGCTCCTATCGAATGAGCACGCGCGACGGGTTTTCCCTCAAAATTGAGGAATTTTTTCTTCCGACCCTCCTCCGACTCTCGGGAGGGTGAGCCAGGATGTCCGGACGCTTGAGCGCGACCCTGGATCTGATTCGGTTCGATCGCCCGGTGGGGTCGCTGCTCCTTTTTCTTCCGGCGGGGTGGTCCATCCTGCTTGCGCATCCGGGCGACGTCGAATGGAAGTGGCTGGCCATATTCTTGATGGGGTCCTTTCTGACCCGCTCGGCGGGGTGCGTCATCAACGACCTCTTCGATCGGGACCTCGACCGGAAGGTGTCCCGGACGAAGTCCCGGCCTTTGGCGGCCGACCGGCTCTCTCCCCGCTATGCCGCCGGAGTCTTTTTCGCTCTGACCATGGCTTCGGCCTCCCTTCTCCTGTTCTTCTCGAAAACAGCGATTCTTGTGGCGGTGCTGGGGTACGGGACCGCCGTCGTCTATCCTCTGATGAAGCGTTTTTTCCCCCTCCCCCAGCTGTTCATGGGGGTCCCCTTCGGGGCGACAGCCCCGCTCATGGCGTGGGTCCAGATATCGGGGGGATTTTCCCGGGCGGGAGTGTGTCTCTCTCTGGCCGGGCTTTTCTGGGCCACAGCCTACGATCTGATCTACGCAGTGGCCGATCTTGCAGATGACCGCCTGGCTGGAATAAAATCTGGGGCCGTCACCTTCGGCGATCGTCTCTGGATGGTGTTCCTGTTTTTATCGATCCTTGCCGTGACGCTTCTGTGGGAGGCCGGACGGACGCTTCCCCAGTCCGGATGGCTGTTTCTGGCACTTGTTCTTTTTCTTGTGGTTGTAGGATGGCAGTCCCTCCGGATGAAGCGGGGGCTGGACCCAGAGGAGCCTCTGCGCCTTTTTCGCTCTCATGTTCTTCTCGGAACTCTTGTGATGGCAGGCTTGTGGATCTCCTCGCCGATACTGGTCTGACGTAATTATTGGGGGCAAGCCATTGGCTTGCCCTCTTTTAGGGAGGTGTCGATGATCTCAGCAAAAAAATTTGTTTGGGTGGTGAGTGCGCTTGCCATGGTCATGCTCATGTCGTCGCAGGCCCGGGCCGCGAGGATTTTTGTGTCCAGTACCGCTTTCAAGAATGGGGGAAAAATCTCCCAAAAGTATGTTTTTTCAGGGTTCGGATGCACCGGGAAAAATGTGTCCCCCCAGATCCGGTGGGGACGGCTTCCCCATGGAACGAAAAGCGTGGCTGTCACCATCTACGATCCCAATGCCCCGACCGGCTCCGGTTGGTGGCACTGGGTGGTGTACAACATTCCTCCCACCGTTCACGAACTCCCGGAAGGGGTTGGCACGAAAAGCGGCGCCCTTCTCCCGAAGGGGGCACTTCAAGGGGTGACCGATTTTGGATCTCCGGGTTATGGAGGGCCTTGTCCGCCCAAGGGGGACAAACCCCACCATTACATCGTGACCGTCTATGCCCTCAAGACCGATAAACTGGACGTGGGGCCCGGGGCGTCACCGGCCCAAATCGGATACTTCATCCATTTTGCAACCGTGGCGAAAGGTCGGTTGATCGGCCGATATGGACGCTGAGAAGAACAGGCAAAGTCTCGGATGACGCCGGATCGATTTTGAATTCCGGCTTGCGATTTTTGATTTCTTTGGGTATGCTCTCACACACGGCAATTCACCAGTTTGCCGACCGAACTTTTACATTATTCCGATCGGAGGTTTCAAAATGCCTCACATTCAAACCGTTGGAAACTGGACCGCGTTGGAGTGGGTGATTCCCGTCGGCCTCGCCTGTGCAATTATCGGCGGCTGGTTCATGGCCATTTCGTCCATCTATTCCAACCCTGACAAGTAGGATTTCCTGCAGGCTCGTGTTTAGGATCGTGATCCTGTGAGTGCTCTTTCGGAAATCAAAAAGATGTGGACCGATGCCCGGCCGATCTTCTTTATATTGGCCGGTGTCATCGGTCTTTTTCTCCTCCTGTTCGGCTCCATGATGTGGGGATTGCTTGGGAAGGACTCCTTCAGCAAATATGCCCACGGTCCCGCCACTCCCTCTTCCCAGGTCCAAAAGTAAACCCGGGGCATCAATCCGGCCCGGCGACGGGGTTTCCTTCTTCCGGCTTGATCGCATATCATGATTCTCCGGGCGCGATGCTTGAATTTCAAGGCCCGACCCGGGTAATCTGTCAAAATGCGTGCTAGTTTACTTTCCGAGGCGTCCGAAAATAAGAATTCATGAGTGAAGATGAATTTCAAGAAAGGATAGTTCCATGGCGGGTGGGGAAGGACTGAGCGCGGTCGAAAAGAAAACTTTGGCCGGGCTCAGCATGATTTTTGCCATTAGAATGTTTGGTCTTTTCATCGTATTTCCGGTCATCAGCCTTTACGCGCGGATGCTGCCGGGGGCGGACCCGTTCTGGCTCGGGATGGCCTTGGGAGGGTACGGGCTTTCCCAGGCGCTGTTCCAGATCCCCTTCGGGATGCTGTCCGATCGGTTCGGACGAAAGACCATGATTGTCCTGGGGCTTTTGATCTTCGCGGGAGGCTCGGTGGTTGCCGCCACGGCCCATACGGTCATGGGATTGTTTATCGGCCGTCTTATCCAGGGGTCCGGAGCGGTGGCTTCGGTCATCATCGCCCTGATGGCCGATCTTACGCGCGAAGAGTTTCGGACCCGCGCCATGGCGGGCATCGGGGTCTCGATCGGACTTTCGTTCGCAGTCGGGATGGTCGTGGGCCCGATCGTGGGAGCCCATTACGGAGTGGCGTCCCTCTTCTGGCTCACCGGTTATCTGTCCGTCGCCGGCATCGCCATCATTCTTTTTGTGGTGCCGAGCCCCCAAGGAGCGGTTCATAAGAACGAAATGGAACTCTCCCTGTCCCAGCTCGGGTACGTCCTCAAGAACCCGGCCCTTTTGAGAATCGACATCTCCGTCTTCATGCTGCATCTGTTCCTGACGGCGATATTTGTCAGCTTTCCGGTGCTCCTGCACCACTACATGCCCGCCTCGAATATGTGGAAGGTGTACCTTCCCGTGATCCTCGGGGGCATGTTCTTGATGGTGCCGGGCATGATTGTGGCGGAGAAGCGGAAGAAGCTGAAGATGGTGTACCTTCTGGCCATCGGATTGATCGTGGCAAGCTTCCTCGTCTTCCTTTTGGGCTACCGAAGCGAATTCGGCCTGATCGCGGGCCTCACCGTCTTTTTCATCGGATTCAATCTCCTTGAGCCCCTCATGCCCTCGATCATGACTCGTTTTGTGCGGACGCGGACGCGGGGCACCTCATCGGGGGTGTTCAATATGAGCCAATTCATCGGCGCGTTTCTGGGGGGGGCCTTGGGAGGGGCTCTGGTCACGATCTCCGATGAAGCCCTTTTTATCGGCCTGCTCGTGATCTCCATTCTGTGGTTCGTCATCGCGCTTGGTTTGACCGATCCCAATCTCCTCGAAACCTTCGAACGTCCCGTGGTGCATGAACTGACCGATCCCATGCCTCTTGTCCGCCAGATGGGAGACATGGCCGGGGTGATCGATTGCCGGTACAAGGAGTCGGAGAAGATCCTCTGGGTCAAGTATCTCAAGGACCGCATTTCCCCGGAAGATCTGGAAAGAAAGCTGGCCGGTTTGCTCGGAGCCTGACGGCAAAAGGAAGGTCCGCGTGACTCCCATTCGGCGATTTCGCCTCTCTGTTGGACTCTTCCTCTTCCTGATCGGAGGAGGAACCTTCGGGTACATGGAAATCGAGGGATGGGGATGGGTGGATTCCCTCTTCATGACGGTCATCACGTTGTCCACCGTCGGTTACCAGACGGTGCACCCCCTCGACCAGGCGGGCCTCTTTTTTACGATGGGACTGATCATCGTGGGGGTCGGAACACTGGGGTATGCCATTGCCACCTTATCCGAGATCATTCTCGAAGGGCATTTGCGGAGTTTCTGGGGAGGCCGCAAGATGGAACGCATGATCGAAAAACTTGAAGGTCATATCATTGTCTGTGGTTTCGGCCGCATCGGCTCGCCGGTCGCCGACGCCCTCCATGCCCGCAAGATCCCGTTTGTGGTGGTCGAGGAAAATCCCGAGCTGGTCAAGGAGATCGTGGCAAAGAAGTATTTGACCCTCATGGGAAACGCCACCGAAGAAGGCGTGCTCGAAAAAGCCGGAATCGGAAGGGCGCAGGCCCTTCTGGTCACGCTCTCGACCCGCGTGGCCGATGCCGCCTATATCATCATGAGCAGCCGGATCGATCATCCTTCCCTGACGATCATCGCCATGGCCAACGACGCCAAAACGGAATCCAAGTTTCTCCGGGCAGGGGCCAATAAGGTCGTCTCCCACTTTCTCCTTGGTTGCAACCGGATGGTCATGGCGTTAACCCAGCCGACCCTTCTCGATGTCATGGATATCGTGACGACCAGGGACGGAATGGGGCTGGCCTTTGACGAGATGGTCGTCCCGGAGATGTCCCCTTTTTGTGACCTCTCGATCGAGGAGATCGCCAAAAAGTTCATTGTCCGATCTCACATCATCGCCATCCGGCCGGCCGGAGGAAAAAATTTCGTCCTTCCCACCGCCCAGAGCATCCTCCGGGCTCGGGATCAGATCGTGATCATCGGGACAAGGGAGGAGTTTGAACGCATCAGGGAGATGGCCGGAGATGGTCGCACCATGGTTTCGTCTTGAGACAAACGGGAGGGCTCCGACGTGAAGTATGATGAAAGAACCCATTTTTCCGCCGCTTCCAACGCCGAATGGGTCGCCCGGGGAAGCCGCGCCCTGGTGGGGAACATCCGCCGCGAGGAAATTGTGTTCAGAAAGGGAAGGGGAGCGTGGCTTTACGATATCGAAGGGAGAGCCTTTCTGGATTTTGTGGGAGGAGTGGCGATCCATGTGCTCGGCCATTGCCATCCCCGGGTGACGGTGTCGGTTCAGAAACAGGCACAACGCCTTCTTCACACCTCCAATCTTTATTATCATGAACCCCAGATTCTTCTTGCGGAATTTCTCGTGCGGGAAACCTTTGCGGATCGGGTATTCTTCTCGAACTCCGGAACCGAGGCCGTGGAAGCCGCGATCAAGCTCGCGCGTCGCTACGGAGCCGCATCGGGACGCTTCGGCCTGCTTGGCATGGAGGGGAGCTTCCATGGGAGAACCCTTGGAGCCCTCACGCTCACGGGGCAGGAAAAAATCCGGGAAGGGATCGGCCCGCTTCCGGGAGGATTCGACTGGGCCCCGTTTAACGACTTCGACGCGGTCGTCCGGAAGGTGACTCCTGAGACGGTGGGGATCTTTGTGGAACCGATCCAGGGGGAAGGGGGGGTGATCCCCGCCGATCCGCTCTTTCTCAAGAGCCTTCGAAAGTTTACCCAGGAAAAGGACATCCTCCTCGTGTTCGACGAGATCCAGACAGGCATCGGACGGACGGGCACACTTTTCGCCTACGAAGCCTACGACGTGATCCCGGATATTCTCCTTTCGGCAAAGGCTCTGGGGGGAGGCCTTCCCCTCGGGGCCCTTCTGACGACCTCGGCTCTTTCTGAGTTCCTCCCTCCGGGTTCCCATGGGTCGACCTTTGGCGGCAATCCCCTTGCCTGTTCCGCAGGGTTGGCGGTCTTGGAATCCCTTTATGAAGAGGGATATCTTCCCGATGGGGGGCAACGGATTGCCGAAACCCTCTGGCAGGAACTTGCCTCTCTCAAGGAGCTTTATCCGGAATGGATCCTGGAAATTCGGGGACGGGGGATGATGATTGGACTGGTTCTTCCCAGCATGGCGAACGAAATCAAATATCGTTTTTTGCAGGAACGGGTGCTGGTGAACGCGACGGGACAGAAGGTGATCCGTCTTCTCCCCCCCGTCAACCTGTCGCTGGAAGAAATCGCCACCTTTATCGAGTCGGCGGAGCACGTTTTCGCGTCCATGGGAAAGCCGGGAGGATCCTGATTGTGAAGAAAAGTTCCCTGCGCTCCTTTCTGACCATCCTGGAACGAACCCCTTCCGAGCTTCGCGGGATCATGGATCTCGCAAAGGAGATTGAGCGGGAGCCGGGCCGATTCCGGGATCCTCTGGACTGGAAGACGGTGGGATTGCTGTTTGAAAAAAGTTCCACGCGGACCCGCCTTTCCTTCGAGGCCGGGATCCGGCAGCTGGGGGGAGGCAGTCTGTTCCTTGGGGGAGACATCCAGCTCGCCAGGGGGGAAACGATCGAGGACACGGCGCGGGTCATGACCGCCTATCTCGACATGCTCGTCATTCGGACATTCGGACACGACCGGATCGAAGCTTTTGCCGCGGCCTCGGGCATTCCGGTCATCAACGGTCTCACCGACGAACACCATCCCTGCCAAGCCCTTTCCGACTACTATTACATGGAAAAGTCCTTCGGAGGCCTCAAGGGGCTCAGGATTGCCTATGTGGGCGATGGCAACAACATGGCCCGCTCTCTCGCGGAGGGGGCCGCGGTACTGGGGGCTCACCTGACACTGTCTTCCCCGGCCGATTATTCTCTTCCCGATGGGGAAGTGACGCGGCTCAACAGGCTCGCCCAGGAGTCCGGAGGAAGCGTCCGAACGCTCTCCGATCCCCTGGAAGCCTCCCGCGGGGCGCATGTCCTCTATACCGACGTCTGGACAAGCATGGGGCAGGAGGCAGAATCGGCGATCCGAGAAAAAGCCTTCCGGGGCTATTCCATCAACCGGGAGCTTCTGTCGGTGGCCGATCCGGAGGCCATCGTCCTGCACTGTCTTCCGGCTTACCGGGGAAAGGAAATTACGGCGGAGGTCATCGACGGCCCCCGTTCAAGGGTCTTTGAGCAGGCGGCCGCCAGGCTCCCGCTCCAGAAGGCGATCATGATGTTCTGCATTGGAAGGGAGCGTTAGAAGTATGGAAGAGGGCAAGAAGGAGGGGGCCGATCGCCCTTCCCGGGTCATCCTGGCCTATTCGGGAGGGCTCGATACCTCCGTCGCCATCGTCTGGCTGAAGGAGACTTACGGGTGCGAGGTGATCTGCTACTGCGCCGATCTTGGGCAAGGCGAGGATCTGGGGGCGGTGGCCGAGAAGGCTCGCAAGAGCGGGGCTTCCGATGTCGTCGTCGTGGATCTTCGGGACATATTCGTTCGGGAGTACCTCTATCCGATGATTCAGGCGGGGGCGGTCTACGAAGACGGCTATCTTCTTGGGACCTCGATCGCTCGCCCGCTGATCGCCAAAGTGCAGATGGAAATCGCCAAGGAGCGTGGGGCCGATGCGGTGGCCCATGGGGCGACCGGAAAGGGGAATGACCAGGTTCGCTTTGAGCTGGCCTACTACACCTTCAATCCCCGAATCCGGATCCTGGCCCCCTGGCGGCTCTGGTCCTTCACCAGCCGCTCCGATCTCATCAACTACTCGAAAGAGCATAATATTCCCGTGACTGCCACCCTGGAGAAGCCCTACAGCGTGGACCGAAATCTTTTTCATACAAGTTACGAAGGGGGCATTCTGGAAGATCCCTGGATCGCTCCCCCCGAGGAGATCTTTCAGATGACCCGGGATCCCCGGACCGCCCCGGACACTCCCGAGGAGGTGACAATTTCTTTCGAACGGGGAATTCCCATCGCGATCAACGGTGCCCTCCTTGGCCCCCTTGATCTGATGGAAAAAGCGAATGCGATCGGGGCCCTGCACGGGGTCGGCCGGATCGATCTCGTGGAAAGCCGGTTCGTCGGCATGAAATCCCGGGGGGTTTATGAAACGCCCGGAGGGACGCTCCTGCACGCCGCACACAGGGCTCTTGAAACCTTGACGCTCGACCGGGAGGTTTTATCGGCAAAGGCCCAATTCATGCCTCAGTACGCCCGGATGATTTACAACGGCTTCTGGTTTTCTCCGGAACGTCAGGCCTTGGCGGAATTCATCGCCGCCACGCAACACCGGGTGACCGGGGACGTCCGCCTTCTTCTTTTCAAGGGGACCGTTCGGGTGGCGGGGAGACGATCGCCCTACTCCCTGTACCGGAAAGACCTGGCCACCTTCGAGGCGGACAATGTTTACCGGCAGGCTGATGCGGATGGCTTTATCCGGATTCAGGCTCTCCGGCTCAAGCTGTTTTCGGACCAGGAAGGGTCGTCCCTGTGAGTCAAGAAGAGTCTGGAGAGTTCCCGGAAAAGCCGTGGGGCGGCCGATTCTCTGAGCCGACGGACCAGGCGGTGGAACGTTTCACCGAATCGATCTCCTTCGACCGGCGTCTCTGGAAGGAGGACATCGACGGGTCCCGGGCCCATGCCCGCATGCTGCGCCGGATCGGGCTCCTCTCCGAAGAGGAATTGACGCAGATTCTCGAAGGGCTGGACAAGGTGGCCGCCGAATTTGCCGGGGGAACCTTTCCGGTACGGATCGAATGGGAAGACGTCCATATGCATGTGGAGAAGCGTCTGGTCCATTATGCCGGGCCCGCGGGACTCAAAATCCACACCGCCCGGAGCCGGAACGATCAGGTGTCCCTCGATCTCCGCCTGTTTGTCCGTCGGGAAGCCCGGGCCATGGCCCGGGAGGTGGAGGGACTCCTCCGGCGGATCCTCCTTCGGGCAGTGGAATACCGTGATCTTCTCCTTCCGGGGTATACCCACACCCAGCAGGCTCAACCGATCTCGGGCGGGTATTATTTCGGCGCTTACGCCGAACGCTTCCTTCGGGACCGGGACAGATTGCTCCGGGCGGCGGAAGACGCCAACCTCTCGCCGCTCGGTTCGGGGGCTCTGGCCGGCACCACCCTTCCCATTGACCGTGAGGGGGTGGCCTCCGAGCTGGGGTGTGCCGGCGTGACCCAAAATGGGCTTGATGCCGTGGGGGACCGGGACTTCCTCCTCGATTTTCTCCATGCCCTTTCAGTGTTGGCCGTGCATCTTTCCGGATGGGCGGAGGAATGGGTGGTCTGGTCGACCCGGGAATTCGGCCTGGTCCGGCTTCCGGACCGCCTCCTGACCGGCTCCTCGATGATGCCCCAGAAAAAGAATCCGGATATTCTTGAACTCATTCGGGGAAAATCCGGCCGGGTGTTCTCCGCATATTCTGCTCTCTTGACGCTTCTCAAGGGTCTTCCCCTCTCCTATAACCGGGACCTTCAGGAAGACAAGGAGCGCCTCTTCGAGGCCCTCGACACGGCCCGCGGGTGTGTGTCGATGATGACCCTCGCGGTGGAGGGGATGCGGTTCGAAGAATCCAGGATCGCGGAGGTCCTCAGGGGAACGGAACTTTTGGCGACGGATATTGCCGAAGACCTGGTCCGCTTCGGGGTTCCCTTTCGGGAAGCCCACGCCATCGTCGGCCGGATCGTGGCCCACGCATACTCGAAAAACATTCCTCTTGAACGCCTCTCCGACGAGGACCTCAGGATTTACTCCGACCGATTTCCCGAAAATTATGCGGCCTCCCTCTCGATCCGAAGGTCCGTGGAACGCCGAGCCCATGTGGGCGGTCCGGCGCCGGACACAGTCGGCCGAAGGATCGCGGAGATCTGGCGAAGGCTTTTCGAAAATGAGCCCATGGCGCCCTCTCCCAAGGACGTCCGGTGACCCCTTCCCTGAAGGGCGGCTTCAGAGCGGGAGCGCTATTGCTCGCCCTCGTGATCGTCGGCGGGTGCGGGATCGAGGGAATGCCCATTCCTCCCGGAAAAGTTCCCCCCGAAACCCCGCCTGAACAGCCCGCGAAGGCGTCCGCCCAAAAGGGGACCTCCCCCCAAGGCGCCAAACCCTCCGGAGGAGGCCCGCCGGTTCCCCCCTCCGGGGAGAACCAGGAGGAACCCGCCGGAGGATTCCCGGACAAATGAGACGGGGTTCGAAAAGACCTCGACAGGGGGGGGCCTGGTACCCCTTCGAATGATCCTAAACGTCTTATGCTAGAATGTTTGGCCAGTCACGCAAATAGCCGACCGGGGGAGCCCTTCCCGCGAGCCTCTTCCCGGTCGGAGAATGAAACCCGCAACATGGGAGTCAAGGTGGACATCTTTCATTACCAGAACAAGACGCTGATGGTGGAAAATATTTCGGTGGAAGAAATCGTTGCCAAGGAAGGGTCTCCGCTCTATATCTATAGCCGGAAGGCGCTGGTCGACCAGATTCACGCGTACCGGGAGGCCTTTTCCTCCCACCCGACCCTCGTGGCCTATGCCATGAAGGCAAACGGAAATCTGGCGATTCTCTCCCTTCTGGGACGCCACGGCGCCGGCATCGACGTGGTGTCGGGGGGAGAACTATTCCGCGCCAGGAGAGCGGGAATTTCCCCCGATCGGATCGTCTTCGCCGGAGTGGGCAAGACGGAGGAGGAGATCGCTTACGCGCTGAAGGAAGGGATTCTCATGTTCAACGTCGAGAGCCAGGCGGAACTCGACCATATCAGCCAAATCGCAGTCCGGATGAAAAAGAAGGCGCCGGTGGCGCTTCGTGTCAATCCCGACGTCGATCCAAAAACCCATCCGTATATTTCCACCGGGATGAAAAAATCAAAGTTCGGCATTCCGGTCGAGGCGGCGGTGGCCGAATACCAGCGCGCGTCCACCCTTCCGGGAATCCGGATCGTGGGAATTCATCAGCATATCGGGTCTCAGTTGACGGAAATCTCTCCCTTTCGGGATTCGTTCGACCGGCTCCTGGCCTTTTACGAAGAGCTTCGGCAGGCAGGCATCCAGGTCACCCATTTGGACCTGGGAGGAGGGTTGGGCATCCGGTATCGAAACGAGGCTCCTCCCACCCCCAAAGATCTCGCCGATCTGGTTCTGCCCCGCGTCAAAGATCTCGGCGTGACCCTTGTCCTTGAACCCGGACGCTCCATCGTGGGCAATGCAGGCGTTCTGGTGACGCGCGTTCTCTACCGGAAACAGACTGCCGTCAAGACCTTTTTTATTGGGGATGCCGGGATGAATGATCTTTTGCGTCCCGCTCTTTACGGGGCCCATCATGATCTCCTTCCGGTTGTCCGGAAGGACCGGCCGGAGGTGAAGGGAGACCTGGTGGGTCCGATCTGCGAATCCGGAGACTTCCTTGCGACCGATCGAGAAATGCCGGAATTCGCCGCCGGGGATTTGATCGCTGTCATGAGCGCCGGAGCCTATGGTTTTTCGATGGCGTCAAATTACAATGCGCGTCCCCGTCCGGCGGAGGTGCTGGTGGACGGAGACACCTATCGGGTCGTCCGGGACCGTGAGACCTTTGAGGACCTGGTGCGGGGTGAACGGATTTGAGCACGTCCGACACGTCCGTTGACCCGGAAGAGGATGACGAGGTCCCAATGGCCCCCCACAGGAAGGAAGGAAAGGGCTGTTTTCTGGTGCTCATTATCCTGTCGGCCATCCCGGTGGTCTTTTTCCTCCTGACCTTTCTCGGTGGAAATTACCTGACCTACGTGTACATGCGATACTTGGCCGTGGACCGGGGGCTGATCACGCGCCGCCCGCCGGAGGTGTCCGAAGCGGAGTTCAAAAGGGACCTTATTATTTTGGACCGCTTCTACGACGAGGGAAACGCCGGAAAAATTCCCGGACGGGACGTGGTCAACCTTTCCTCCGAACTCAAAAATATGCTTTCCTATCCGGGTCCGGTGCGTCCGGAGGTGCTGAATCTCGTCGTTGGACATGCCCGCCAGGTCATGCAACAATACCATTTAGGCTCCCCCTCGGAGCCCGGCCGGTAGCGCGTCCGGCCCCAAATTTCGCAGGCAACAGGGAGGACACATTGTTTTCGGGTTCGATGGTGGCGCTGGTCACACCGTTTTCCAGGGACCAGGACGGACGTGGCGGAGAGGTGGATGAAAAGGCTCTCCGGGGCCTGGTGGACTTTCATGTCAGGGAAGGGACCCGGGTCATCGTCCCGGTCGGAACGACGGGGGAATCCGCCACCTTGACCCATGAGGAGCACGAGCGGGTCATCCGGATCGTGGTCGAACAGGCGGCCGGGCGCATTCTCGTCATGGCGGGGACCGGGTCGAACAGCACCCGGGAAGCGATCGCACTGACGCAGGCCGCCAAGCAGATGGGGGCGGACGGAGCCCTGGTGATCACCCCCTATTACAACCGTCCCACCCAGGAAGGACTGGTCCGCCATTATGAAGCCCTGGCGTCGAAGGTCGAATTCCCCATGGTGATCTACAACGTGCCGGCCCGGACGGGGGTGAACATGCTCCCTGAAACGATCGCGCGCCTGGCGACCCTCCCCGAATATGTCGGGGTCAAGGAGGCGTCCGGGAACATCAGCCAGATCATCGATCTCTTTCACCGACTGGAAAACAGGATGGGAGTCTATTCGGGGGACGATCTGATGACCTATCCGATCCTTGCCTTGGGAGGGCACGGGACCATTTCGGTGTCGGCGAACCTTGTTCCGAAGATGATGACAGAGCTTTGCGACCTGGCTCTTTCCGGAAACCTTTCGCCTGCCCGCGACCGCCATAACAGCCTGATCCCCCTCCACCAGGCCCTGGGTCTCGAAACCAACCCCATCCCCATCAAGACCGCGATGGAGATCGCCGGGATCATCGATGGGGCGATGCGCCTTCCGCTGGTTCCGATGGAGCCGGAGAACCGCCGGCGCCTCTCAGAGGTCCTCTCATGGATGAAGCTCGTCAAGGATGGGAGCCGTTGAACCGGGATAAGGTCACCCTTGTGGGGGCGGGGGGACGGATGGGGCAGGAGATCGCCGACGTCCTTCTCGGAAACCCTCTCCTGACGCTTGGGGCGGCCATCGAATCGGAGGAGTCCCCCCTTCTTGGGCTTCCAGTCCCCTCCTTCCCCGATCTCTCCTACGACGCCGACCTTGGGCGTGGAATCTCCCGTTGCGAGGTGGGGATCGACTTTTCCTCCCCCGCCAACCTGAGGAGCACGGTGGAAGGCTTCGTCCAAGCCAAAAAACCGCTGGTGATCGGAACGACGGGGCTGACGGTGGCGGATAGGGATTTTGTGCGGGACATGGGCGCCCACATTCCCATTCTTTGGTCCCCCAACATGAGCCTGGGCGTGAACCTTCTGGCGATCCTTTCAGGCCAAGCCGCCAGGGCGCTTGAAGGATTCGACGCCGAAATCCTCGAAATCCACCATCGCCACAAGAAAGACGCCCCCAGTGGAACGGCCCTCTTTCTGGGGGAGGCGGTGGCGTCGGCGAGGAAGGGATCTCTTTCCGACCTGGGAGTCTTCGTTCGGCATGGTCTGACCGGCGAGCGGGACGAGGGGTCCATCGGGGTCATGGCCCTCCGGGGAGGAGATGTCCCAGGAGATCACACCGTCTTCTTTTTGGGCCCCGGGGAGCGTCTTGAACTGACGCATCGGGCGGAGAGCCGGGAAGTCTTTGCGCGTGGAGCGGTTCGGGCGGCGGCATTCCTTTTGGGGCGGCCGACCGGGTTTTATACGATGGCCGATGTCTTGCTGTCAGGCGAGGGCCAAGGCCCGTGACGGAGGGGCTTCCCCAAGGGCTGGCCCCGGGGGATTTGTTCGTCTGTTATCGGATGACGAGCCCGGACCAAGCCGGGCCGGAAGGCGCCGGCCTCCTAAGGCCCGATGGAACAATCCAGGCGCTTGACGGAACGACCATTCGGCCGGACAAGCTCGTTTGGCTTCCGCCGGTCCGTCCGGGGAAGATCCTTGCGGTGGGATTAAATGACCGGGGGCACGCCCTTGAAATGGGAAAGCCGCTTCCCAAGGAGCCCCTTCTTTTTCTCAAGGCCCTGTCCTCCCTGGGCTCCCATTTGGGCCACGTGGCCTACCCGGCGGTCTCATCCCGGGTCGACTTCGAGGGCGAGATCGCTCTCGTGATCGGGGAGCGTGCCGACCATGTGTCCCCGGGCCAATCCCATCGCCACCTTTTCGGGATTTGCCAGGCCAACGATATCACCGCCCGGGATCTTCAGGCCCGGGATGTCCAGTATACGCGGGCCAAGTCCTTTCCCGGATTCTGTCCGGTGGGTCCGGCGATTCTTGTCGGGGGTCGGCCGGACGGACGTTTTATCCGGACGCGGGTCAACGGAGTCCTGAGACAGGACGCACGGGAGACCGACCAGATTTTTCGCTGGGAATCCCTGATCAGCTATATCAGCCACATGATGCCGCTTGAACCGGGTGATCTCATCCTGACGGGGACCTACCGCGGAATCGGGCCCATGGCGGTCGGGGACACGGTGACGGTCGAGGTGGAAGGGTGCGGGACTCCCCTCGAAAGCCGGATCGTCTCCGATCCCTTCCCGGATCTGTTCACGGTCTGGCCTTCTAAGGCCCCCTAAGGGCATGAATCGTTGTTCCGGTGGAGCCTCTCCCCAGAGGAGGAGGGGGACCCGGACGACGCTCCCATTCAACAAAACGACAACAGATCCCTCTTGGATCTTCAAGGAGAGAGTCGCCCATGGATTTTCGAACCAAATTCGCCAAGCGCATCACCACCCTCCCCCCCTATTTGTTCGCCCGGATCGACGAGAAAAAGAGAGAAGCTCTGGCGCGGGGTGTCGACCTGATCAACCTGGGGATCGGGGATCCCGACAGTCCGACCTTGGATCCGATCGTGGCCGCGGGCCAGAAGGCCCTTAGCAAACCGGAACATCACCAGTATCCCTCCTACGAGGGCATGCTGTCCTTTCGGAAGGCCATCGCCGACTGGTATCATCGGAGGTTCGGTGTGACGCTCGATCCGGGAGCCGAAGTGGTGGGCCTTATCGGGTCAAAGGAAGGAATCGGCCATCTTCCGCTCGCGTTCGTTGAGCCCGGGGATGCGGTGCTGATCCCCGAACCAGGCTACCCCGTTTACCACGCCGGGACCCTGTTTGCGGGGGGGGAAAGCTATTTTATGCCGATCCTCGAATCGAACGGGTTCATGCCGGACCTCGACAGCATTCCGGAGTCGGTGCTAAAGAGAGCCAAGATCATGTTTCTCAACTATCCGAACAATCCCACTGGCGCCACCGCCACGGATGAATTTTTCCGAAAGGCGATCGATCTGGCCCTTCGGCACGGATTCATCGTGGCCCACGATGCCGCCTATTCGGAAATCTATTACGACGGAAAGCCCCCGAAAAGCTTTCTCTCCTATCCGGGAGCCAAGGAGGTTGGGATCGAGTTCCACAGTCTCTCCAAGACCTACAACATGACAGGATGGCGCGTGGGTTTTGCCGTCGGAAACCGGGAGGTTCTCTCGGGGCTTCTCAAGGTGAAGAGCAACATGGACTCCGGCATCTTTCAGGCGCTCCAGGAGGCGGCCATCACCGCACTCACCCTCCCGGAACCGATGCTCGAGTCGCTCCGTTCCCTCTATCAGAAACGGCGCGACATTCTCGTTCCTGGTCTCAACAGCGTCGGCCTCCGGGCGTTTTCACCCGGAGCGTCCTTTTATCTCTGGGCGGGTCTCCCCAAGGGGATGACCTCCGAGGAGGCCACCCTTGCGCTTTTAGACAAGACCGGCATTGTCGCCACTCCGGGAAACGGCTTTGGCGCATCTGGGGAAGGATATGTCCGATTTGCGCTGACCGTCGGAACGGACAGGCTGGCGGAGGCCATCGGTCGGATCCGGACCCATCGGCTTTTCGGAGTCTGATTGCCCGGAGGGAATCGATGGGAGGATTTTTTGCGGTCTCTCTCGGAGGGAACCTGCGAACCACGCGGAGGGCCTTTGGCTGGGCCTTGGGCGCCCTTCTTTCGAACCGGAATCTCTTTTTCACGGGATGTTCGCCGGTATCCCGCACCGACCCTTGGGAAGTCGTCGCCCCGGCTTTTTTAAATCAAGTGGTCACCGGATACTCCCGCATCGGAGCCCCCGGCCTGTGGAACCTCCTGATACAGGCAGAGCGCCTCGAAATTCGACGGGGAAAGGGCCGGCTCCATCCCCGGACGCTCGATCTCGATTTTCTTCTTTTTTCCGGAGCCCCTTCGCCGAGACGGGATTTGATCCTTCCGCATCCCCGGCTTGCCGATCGGCCGGTTCTTCAGGACCTGCTTCATCGATCCGAAACGGCTCCCCGCTCACGCCTCCTCTGGGTTGTCCAAAGGTCCGTCCGAGCGTGGAACTCCCGCAAAAGAGGACCCGTCAAAAAGAGGCGGGAATGTGTTTGCCGGGCGGGATCAGGATCAATCTCTCAGCATTAGCCCTGGGCGCGGAAGGAGCGGGCTTCATTGGGGCATCGAGCCTGTCATCGATGGTGGAATCGTTCGGGGGGATGGCTGTTCCTCCTGCTTCTCCTGCTCCCGGTCCCGGATTTCTGCGAGGCTCAGACCGTTGAGATCAACGGAGGGGAAACGGTCTTTTCCCAGAACAGCCAGTACTATTTCGGGCAGGTCGGGGACTTCATCCCGCTCGCTGGGCCACCCGTCTCGGCCACCGGCTCTCCCAGCGTGGGGACGGCGGCCACCGGAGGGATCACCCTTCACCTCTTCGTGGAGGTGTACTATCTTTCCTATGAAACACTTGGACCTTCCTTGACCACCTTCAACGCCTACAACGGCCTCAACCCCTCCGTCGGTCTTCGGGTTCCGGTCGGGGACGGGTTTTTCGAAGGGGATGTCGGAATCGCCCTGGCCGAAGGGTTTGAGACCAATACCCCGATCGAAGGGTTGGCCGGGATCTTTCTTCAGACCGAGTATTATCAGGCCCTGGGTCCGGGGGCGTTCGATTTCTTCGCCAACTACCTCGGCTATATTCAATATATTTATGGGCAGGCCCGGTACTTTATTCCCGTTAAGGGCACCCCCCCCGAGACCGTGTCCATTTATTTGGGCCCGGAACTGATCGGGCAAGGGAACAACACCTACAACGCGGGCCAGGGAGGGGCCGTCCTGGGAGTGTCCCTCCCAAAGCTCCATTCCTACCTTACCTTCGACGGCGGCCTGCTCCGATCCTCCGTGTCTACGGGTTGGGGGGGGTATCAGGGGTTTTCGTGGTATGTCTCATTCTGACGCCGGCACCTCCGACGATGCCGCCCTCTCTGGCAACGCCCTTCCCGCCCTTCTTCGCTGGTACGAGGCCAACCGGCGTGACCTTCCCTGGAGGAGAAGCCGGGATCCTTACCGGATCTGGGTGTCCGAGGTCATGCTTCAGCAGACGACTGTCCGGGCCGTACTCGGGTATTACGAGCGCTTCCTCGGGCGCTTCCCGTCCGTCTTTGACCTGGCCTCTGCGGAGCTTTCCGAGGTGTTGCGGTTCTGGGAGGGTCTTGGCTATTACCAGCGGGCCAGGAATCTCCACCGGGCGGCGGGAATCCTCGCAGAAAATCCCGCTGGCCCGATTTGGCCTTCCTCGGTGGAGCAGTGGCAGTCCCTTCCCGGGATCGGCCGTTCCACCGCCGGGGCGATCCATTCCCTGTCCACCAATCTCTGGGCGCCTATTCTCGATGCCAATGTCCGACGGGTCACCGAACGCCTGTTCGGGATCCCTCCGGATGTCCCCGTGAGGGACCGCCGCCTCTGGGAAGCGTCGAACTCCTGGGGGCGGGAGAATCCCCGCCCCGCCGATACCAATCAGGCCCTGATGGAACTTGGGGCGACCCTCTGTCTCCCCGCGGCCCCTTCCTGCGAAGGGTGTCCGGTCGCCTCCTTGTGCAAAAGCCGGACGGAGATTCATGCCGCGAAGGATCCTCAAGGCAAAAAGGTCGGACGAAAACCGGCCCCGCTCCGGATGCGTGTGGCTCTCGTTCCGTCCTCCGGCCCGCTTCTCTTCGAGCCGCGATTGGAAGGGCGTCTGCTCGAAGGGTTGTTGGAGATTGCCGGGTTTTCCTCCCCTGGGCTCGCGCCGGGGGAGACGGTCGGAGAAGGCTCCTTGGGGGGGTGGACCGTTGTGGAGGAAATCGGCCGGGTCCGGCATGTCTATTCCCATTTTCGGGAGGAGGTGCAGGTGTTGAAGGTGGAGGCTCCCCGCTTGCCGGGAAGCCCGGAGGAAGCTCTCCGGGAGGGGGGGAGATGGGAATCGCTCGAATGGGCGGGCCGTCTCGCCCTGACGGGGGTCGCGAGAAAAATCGTTTCGGCGCTTCGGTCGGGGGCTTTCCGGGTCCCGGATACGGCGGGGAAGAGGGCCTTTGGCGCCGGGAAGAACGGAGAAGGGGAAAAAGGTCGGCCGGTCCGTAAAGACCGGAACCCTCTGCCCTTCCCCTCCATTCCGGAAAGAGACCGGCCCTGAGGGAGGGCGAAACGGGGGACCCCCCTCCTTCCGAAAAAGGTCTCTTCTCGCGGGTCGGGAAACGAATCTCCGGGGAACCGAAACAGAACACATGGACGGCGCCGGCGGGTGTCAAAGAGGGCCGGCTGAAAGGAATTCGGGAGGAGACCATGGCCATGACGGGCCAGAAGACCGGCGGGAACTGGAGAGCGGTCCTCGCCGCGCTGCTGCTTTTCCTCTCCTCCTGCCAGTCCTCCTCCGCCCTCTTCTGGTTTTCCTCCATCCTTCCCTCGGGGGCGGAACCTTCCGCGATCGCCTGTCCCACCCCCCAGTCCTGCATCGCCGTCGGCCAGGCGGGTCTGTTTTTGGTCTCCCAAAACGGGGGACAGCTTTGGACTCCGGCCAACAGCGGACTGGGAGCGGCCCTGGCCAATTTCAACCTCACCTCCATCGCCTGCGTGTCCTCCACCCAATGCACCATTGTCGGGAATCAGGGGCTGATCCTCCAGAGCACGAACGGAGGGCAAACCTTTTCCATCAACAATGTCACGACCAACGGAAACCTGACCTTCAACGATGTCGTATGCCAAAGTTCGGGAACGCCGGCATGCGTCATTGTCGGAGACAACAATACTCTCCTGATTCAGAGCAGTGCCGGAGCGGCATGGGCTCCCGATCTCAAGGTCCTGTCGGCGCCCCTGGGTCCAGCCAATTTCAACCAGGTCTTTCTCCTCGGCTCATCCCTGTGGATCGCGGCCTCCAATGTCGCAGGAACCGGCATGAACGCCCTGCTCTATTCCGGGGACGGGGGGAACACCTGGGCGTTGATCGTCATCCCCCAGGGTTTGGCCCTCCAAGGGGTGAGCGGAGTGGGCTGTTTGTCCACCGCGAATTGCTATGTCGATGGAACAGGCGTCCTGCTTGAAACCACCGACGGCGGATCGACCTGGGAGGCGCTTTCACTGATGGGCAGGAGTCCCTCGGGGATGACGTCCACCCTGACCGGAATGTACGTCGCCCCTGGAGGGACCGTCTATGCTTACGGACAGAACGGGGCCCTGTACCAGGTGTCGACCCTTGGCGGAGGGGCGATTTCCGGGCAGGCGGCCATCCTCCAGATGTTTCCTTCGAACGCGTCCCAACTGGCGTTTACCGGGATGGTCTGTCCTCAATCTTCGGTGTGTTTCGTGGCGGGAAACTCCCTTGCCATTTCGGGGGGAATCTTCTACTCTAGCCCCAATGGTTCGGCTGGGGCCCAATCCACTGGGATCCCTTGAAAATCACGGGAGGTCATAATGGGGAAGAGGTTGAAACAATTCGGATTTGGTCTAGCCTTCTTGATGATCACCACCGTCTCATCGGGATGCTACGGTCAGTTTGCCCTGGTCAGGGCCATCTACACTGCGAACGGGGAAGTTGAAAATAAGTGGGCACGATCAGGACTGACGGCCCTTATGGTGATCCTTCCTGTGTACGCGTTTGCGGGGCTGGGGGATGTGATCCTCTTCAACCCGATTGAGTTTTGGAGCCATGTCAATCCCATCACCAACAAACCGTCCGTGGCGTCGGACAGGACGCAGGGACCCGGCGCCGATCCGACAAAGGATCCCGACGGCTGGCTCTCCCGGTCCGGAAAGAACGGATCCCGGGTTCTTCTGGCCTGGCATTATGATGCGGTCAGCAAAAAACTCTCCGCCATTCAAATCGCCACCAATAAAGCCGGCGCCGCGGTCACCCTGTATCGGTCGGTCCTGCCGATGGCGGGACGCCTTGGTGAGACTCCGGCGGTCGACAAGGTCACCTTCGATCATGGACGAGCGGTGACCACGATGATCGGGGGAGGCCTCCTGGGAGGTCCGAACCCGCTGTAACCGGAGGGTTGTCGGGGGTCGCGTTCTCGGGGGGAGGTTCAAAAGAGCCTCCCCCCTTCGTTTTTTTGTCAGGCTTTTGAGGAGCCGGCGGACTTCTGGTCCTTCTCGAGGACGGCCCGAAAGGCCTTCCAGCCTTCCTTCAAGGCTTCGGCGTACTGCTCTTTTTTCGCAGGGATCTCGGTTTGGATCTTTTCAAGGCCTTCCTCGAATTCCTCCTCGGCTTCCTCCCGAAGAGCTTTCATCCGGGTGGCGATCTTCTGCCGGGTTTCGTTCCCGGATGCGGGGGCGAGAAGAACTCCGGCGATCGCGCCAAGCATCAGCCCTGTCAAAAAGAGGGCAAGTCCTGTATCATGCCTGTCATCGGCCATGTGATTCCTCCTTTGTTGTCGAAGATGGTTCTCCGGACTCCGGATGATCGGAGCGTTTCAGGACTTCCCTGGCCCGGGCGAACCCGGCGGCAAGGCCCCGTCCCACCCGGAGCAAGTAGGTTGCGGTGTGAATGGATCTTCCGCCCGATTTCATGAAGGAAACGAGAAATGACAGGATGGGAGATCTTGACAGTGAATCCAGGCCTTGTTCGATTGACTGGTAGCGATCAGTGGTCCGCTTGACGACCGGTTCGATCTCCTCCGCCATCCGGCGAAGGCTTGCGATCAGGGGAACGGTGGTCGTCTCGATCTCCATTGCCAATTTTTCATGCCTGTCGAGGACCCGGAGGGCTCGAAAGAGAAAGAAAAGGATTCCGGCAACCAGCAAGGCGGCAAGGATCACCAGGAAAAGAAGGGCCGTTCGGATGTCCATGGACACACCTTTCCGTGGGTGTTGGATACTGCGGGAATGCGGATGAGGCTGTCATCATGTTACAGAAATGAGGATTTTTTTCAAGAAGAAGGACCGTCCGGATTCCGGGAGGGGAACGGGTGATTCCGTCATTTCGGAGGCTCTCCTTCCTCCTGCCCACCCTGTTCGTCGTGGCCATCCTTTCGGGGGTGGTGCTTCTTTTTTCCCGAAATCCCCCTTCCGGAGTTCCGGTCATTCCCCGGGCGGCGCTGGCCGACCTCCCCGGAGACATTCTTCAGTCTCTGTTCCGCCTCTTTCAGGCCTATCTTCTGTCTCTCCTCTTCGCCTACCTGTATGGACTGGCGGCCGCCCTGACACGATGGGGACCCCGCATCCTGATCCCGATCCTGGACATTCTTCAGTCGATCCCTGTCCTGGGATTTTTCCCTGCGGTGGTGCTCGTCATGATTCCGCTTTTTCCGACGACAAAGATGGGGGTTGAGGCCGCGTCGGTGATCCTGATCGCCACAAGCATGGCCTGGAACATGGCCTTTGCCGTCTACGAGTCCGTCAGAACCGCTCCGTCCGATCTTTGGGACCTTTTCCGGGGGATAAGAGCCCCGGTGTGGCAATGGGTCCTGCGCTTTCTCGTCCCCGTGACACTTCCCAAGGTGATCTACAACTCCGTTCTTTCATGGACAGCGGGATGGTACTTCCTGATCGCCTGTGAAATGATCGCCATGGGGCCCGTCCACTACGAACTTCCAGGACTCGGCAGCTTTCTTGTGTCCAGCACCGAAAAGGGCCATTTTGGGGAGGCCCTTCTGGGGATTGGGGCCCTGATCGTGACCGTCATGATCTTAGATGTGTTTGTCTTTCGTCCGTCCCTGGTCTGGTCTCATAACTACCAGATCGGAGAGGTGGAAGGGCCGTTCTCCCGGATTTCTTCACCGGTGTACGATTTTCTTGCCTCCTCCGAAACGCTGGCGGAGGTGAAGAAAAAAGCCGGGCACGTGGGCGGGCAGTTGGTTCGATTCGTGTGGAGAAGGGGGCGTTTTGGCGGCGGATCATTGACGATTCCGGATTCGTTCCTGCGTGTGGTCACGGTCGGGGGGGGAATCCTGGGAGGGTGGGTGCTCCTTCGAAGCCTCTTCGCAGGCGTTCATGTGGTGTCCGGTTGGGTTCGCCAGGGGATCCCCTGGGGGTCCCTGTCGGAGCTTCCCGCAGATCTTCTCTTCTCCATCCTGCGCCTCTTGGCCGCTTACTGTGTGAGTTTGATGTGGACCATTCCGGTCGCTTACTGGGTCTTCAAGTATCCCCGCCTTTCGAGGGCCGTCTTTCCGCTGGCCGAGGTCATGGCGTCGGTGCCTGCCACCGCCCTGTTTCCTTTCGTCATTGTGCTGGTGGTCCAGATTTTTCACAGTATGAACCTGGCGTCGGTGATCCTTTTGATGTCCGGGATGCAATGGTATCTCCTCTTCAACCTGCTGTCGGGCGTGGGGACCTTTCCCTCCGAGCTCCGGGAGGTCTCCCTGACCTTTGGCCTCCGTGGAAGACTTTTTCTCCGGAAGGTCTTCCTCCCTTTTCTGTTGCCCTCGATCGTCACGGGATCCATTACCGCCTTCGGCGGGGGATGGAACGCCCTGATCGTGTCCGAATATGTGGTGTATGCCCAGAAGGATTATGGGGTCCGGGGAATCGGCGCCTTCCTCGACAGGGCCACGTACTCGGGCGAGAGCCCCTTTCTCGGGGTGGCGGCCCTTCTGGTGATGACG
This sequence comes from Nitrospirota bacterium, assembly GCA_027314645.1. Classification (GTDB taxonomy): domain Bacteria; phylum Nitrospirota; class Leptospirillia; order Leptospirillales; family Leptospirillaceae; genus UBA4572. Next base: position 151,412 of record DAHVAL010000001.1, read on the forward strand.
GTTGTTGTCGTGACAGCCAACCGTCTCTTCTGGGTGCCTCTCTATGAGCGCGTGACGCGCAGGTATGGATATGACGTCTAGAAAGGACAGCTTTCTCGTCCTGAAAAACATTTCCAGGGATTTCACCCGGGACAACCGCTCGTATCGTGCGATCGACAACCTGTCTGTGGGCGTGGAGGAAGGGGAGTTCGTCGCCATTGTCGGACCATCGGGGTGTGGAAAGAGCACCCTTCTCAGGATCCTCCAGGGCCTCATCCCTCCAACTTCCGGAGAACTCCTCTACAAGAATCATCCCCAGACCGGCGTCAATTCGGACATGGCGATGGTCTTTCAAGGGTTCGCCCTTCTTCCGTGGCTGTCGGTCAAGGACAATGTGGCCCTGGGACTTTCCGCCCGCGGAAGAAAAGCGGCCGATATCGATCGCACGGTGTCCTTCTACATCGACAAGGTCGGGCTCGAGGGGTATGAGGAAGCCTACCCGCGGGAGTTGTCCGGAGGGATGAAGCAGCGGGTCGGCCTGGCCAGGGCGTTGGCGATCGAACCGAAAATCCTGTTGATGGACGAACCCTTTTCAAACCTCGATGCCTTGACCTCCGTGACGCTTCGGGACGAAGTCCTGATGCTCTGGAAGGATCAGGAAATGCCGGTCCGGACGATCATCATGGTGACGCATATCATCGAGGAGGCCATTCTGATGGCCGACAGGGTTGTGGTGCTCTCCAGGCGCCCGACCCATGTAGTCCGAGAGATCGACGTGGATCTGCCTCGGCCGAGAAACAGGAAGCACCCTGACTTCGAGCGCTTGTCGGACGAGATTTTTTCGCTTATTTCCTGAATGGAAGATGCAGGAACGAAGTCGGCCCAAATCACGAAGGAGGAAGGGGAATGGAAGGCGAACCTGAGCCTTATACGGGGATCAGTCGAATCATCGGTCTTCTCAAGATTCTCAAAGAGAAAGGAGGCGCCTCCGATCTCTACCAGCTGGGGGTGGATCTTCATCTGGAACTTGGAGAAGAACTTCAAATTGTGAAGGCCGCCGAATCTTTGGGATTCGTGGTGACCCCTGAAAGCGATATTTCCCTCACTCCCTTGGGGGAAGAGATTCTTGAAAAGGACATCAATGGCCGAAAACGGCTGATCCGGGAAAGGCTCCTGACCCTGCCGCTCTTCTCCCGCGTTCTCGAATGGCTGGTCGAGGAAGAGGAGGAGTCCATGTCGGAAGAGGCGTTGAAGACCCGGATCGGGGAAGCTTTCCCCCATGAAGATGTGGACACGGCCTTTTTCATGCTTGTCAACTGGGGTCGCTATGCCGAGTTGTTCGGCTACAACGCGGCCCGGGAAGAGCTCTACGTGGACCGGGGGACCTAGGGCAAAAGGATCAGTCCGGAGGTCCGGACAGCAGGGTTTTCTTTTCCTCTTCGAGATCGGCGATGCGCCGCCGGAACGCCGCGATTTGGGCGTCAATCTCGGAGAGGCGCTCCACAGGGGATAACGCGTGATGGTCAGGATTCTCCGCGAGGCGCCTCTTGCGGTCGGCCAGATAGTAGGCCGTCCCGAGGACGGTCAGGACGCTCAAAATGATGGTGGCATACAAAAACAGGTGGTAGAGCGACTGGTCCATGGTCCTCCTGTCGTGGTTCATGGGAAGAAAGAGGCGGCCGTGAGCTCCCCCCATTGTACCTCGACTTTGTTCGCCCGCCAAATCGGTCAGGACAGATGCCGGTAGACCTCTCTGAAATGCGGTCCTTTGGAGTGGCGCACCTCGCTGAACTCGACGCCCTTGCGAGACGCCAAAGGCTGAGGACGGAGCCGGGGATGAGCCCCTGGGCCGCCCGGGATCGGATCCTTTCGGGGCTTCCCCAGGGAGAAGTGGCCCGCCTTTCTGCGCGTTTTCTCTCCCTTCTTGACATTTCCGAACGGCTTGGGCTTAAGATGATGCATCCAGGCTGTCCCGGGTGGCCAGACCTCCTCTCGGCGATCGCCGTTCCCCCGTTTTTCCTTTGGCTGAAGGGGGATGCCGATCCCTTGTCCCGTCCAGGCATTGCGGTTGTGGGTGCACGGGAGGCGGGAGGAAACTCCCGAAGGGCGGTGATGGGACTCTCCGAAGACCTTTCCTCGCGGGGGATCGTCGTTGTGTCGGGACTCGCGAGGGGGGTGGACGGAGCGGCCCATCGCGGGGCCCTTCAGGCGAGGGGGCGGACGATCGCCGTGGCGGGAACGGGTTTGGACATGACCTATCCCTCCGACCACCGGGACCTTGCGGGGGCGATCGTTTCGGAAGGGGGGCTCCTTCTTTCCGAATATCCCCCCGGGGACGGACCTGTGGCCTGGCACTTCCCCCATCGCAACCGGCTGATTGTGGGGCTTTCGCTGGCGGTGATCGCAGGGCCCCACCGGCGGCGATCCGGAACCTACGTGACCGCCCGGATCGCCCTGGAAGAAGGGAGAGAGCTCCTGGTCTTCGACCGGGATGCCTCCGGGTGGGAGCTTGAAGGGCCCTCCCTGCTTTTGGAAGAGGGCGCCTTGCGGGTGGAGAATGCCGAAGAGGTCTTTTCCATCCTTATTAAGAGGCGATAATCGCAAAAATCCACGGACATGACTTTCATGAAAGGCTTGTAAAAAGTGAGTGCTGGAAATAAAGTGTCTGCCGCACCCAAGGCTCGGAAGCCCCGAAAAACCGCAGAAGGCACCCGGTCGGCTTCCGCCCCGGCGGGCCCCGCAAAGGGGGCATTGATCATCGTGGAATCTCCGACAAAGGCCCGGACCCTGACCCGGATTCTCGGGGCCGGGTACAAGGTGAAGGCCAGCGTGGGCCATCTCAAAGATCTTCCCCCGTCCCGGATCGGGGTGGATCTCGACAATGATTACGAACTCCAGTTCGTCGTGTCGGAAGGAAAGAAGAAGGTTCTCGACGAGATCCGCCAAGCCGCCCGGGGCGCGAAGGAGATCTATCTGGCCTCCGACCCTGACCGGGAAGGCGAGGCGATCGCCTACCACATTGCGAGCGAGCTGAATGGACTCAAGAAGCCGATCCGCCGCGTCCTGGTCCATGAGATGACTCCCCGGGGGATTGAGGCGGCCCTGGCCAATCCGGGCGAGATCGATCTCCACAAGGTCGAGGCTCAAAAAGCCCGACGGGCGCTCGATAGAATCGTGGGATACACCATTTCTCCCCTCCTTTGGGAGCGCGTGAGGCGAGGCCTTTCCGCCGGTCGCGTGCAATCGGTGGCGGTGCGTCTTGTGTGCGACCGGGAAAACGAAATCCGCGCGTTTGTTTCAGAGGAATATTGGACCATCGAGCTCTCCATGCGTCCCTGCGATCCGGAGCGCTCCGAGAGCGTTTTTACGGCTCGCCTGGACAAGGTTGGCGGCCGGAAGGCGGAAATCAAAAGCGCGTCAGAGGCTGCGGAAACCGTGGAACGGATTTCCGGGGAAGGGTTCCGGATCGATCGTTTGACCGCCGATGAAAAGCGCCGCCAGCCCTCTCCCCCCCTTACGACCAGCCGCCTCCAGCAGGAAGGGTCGCGGAGGTTCCGATTTTCCGCCAAGAAAACCATGCAGCTGGCGCAGAAGCTTTACGAGGGGGTGGACCTTCCCGGGCAGGGGCAGACGGGTCTCATCACCTACATGAGGACCGATTCGGTGCGTCTGGCTCCCGAAGCCCAGGACATGGCCAGAACGTTTATCCGGGAACGGTATCCTCAGGCCCTTCCGGGCCGGAGCCCCTCCTATCGGAACAAGAAGGGCATCCAGGATGCCCATGAGGCCATTCGCCCAACCGACGTCACCCGGACGCCCGACTCGCTCGAAGGGATTCTCGATCGGGATCTTCATCGGGTCTACCAGCTGATCTGGCAGAGCTTCCTTGAAAGCCAGATGGCCCCGGCCCGCTATATGCTGACGACCGTTCTCATTTCGGGTGACAGGGACGACACCTTCCGAGCCACAGGACGGCGCATGCTCGACGCAGGCTTTCTCGTGCTCCGCGGGAAGACGCCCGTCTCCCGCGCCAAGGCGGAGGGTGACGGGGAAGGGTCCGAGAAGGACGACGAGGAAACGGACCTTCCGCTTCTCCACGAGGGAGAAGCGGTGGAGGCCGCCGCGCCCCCTGTTTCGGAGCAGCATTTCACCGAACCCCCTCCCCGCTTTAACGAAGCCTCTCTCATACGGGAGCTCGAGGAAAAGGGAATCGGGCGCCCCAGCACCTATGCCACGATCATGAGCACCATCCTGGACCGGGAATATGTGGAAAAGCAGGAAAACCGGCTCCATCCCACCGAACTTGGCGAGCTGGTCAATCGTCTCCTGGTCGATTCTTTCCCCGATCTTTTAAACGTCGCCTTCACGGCCCGAATGGAAGAGGAACTGGACTCCGTGGAGGAGGGCGAGAAGGTCTACCGGGACGCCGTGGACGATTTTTACCGGCCCTTTTCCAAGGAGCTGTCCAAGGCCCAGGGAGGGGGGATGGCCAACGTGAAGGCTTTGAGCGAGCCGACGAATATCCCTTGCCCCGTTTGCGGGACGCTCATGGTCAAAAAATGGGGCCGCCACGGAGCCTATCTCGCCTGTGGGGATTATCCGCGGTGCAAGACGACCCGCAATATTGTCGAAACGGAGAACGGACCCGCTCCGGAGACCCTTCCGGAAGCCACCGGCGAGATGTGCCCCGTATGCGGAAAGCCGATGACCGTCCGCAAGGGGAGGTTCGGAACGTTCTTGGCCTGCAGCGGGTATCCGGGGTGCAAGACCACCCGGTCATGGCCGCCCAAAGGCCAGGACGCCGTCCCTGCCCCCGCCCCGGCCGATCTCCCTCCCTGTCCCACATGCGGAGGGCCCATGGTGGTGAAGACCGGACGATACGGAAGCTTCCTCGCCTGCGCCTCCTATCCAAAGTGCAAGACCACCCGTCCCCTTCCCACGGGAATTTCCTGCACACGGCCGGGTTGCGGAGGGGAAATCATTCCCCGGCGGGGAAAGCGGGGAACGTTTTATGGATGCAGCCGGTATCCGGAATGCGACCGGACCTACCCGGGACGTCCGGTGGCCAAGGCCTGTCCCCAATGTGGCCATCCCTTCCTGATCGAAAAGAAGAGCGGAAAGTCGAGCTTCCTCGCCTGCCCCGAAAAGGAATGCGGATACGAGAGCGAGGGAGGCGAAGAGCCGGGGATTACGGCGTGAGCGGAGCCCACCCCGTGACCATTGTCGGTGGGGGGCTTGCGGGAACCGAGGCGGCCCTGGTTCTGTCCGGCATGAACAGACGGGTCACCCTTTTTGAAATGCGCCCGGAGTGCCGGACGGGAGCCCATCGCACCGGGAACCTCGGCGAACTCGTCTGTTCCAACTCCCTGAAATCCATGGATCCCGAAACGGCCCATGGACTCCTCAAAGAGGAACTTCTCCAAATGGGGTCTCCCGTTCTTTCCGCCGCCCTGTCGGCCCGGATTCCGGGGGGCGGAGCCCTGGTGGTCGACCGGGACCGCTTTGCGTCGGAGTTGACTGACAGGGTCCAGAACGATCCGAACATCACGCTGGTGCGGGAGCGGGTGGACCGGATTCCGCCGGACCGGCCTCTGGTCCTGGCCACGGGTCCCTTGACCCATCCCCTCCTCACAGAGACCCTCCTGGAGCAAATCGGCAGCGACCGCCTTTCCTTCTACGACGCCATCAGTCCCGTGGTGGAGACGGATTCGCTCGATCTTTCCGAACTGTTTCGGGGAAACCGCCATGGGACTCCCGGGGAGGGGGACTACCTGAATGTTCCCCTTGACGAACCCGCCTACCGGGCCTTCTGCGCCGATCTTCTCACGGGGGAGCGGGTCCCTCCCCATGAGGGGGTGGAGGACCGGCCGGAGGTTCTTCGGGCCTTCGAGGCCTGTCAGCCCATCGAATCCCTGGCGGAATCCGGTCCGGACACTCTGGCCTTCGGCCCCATGCGGCCTGTGGGGCTCGTCGACCCCTGGACCGGTCGGAGTCCCTTCGCGGTTGTCCAGCTTCGGGCGGAAAATCGGGAAGAGACGGCCTTCAACCTGGTGGGCTTCCAGACAAAGCTTCGGTATTCCGAGCAGGACAGGATCTTCCGAAAGCTTCCCGGCTTCGCACATGTCCAGTTTCTCCGTTTCGGATCCCTGCACCGGAACACCTTCCTCGACGCTCCGCGCGTGCTCGGGGCGGATCTCGCCCTCAAAAAACTTCCAAAGGTTTATCCGACCGGGCAGATGGTCGGGGTCGAGGGGTACACCGAATCGATCGCCTTGGGGCATCTGACGGCCCTGTTTCTGTCCTCAGACTCCCCCGATTCGCTTCCTCCCCCGACGACTGCCGTCGGGGCCCTCCTTCGAGCGCTCATCCCTTCGGCTTACCGCCGTCCCGATGACGCCCCGGCCCTGGGGGAAACGGCCCCTTTCTCCCCGGTGAACCTCCACTTCGGCCTTTTTCCGCCTCTTCCCGCACGGGTGAAGGGCGGAAAGAGTGAGCGCCGGAGGGTCCTCGTCGCCCGCGCCAGACGGGATTTCGAAGGGTGGTGGGAGAGTGTCGCGGGATCGGGCCATGCGGCGGACCGAAGGGCCCGTCCGGCGGGAGGATAATCCATGGGAGGGTCCGGGTCGGGAGAACGGAAGAGCGACCGCGAACGCCGGGAAATCGGTCCCCGGCTGATCAAAGATCCCCTGTTTTCCCTCTATCGGCGTCACCTCATTCTGTCAGGGAGGTCTCCCCAGACGCTCGAATCCGTCGATCGCGACCTCGCCCTCTTCGCGGGGCTGATGGGGGCCGCCTTTCGAAACGAAGAAGGGTTTTTCTGGGAGTCTCTGGACCGTCCTCGGGCCGTCCGTTTCGTGAAACGCCTTCATGAACGGGAGTACGCTCCTTCGAGCATCGCCCGGATTCTTTCGAATCTTCGGGGATTTTACCGTTTTCTCAAGAAAAACGGGCATATGCAGGAGGATCCCTTCCGTCTGGTCAGGGGACCCAAGGTTCCGCGAAAGCTTCCGGCGGTTCTTTCCGAAGAGGAGGCGTCCACTCTCGTGTCCTCTCCTTCTTCCGGTCCGGCGAATCTTGTGTCCCTGAGGGACCGGGCGATGCTGGAGCTTTTCTACGAGAGCGGTGTCCGCCTTTCCGAGCTTTGCAGGATGCGGTGGGAGGACTTCCAGACGGGGAACGGCGCCCTCCTTGTGCACGGAAAAGGCGGAAAGGATCGGACGGTTCCGGTGGTGGGGATGGCCTTGGCCTCTCTGGGACGCTACCTGAAGGAGCGGCTCGAGGGAGGAAGGATTCCTGCCGGGGCTCCGCTCTTCGCCGATCGGGAGGGAGGAAGCCTGTCGGTATGGCAGGTCGGGAGGATTGTGAGAAAGCGGGCTCGGGAGTCGGGGCTTGCGCATCGGGCCACTCCCCACGTCCTCCGCCATTCCTGCGCGACGCACCTGTTGAACCGCGAGGCCGATCTCCGGGAGATCCAGGCCCTTTTGGGCCATGCCTCGCTGGGGACCACCCAGCGCTATCTCCATACGGGATTGGAAGAGCTTGCCCGAAAGCTCGCCAAGGCCCGGGAGAAGCCCTGAGGGATATTCACCAACAACCGGAGCATGCATGGACACTGTCCAGGAAAAGGCCCAGGTCCTGATCGACGCCCTTCCCTATATCCGGACCTTCCACGGGAAGACCTTCGTCATCAAATTCGGAGGAAGCGCCTTAAGCGGCGGAGGAGAGGAAAGTCTCTCCTTCGCGCAAGATCTTGTTCTTCTCCAGCATATCGGAATCCGTCCGGTCGTGATTCATGGGGGCGGTCCCCAGATTTCCTCCCTGATGGGCCGTTTGGGGATGAGCCCCGAATTTGTCGACGGGGTCCGGGTGACGGGGAGCGATGCCATGGAGGTGGTGGAAATGGTTCTCACCGGGCGCATCAACCGGGAAATCGTGACCATGGTTCACCGCTATGGGGGCCGGGCGGTCGGGCTGTCCGGGAGGGATGCCGGGTTTCTTGTGGGCGAGCGGAAAACCCATTCCGGGCGCGACTTGGGACATGTGGGAAAGATCCTGACCGTGAATCCCGAAATTCTCGATCTTCTCGACCGGAATCGCTTCATTCCCATCGTGGCCCCGGTCGGAGTCACGGAGGACGGCGCTCCCCTTAATATCAATGCGGATGAGGCGGCGGCGGTGATCGCCGGATCCCTCAAGGCGGAAAAGCTGATCATGATGACGAACACGGGGGGGGTTCTGGATGATAAGGGAGAGCTTCTTCCGTCGCTTGACCGGAAGGAGATCCTCTCTCTGATCGAGCGCGGCATCATTGCGGGGGGCATGGTTCCCAAGATGGAAGGATGCCTTCGCGCCCTGTCGGAAGGGGTGGGGAAGGTCCACGTGATCGACGGACGGATCCCCCATGCCCTGCTTCTCGAAATTTTCACCCCCGAAGGGGTCGGGACCGAGATTATCCGGAGTGCCGGGTCATGACCGTCCGGGGAACCGGCCGTGCCTTCGGAGGACTCCTCCTTGGAGGGCTCCTTTTTTCCTGCACTCCCCATGAAAATCCGCCCCCTGTTCTTGGATCGATCCTTGGCAAGCACGTTCTGAGGATCGATTCGGGAGGCTCCTTGGCGCAGCGATCGACCGTTCCCGTCCTCGCCGTCCACGTGTCGATCAAAAATCCCGGCCCCGAGGTGCGGCTCCTGGGATACCGGTACGAAACCTCTCATGGAATCGTCTCCGAAGCCCTGATGGACCGCCGTCTTGTCGAAGCCAGCCGTTCCCGGCTCGGGAGGCTGGTGCGGCTGGGGCTTCCGACGGTGTTTCCGGCGAATTCCACGACCGCGGGTTGGGTGTTTTTCAAGACGAACGATGATTTAGGGAGGCTTCATCTCTCCCTTCGGGATGTCTACGGCCGCTTTTCGGCGCTCTATGTGGACATGAAATCAGGTCTTCTGCCCCCGTCCCCGGGGAAACCCTCCACGCGGCCTTGACAGGACAAAGAGGATGGCACAAAAAACAGTGATTCAGGTCATGCTTGTGGGACCCGGCGGGGAGAAGTTCCTTCCCTCCTATGCCACTCCAGGCTCAGCGGGGCTCGATCTCCGGGCGGCTGTTCCCGACCCGGTCACGCTTTCTCCGGGAGACCGCCTCCTGGTTCCGACGGGAATCGCCATCGACATTCGGGATCCGGAGCTTGTGGGGGTGGTGGCCTCCCGCTCCGGCCTGTCCCTTCGTCATGGGATCCGGGTCGCCCAAGGGATCGGGGTGATCGATTCCGATTACCATGGGGAGATCGGGGTCATCCTCGCCAATGACGGGCATGCGCCCTATATCGTTTCTCCGGGGGACCGGATCGCCCAGCTTCTCTTTTTGCCTGTGAAAACGGTTGAATTACGGGTTGTGGACAGCTTTGTGGAAGGAACGGTTCGGGGAGAGGGAGGATTCGGTCATACCGGCAGGGCCTGACGTCGACAGAATCCCGTGTTCCGGCGCGACATTCGCAAGGGGAACCGCCACGATCCAGTCCCAGGAATTGGCGAGGTACGCCGTTCCTCCAACGATGGTCGGGCTGACGAGCCCCATGCGTCCCCCCACCTTGAGCCGCCCTGTTTCATGCCCCGTCCGGGGGTTGAGCCGGTAAAGGCTGTCGCCGCCTGCGATATAGAGGTCCCCGTCATGGAAGGTTGGAGCGCTCCGGCCGGCCGAAATCCTCTTCCATGTCCAGAGACGGCGGCCAGTATGAAGATCCAGGGCCACATAAGCTCCGGTGACAGGGGATCCCACGTAGGCCACCCCCTTCATGATAAGGGGCACTCCCCCCTTGAATGCGGGAGGCGCGGCACCGCGATCGGTGGAGGCGGTCCAGATCGGACGTCCCGTGACCGCATCGAAGGCCCGGATCACCGGCCTTAAGGTCGTCTGTCCATGACGGACCTTCGGACGCGTCACCGTGTCCATGACGACCACCCCTTCTCCCACGGCGGGGCTGACATCCCCCATGCCGGTGTTTGCAGCTCCCGGAATCGTTCCCTTCCAGAGAACCCTTCCGGATTTCGCCTCGAGGCAGTACAGCCGGGGAGGGGCCGCCATCGCCACGTAGAGGCGTCCCTTTTGGTAGGCGGGGCTCGACATGTTGTCGTTGCCCCCAAGACGGCGCTTCCAGAGCTGTCGGCCGGTCATTCTGTCCAAGGCATGGACCGTTCCGGACCCGGTGGCGAAATACAGGACATCCCCATGAATGGCCGGGGTGGGCATGGCCTCTCCGACCGATTTGAAGGACCAGAGAAGGCGTCCGGTCTTCCGGTCAAGGGCGAAGATTCCGTTGTAGCTGACATCCATCCCTCTGACCGCGCTTCCAGTCCGGGCGAAGGAGATCACGTTGGAGAAGTTGAATCCGACCCCTCCCGCCGCCAGATAGACAGACCGGCCCGCAACAAGGGGATTTCCCATGAGGTGGTTCCCGACAGGGCTTGTTCTCCAGATCAATTGACCGGTCCGCGCATTGAGGGCATAAGCGAACATGTCGTCGCTTTCCGCAAACACGACTCCTCCCGCCACGGAAACCCCCAGAGCGTTCCCGTAAAACTGGGTTTGAACCGCTCCCGCTTCCGTTTCTCCGTAGACGGCCGTTCCATAGGATTTTCCCCGCTCGAGGGGCCAGGCTCGGGCTTCGGCGAACCGCCAGAAGACCCCTCGCCGAAACCATTCAGGGGCGTTGGGAAGAACATCGATGGAGGCATTGTGATCGGGGGACTGGTTCATCTGGAGCCAGCTTTTTGCCCCAAACCCGGAATCGTCCCCGACGGGGGCGTTCTGGGGAAGGTAGACCCGGGAGAACGGTCCCCCGGGAGAAACGGGAACAGCCCATTCGCTGCGCCCATTCCCGGATCGGACACCTGCCTTGGAGGCGCCCGGGAGACACATCGTTCCCATCACGAGCAAGGAAAGAAGGAGAAAGTGGGAGGGACGGATCATCGAACGGTCCTTTCAGCCCGATGCGGCCCCGAATCGATCGTCAGGCGACGTCTTCGATGGTGGGAATGCGAAGGATCGCCATCATCCGTGCGATGGACTCCTCGATGGGACGGGCCAATTCCGCCAGCCGTTCACCCGTCCTCCGGAGTTGCCGCATCAGGACCTTCTGGGGAAGGATGCGGTCGTAACCCGGGGCTTCCCGAGCCATGAGAATGGCCCGGCGGCGGTAATCCTGCATGGTGTTGTGGAGCGGCATTTTGTAGTGCAGGGTCACCTCCTCGATCAGAGGGAGGACCTTTTCGCCGTACGCTTCAATGAAAGCTTCCACCATGTTGCAGAAAAATCCAAAATGGCGGGATTCGTCCTTTGTGAGAAAAATAAGCAGGCGATTCAAGACGGGTTCCTCCACCACCCTGGAAAGGCTTTGGTAGTAAAGTTGGGTCGCCTTTTCCTGGAGAAGGGTGTAGGTGAACACCTGGACCGGGTTTGAAAAACCGATGCTGAAGGGTTTTCTGTTCTCGATGATCAGCTTTTCCTCGAGGCGGTCGCGATCCGGTTCGATTCCGGCGTGGTATTGGTAGAGGGCCAACGCCTGGGCGTGCCGGTCCTCCTCGAGACCCCACCGAACGGTGAAGTGGAAGAGCTCCCGGTTGTGAAGAGACTGGGTAATATCCTCGGCTTCGATGGGGAAAAGAGACTGGTATTCGGCGAAGTACCCGGGGAGATGATCCTCCACGTAGGTGACGAATTCAACCGCATCCTTTTGGCCCTGCGTAAGAAGATCGGGGCGCAGCTCTTCCCAATGAAGCGATTTGAAGCGGTTCCAGTTTGAATCATCGGCGAGCCGATTATAGCTATCCACATGAAGCCTAAGTTTTGCGAGCGGCAGTTGCACTCTTTTGTTCCCTTCGTGAATAAAAACACGTGAATTCCGCTTGTGTTCCCACACGGAAAGTTTGTCATGATTTCTAAATTGAATAAAAAAACACAATGGATCTAATTATACTCTTCGGAAAATAAAAATGCATCAATAGGGAGGGTGTCGCTCAAATCGATGGGTATGGCCGAGACTTACGCGGAAGGATCAGGATTTCTTCCTGTTTCCGAGGGTCCAAATCTGGACTCCCGGGGGGGAGGGTCGGGGGATCGGAGACGGCCAAATTCCTGGAGAAGAAGCACGCCTCTGCAGCCATGGGCCTTTTTTCTATTAAATTCCATGGATGGAAGGTGAAGGAGGGCCATTTGGAACGGAAATTTTTCCGGATTTCCGGAGGACCTTTTAGGGGTGGGCTCTCATCAAATGAGCCGTGCTTTGATGGAGGTCCATGCTTTTCGGGCAAGCTCTTTTCTTGTATGCCCACCGGCAAGGATGGGATCGAGCAGATCCACCCGGGCGGTAATGCGCGGCTCTCCTAAGGTCCTCCAGAACGAGCGGGCAAAACTTTCGTTGCCTGTATAGGACACGGGGGCGGAAGACCCGGAGGTGTCCGCAATGTATCGAAGACAGAGGGGAAGAACCGGTTTGCCGGAGGCGATGCAGACCTCGAAGATTCCGGTGCGGAAAGGAAGGAGACGATCTCCGGTCGTCGTCGTCCCCTCGGGAAAGAGGCACACGGAGAGGTCATTTTCGAGCAGAGTCCGGGTGAACTGGAGCGTTCCGTGAAAGGACGAGAGCCGCCTCCGTTGAATGAAAAGGGTGCCCGCCTCACGGGCGGAAGATCCGATCAGGGGCCAGAGGGAGATCTCTTGCTTGGCAATGAATCGTGTGGGAAAGAGGGACCGGATGACGAGGATGTCCATCCATGAAATATGGTTGGAGACCATGAGGTACGCCCCGACATCGGGGCGTTCCCCTGAAAGCGCCACCTCCACGCCCAAAAGGGAAAGGAGGTCTCTGCACCAGCGTGAAAGAGGATCAGGCCCAGCCTTTCCGGTGTTTTTGGAAACGAAGAGCCCCCGGGCCAGATGGGCCGCGGCCCGGATCCCCCGCACGCTTCTTTTCGGAATGGAGAGCCCCCGGTCCATCGGGCCTGGGGGTCCGGCGATCGTGGGGAGCGAACTCATAACGACCGGTCATTCTCCGGGACATGCCGGAAGAAGTGGCGGACGTAGCGTCCCTTCATCGAGAAGATGGGGAGCCAGACCGGAAAGTCGGCGGTTTTGAAGACCGGGTCGTGGGACGGGTTTCCGAGGCACCGGGCCCCCAGGCGGAGATAGCCCTTAAGGAGGGGGGGAAGGGCCGGAATGGCCCCGTTTTCGGAGTCCCTGCGGACGCAGGGGAAAGGGCGATAAGGCGTGACCGGGTCGATGGCGCCCTCCCAGGCTCGGTTCCTGAGATAGGTCCAGATTCTGTCCGGATCAAGGGCGGGATCGGTCAGATCGACGCTGGCGCACCCGATCAGGAATTCGACCCGTTCCGTCAGAAGTGTCCGGGCCAGAGCCGACCAAAGGAGCGTGATGACCCCGCCCTGCCGGTAGTCGGGATGAACGCAGGATCGGCCGAGTTCGACCATCCTGGCGCGATAGGGAGCGAGGGGAGCGAGGTCGAACTCCGTTTCCGTGTACGTGCCTCCCGCTTTCTTGGCCCCCTCCGGGTCAAGGAGGCGGTAGGTTCCGAGGCATTGGCCGGTGCGGGTGTCCGTGACGATGAGATGCCGGGCAAAGGCATCGAATTGGTCGCACTCGGGAACAATGTCCTCCTCGGGGGTTCCGGGAGGACAAAATCCGAAGGCGAGGGCCCTCAGCTTTTGAGCCAGAAGAATTTCTGCAGGAGTCGAGGCCCACCCGACGGAAAGGGTGGAATGAACGGATTCAGGCGAAAGGACGGCATTGAGAGGGGTCATGGGAAACTCCCTTGAAGGGTGGATGATCCATCTCGGGCAGAATAGGTGTTCAAAATGACAGGAAGGTCTTTCGATTGTTACGAATGAGGGACAATCGGGGGGAGGGAGCCGAACGCCTCCCGTTGAAAGGTCGTCCGGGATCCAGTCCGGGCCTGGGAGAGAGGAGAAACCCTTCCAGGTCCGGGAAATCGGGAACGGGGATTCTCTTCACGCAGAGGGTCGGGAGGCCCGGGTGTCAGGGAAGAAGAGAGGCCGGGGACATGAGGGCTCTTTGGCGCCCTGGGGGGTGAAGCTGTCGGCTTCAGGAGAGGGAGAAGGTCCGTTTCAAAAATATGTGCGTGCCCCGCTCACCTTTGACCGATTCTATGCATTCGTAACCCAGGGAAGGCAAATCCAGGCCGCGCCACAGCGACTCTCCTGAGCCCAGCAATACCGGCCGGAGAACAAGGTGCACCTCATCGATCAACCTCTCGAGCAGGTACTGGCGGATGATCCCGACTCCTCCTCCGACGCGGATGTCCCGGCCTTTGGCCGCCCGTTTCGCCTGTTCCAAGGCCGAATGGATCCCGTCGTTCACGAAAAAAAATTCCGTGTCTCCCTCCATCTGGAGCGGAGGCCGCGGATAATTTGTCAGGACGAACACCGGCGTGTGAAAGGGGGGGTCCTTTCCCCACCATCCTTTCCAGGTCTCATCGGGCCACGGTCCACGGATGGGACCGAACATGTTGCGTCCGAGGATCCAGGCCCCGACTTCTTCAAAGCCTTGTTGCGCGAAGGTATTGTCGATGCCGGTTTCTCCTCCGTCCATACCGTTTATTTTCCGCCAGACCTGGGTGGGGAAAAACCACTTCATCAGCTCCTGGCCGCCGAGTCCGATCGGATTATCGAGATCCTGACAAAGGCCGGACCCGAATCCGTCTAATGAGACGGCAAAGTTTCTTACCTGAATTTTCGGCACGGTTCTTCCTCCTTTCCCTTCGGTGCAAGGGCCCGGTGGGAGCATTCCGGTGCGTGTCTTTCCATCGTGGTTGCCCTTTTTCGCAACCGACCATCCCCATGACGCCGAATCGGTCGGTGCACATCCCGAAGCGGTGGGCCCAGAAGATATGGACGAGCGGCATTTCCACGGTTCCCCCATTGAAAGCGCGTTGAACACACCTTCGCTTTGGGACGCATCCGCGAAGAATACCGCCATGATATGTGTTGGAGATCCCCTCGTGCTGCCATTGTGTGGCGTTCGCTCAACTCCCGAGCGTCCTTCGATAACCGGCGGACAGCCCTGGCCTTTGGCATCACGCAGGGTCCACGTTTCTTTCCAAAGATTCGCGTCGGGGGTCCGACCTGAGGCCCGGGAATCCAGACGCCTGGAGGGAAGGGATACGACGCGTGCCCCGGTCGTCGGCCCCCCCCCGTCAGGAGGGAGCCCATGATGGTGCCCGGTGTTCTTTCTTATTCGAACGCCCGGTGAAAACGCTTTTGTTCTCTCTTGTTTTCAAAAATATATCACGGGAACCGAGAAGAAGCGGATTCCCGAAATGGGCCCATGGGGGGAGGCCCGATTGATCGGGGTGGCATCTGAGATGGGCGTGTTTATTGGTGCTCGGGAGGAGAATCGAACTCCTATGACCGTGAGGTCGGCGGATTTTGAGTCCGCTGCGTCTGCCTGTTCCGCCACCCGAGCCAGGGAGAATGGACCTTGAGATTATACGGAGATCGATTGTCCATGGCAACATGGAAAAGCGCAGGGAGGATCGAACCGTCACCCGACTCCGCTTCCCCACACGGAGTCCCGAAAGGATCATTTAATGACGAGGGGGTAGTCCTCCGGCCGGGCTTTCTGCCAGAGCATGACGTAATGGCTGACAAGAAGAAGGTAATGGGGGGATTTTTTCTTGTCCCCAGGAAAATGCGACATGCCTCCGATCTCTCCGACGGCCGTCAGAATATGTCCCGGTCCCATGGAGACCGTTTGATTTTTTCCTTTCCCGAAGACGACAAAGGCGCTATTTTCCCGTTTTTGCTTTGTCCGGTGCTCTCCCATGATGTGAAGGGCCGGAGCAAAAAGAATGAATTCGTCCTTGGGATTGATGACCACCTTTCCCGAAGGCGTTTGCGGGTAGGCGTCCCGGTCCAGGGGAAGGTTGCGAATGAGAAAATACCGGCCGGCTGGGGTATCGAAGCGCCGTAGGATCTGTCCTCCGAGAACGGCAAGTTTTCCGACGGGAAGAGGATGATGGGTCAGGATCTCCGACAGCCGGTCCGGGTCCTGCCGGGTGATGAAAACGGTGGGCTGGGGAGGAAGCTGGTAGGCGCAGGCCGAAAGAAGAAAAAGGCCCAGAGCCGCGGTTCTGGGAGAAAAAAGGGAGCGGAGCAACGGAACCTCCATGAACAGGATTCAGATGAGAGCCGCCAAACGACCCGACAAAGATCGTTGGATGCGATTTCTCTCATTCAATCATCAATCATACCGTGAAACGGAGGAAGGGTTTCAAGGGGGGGCGTCTCAAGCCCCCTTCGGGGAGGATCTCTGGGAGACAGCGAAGGCGTTGACATCCTGGAGGGCCCTGGTCACACGCAACCGGGCTTCTTCGATGTCGAGGTCCGGGGGAATGTGGACAGGATCGCCGCAAACGAAGTATGCTTTTGTAAAAGGGAAAGGCAGCAGAAACCCATCCCAGCTGTTAAGCTGCAGGTAGCGCTGGAAAGCCACAGCCAAAGGCGTAATCGGCCTTCCGGTTTTTTGGGCGAGGAGAATGAGCCCCTCCTTGACCTCAAAAGGGGGACCTTGCGGTCCGTCGGGAGCCAGAGCGAGATGGTGGGATGGCTGCGAGGCAAGGCGGAGAAGCTCCTTGAGGGCTTGGATTCCTCCACGGTGGGACGATCCGCGAACTGTTCCGAGCTTCCAGTAATGAAGGACGCGCGCGGCGATGTCCCCATCCTGCGAGCGTGACACCAGCGTGGAAAGCCCGAAGGGTTGCCCATAATAGACGGTCCTCATCGCCAAGAGCTGATTGTGCCAAAATGCGATGAGCATTCCCTCATTTCGGGCATATCGACGCCGGTATTCCTCGCAATTGAGGCAGGATTTTCTGAGTGTCGCCACATACAGCCGGATCACACCGTAAATTCCCAGCGAGACCCCTCCCAAAAATAGGTTTTTTATCCGGCTGTGACCGTGCCGTTGCCGGCCGACTGAAGGGTCCATAGTGATCCTGACGCGTAGGTCGTTGAAAGGAGCGCATTTCGGTTCCACCTTTTCGCCAGGCGATGAGCGTGACGCTCCTGCAAAGGGTGGCGGGACCCCCATGGTCCCCCTCCACGCGGTGAAGTCGGCCTGGCGGCGCCTTCTCTGTGCATGATATGGCCGGACAGAGTTCTCGGATCGAATATTGCCAGATTCAGGGGGTTTATGGAAGAGGAGGGTCCCCCGCCGAACGGTCCCGACTCCCGCGTCGGTCTTCCAGGTCCGGAATGGACCGGGACCCTTATCCTTCCGGAGAGGGGATCACCCTCCTTTGCCGAGGGAGGAAAGACCGCCGCGTGCCGCGGTTTTCGTCGACCCCGCAATGAGCACGGGGGGGTGCGTCTCAGGAATGGAAGCTTACGGCATGCCAAACACATGGCCGACCCCCATTTTAGGAGTCAGGTGGGGATTTTCGCCGAATCGCCCCTGGTCGTCGGGCGATTCCTGCCAGGACATCAGTCCCGGTCAACGGATCGGAGAGTCCGGTCCCGAACGTCATTTTAGAAAGGATCGCCATGAATCTGGAAAAAGACTCCGGTGAGCCAGTCGTACCCGATGCTGCGATCGATCTTCGGGGGGTCAAGTGTCCGTTCAATTTTGTCAAGACTAAACTGAAGCTTGAGACGATGGAATCGGGAGACACACTTTCCGTCGTGCTCGATCCGGGGGAACCCATCGCCAATGTTCCCCGTTCTGTTCAGGAAGAAGGTCACACCCTGCTGGGCGTCAGGGAACGTCCCGATGGCCTGTTCGAGATTATCGTCCGGAAGGCGTGAGGGAGCTCATCGGTTTTCAGCCAGACGGTACGCCACGTTTCGGGGAAGGGCAAAGGCGTTCGAGAGGAAGCGGGCTTTTTCCGCCGGAGGAAGGTCAAGCTTCCTGAGGGCCTCCAGAACGGAGGGTGGAACGACCCCATCAAGAGAACTCGCCTCTCGGGAGGCGCCTTCCAAGACCAGGACCATTTCGCCCCGCAAGGAGATCGATTGGAGGGTTTTGCGGACGTCCCCCACGGGTCCCCGATAGAAGGTTTCATGGATCTTCGTCATTTCCCTGGCGAGGCAAACGCGGCGGTCCGGTCCGAAGACCTCCGCAATCGACTCAAGGGACCGTTGGATTCGGGTGGAGGTGTCGAAGAAGATCAAAACCTCCGGGCGGCGGGACATCCGTTCGAGGAGCGTCTTCAAATCCCCCTTCCCCCTTGGAAGGAACCCTCCGAAAAAGAAATGGTCCTCAAAAAGGCCGGACGCCGCAAGGGCGGCAAGGGCGGAGGAGGGTCCCGGGACGGGATGGACCGGGAGCCCATGGGAAATCGCTTCGGACACAAGGGCCGCTCCCGGATCGGAGATCAAAGGGGTTCCGGCGTCGGAGACCACGGCAATCGATTCTCCCCGTTCCATCCGGTGGAGGAAAAGCGGGATCTTCTCTTCCCGGTTATGCTCGTGATAGGACACGCAGGGAGTGGCGATGCCGTAGTGGTCCAGCAGGGTTCGTGTGATGCGCGTATCCTCCGCGGCCACGAAATGAACCTTTCCCAGTATATCGAGGGCCCGGAGTGTGATATCTTTCAAGTTCCCGATGGGGGTTGAAACGAGGTAGAGGGCGCCTGTCGCGTGGCTATACACCCGGACGCTCCGCCGAAAGGTCCAGATTGTCGATCAATCGTGTGGACCCCACGAACACGGCAGCTAAGAGATAGGCCTGGTCGGGAGCGGGACCGCCGGTGATGGGAAGAAAGGTCTGGCGGTCTGCGAGAGCCACGTAGTCCACCCGGAATCCCGCCCGGACCAGGGCTTCGGACAACCATCCCGGAATGGAGAGCGGATCTTTGGAGGGGTGGCCGGAGTGTTCGGCCCATAGACGGGCCGCCTCCCCCATCAACTCTGGAAAATGCGCCGCGGTGTCCCGCTCTTTCGGAGAGAGGTACCGGTTTCTGGAGCTCATCGCCAGGCCGTCAGGCTCCCGGATGGTTGGAAGGCCGAGAACCCTGATCGGAAGAGCCAGATCCCGGACCATCTCCTGGATCAAAAAAAGTTGCTGGCGGTCCTTTTCTCCAAAGAGGGCGACGTCGGGGGAGAAGAGGTGAAAAAGCTTGAGCACGATGGTCAGGACACCGTCAAAGTGGCCCGGACGTGAGGCCCCGCAATAGATGGTTCCGATCCGTCCCGAAGAGATCCGGATCCGGGCGCTTTTAGGAACCATCTCCCCGGGCGAAGGAAGGAAGACGAGGTCGGCCCCCCTTTTGTCGAGGAAGGCCAAATCCTCCGCTTCGGTCCGGGGATAGCGGTCTAGATCCTCTCCTGGTGCGAACTGAAGCGGATTCACGAAGATGGAGACCGCGACAAATCCCCCCTCGGATTTTGCCTGGTCGATCAGGGCCCCGTGTCCGTCGTGGAGGGCTCCCATCGTGGGCACAAGCCAGAGAGGGCAGGATCCGGGCCGAGGGAGAAGCGTCCTGAGTTCGGAAAAGGATCGTGCAATGCGCATGGGAGGCATTGTACCACAGGAAGGAGCCTGAATCGGTGGCCAAAAAGGACCAGGAATCGTACCGCTGCCCGTCATGCGGGTACCGATCCCCCAAGTGGATGGGGTTCTGCCCCGCGTGCCATGAGGCGCCGGAGGGGCTGATTCCTGAGGAAACACCGGGGGGGAGAGCAGAACGGTACGTGAGAGACGGGGCCGGAAGGGTTCCGGATAGCTCCCGTGCCTTGTCGATCAGCGATGTATCCGTAGGGGCGATCCCCCGGACCTCGACGGGGCTTTCGGAGTTCGACCGCGTTTTGGGCGGGGGAATCGTTCCGGGATCGTTCATTTTGCTCGGTGGAGACCCGGGGATCGGGAAGTCGACCCTCGTCCTCCAGATGGTGTCCCATCTCGCCCGGGAAAAGACCGTCCTGATCGTGTGCGGGGAGGAGTCCCCCGAGCAGATTCGGATGCGTTTTGATCGTCTCGAAGCCAGCAAGGCCAAGAACCCCGCCCGGCTCTTCCTCCTTGCGGAGACGGATCTTTCCCTCGTCTTGTCGGAGGCGGCGCGCCTTTCCCCGGACCTGTTGATCGTCGACTCGATTCAAACGGTCTTTCTCCCCGAATGGACCCAATCCGCAGGATCGGTGATCCAGCTCCGCGAAACCGCCGCAACCCTTCTCGAATTTGCCAAGAGAGCGCGGGTATCGACGCTGGTGATCGGCCATGTGACCAAAGACGGGACCATTGCCGGTCCCCGGGTCCTCGAGCACCTCGTTGACACCGTGCTCTACCTCGAAGGAGATCGGGGTCAGCCCCTTCGCGTGCTTCGAACGGCGAAGAACCGCTTCGGTCCGACCCAGGAGGTGGGACTCTTCGAAATGGAGGAATCGGGTCTCTCGGAGGTCTCGAACCCCTCGGCCTTTTTTTTGGAGGGTCGGGAAGCCGGGAGGCCGGGGTCGGTGGTGATCTGCGGAATGGAAGGATCGAGGCCCCTTTTAGTTGAGCTCCAGGCTCTGGCCGCCCCGACAGCCCTTCCGATGCCGAGGCGCGTCAGCCAGGGGGTGAATTCCAATCGCCTCTCCCTCCTGACCGCCGTCCTCGTTCGGAGGATCGGGCTTGATCTGTCGGGAATGGACCTCTACCTGAACGTCGTCGGGGGAGTGGACTTTGAGGAAACCGCCCTGGATCTGGGGATCTCCTTGGCCATCGTTTCGAATGTCCGGGAGATGATCCTTCCCTCCGAATGGGTGGTGGTGGGAGAAGTGGGACTTGCCGGGGAAGTCCGGCGCGTCCCCGGTCTTCACGAGCGGATGGTGGAGGCGTCGAGGCTGGGATTCGCTCACATGATCGGCCCTCCTCTCCCTTCCGGAAAATCCAGGCCGGTCCCCCGGGGGCTCTCCTATCACCCCGTTACGGATGTGCGGTCGGCCCTGGGCTTTTTGGAAAAATCCGCCGGAAGAAAGGAGTCGGGGAGGTGATCCATCTCGCGGTGGAAACGTCGACCGAAGTGGTGGACATGGCCCTTTTTGACGAGGAAAAAGTCCTCGCCCAGATGGCCGTGTTTCGGCCTGGAGGGGCCTCCGAGCTTCTTGTTCCGGGACTTGAAACCCTTCTCGAGGTGGCAGGAAAAAAGAGCGGTGCTCTCGAGCTCGTCTCCTCCTCGGCCGGGCCAGGAACCTACACCTCCATCCGGGTGGGACACCTGTTTTGCAAGGGGCTGGCTTTTTCGTTGGGCATCCCCCATCTCACCATCTCGCCATTTCTCGCCCTGTCCGACCAGGATTCGTCGGTCGGAGGGAGCGGACACACGTTCCTTGCCGTGCTTCTCGATGCCCGGCGCCACGAAGTGAATGCGTGCCTCTTCGATCCCGCTCATCCCCTTGTGCCCCTTTCTCTCCCCGGCCCCTCCGGAGACATTTTTTCGGGGCGGGCCGTTTCGCCCGAGCAGGTCTGCTCGTTCCTCCCCGAAGGGAAAGGACGTCTTGTGGGTCCGGGGGTCGTGCATCTTCCCTTCGCGCGTCTCGAAGGTCGCTCCGACCTCGACCTTGTTCGGAGCAGACCGGAGGCCCAGGCGATGGGACGTCTCGCCTTGAGGCGGTGGAGAACCACCCCCGAGCTGTCCTCTTCGGGGGAAGGTCTTCTCTATGGGCGGGATTCGGTGATCTCCTGACCCGCAAGGGAGGATCAGGCCGGATTTTGTGCGTGAATGGGTGGAGGGGGCCGGGCAGAGGTTGCGGGGAAATGTTTGGCGGAGTAAGATAGGGCCCATCTGGTCCCAACCTCTCACCTTTGGCCGACCCTTCTCGGAGTTTGAACATGTCCGAAGCCGTTCCGGAAAATCCGGCCGCCCCCCTCTCCGATCTCCGTTCCGTCGATTTGACTATCGGACTCTGGCCCGAGGTGGTCCGCTCCTTCATCGACCGGATGCCTGAGGAAGATCGTCAGGCCTTCGGTGCGGGTCCTTCCCTGGTCATGGAAATGGCCTCGGGGAAACTGGGCCGTTTCGAAGGTCTGTATGATCCGGGACAGGCAAGTTTGGTGGGAATGGTGGGAGGCTGGGTTCTCGAACACGAAGCGGAGATCCATTTGTTCTACATCCGTTCAAGTGACCGGAGGAAGGGGTTCGGGAGGAGGCTGATGGCCTCGTATCTTGCGGGCCTCGATGCCGACGGGGTCAGGTCCGCCTATCTTGAGGTGAGGGAATCCAACAAGGGAGCGCGCTTTTTGTATTATTCGATGGGATTCAAGCTGCAGGGCGTCCGCAAGGACTATTATCAGAATCCGACCGAGGACGGATTGGTGATGGTCAGGGAAGTTCCTGAGAATCTCCCTCGGTGACCATGTGTGGAGGAGGAACCATGAAGGATGATCTGAGTAAGAAGCGGCATGAGGTGGAAACGCTCAAATCCCGTCACGAAACCCTGGAAAATCGTCTCTCCGATTTAGTGAAAAAAGGATTTTGGAACGAAGAGGAAACGAGGGAAATCAACCGGATCAAATGGGAAAAGCGGGATCTCAAGGAAAAAATTCTCCAGGGAGAGGCCCAGATCCATCGCCTGGGAAGCCCCTCATAACCCATGCTGGGCATCGGTCTCCCGGACATTTTATTTATCCTTTTGCTTCTCCTGCTTTTGATCAAGCCCGCGGAATGGCCGACGGTTGCCCGGCGCGCAGCCCGCACCTTCGTCGCGTTCCGCCGCGCGTTCACACCCGTCGTCGAAGAAATGCGGGGAGTTCGGGATACCTTGCTGTCTGAGGCTCAACACCCCCGGCCACCCGTTTCCGTTCCGGACGACTGGTCTCCTTTGCCGCAAAGCTTCCAAAAGGGGGGAGAGCCGTCCGGGGGTTTCCCGTCGGGACCGAAATGACGACCGGGGATGAGCACGCCCTTCCTTTTATGGACCATATGGTCGAACTCCGCCGAAGGGTCCTTCGCGTTCTCGTCTGGCTCTGCGCCGGCTTTGGCGTGAGCTTCCCATTTTCAGAACGGGTCATCGCATTTTTGGGAAAACTGGCAGGCACTCCCCTTGTATTCACCACCCCCACCGAGGCGTTCTGGATCACGATCAAGACGGCGTTTTACACAGGCCTTATCCTGTCGTTCCCAGGATTTTTGTACGAGGTGTGGTCGTTTGTCGCTCCCGGGCTCTACCGGGATGAACGGCGGGCAGTCCTCCTCTGGGTGGGGGGAGGCACGCTCTTTTTTATGCTGGGAGTGGCCTTTTCA
Organism: Nitrospirota bacterium; assembly: GCA_027314645.1. Taxonomy (GTDB): domain Bacteria; phylum Nitrospirota; class Leptospirillia; order Leptospirillales; family Leptospirillaceae; genus UBA4572. Next base: position 174,630 of record DAHVAL010000001.1, read on the forward strand.
TTTTGGGTCGCCCTTCCGACGGCCCTGTCCTTTCTTGTCCATTTTGGAGAGGGAGAGGGACTCCGGGCTTTTATGTCGGTGGATCGGACCATCTCCTTCGAGTGGCGTTTTCTCTTGGTCTTTGGCCTGATTTTCGAGCTCCCGGTCGTCATGGGCGTTCTTTCCGACCGGGGTCTGGTCTCCCCCTCCACATTCCGGCGAAGCCGGCGCTGGGCAGTGGTGGGCAATGCGGTCGTGGCCTCGATCCTTTCACCGACACAGGATTTTTTAAATATGATGATCATGTTCGTTCCCCTCCTCCTCCTTTACGAATTCGGGATCCTCGCGTCCGTCTGGGCGGATTCTCGTCGAAGAAAAAGAGTGACGGAAAGCTCCGCCGTCCCCTCTTGAGCGCGTTGTCATGATCCCTATGGGTTGCTTGAACGAAATTCTTGTGTGCGATATCCTTTCCAGATGAGAAACTTTGGAACAGATCCCGCTTTTCAAATCTGGCGATCCTGTCTTCAGCTTTAAATGGGTGTGAGAAATATTTTTCAAGGAGACTTCCTCGTTGTCCACCGTCCCGTCGTCCCTGTGCGATCTTTCCGAGGTTGCCCATGCCCTGGGAATTCCGGGATCCCATTTTCATCCTTATGGCCCGGGCCGAGGCAAGATCGATCCCAGCTTCGTGGTTCCGGGAGCGAAATCGAAGGCACGCTACATTTTGGTCTCGGGGATGACCCCGACTCCGGCGGGTGAAGGAAAGACCACCACCTCAGTCGGGCTTGCCATGGGGCTCTCCCGCCTTGGACTGAAGGCGGTGGTCACGCTTCGGCAACCGTCCATGGGACCCGTCTTCGGAATCAAGGGGGGCGGTGCCGGGGGGGGCCGCTCGACGATCGAGCCTTCCTCGGTCCTCAATTTGCATCTGACGGGGGACATCCATGCAGTCGCCGCGGCGCATAACCTTCTGGCTGCCGCCATCGACAACTCTCTCTACCATGGAAATCCTTTGGAGATCGACCCGCTGTCGGTGACATGGAGCCGGGTGGTCGATATCAATGACCGGGCTCTCCGGAGGATCGTTCTGGGTCTGGGAGGACCCGGGTTCGGGATTCCGAGGGAGAGTCGGTTTGAAATCGCGGTCGCGAGTGAGATCATGGCCATCCTGGCCCTGTCGAGGTCATGGGAAGAGCTGGGGACACGCCTTTCCGCAATCACCTTCGGCCGGAATCGGGACGGCCGCCTGCTCCGGGCCTCCGACCTTGGTGTGAACGGAGCCATGGCCGCCCTCCTTCGGGAAGCGCTCTGGCCGAACTTGATGCAGACCCAGGAAGGAACCCCCGCGATCATTCACGGGTCGCCCTTTGCCAATATTGCCCATGGAAACAGTTCCATCCTGGGGGATCTGGTGGCCCTTGGGACGGCAGACGCGGTTGTGACCGAGGCCGGGTTCGGGTCGGACCTTGGAGGGGAGAAGTTCTTCGACATCAAGTGCCGGGTTTCGGGGCAAGGCCCGGATGTGGCCGTTCTGGTGGTCACCACGCGGGGACTTCGGATGCACGGAGGCGTCGGCCGAGTCCGTTCCGGCAGATCCTTGCCGCCCGAGCTTAATTTGTCCAACCCGGGCGCGGTCAGGTCGGGTCTCGCGAACATGGAACGACACATCGCGATTTTGAAAGGGTTCGGAATCCCCGTCGTGGTGGCGATCAACAGTCTGGAAGGGGACAGCCCCGAGGAGTATGCGGCAATCAAGGAGGCGGCCAAACGGGTGGGAGCCTCCCAAGCGGTTGTTTCCACTCATTTTAAAGAGGGCGGGAAAGGGGCGGAGTCCTTGGCCAGAGCGGTCCTTGATGCGGCCGATTCCTCCACGTCCTCATGGTCGCCTCTCTACGAGCTGACCGATGCGCCCGAAAAGAAAGTGGAGACCATTGCGACCCGTGTGTATGGGGCAGGGTCGGTCTCGTGGTCCGAGAGCGCCAGGGAAGAGCTTGGACGCATCGCCGGAACGCCGGCCGCCGAATTTCCTGTCTGCATTGCCAAAACCTGGGCCTCACTCTCGCACGATCCAAAAATGTTGGGAGCTCCTTCCGGTTACGTTTTTCCGGTCAGGGAGGTGCGTCTCCTGTCCGGGGCAGAATTTCTTCTGGTCATCGCTGGCGAGACCCAAACAATGCCCGGACTGCCACGGGACCCGGCCTTCAAACGGATCGGACTATCGCATTCCGGCGTGATTGAAGGAATCGTGTGAGAAAGGAGATTCGTTCTTTGATAGGAAAGGGAAGAGTGGCGGGTTCTTTGGTCCAAAGATTGTCCATGATTGCGGGGGTCTGCACCACAATCCTTTTATTCCCATTATCCGACCCGTCTCCGGCGGGGAATCCGCCGGCTCCCCCTGCGGTCACCCAGCCGAAGGGGTTGTCCGGCCAAGGAATCATGGCCCGGGCCTCGGATGTCGTCAATATTCTTGAAACATTTTTTCCTTCGGGCAAAGGGCGTGTGACGGGAATCACCCGGGAAGGACGGATTTCGATCGACCGAGGCCGGCATGACGGGCTCTATCCCGGCTCCATGGTCATGATCTATCGTCCAGGACCTCCCTTTCGGGATTTCTATACCGGGATTCTGATCGGCCATCGGGAAGATACGGTCGGATGGGTCGAACTTCGCTCTGTCGAGGAGGATTCCGCCACAGGTCTCTTCAGAGGATCGGAACCCGCAAGGATCGGAGACCGGATCCGGATGCCGGAGTCCTTGATTCGGATCGCCCTGGTCCCGACGTCGCGTTATGCGGATCTTGGCGTCATCAGCCACCTCACCCGGGCGCTCCAAAAATCCCGACGGTTTTCGGTGGTCGATCCCTTTAGCGTGGATCTTGCCATTCGGAAAATGGGGAAAGCCGACCTCAGCAATCCCGTCTTCCGTTCCCGTCTGGCGAGGACCCTTCGGGCCCAAAGCCTTGTCCTGATCGACACGACCCTGTTGGGGGACCATGTCCTTTTAAACCTTGAAATCGCGGGGGGCCTGACGGGAAAGAAGGCCTTCACCCTCGAAACTGGACTGACCGGGGTTCAGCCCCTTTCGGGGGGCGGCAATCTCCTTGCCGGAATCGATCCGAATATGCACATCGCCAAACTTCCGCCCCTCTCCGTTCCCTTTCGGACGGTCAAGCTTCCCTTCATCCCCTTTTTCCTCACCGAGGGGCAGTACATTCCCGGGCAGGGAGCCATTACCGCCTTATCCGACGGGAGGAGGATCGTTGTCGGGACCATCGGAAAGAGCCGGGTGAGAACGCATTACCAGGAGAACGACCCCCACGTGATGGCGAATCGGCATGTCTTCATCTCTTCCGGTCCGGTGATTCCTCCCGACAAGGAACACCCAGGGATGGACCAGATCGCCGTCACGAACATTGTGGGCGGGGCCCTCGATTCGTATGTCCTCGATTTCGACGGGACCACCTTCCGGCGTATCGCCAAGCATCTTCCGTGGTATATCCGCATCGTTCGGATGGCTGACGGGAAGGATCACCTGATCGGACAGAAGATGGGGGTCAACAAGGCCTTTCTCGGACACATCCACGTCCTCCGCTGGAATCTCGACCACTTCGAAAAGGGGGATCCGGTGAAATGGGCGAAGGCCATCACCCTCTTTGGGACGGTGCCGATCAAGACCGGCGGACAGGATTCCTTTCTTAAGATCGCGGCGGACAACCACCTTGAGTACTACGACATCCGTGGAGACCTCCGTTTCAAAAGTCCCATCTTTCTGGGGGGCTATTCGAATCATTTCGTGTTCGGACAGCCGCACGCCCTGCTTCCGGTCCAATCCCGGAGCGTGAAGGTCAAAGGCCGGATTCTCGTGCTGTCTCCCCCGAATAATCCCGGGAGGCCGATCGCGATCGTCTACAAGAACATCCCCATGTCCTCCGGGTTTGGAAACTTCCAGGGATACCAGTACGGCCAAGTGTATTTCTACCGCTGGACAGGAGTGAACTGGGCCCTTCTGGGAGAACTGACCCGGGTCAAGAATTTCATCCGGGATATCACCATTCTCCAGGACCGCAACACGGGGAAGCCTGCCCTTGCGGTGGGCACCGAACCGGTCTTCAACTTCATGAATATCCAGAATCTGACGGTCAAGGAGGGGTCCCTTCTCTACTTCAGCCTTCCTCCTTCCGTTGACCGGGCCCTCAAGGAGGGGATTTCTTCGCCGACCCTCATGAATCGTCCTGCCGGGGTCGGAGGGTCCAAATGATCCCCCAACAAAACATGCAGGATCTTTCATCGAAGAAGGTGCCCGATTGGCTGGTGCGGCCTCCCACCCATCTGGGGATCATCATGGACGGGAACGGGCGTTGGGCCCAGAGGCGTCATCTGCCGAGAGTCGCCGGGCATCGCCAGGGCGCTCAGGCGGTGCGCCGGACTGTGACGGCCTGCCGGTCCTGGGGGATCCGTTATTTGACCCTCTATGCATTCTCATGGGAAAATTGGAAAAGATCCCGGATTGAGGTCGATGCCTTGATGCATCTTCTGGAAGATTATCTCGACCGGGAAGAATCGCTCATGATCGAACAGTCGATCCGATTTCGGGCCATTGGGGACAGGACCAGACTTCCCCGTTCCGTTTCCCGGCGTCTGGAGGACGTCGAGAGAAGCACGGGAGACGGAAGAGCCATGAATCTGACCCTGGCTCTTTCCTATTCGGGGCGGGAAGAAGTCCTGGAGGCCGCGCGGCGGATGGCCTTCGATGCGATGGCAGGAAAAGTGGATCCGGCCCAAATGACGCAGGAGGATTTCGGTCGATATCTCGCGTCGGCAGTTCTGCCACCTCCCGATCTTCTGATTCGAACCAGCGGAGAATTCCGGATCAGTAATTTTCTTCTTTGGCAGATCGCCTACACGGAACTGTATTTTACCGCCGTCTTATGGCCAGACTTCGGAGATGAGGACCTGAAACAGGCCCTGATGGATTTTCAGGAGAGGCAACGCCGCTTCGGTGCCGAAAGCGGCTCCCCGGAACCTACCTCCCGGACCACGGGCGCTTGATGGAACTGATACGGCGGCTTGCGGTGGCCGCAGTCGCCATCCCGTTGACCGTGGGGCTGGTCCTGTGGGCGTCTCCGTTCCTTTTTTTCTTGGTCTTGGGCGTTCTTGTCGTCCTTGCCCAGTTTGAGTTTTACCGGCTCTTCCCGTCCATGCCGTTCGATACGGGGATCTGGATGGGCCTGTCCGCCGGAACGGGTCTCCTGTACGTGATTTATCTCAAAAGTACCGGGGCCGTTCCACCGGAGACCCTGGAGGTTGTGGGGGCGCTCCTTCTCCTGACCGTCATGGGGGGGACCGTCTTGACGGGGGGAGCGGCCCGGATAGGCCAGTTGGCCATTGTGTGGCTGGGGATCATGTATATCCCGTTTCTTATGGGAACAATCCTGCTGATCCGTGGAATCCCCGGCGGAGCCCGATGGATTCTCTATCTCCTGGCTCTCACGTGGATCGTGGATGCCGGGGGATATTTTGTGGGAAAGGCTTTCGGGAGGCATAAGATGGCCCCGACCCTCTCTCCGGGCAAAACCTGGGAGGGAGCGGTCGGAGGGGCGGTGGCTGGAATCATTTTCAGCCTTCTCGTGGTCTCCTGGCTGCCGGCTCCCCTGACCAGGATGGCCGTATTCTGGATCGGGCTTCTTCTTTCCATCTCGGGCCAGATCGGAGATCTCGTGGAATCCTCCTTCAAGCGGCAGGCCGGTGTGAAAGATTCCGGCCTCCTTTTTCCCGGCCATGGAGGGATGCTTGACAAGGTGGACAGCCTTATTTTCAACGCCCCGGTTCTTTACGGAGTCCTGATTTTTTACGAAGGTCTCAGCTCTCCGGTCATCGTTTAGTGAGGAGCGTCATGTCGGAGCCACATGAGAATTTAACGAGGGTCGGCCTGTCCATCCTGGGGTCTACCGGTTCCATCGGGCGATCGGCATTGGACATCGTCCGCTCCCACCCCGGGCGCTTTTCTGTCAGGGGATTGGCCTGCGGAAAAAATTTTGAAGAGGCCATTCTTCAGGCCCGCGAATTCCGCCCGGAAGTTCTTTCCGTCGACGACAGCATTTATGGTCGGGTTCGGGACGCGCTGACGGGGACGGGGGTGCAGGTGCTCGCGGGGGGGGAGGGAGCCTGTGCGGTGGCGGCCATCGAACACGCGGATGTGCTGCTGTCTGCCATCGTTGGTGAGGCCGGGCTCGCTCCGACCTGGGAAGGGATCCGTCCGGGGCGGACGATCGCACTTGCCAACAAGGAAACGCTGGTCGTCGGCGGTCAGACCGTCATCGATCGGATCCGTGAAAAAGGAGCCCGCCTGGTTCCTGTGGATTCGGAGCATAGCGCGATTTATCAGGCGATGCGGGGACATCCCTGGTCAGGCGTCCGGCGGATCATTCTCACGGCCTCGGGGGGACCTTTTTTCGGAAAGACCCGCTCTGACCTTGAACAGGTGTCAAGGGAGCAGGCCTTGAACCATCCGACCTGGAAAATGGGCCCGAAGATCACCATCGATTCCGCCACGCTCCTGAACAAGGGATTGGAGCTGATCGAAGCCCGATGGCTTTTCGACGTGCCAGCCGACCAAATCGAGGTGGTGGTCCACCGGCAAAGCATCATTCATTCCATGGTGGAATTCGAAGACGCCTCGGTGCTGGCGCAGATGGGCGTCCCCGATATGAGAGGGCCGATCTCCTATGCGATCTCTGGAGAAGAACGGCTTCCCATCGGCGTTCCGTTTCTCGATCTGGTCAAAACGGGCACCCTCACCTTTTTTGGTCCCGATCACGAGACCTTCCCGGCAATCCGGCTCGCCGCCCGCTCCATTCTGCGCGCGGGACAGGGCGCGCTCTATCTCAATATGGCCAATGAGATCGCAGTGAAAGCCTTCCTCGCGGGACAGCTTCCCTTCACCGGAATCTATGAGATCTGGGAACGGGTTCTGGCCGAGGCTCCCGAGGTCGTTCCGGATTCTCTGGGGGAGATCCGGAAGGCCGTGAGGCGAGCCACGGATCTTGCCATGGAGGCGGTGTCCCGCATCGGTTCGGGATCCCCTGCGCCGGTCCATCCCTAAGATTCCCCTGACGAAAGGCAGTGAAGCTTGACAGCGATCGTTTCTTTTATTGTAGTCATCGGAGTTCTCATTCTGATTCATGAACTCGGGCATTTCCTCGTCGCCAAGAGGTTCGGGGTCAAGATCGAGAAGTTTTCCATCGGATTCGGGCCGAAAATTTTTTCCAAGACGGTGGGCGAGACGGAGTACCGGCTTTCCTGGATTCCATTGGGGGGGTACGTGAAGATGCTTGGGGAGAGCGACCCGGAAAAAGTGGCTCCCGAAGACCTTCCGCGTTCCTTTTCCTCTCTCTCGGTATCCCGCAGGATGGCGATTGCCTCCGCCGGGCCGGTGGCCAACTTTTTCCTGGCGATCCTTCTGTTCGCGACGGTGTTCTGGACGGGCCTTCCGGTGATGGAAGCCGTCGTGGGACAGGTCCTGCCCGGCTCCCCTGCGGCGGCGGCGGGAATGATGAAAGGTGACCGGATCCTCTCCGTCAACCGCCAACCCGTGACACGATGGGATGATCTGAGAAGAATCATCGAACACCAGGGCGGCCGTGAAGTGCGACTTTCGGTTCAGCGGGGGGACAAGACGCTTCCATTTCTGATTGTTCCCAGGATCCAGCCTGGAAAAAATCTCTTTGGCGAGGTGGTTCAGCAGGGTAAGATCGGGGTTGGTCCATTGGGAAGCTTCGTCACCCTCCGATACGGGTTTTCGGAGGGGTTGGGGCTTGCCGTCATCAAGTCCTGGCGCATCGCGACCATCAATGTCCTCTCCCTTGGAAAGATGATTACCGGGGACATCTCTCCGAAAAATCTCGGAGGCCCGATCCTCATCGCCCAGATGTCCGCCAAGGCCGCCGAATCCGGTCTATCCAACCTTCTCGTTTTCATGGGGTTTGTCAGTGTCACGCTGGGCGTGATGAACCTGCTCCCTATCCCGGTGCTTGATGGAGGCCATCTGCTTTTTCTCGCCGCCGAAGGCGTGATGAGAAAGCCCCCCTCGATCCGGGTTCGGGAGCTGTCGATGCAGGTCGGGTTTGTGATCCTTCTGACCATCATGGTGTATGCCTTTTATAATGACATAATGCGCGTTTTCGGGTCCGCCAGATAAGGATTGGGGGGTTGAATGGATATTAAACGGAAGAAGACACGAAGGATTATGGTTGGATCGGTTCCGATCGGGGACGGAGCCCCCATTTCAGTCCAATCGATGACCACGACCGACACGCGTGATATCGAGGGGACTCTTCGTCAAATCGAGGAGCTTCAGAAAGTGGGGTGCGAGATCATCCGTCTCGCGGTCGTCGATCAAGAAGCGGCCGAAGCGGTCGGAAAGATCCATCAGCGTTCTCCCATCCCCGTGATCGCGGATATCCATTTCGATTACCATTTGGCCTTGACTGTGATCGAAGGGGGCGTGGATGCCGTGCGCATCAATCCCGGGAATATCGGCAGCCAGACAAAGATCCGCGCCATTGTCGATCGGATGAAGGACAAAGGGCTCCCGATCCGGATCGGCGTCAATGCCGGCTCCCTTGAGCGGGATCTCCTGGACTATTACGGCCATCCGACCCCGGAAGCCATGGTGGAGTCGGCGATGCGCCATGTGGCGCTCCTCGAAAAAGAAAACTTTTACGACATCAAGATTTCCTTAAAGGCCTCCAACGCCCTGGATACGATTGACGCCTATCGGCTGGCCTCGGAACGTTGCGAATACCCGCTGCATATCGGAGTGAGCGAAGCGGGTCCCCTCGTGTCCGGAACAGTGAAGTCCTCCGTGGGACTCGGATTTCTTTTGGCCAACGGGATTGGCGACACCGTGCGAGTCTCCCTTGCCGCCGATCCCGTAGAAGAGGTCAAGGTCGCCTGGGGAATCCTGAAGTCCCTGGGGCTAAGAAAACGGGGAGTGAACGTGATCGCCTGTCCGACCTGCGGACGCCTCGAGATCGATGTGGTGGGCCTTGCGGCGAAGGTCGAAGAACGTCTGGCCCATGTTCAGGAAACGATGGATATTTCCATTCTCGGATGCGTGGTGAACGGCATCGGCGAAGGGAAGGAAGCCGATCTTGGAATCGCCGGCGGCCAGGGGGTGGGAATCTTTTTCGAGAACGGCGAGGTGGTGAAGAAGATCCCATCGGCCGACCTCGAGGAGCTTCTGATCGCTCAGGTCGAGAAAAAAGTCGAGATGATGCGCGCGGCCGGGGTATCGAGTCTCCGGACGGCGGAAGGGCATCGGGTCACCCTGCCGATGGCTCCTGAAAAAGCCATTTCGGCGGAGAATTCGTGAGAACAACCCGTTTGCCGTACGTCACCTTTCACGAAGAACCCGCAGAAGCGGAGGTGGTGAGCCATCGGCTCCTGCTCCGCGGAGGATACGTCAAGAAGGTCGCCGGGGGGCTTTATGACTTTCTTCCCCTGGGGACGCGTGTTCTCCGGAAGATCGAGGCCGTCATCCGGAGAGAAATGGACAGTGCGGGCGCCTTTGAAATTCTCATGCCGGCGCTTCAACCGGCCGAATTGTGGCAGGTCACCGACCGATGGGACAAATACGGCAAAGAGCTCTTTCGGCTCCAGGACCGTCACGATCGCTCCTTTGCCTTGGGACCGACCCACGAGGAAGTGGTGACCGATCTTGCCAAGGGATTGATTCGGAGCTATCGCCAGCTTCCCGTGACCTTTTATCAGATCCAGACAAAGTTCCGGGACGAAATGAGGCCCCGGTTTGGCCTGATGCGTGGACGGGAGTTTGTCATGAAGGATGCCTATTCCTTTGCCCGATCCACATCCGAAGGGGCGGAATGCTATCGGGCGATGCAGGATGCGTATTTCCGGATCTTCTCCCGGCTTGGACTGTCGATCCGGATGGTGGAGGCCGATACCGGTATGATCGGTGGATCATCCTCCCACGAATTCATGGTGTTGGCCCCCTCAGGAGAGGACACCGTGGTTTTTTGTCCGTCCTGCTCCTGGGCCTCGAATGTCGAGCTGGCGGGAGATGCGACCCATTGTCCGTCATGCCAGGCGCTCCTGGAACGGACGACCGCCATCGAAGTGGGCCATGTCTTTGACTTAGGACAGCGCTACAGCCTTCCGATGGAGGCGGGATTCCTCGATCCGGACGGGCGGGAATCCCTCTATCACATGGGATGTTACGGAATTGGGGTCAGCCGGCTCCTTGCCGCAGCCATCGAACAATCCCACGATGAAAATGGGATCATTTGGCCGTTGGCGATGGCCCCGTGGTCCCTGTGCGTGCTGCCGCTCGGCGGGAAGGATCCCGATTTGTCCGCCAAGGCGGATCGGCTTGCGGAACTGATCGAGGACCGTTTTTCGGAGGAAACCCTGATCGATGACCGGGAGGCTCGCCCGGGGGTGAAGTTTGCCGACGCCGATTTGTGCGGATTTCCCCTGCAGGTGATCCTTGGAGAGCGAAACCTCCGGGAGGACAAGGCCGAAGTGAAAAATCGGAAGACGGGGGAGCGCCACCTTCTCTCCGTCTCGCATCTGACCGAATGGATCGGAGATTTTCTCGGACGCTCCAGCGCCCTAGTTGACACGATGATTCTTGACCGATAAAATGACCTTTTTGTAATGCTTAAATATCACATCGACAAAATTCCAGACCTTCGTGTGTCTGAACCCGAAATCATCGAGTCCTCGCTTGAGAGTGAGATATCCGCAAGTCCGGACGTCTTTCTCACCCGGGAAACCGAGGAGGAGTTCCGGGAGATGACGGGACAGGTTCATGGAACCATCGGCCGTGACGGGACCGATGTGCACGTCGGTGTGACCGTCGTCTATGCCACTCCTTCGACCTGTGTCCGGTGTCTCGAGCGGTTTGTCCGCCATGGGGAAACCGGCGAGAGAACCCTGTTCTTTCATGAAAAAGGCGGGGAGAGCGGGGAGCTCGAGAGGTATGGAAAGGACGGATGGGTGAGCCTGGCTCCCTGGATTCGGGAACTGATCCTGACCGATCTTCCCTCTTATCCACTCTGTGATGAGGCTTGCCGCGGGCTGTGCCCGCAATGCGGAGAGAATAGGAATACGGGCCGCTGCACCTGTTCCTCCGAAGAGTCCACGGAAGGCGGAGCCTAAGCGATATCGGCCATTCTCCTGGATGAGGATGGATCGCCCCGGAAAATAGTTAGACGAACCGTGAAGGAGTTCATTCGTGGCACATCCAAAGACTAAGATTTCCCGCTCAAGGCGGGATAAGCGCCGCACCCACAAAAAGCTGACGCTCTCGGCCGTCGTGAAGTGTCCGTCCTGCGGCGAACCCAAAAAGCCGCACTATGCTTGCCTTTCCTGCGGGACCTACAACAAGCGTCAAGTCATCCCCGTCAAGAACGCCTGAGGATATCCCGGAACACGCCCATGAAAATCGCCCTGGACGCGATGGGGGGGGATTTTGGCCCAGACCCTCTGATTTCCGGCGCCGACCTGGCCTACAGGACCTTCGGGACCCATCCGGTTCTCGTGGGCAATCAAAAGATTCTCGAAGAGAGGATCCGGGCCCTTTCGTTAGGCGCTCCCTTTGAAATCGTCGACTCGCAGGACGTGATCGCCATGAAGGAAAAGGCCTCTGACGTCAGGAAACGCCGCGGTTCCACCGTCTGGATGGCCACCGAGCTCGTCAAGCGCGGTGTGGTGGACGGGGTAGTGTCCGCAGGCCATTCGGGAGCCTCCCTTGCATCGGCCATGTGGGTCCTTGGACGGATCGAACATGTGGACCGCCCGGCGATCGGAACCATCCTTCCTTCCCTCACGGGCCACTTCATCCTTGTGGATGGAGGGGCCAACGTCGATTGCAAACCGACTCACCTTGCCTCTTTCGCCCATATGGGGCGAATTCTCGCACGGCATCTCTTTTCCAAGACGGATCCGAAGGTCTACGTCCTCTCCAATGGAGAAGAGGAGACCAAGGGAAACGAACTGGTCCAGAAAACCATCGACCTCCTCCGGGAAAGTCAGATGCCCTGGTTTTCCGGACCGATCGAATCCCGGGACATCTTTTCCGGGGAGGCGGATGTGGTGGTCTGCGATGGATTCGTCGGGAACGTCGTTTTGAAGGAGGCCGAAGGGCTGGCTCAAACGATCGTTCACATGATGCGCGAAGCCGCGGGAGAAAATCTGATCTCGCGTCTGGGAGGACTTCTCCTGCGACCTTCCCTCAAACGGGTCAGGAAAAGGCTGGATTATGCCGAATATGGAGGCGCCCCTCTCCTGGGGGTGAACGGCCTGTTCGTGATTTCTCATGGACGCTCGAACAGCCTGGCGATTTCTAACGCGATGGGTATGGCCGACCGCCTGGCCAAGTCCGGCCTGACACACACGATCGCCAAAGAGGTCGCCGCGATGTCCCCGCGGGAGAAAGGGTTATGAACGCTCCGGTGGCCGTCATCACCGGAACCGGTTCCTATGCCCCTTCCCGGGTCATGACCAACGAGGACTTTGCCTCCTACCTCGAAACAAGCGACAGCTGGATCCGGGAGCGAACCGGGATTCGGGAGCGCCGGATCGCCTCCCCGGAGGAGGCGACGAGCGATCTTGCTGTCCTGGCGGCCAGAAAAGCCCTGGAATCAGCCGACCTCACCCCCAAAGACATCGACGGAATCATTCTTGCCACCGCCACTCCCGACCTCCTTTTTCCTTCCACCGCCTGCCTCGTCCAGGCCCGGCTGGGTGCAGACAAGGCGTTCGCCTTCGATCTCAACGCCGTTTGCTCGGGATTCATCTACGCGATGAGCGTGGCCAAGAGCATGGTCGAATCCGGTTCGGCCCGCCGTCTTTTGGTGATCGGCTCCGAAGTGATGAGCCGAACCTTGGACTGGTCAGACCGGGGGACCAGCATCCTGTTTGGAGACGGGGCGGGAGCCGTTGTGCTCGAAGCATCCGCCACCGCAAAGCGGGGGCTTGAGACCTTCCGGATCCGGGCCGATGGTCGGTACTGGGAAATGATCCATGTTCCGGGGGGCGGGAGCAGGATCTCCGAGAAGGGGACCCCGTATCTCCGCATGAAAGGGGGCGAGACCTTCAAGCTGGCCGTTCGCTCTCTTCAGGAATCCGTGCTTGAGGTGCTGTCGGCCTCCGGGGTCTCCCCGGGGGAGATCGACCTTCTTGTTCCCCATCAGGCCAACATCCGGATTATCGACGCCCTGGCCACGCGCCTGGGGCTGCCCATGGATAAGGTGATGGTCAACATCGATCGGTACGGGAATACCTCCGCCGCCTCCGTTCCCGTTGCCCTGGACGAGGCAGTCCGGGAGGGACGGGTCGCGGAAGGGAGCCGCATTCTCCTCACCGCCTTCGGCTCGGGGGTGACGTGGGGCTCGGGATTGTTGACCTGGGAAGCCGAATTGCAAAAACGGAGCCGACTATGAAAACCGCCTTTCTTTTTCCAGGCCAAGGATCCCAATATATCGGCATGCTCAACGAGTTCGACCGGCCAGAGGAAGTTGGCCGGATCGAGGAGGCCGGAGATATCCTGGAAATCAACCTTCTTTCCATGACCCGAAACGAACCGCCGGGGGCTCTCGACCTGACCCATTGGACTCAGCCGGTGATCCTGGTGGCCAGCGTCCTGGCCCTGGGAAGAATCCGCGAAACCGTGTCGCCCGATATCGTCCTTGGGCATAGTCTGGGAGAATATTCCGCGCTCGTCGCCGCCGGGGCATTGTCGTTCTCCGACGCGGTCCGGCTTGTCCATCTGCGTGGACGGTTCATGCAGATGGCGGTTCCGGAGGGGGAAGGACTTATGGCGGCCGTGCTCGGTCCGGAGAGAGAACAGATCGAGAAAGTCCTAGAGAGGGTCAGGAAGGAAGATCAAGGCATCGTGTCCGTTGCCAATGACAACTGCCCGGGCCAATGCGTCATCGCTGGAAGCCGCCCCTCAGTCCAGCGTGCGATCGACCTCCTGAAGGAGGCCGGGGTCCGTAAGGTGATCATCCTCCCCGTCTCTGTCCCTTCCCACACCTCCCTGATGCACCGGGCCGCCCAGGAGATGAAGACACTTCTGGCGGGAGTGGCGGTCGGTCCTCTTGAAATTCCGATCATTCCCAACGTCACAGCCGTTCCGATCGGTCCGGGGCAAAGAGCCGAAGAAGTGCGGGACCTTCTCGTCAGACAAATGGAATCTCCGGTGGAATGGAGCCGCTCCATGGCCGCTGCTTTGGCCGGAGGGGTCCAGCGGTGCATCGAGGTGGGGCCGGGATCGGTCCTTACCGGGCTTGGCAAGCGGATTGAGCGCGGAATGGAGGCACTTTCCCAGAAGATCGTCTGGGAATCCACCGATCGGACCAAGGAGGGATCATGAGCGAAAAGGAGCCGGTTCCCCCGTTGTCCGGTCAGGTGGCCCTGGTGACCGGAGCGAACAGGGGAATCGGCTGGTCGATCGGGGTGGCGCTGCTCGAGGCGGGACTCCGGGTTTATTTCGGGTGCCGGAAGGATGCCGACCCCCTGCGTCAAAAAATCCGTTCCCTCCCTGGGGGAGATCGCGGGGAAACCGTTGTGCTGGATATGAACGATCCGGCCTCGATCGAAGGCGCGATTGACTCAGTGTTGCATCGCTCGGGGCGGGTTGATATTCTGGTGAACAATGCCGGGATCGTGCGCGACAGGCTTCTCGTTCGTATGGACGAAAAGGAGTTCCGCGAGGTGATCGATGTCAATCTGGTCGGTCCGTTCCGGATGGTCAAGGCCGTCCTGCGTCCCATGATGAAGCAGCGCTATGGGAGGATCGTATCCATTTCGTCGGTCGTGGGAGCAACGGGGAATGCGGGTCAGGCAAATTATGCCGCATCAAAAGGGGGGCTCGAGGCCTTTTCGAAGTCGGTGGCGCTTGAGGTGGCGTCCCGGGGGATTACTGTCAATGTTGTGGCCCCGGGATTTATCGAAACGGACATGACATCTGGACTCCCAGAAAACGTCACGAACGGGGTTCTGGAACGGATTCCTGCAGGCCGATTCGGCAGAGGAGAGGAAATCGCTCATGCGGTTCGATTCCTCGTCGATCCGGCGGCAGGATATATCACAGGGGCAGTCATCCCTGTGAATGGCGGTCTTCATATGCCGTAACGTGGGGCATTGTCCGGAGAGGTTTTCCGGGCACGTACATTCCTTCAAGGAGGTTTTGTTTCATGGCAATCAATGATCGTGTCAAAAAAATCATTGCGGAGCAGCTCGGTGTCGACGAGGAAGAGGTCCATCCCGAGTCCCATTTTGTTGAGGATCTTGGAGCAGATTCCCTGGATACCGTCGAGCTGGTGATGGCCCTGGAAGAGGAGTTCGGGATCGAGATTCCCGATGAGGATGCAGAAAAGATCTCGACTGTACAGAACGCGGTAGACTATATCAGCGAGCGGGTCTGATGGCGATCCGTCCCCTCCAGGACCGGAGGGTCGTCGTGACCGGGATCGGCGTCGTTTCTCCTCTGGGCAACACGGCCCAGGAGACATGGGATGCCGCCCGGATGGGCCGGTCCGGAGTGGGAACGATCTCCCGGTTCGACCCTTCGGATCTTCCTGTCCGCATCGGAGGAGAGGTCAAGGGGTTCGATCCGGCACAATGGATCGATAAGAAAGAAATCAAGAAGATGGACAGCTTCATCCATTACGCCGTTGCAGCGGCCCAGATGGCTGTCGAGGATGCCCAACTCCTCCTCACCAACCCCGACCGTTCAAGGATCGGGGTTTATGTCGGGTCAGGCATCGGCGGCATTGGAGGGATCGAATACTATCACTCCCAACTCGTGGAGGGGGGTCCACGAAAAGTCTCGCCTTTTTTTATTCCGATGGTTCTCATCAATCTTGCCTCGGGCCAGATTGCGATCAAGTTGGGGCTTGAAGGCCCGAATTCCTGTGCCGTGACCGCCTGCGCCACGGGAGTTCACTGCATCGGAGACGCCTATCACATTGTCCGCCGCGGGGATGCCGACGTGATGCTGGCGGGGGGGGCCGAATCGGCCTTTACGCCATTGACGGTGTCCGGCTTTGCCGCGGCAAGGGCGTTGTCCTCCAGAAACGACGACCCTTCTCACGCGTCCCGTCCCTTCGACCGTGACCGAGACGGGTTCGTCCTGGGGGAAGGCGCCGGCGTCGTGGTTCTGGAAACCCTTGAACGGGCCAGGGCGAGGAACGCGAAGATCTACGGGGAAATCCTGGGATACGGGTTGACCGGAGACGCGTTCCATATCACGGCTCCTCCCGACGATGCCGGCGGGGCGGTCCGGTGCATGCGCATGGCGATTTCAAATGCGGGATTGTCTCCGAACGACATCGATCATGTGAACGCGCATGCGACCTCCACATTTGCCGACAAGATCGAGACAAAAGCCCTGAAGACGGTTTTTGGAACGCACGCCTCCAAGATACCCGTGTCGGCGCTCAAGTCGATGATGGGACATCTTCTTGGAGCGGCGGGCGGAGTCGAGACCGCCATGGCCTTCATGACCCTCCGGAATGGCATCGTTCTTCCGACGATCAATCTTGAGAATCCGGATCCGGAATGCGATTTGGACTATGTGCCGGAAGGTGCGAGAAAGCAGGATGTCTCAGTGATCCTCAAGAATTCCTTCGGGTTTGGCGGCACGAATGCCTCTCTGGTGATAGGCAGGCCTGACACTTAATCGGGCCGGTTACTCTTCTTCCTCTTGAGGACAGACAATGTTTCCCCGGTCTCAGTGGATGCATAATCTCCCTATCCTTGAAGAGCGCCTTGGATACCGTTTCCGCTCTTTGGAACGGCTTGAAGAAGCGACCATTCACAAATCCCACACCAATGAATTCAAAAAGGGCGGAATCCGCCGGGATAACGAACGGCTGGAGTTTCTGGGTGATACGGTCCTCGGCCTCGTGATTGCCGAATACCTGATGAAAACCTGGCCAGACGCCCCTGAGGGAGTCCTCTCCAAACTCAAGGGACGCATCGTATCCGAGCCCACCTTGGCCCAGGTGGCCCGAAACATCGGTCTCGGAAACTTTCTGTTGATCGGCCGGGGAGAGGAGATCACCCAGGGCCGTGAAAAGAATTCGATCCTTTCGGATGCCCTGGAGGCGGTGATCGCCGCCATTTATGAGGATGGGGGTCTTGATGCGGCCCGGATGTTCGTTCTTCGGGAATTTCGGGATGTGATCGAGGCGGCCACCCGAAACGATGCGATCACCGACTACAAGACAGAACTCCAGGAATATTGCCAAAGAGAGCTTGAAACTCTCCCGAAATACAAGATCGTCGGACAATCCGGTCCCGACCATCACAAGGTGTTCGATGTGGCCGTTCTGATCCGTGAGAGCGTCTGGGGAGAAGGCCGGGGGTATTCCAAGAAGGAGGCCGAGCAGAAGGCGGCGGCCGCCGCGCTTGACCGGATTGCCCAGACCACGAAGGATATCCAACAGTCCTCAAGATCGGGCAGTTCCGGCTAGGGTGGGATCGATCCGGGAAAGGGTCAGGTCTGGCCGTGACGTTCGCAAAAATGGCGCCCACCAGGGCGCCTTTTTTGCGGGGATGAGAACGGCCCCCTACATCCACCCGAAGGCGACCTGGAGAGAGATGATATGGTCCGGATTCAGTCCGGGGATCGGACTGGCTTCTTCGGTATAGTAGGAAGCGTTCACCTCAAGGGCCCAGAGATCGACCCCGACCCCGAAGGTGGGATAGCCCTCATAGAGCCCGGCGGAGAGGGTCAGGATTGCGGGAAACTGGTACTGAATCCCGAACCGGGTGTGGAGCCACAAGGAATCCCCCGTATAATAGAGATAATTGGACACGTCCACATAGTCGATATCCGCGATGAGCTTGCCGAACCCGATGTCCGGATCGATGCCGACGCCCGCGTTGATGATCTGGGGGAGCACGCCTGCGTTCCCGAAACTGGGGGTTCCGACATTGAGGACCGCGGCTCCCAGCGTCGGGTTGAGCGGAAGATCGAAGTGGTAGATGGCCCCGACATTTCCCAGAACCCCGAACCCTCTCGAGAGGTCGCCCCACAATGTTCCGTTGAGGTTGCTGGCCTGGGAGGCGGTCAGCGACGGGACATTTTCGAACATCTGGTAGAGCCCCATCACGGTTCCGCCGATTTGAAGATGGTGGTCAAAGAACCCGAGGGCTCCGCTGAGAACGATTCCGTTATCGGAAAGGGCGGCCAGGGAGGCCAGATTGTTGGTGGTCGGGGAGGAATTGGCCACGCCCATCATCTGGTTGTTGCTCAACAGCCCGATGGCAAAGTCATGGGTCGTGAAGTTCGAATAGTTGCCGACCCGGGCATAGAGTCCCTGTCCGGCCACATTGTTGAAGGCATTGACATAGGAGGCCGGGTTGCTGATGTTGGCGCTCTGAACGTCGTTCGCAAGATTCGGATAGAGCGAGGGATAGCTCACGTCGGCGGAAATATTCAAGATCTGGAAGGTCGAGGTCTGAATGTTGTCCAGTCCGGCCGGATTGTAGAACGGGGCGTTCGAATCGTCGGCGACGGCGGTGAAGGCTCCGCCCATCCCTTCCACCAGCACGCCCTGGTAGAGAAGGGGAAAATTCTGAAAGAGCGCGGTGCCGGCGATTCCCGAAGGCCCGGCAAGGGCCAGTGCCGGGAACAGGGTCAGGAGGAGGAGTCCCGGAAGAATCCTGGCTGCGATAAAGGCCCGTCTTCTCAGTGGTCTTCGGATCATCATCGGTCCTTGGGGTTGAGGGTCCAAAGTTGACATAGAGTCTTTTCGGACTGTGGCCTTGCAATCTTGAGCGGTCATAGCTGGCTCAGGTAATCGGCCAGCCCGGTGGCGCTCAGGGTGACGGAGGTGGGGGCGGTATTGGGAGGACTGGAGGAACAGGTACTTGATGGGTGGTTGGTGCAATTGCTGACCGCGTTCAGAAACCGATTGAAGGAGGTCGAGATATTGCTGTTGAGCGATCCGAGGGACGCCGTGAAATAGGGAAGGACATTGATGGCATTGGTGGTCGTGACGGTGATCGACGGCGACCCGGAGCATGTCGGGCAGGTGGCTCCCAGGACGGCCGTAACATTTTGGAGAAGGGTCTGGCTGGTGTTCAGATCATTTGTGAGGGTGGTCGTGCTAACGCTCGTCAACGCCGTACAGCCGGACAGTCCTCCGCCATTGGGTGCGCAGGCTTCCCATTGACCGTTATTGTACGCGATCCCGGTCTCGTTCTGGGCGACGGCCAGGAGATAGACGGCCGAGGACAGGAGAATCGTGGAGGAATTCGGACAATTCGAGGAATTTGACACACTCCCGGAGCAGGGGGTATTGGCCAGTGCCTGGAGGGCGGTGGCAAGGTTGCTGAGATAGTTCGTGCCGCAGGAGTTGCTGGAAATGCAGGGAACGGCTTGGGAGATGCCCTGGAAGATCTGGGAGCTGCTGAAGGAAGATCCGTTGACCAGCGTCAGAACGTTGGAGAGGACCTGGGTGATGGTGGCGCCATTGGAAGAACTGGAGCCGTTCGTCGAGGATCCGAGAGCGATATAGGCGTTCGCGTAGGCATTCGCGATATCCGAATTTATGCAATTGTTGTTTGGACAATAGGGGGAGAGGACCGAAATCGCCCCTGAATAATCTCCCTTGGCGATGTCGACGTTGGCGACCTGGAGCGCTCCTGCGGCGGTGCCCGGTGTCCCGGATCCGTTTCCCAGCAGGTTCCCGTTTCCGCAGGAGGAAAGGGACAGGGAACCCAGGAAAAACCCGAGGAAGACAAGAACGCGAGGAGCATTGCATCCCAAGAAATTCATCGTGGATATGCCCTGTCTTTTTGCCTTATAGCCATGGTTGTTGATCCCAAGTCGTTTGGGATATGATCAGCGACACCTCAGAACATGTATATAGTTCCAGAAAAATCCACCAGATTCAAATCAATATTAGTAAAAATTAATAATATTTGAGAGGGAGAATGATTTTGCCGGAAAAGGAGGAGGAGGGAGCGTACGCCAAGGCGGGAGTTTCCATCGACCGGGGAAACCGGTGGGTCGACGCGATCAAACCGTTGGCCAAGCGGACTGGCAGGGCGGGAGTTGTGTCCGGGATCGGAGGGTTCGGGGGGGTCTTCCGGCCGGATTTCGGCCGTTACGAGGATCCCGTTCTCGTGTCCGGAACGGACGGGGTCGGGACGAAGCTCCTGGTGGCCCGATGGGCAAAGAAGTTCTCTGGCCTGGGAATCGATCTCGTGGCCATGTGTGCGAACGATATCGCCGTCATGGGGGCCGATCCGCTCTTTTTTCTCGACTATTTTGCGACTGGCCGCCTCGAGATCGAGGCCTCCCTCCCGGTGATGGAAGGGATCGTTCAGGGGTGCCTTGAAGCGGACATGACCCTTTTAGGTGGGGAAACCGCTGAAATGCCGGGTCTTTATGCGCCGGGAGACTTTGATCTTGCCGGCTTCTGCGTGGGGATCGCCGATCGGAAGAAGATCATTGACGGAGCGTCGCTTCGTCCGGGCGACCACATCTGGGGGGTCGCCTCCTCAGGGCTTCATTCGAATGGGTTTTCCCTGGCCAGAAAAGTCCTTCTTGAAAATGAGCCGCTTGATCCGGAGGCCACGGTCCCGTTTGCTCCCGGGTCCACATGGGGGGACCTACTGGTCGCCCCGACCCGCATTTATGTGCGCCTCATGGCGGCCATCCGGGCCCGCCTTCCCGTGGGGGCCTTCGTCCACGTGACGGGAGGGGGGTTGACCGAAAACATTCCCCGCATTCTTCCGGACAATGTGTCCGCACAAGTCTCTCTCGGATCCTGGCCGGTTCCTCCCCTGTTCGAGCACATCCGGACCGTGGGCGGGATCGATCAGGAGGAGATGCTCCGCGTCTTCAACATGGGGATCGGACTGGTCGTGATCGTCTCGCCTGAACACTCCTCCGCCCTTGAAGACCTGTTGTCCTCCCGGGGTGAAACATTCTGGCGCATCGGCGAGGTGATCCCGGGTTCCCAGGAGGTTCGCTATGTCCGGGCGTAAACCTCTTCGTCTGGCCATCTTCGCCTCGGGGAGGGGATCGAATGCCATGGCCATTCTTTTGGCGGTTCGCTCGGGGAGGCTTCCCGATGTCGAACCGGTTCTTTTGGTGTCCGACAAGGAAGTGGCTCCGGTCCTGGAAAAGGTTCGGCAGGAGGGTCTTGAAGCCGTCCTGTTCAAGCCAAAAACCTATCCGACGAAGGAAGAGTACGAACGGGCGATCCTGTCGCTTTTAAAAGAGAGGGGTGTGGAGGCGATCGCGCTTGCCGGCTATATGCGCTTGGTGGGGTCTGTTCTGATCGGAGCCTTTCCCGACAGGATTCTCAATATTCATCCCTCTCTCCTTCCGGCATTTCCGGGCCTTCACGCGCAGCGTCAAGCCCTGGAGTACGGCGTCCGGGTGACGGGAGTGACCGTCCATTTCGTGGATCTTCTGATGGATCACGGGCCGGTGATTTTGCAGAAGAGTGTCCCGGTCTACCCCGAAGACACGGAAGAAACCTTGACCGAGCGTCTCCTGCCGGTCGAGCACGAGACCTACATCGAAGCCTTGGAGGGTCTTTCCCAAGGGCGCCTCAGAATTTCCGGCCGCCATGTCCTCTGGAACTTTAATTGATGTGGTCAGGTGGTTATGCTAGTCTCAAGCGATGTGACGAGGGGGGTTAGCTCAGTTGGGAGAGCGTCAGGATCGCACCCTGAAGGTCAGGGGTTCAAATCCCCTACCCTCCACCAATACCAAAGCCATCATCCTCTATTGTCCTTTTAAAATCTTCCTCAAAAATTGACTTTTTGGAACAATTTTGGAACACTGAGTTCCGAAGAATAGTGATTGTCTTCGGGAGGTGTTCCAGTGGCGACGTTCGACAAGCGGGGCGATCTGCAATGGCGGGCCCAGATCCGTCGCAAGGGATATCCTGTCCAGCGGAAGACCTTCAATTCCCGAGCGGAGGCCGAAGCTTGGGCGGCCACGGTCGAGTCGGAAATGGCCCGGGGAATTTTCGTTTCCCGAGCCGAGGCCGAAAAAACAACCCTAGATGAAGCCTTAGATCGATACGAACGGGAAGTCACAAGTTGTCAAAAAGGGGCAGTTCAATATGCCTCCTTGATCAGAATCTGGAAAAGAACTCCTTTAGCCGCACGATTTATTTCTTCGATACAGGGATCCGATCTGGCCAAATACCGGGATGAGCGGCTAAAATCGGTGTCACCAAAGACTGTCAGTCACGAACTCGGAATCTTGTCTCGTCTTTTTCATACCGCGATCAAGGATTGGGGGATGGGGGGATTGGTCAATCCCGTCTCCCAGATCCGGAAACCAAAACTTCCCAAGGGACGGGATCGTCGCCTTCTTCCCGGAGAACTGGACCGAATCAACTCTGCCTCAGAGTCTCCTGTCCTTTCCGATATCGTCCGATTCGCTCTGGAAACGGGTATGCGCCGGTCGGAGATTGCCGGGATGACCTGGGACTTGGTGGACCTGAAAAAGAGGACGGCAACCCTTCCCGAAACAAAAAACGGGGAAAAGCGGATCGTCCCGCTTTCGATGGAGGCTATCCGAATCCTATCCAATCTCCCCCGGAGGATTGACGGGAAAGTATGGGGGATGGAGCCGGATTCGATCACCCATGCTTTTATCCGTGCTCTCACCCGAGCGCGTGCCATCTATGAGAAGGACCGCGAGGAGAAAGGGGAAAAGCCGGATGAGTCCTTCCTTGCAGACCTGACGTTCCACGACCTCCGTCATGAGGCTACCAGTCGGTTCTTCGAGAAGGGCCTGAACCCCATGCAGGTGGCGGCTATTACGGGCCATAAGACATTGCAGATGTTAAAAAGGTATACTCACCTGAAAGCTGAGGACTTAGCGGAGTTGTTGAAATGAGCCAAAAGATTTCTCCGGATCTTCAAGACCCCTTGGAGACAAGGTGCCCATGAGTATGCAGGTTTCTCCCTCCATCGCTGTCCTGCGCTGGGCCGCAGAACGCACACGTCTTTCCGAGGTGGCGCTTGCCCGCCGGTTTCCTAAGTGGTCCCAATGGCGGGAAGGTGAAGCGCAACCGACGCTCAAGCAACTGGAGGCTTTCGCTCGATTTACCCATACCCCGTTCGGTTATTTCTTCCTTCTTGAGCCTCCTCAGATTGCACTACCAGTGCCGGACTTTCGCACACATCGCGATGCGCCGTTGGCCGCGCCATCGGCCGATCTGCTCGATACGCTTTATTTGAGTCAGCAAAGGCAGGAGTGGTTCCGGGAATACGCACAATGGCATGGCTTAACGGTCATGGATTGGGTGGGCAGTGGCAATATTCAGGCGTCTCCCGAGGATGCGGCTGAACACCTGCGTGAAGTGCTAGCCCTTTCGATTGCCGAACGCCAGCGGTTGCCAACATGGACTGATGCACTGAGGCAATTGATTGCCAAATCCGAGGATGCCGGCGTTTTGGTGATGGGTAGCTCTGTTGTCGGCGCCAATAGCCATCGCAAACTTGATGTTGAGGAGTTTCGTGGCTTTGCACTGGCCGACGACCTTGCTCCGCTGATATTTCTCAACGCTGCAGATAGCAAGTCGGCGCAGATGTTCACGTTGGCGCATGAACTCGCTCACTTGTTGTTGGGCAAAAGCGGCGTGTCGGATACACAGGCGGGTAGAGTGCCCGATCTGGCCATCGAGCGCTGGTGCAACCGAGTGGCGGCAGAACTGTTGATGCCGCTCGATGAGACGCTGCGGGCGATCAATCACGATACATTGATCGAAGGTGAGATCCAACGTCTTGCACGGAAATTCAAGGTGAGCACATTGGTGGCGCTGCGTCGTCTGTTCGATGCAAACCAGATCGATGAACCGACGCTGTGGCAGCTCTATCATTCGGAGGTCGAACGGCTGCAAGGTATTGAACGTGCTAGTGGCGGAGGAGACTTCTACCGCACATTAGGCGCGCGTACTGGTAAACGCTTCGCTCGAGCTTTGGTTGCAAGCGCTCTAGAGGGACAGACACTGTTTCAGGATGCTTTTCGTCTGCTCGGCTTGCGCAAAACGGAAACATTCTATACCGCAGCTCGCGAGCTGGGTGTGATGTCATGAGTTATTTACTCGATGCAAACGTGTTCATTCAGGCCAAGAACCTGCATTACGGTTTGGATTTCTGCCCAGCATTCTGGGATTGGCTTATCGAACAGAAATCCCTTGGGCAAGTATTCAGCATTGACAAGGTAGCCGACGAAATCGAGGCGGGCAGCGACGAACTTACCGATTGGGCGCATAGTAATGGCCAAGGACTATTTCGTACCACCGACGCACAGGTGGCAGCGCAGTTCGGACGGGTGAGCCAGTGGGTCATGAGTCAACACTATGAGGCTGTCGCCATTAACACCTTCATGCAGGTAGCCGACTATTATTTAATCGCTCATGCACTGGCGGGCGCACATGTCGTAGTTACCCATGAAGTGCCGAGCAATTCCATCAAGCGGATCAAGATTCCGAACGTATGCGGCGGTCTGAACATACGTTTCATGACTCCCTACGAGATGCTGCGTCGTGAACGAGCGAGGTTTGTATTAGGAGGATACCCGTGAGGCTATCCTGATACTTTCCGACCTCTCGAAGCGGATTATTGGATCCGTTTGAAGATTCTCTGCCGATTTCGGCAAAATGGTGGGGATTGAAGATCTTCACTTCCATGACTTCCGGCACGAGGCCACCAGTCGCCTTTTCGAGAAGGGTTTTGATACGATGGAAGTCAGAACGATTACCGGACACAAGACCCTTCAGATGTTGTCGAGATATACGCATTTGGGGGCAAAGGATTTGGTGGAGAGGATGAAATAGCTGGCTCTCCCTCATAGAATAAGGGCACAAGAGGAAGTCTGGTTTCCGATTGAAAGGACGGCAAGAGATCTTACGATAAAACAGCATTACGAGGCTAGAGATTTGGAATCCATCAGTGCAGCAATTAACGAAATAATTGCCTGAAGACTATTATGGAGAACTCACGGCATGAATTAGGATGCATGGCAAGAAGGAGAATAACTCGACAAATCAACTTTATGATCAGACTGATAATATGATCGATACCGTTCTTAGTGTTCCCCAAAAAGTTAAAAAATCGGTAATAAAAGACAAAGCCACAGTTGAAACATGGTCAATTCCTCTCGATAAAATATACAACAACGGGTCAAGTCCTAAAGTTGCTGTAAATTTTCTTCCCGAGACATGGGATTCATCGATCATTCGACGACCGAAAGGAGGGAAGGGATTTTGAGCGGTTCCTGTTTTCTCCACTCCTGGTATTCGGACATGTCGAAGTATTTCTTCCCCGTGCTCCATTGTTCGTGGAACTCCGAGAGAAGGGCTCCAATGAGTCGGATGGCCGAGTCTTCGTTGGGGAAGATCCGGATCACGCGTTCCCGTCTTCGGACCTCTTCATTCAGTCGTTCCTGGGAGTTCGTGCTTCTGAGCCTGACACGATACTTTCGGGGAAAGGACAAAATCGTGAGCGATTCCTCAAAGCCTTCTTCGAGACAATCCATCGACTTCGGCGCCTTCTTTAAAAAGGAGTCGAGGATCTCGTTTTTGAGGACTCGGGCCTCTTCTTTCGTATCGGCTCGGAACAAGCGTCCCAGGGCCAGTGCCAGGGGCCCTCGTTGGGAGGCCGGGGCATGACCCAGAATATTCCGGAGAAAATGCACCTGGCATCGTTGCCATCGGACGCCCTGAAAATGTCTCTGAACGGCTTTTTTGAGCCCTTTGTGGTCATCGGAGACCACCAGGTCCACCCCCCAAAGTCCCCGGCTCTTGAGATCCCGCAGCATGTCGTCCCACGAGGTCTCGTTTTCGCTGTCTCCCAGGGTGAGTCCCAGGATCTCCCGTTGCCCTTCTTCCGAAACTCCGGTCGCAATCAAGGCAGCGACCGGAACCACGCTGTCGTCCTTTCTGACATGGATCACCAGGGCATCCAGCAGGAGGAACGGATACGGGTCCTTCAGCCGACGGTTTCGCCAATGGTTGACCCGGGCCGAAAGACCCGTGGCCAGGGAACTCACCGTGGACTTCGAAAACTGGGCGCCGCACAACTCTTCCGTGATATGCGTGACCTTACGGGTCGAGACTCCCTGGACCACCATCTCCATCAGCGCCAAGACCAGGGCTTGTTCAGAGCGCTGGTAGCGTCGGAACAAGTCCGTCGAAAAATTTCCGTCCCGGGTTTGGGGAACTCGAAGGATCAGGGTTCCCACCCGTGTCGTCAGTTGTCGTTCCCGGTATCCGTTTCGGTAGCCGGTCCGATCGCTCGAGCGTTCATGACGATCCGCCCCCAGATGCTCGGCCATCTGGGCTTCCAGAACCTGGTTCAACACCGATTCGACCAGCTTTTTCATTCCTTCGCCATCATCGGACAGAAGATTTGGCAAAAGATCCGGATTCAGGGTAACGTTAATATTGGCCATTGTTCTTCCTCCTTGTTGAGAATAGGTTGTCTGGACAACACCCATTCTCGGGGAAGACAGTGGCCTTTTTCAATTTCAAGCCAACTTGGAATTTACAGCATTATATGGACTCAACCCCCGGTGCCGTTCTGATCCGGGAACGCAGATTTTCGGACCTTTGGATGTCGAGAGGATTCTCTTATGGCTGAAGCCTCAAGCGGCACGGGCGACTTTCAGACCTTGGTGTGGGAATCGAAGTATCGGGACATGCCGCGATCGGGTCCCCCCGAGCGGTCCGTCGAGGATTCCCACAGGCGCATTGCCGGGGCGGTCTCGTCCGTTGAACCCCGGGATCGGGGAATCTGGGAGAGCCGATTCCGCGCGATTCTCAAGGATTACAGGTTCCTGCCGGGAGGCCGGATCCTGGCGGGAGCCGGCACCGACCGGACGGTGACCCTGTTCAACTGCTTCGTCATGGGCGTGGTCGAAGATTCCATCCCAGGGATCTTCCGGGCCCTGGAAGAGGGGGCGGTCACCATGCAGCATGGGGGCGGGATCGGCGTCGACTTCTCCACCCTGCGCCCCCGGGGCACCCGGACGAAGGGGGCGGGAACGGTGGCCTCGGGCCCCGTGTCGTTCATGGAGTTGTGGGACGCGATGTGCGGAACCATCCTCTCGACGGGATCCCGGAGGGGAGCGATGATGGCGTCCATTCGCCTGGATCATCCCGATATCGTTGAGTTTGTCCTGGCCAAGCAGCAGCCCGGAAGTCTTCGGCATTTTAATCTCTCGGTCCAGGTCACCGACGATTTCATGACCCAGGTCAAGAAAGACGGAGAATGGCTCCTCGTTTTCCCTTCCTCGAACCTCGACGGGGGGGGAGAGACCGTTCACCGGGAATGGAGCGGAAGTTCGGGACCGGTTCCCTGCCGGGTCCTCCGGAAAATCCGGGCCCGGGATCTGTGGAATCGCATCCTCGACGCCACCTATCGGTTCTCCGAACCCGGGGTCCTTTTCATCGATCGGATCAACGGGATGAACAATCTCTGGTATCGGGAGCGGATCACCACCACCAACCCCTGCGGAGAGGTTCCCCTCCCGCCATACGGGGCCTGCGACCTGGGATCGATCAATCTGACGCAGTTCATCAGCAGCCCTTTCTCTCCCCGGGCCAGGCTTGAGACCGAACGCCTGGTCGAAACGGTGTCGGCCGCGGTCCGCTTCCTCGATAACGTCATCGATCTTTCCCGCTTTCCCCTTGCCGCCCAGGCCGAGGTGGTCCGGAAAACCCGGCGGATCGGCCTCGGAATCACGGGGTTGGCGGATGCCTTGGTCCTCCTCGGGATCGGGTACGGGAGTCCCGAGTCCCTAAGGTGGGCTTCGGAGGCGATGGAGACCATCTCCCGCGCCGCCTACCGGGCCTCGATCTCGCTGGCCCGGGAAAAGGGGGTTTTTCCTGTCTTCGATCGGGAGCGGTACCTGGAAGGACGATTCATCAGGGAGCTCCCGCCCGATATCCAAGACGGGATCGCCTCCTACGGAATCCGAAACAGCCACCTGATTGCCATTGCCCCGGCCGGAACGATCAGCCTTCTTTCCGGGAACGTGTCCAGCGGGATCGAGCCGGTTTTTTCCCCGTTGTATCGAAGGGAGATCTCCCTCGAATCGGGCGCGGCCCGGGAATTCATCCTGAGGGATTATGCGGTCCGGCTGTTCCAGGAGGCGAAGGGGAAGGCCGACAGCCTTCCTCCCGCCTTCGTGTCGGGCCCCGAGCTCCCCGTGAGGGCGCACCTGGATATGATGGCCGCCGTCAGCCCATTCGTGGACAATTCCGTTTCGAAGACGATCAACGTGAGCGAATCCATCCGGTTCGAGGCGTTTCGGGAGGTGTACGACCTCGCCTATTCCCTGGGGTTGAAAGGCTGCACCACTTTTCGCCCCAATTCCACGACGGGACAGGTTCTGACGCCCTTCACCCCGGGGGAGGACGCCCCCCACTGCTGTGTCCTGGATCGGGAGCCGGATTGAGGACCCGCCCCTTGAGACATGCGAGGAATCACCCGGCAAGGAGCCGTTGACGGTCCTCTCTTAAGGGAACCGAGACGCCGAACGCGGAGGATTCCCGAGCGAGGGTGGTCCGAAGCCCTTCGGTTTCCGGCAAACCGGCCCGGACGGCCCGAAAGTTTCGGATGGCCAGTGGATCCATCTCGCGGCATAAGAGCCGTCGGCTTCCCGCCT
>DAHVAL010000020.1:0-233 GCA_027314645.1 Nitrospirota bacterium
GCTTGACGATGCCGAAAGCCCCAGGGGAAGCCCCATTTCCGGGTTGAACCCAGAAGGAGATCCAATTATTGATGAGTCCCCCCGATTCGATATCCCAGATCGTATTGGCCCCGGCCCCGGAATTCCAGCCTCCATTTCCGACGATCTGTGTCGCTGTTGAACCCGTACTGGGCATGCTCACCCCGTTAACAGCCGATCCACCATAGGCCATTTCCATGTGGAAGCCGATCGGG